>CAYQKK010000001.1:0-45042 GCA_964417955.1 uncultured Planctomycetaceae bacterium
CGTCAGGGCCGATTTGGGAACTCGGCACGGCCTTTGCTTCCGGGTGGGCTCGCACATCCGTGTGGCCTCCATGGGCCGGCGGGGCGTCCTTTGGGGCGTCCGCTGGGCTGAAGGAGCCGCCGGCTTTCACTTCGAACCCTCCACCCTCCTCTCGACTGCTTCAACGGGCAGTCACGCATCCCATGGCCAAGCAAATGGTTTTCGAGTCCGACGCACGCGAAGCGATTCTTCGTGGCGTTGACAAACTCGCCCAGGCGGTCACCACCACCCTCGGACCCCGCGGTCGTAACGCGGTTATCGATAAGGGCTGGGGCGCCCCCACCGTTACTAAGGACGGTGTGACCGTCGCTGAGGAGATTCAGCTTCAGAACCCCTACGAGCAGATGGGCGCTCAGCTGGTCAAGGAAGTGGCCAGCAAGACGAGCGACGTCGCTGGCGACGGCACGACCACCGCGACGCTGCTCACGCGCACGCTCTTCCGCGGCGGCCTGAAGGCCATCACGGCGGGCGCGGCTCCGGCTCGCCTGAACGCGGCCATGCAGGACGGCGCGGCTAAGGTCATCGCCAAGCTTGAGAAGATGGCGACCCAGGTCGGCGGCAACGACGAGATCAAGCAGATCGCGACCATCTCGGCCAACAACGACCCGGCCACGGGCAAGCTGATCGCGGACGCCATGAAGAAGGTCGGTCGCGACGGTGTCATCACCGTTGAGGACGGCAAGAGCATGGAGACGGTCGTAGACGTCGTCGAGGGCATGCAGTTCGACCGCGGCTACCTGTCCCCCCACTTCGTGACGGCCCCCGACGAGATGGAGGTCCAGTTCGACAACGCGCTGATCCTCATCAACGAGGGCAAAATCTCGAACGTGCAGTCGCTCGTTCCGATCCTTGAGGCGAACAAGGACAGCGGACGCCCGCTGTTCATCATCTCCGAGGACGTCGAGAGCGAAGCGCTTGCGACGCTGGTCGTGAACAAGATGCGCGGCGTCCTGCAGGTCTGCGCCGTCAAGGCACCCGGCTACGGCGATCGCCGCAAGCAGATGCTCCTCGACATCGCGGCGCTGACCGGCGCCACGGCGATCATGAAGGACACGGGCATGGACCTCGAGCAGGTCACGCTCCAGCACCTCGGTTCGGCCCGCCGCCTGACCGTCTCGTCCGACGCCACGACCATCGTCGGCGGCAAGGGCAAGAAGGACGACGTCCTCGGCCGCGTGAACCAGATTCGCGCTGAGATCGAGAACACCACGTCGGACTACGACCGCGAGAAGCTCCAAGAGCGCCTCGCGAAGCTCACCGGCGGCATCGCTCAGATCAACGTCGGCGGCGCCACGGACACCGAGGTGAAGGAGCGCAAGGCCCTCATCGAGGACGCACTGCACGCAACGCGCGCGGCTGTGGCCGAGGGCGTTCTGCCAGGCGGCGGCATCGCGCTCCTGCGCGCCCGCAACGTCATCGCTGACCTCAAGGTACGCGACGACGTGGACTACAACCTCGGACTCGACACGCTCTTCGAAGCCCTCACCGGCCCCATCGAGCAGATCGCCGAGAACGCTGGGCACGAAGGCCCCGTGGTCGCCCACAAGGTGCTCCGCGAGAAGAAGCAGACCTTCGGCTTCAACGCCCTCACCGGCGAGTACGGCGACATGCTCTCCATGGGCATCATCGACCCGGCCAAAGTGACGAAGTCGGCGCTTCAAAACGCCATCAGCGTCTCGACCCTTCTACTGACCACCGACGCGCTCATCGCCAACAAGCCGGATCCGAAGCCTGCCGCCGGTGGCGGCGGCGAGATGGACGGCATGGATGGTATGGACGGCATGGGTGGAATGGGCGGCATGGGAGGCATGGGCTTCTAGGAGCCCCTCTCCCACCACTCTC
Source organism: uncultured Planctomycetaceae bacterium (assembly GCA_964417955.1). Lineage (GTDB taxonomy): Bacteria > Planctomycetota > UBA1135 > UBA1135 > Saltatorellus. The sequence continues at coordinate 1,882 of CAYQKK010000001.1, forward strand.
CCTCACTTCCACTCACACACAACCCTCAACCACCCCACACGACCATGGCTAAGCAGATCATGTTCGACGATGCCGCCCGCCACAAAATGAAGGCAGGCATCGAGAAACTCGCCAAGACGGTTCGCGTCACCCTCGGCCCCGCCGGGCGCAACGTCATCCTCCAGAAGAGCTTCGGCTCCCCCCACGTCACGAAGGACGGCGTCTCGGTCGCGAAAGAGATCGAGCACGAAGATCCCTTCGAGAACATGGGCGCCAAGCTCGTGCTCGAGGTCGCCAACAAGACGAACGACATCGCGGGCGACGGCACCACCACGGCCACCGTTCTTGCCTCGTCGATCTTCAACGAGGGCCTCAAGTACGCGGCCACCGGCGTTTCGACCATCGAGCTCCGCAACGGCATCGAAAAGGCCGTCGCCCGTGCCACGGACTCCATCGCGGCTCAGTCGCGCAAGGTGAAGACGAAGGCTGACAAGGCCGCCGTCGCTACGATCAGTGCCAACAACGACCCGGAGACGGGCGACCTCCTCGCCGAGGCCTTCGAGAAGGTCGGCAACGAGGGCGTCATCACCGTCGAAGAGAACAAGGGCATCGACACGCTCCTCGAGCACGTCGAGGGCATGGAGTTCGACAAGGGCTACCTGTCCCCCTACTTCGCCACCGACATGTCGAAGCTCGTTGCCGAGTACGAGGACGCCCACGTCTTCATCTGCAACAAGAAGATCTCGACCGTCCGCGAGATGGTGCCGGCCCTCGAGGCCGCGATGCGCAGCGGTAAGCCGCTCCTCATCATCGCCGAGGACATCGAAGGCGAGGCCCTCACGGCCCTCGTTATCAACCGTCTCAAGGGCGTGCTGAACGTCGTCGCCGTCAAGGCGCCGGGCTTCGGCGATCGCCGTAAGTCGTACCTCGAGGACATCGCGGCCCTGACCGGCGGCGTCTCGATCACCGACGAGATCGGTATCCCGCTGGAGCAGGTGACGGTCGAGCACTTCGGCAGCGCAGCACGCGTCGTCGTCGGCAAGGACGCCACCACCATCATCCAGGGTGCTGGCAAGAAGAAGGCCGTCGACGAGCGCGCCAAGCAGATCCGCGTCCAGATCGAGAAGTCGAACTCGGACTACGACAAGGAGAAGCTCGAAGAGCGTCTCGCCAAGCTCACCGGCGGCGTCGCCGTCATCCGGGTCGGTGGCAAGACCGAGGCCGAGATGAAGGAGAAGAAGGACCGCGTCGAGGATGCGCTCAACGCAACGCGCGCAGCCATCCAAGAGGGCATCGTCCCTGGCGGCGGTGTTGCACTTCTGAACGCGGCCGCAGCCGTGGCGGAAGGCCGCTACAAGAACGATGAGCGCTTCGGCGCGCAGATCATCGAGCGCGCCCTGGAGGCCCCGTGCCGCCAGATCGCCGAGAACGCTGGCGTGGACGGCTCGGTCGTCGCCGCGACGATCCTCGAGAAGGGCAAGACCATCGGCTACAACGCGCTGACCGGCACCTACGAGGACATGTTCAAGGCAGGCGTCATCGACCCGGCGAAAGTCGTGCGATCGGCGCTGCAGAACGCGGCCTCGATCTCGGGTCTGCTTCTGACGACGGACTCGATGATCACCGACATCAAGAACGAAGAGTCCATCGAGGGCTCGGTCAACTGATCCATCCAGCCTGACTTTTGACGCTCCCGCCGCCTTACAGGCAACGGAGCCACCGCAGGGGGCGGCGGAGCGCTGATCCGCTCCGCCGCCCCTTCGACTACCCCCAAGCTACGCCACGCCGCACGCCGCAAAAATGAGTCAAAAACGCGACTACTACGAAGTCCTTGGGGTCGCCAAGGACGCGGCCCAGGCCGACATCAAGAAGGCGTACCGCAAGCTCGCCATGAAGTATCACCCGGATCAAAATCCGGATGACAAGGCGGCGGAAGCGAAGTTCAAGGAGGCCGCCGAGGCGTACGACATCGTGTCGGACCCGGAGAAGCGCCAGCGCTACGACCAGTTCGGGCACCAGGCCTTCGCCCAGGGCGGCGGTGGCGGCGGAGCCAGCGGCGGCTTCACGAACGTCGAGGACATCTTCTCGGCCTTCGGAGACATCTTTGGCGGCGGAGGCGGCGGCTTCGGCAGCATGTTCGGTGGCGGCGGCGGTCGGCGCTCACGCGGCCCGGCCCGCGGACGCGACCTGCGCATCGTGCTCGACCTGACCCTCGAGGAAGTCGACGAAGGCGTCACCAAGACCGTTGCGCTCAAGCGCATGGAGTCCTGCGACACGTGCACCGGATCTGGCGCGAAGCCCGGCACCGGCAAGACCACCTGTGGCACGTGCGGCGGCCGCGGCCAAGTCGCCCGCAGCGCTGGGTTCTTCCAGATGGCGTCCCCCTGCCCCAGCTGCAAGGGCGCCGGCGAAGTCATCGAGTCGCCCTGCCAGTCCTGCAGCGGCAGCGGCGGCATCCAGTCACGCACCGAGGTTGAGATCCAGGTGCCCCAGGGAGTCGAGGAAGGCGTGCAGCTGCGCGTCACCGGCGAAGGCGACGCGGGGCCCAAGGGCGCCGCGCGCGGCGACCTCTACTGCGTCATCCGCGAGAAGGAGCACAAGGTCTTCCAGCGCTCTGGCCCGGACGTTCTGACGGAAGTCCCGTTCTCCTTCCCCCAGCTCGCGCTGGGCGACAAGGTCGAGATCCCCACCATCCGCGGCAAGGTCGAAATGACCGTGCCGGCGGGCACCCAGAGCGGCAAGGTCTTCCGCCTGCGCGGCCAAGGCCTCCCGCGCATGGAAGGACGCGGCAAGGGCGACCAGCTCGTGCGCGTCTTCTGTGAGATTCCGGAGAAGATCAGCGATCGTCAGAAGGAGCTCCTGGAGGAGTTCCACGAGATCGACGGCGAGGCGAGCGGCAAGCGCTCGTTCTTCGACCGAGTCACCGAGTACTTCAGTTGATCCCATGGCATTTGGACGACGTAAACGAAAGGAGAGCGAGAATATGCCCGAAACCACCGACAGCGGTGACGCTTCGCCCGAGACGGACGAGGCGTTCGCCAAGACCATTGACCTAGACGAAGAGTTCGGCGGCGACGGCGACGAGCTCTCGGAAGACACCGTGGCCGTGGAAGAGGACGAAGAGCTCAGCGAGCTAGAGCTCGCCATCCGGGAACGCGACGAAGCCAAGGCGCTTTGGATGCGAGCCCAGGCGGACTACCAGAACCTCCGCCGCCGCACCCAGGCCGACATCGACTCCGCCGTCACACGCGCGAAGACCGAGGTCCTCGGCGAGGCGGTCACGGTGCTCGACTACTTGGACATGGCCCTCGCGGCTCCGGTGACCACGGACGAAGCGAAGAACCTGAAGATCGGCGTCGAGATGACTCGCACGCAGCTCCAAGGTCTCTTCGACAGGCTCGCGGTCAAGCCGATCGTCGCGGAGGGCACGTTCGACCCTGCGTTCCACCAGGCCATCTCGACCGTGGAGTCCACCGAGCACGAGCCCGGCACAATCGTCGAGGTCGTCCGCGGCGGCTGGCAAATGGGCGAGTCCGTCCTGCGCTTCGCCCAGGTGCGCGTGGCCGCAGAGCCGGAAGCTGAGGGCGATGGTGAAGCTGCCGCCGATGCGGAAACGGTGGAGATCCCCTCTGAGAGTTCCTCAGAGTCCCCTTCTGCGGCCCCTTCTGAGTCCCCTTCTGAGTCCCCTTCTGAGGACCCAGAGTCGTAGGCCATGCCCACCTACGACTACCGCTGCAACGCCTGCGGCCACGAGTTCGAAGAGTTCCAGATGATGAGCGAGGCGGAGCTCAAGAAGTGCCCCGAGTGCAAGAAGAACAAGCTCGAGCGCCTCATTGGTATGGGCGCTGGCTTCCTCTTTAAGGGCTCGGGCTACTACCAGACGGATTACCGTTCGAAGTCGTATACCGACGCGAAGAAGGCCGACAGCGCTGGGTCATCTGAGAAGCCAGCCAGTAAGCCTGCGAAGAAGAGCAGCGATACGAAGCCGAAGAAGTAGGCCGCTCGTCCACAAGAGCGGACGCCCAGCGGCGAACCTAACGGGATTGTCAGGCGCCATTGGACACGATCTGGATAGGCTTCCGCGCCTAAGGCTATTCCCCTTAGGCTTCCGTGAAGGTCCCCACTTCTCCAAGGCAATTCGATGGTTCCCAATGAGGTCATCGAGCGTCAGTATCAGCAGTATCGCAAGAGCCGGGCTTCCCGGGATCTCGCGCCTGTGCTCGAAGCGCTCGCTCCCAAACTCCTCGCCGCCGCAACGCGCGCCGGTCTCGACGAAACTGGCGCTGAAGACGCGATGCAGGAGACGTTCCTCGGCTTCATTATGGCCGAGGAGCAACTCGATGGCGAACGTCCCATTGTGCCGTACGTCAACGGCATCGCGGACCGGCAGATCAAGGCCGAGATCCGTCGCCGCGCCCGCCGTCAACAGGTGCATCAGTCCGTCGAGCTTGAGCCGCAGGCGGAAGAGCTGCCTGAGACCCAGGCGCTTGAGCGGGCCGAGCTGAAGGCCAAACTGCAAAGGGCGGTATCCGGCCTGAGCCAGGCCAACGGATCGGTTGTCTCGGCGGCACTCTTTGAGGGACTGAACGTCGAGGAGATCTCGAAGAAGCTCGACATCAGTCATTCCGCCGCCGCGGTCAGGCTCCACCGTGGTCTCCAGCGCGTGCGCGAAAGCCTCGGCTCGCGCGCGGCGCTGAGCCTTCTGGCCTTCACGGTTCCCCAGCACCGCAAGGTGCTGCCCGGCATTCTCCCGAGCGCGGGCGTTTCGCTCTTCGGCATGGGACTCGGCGTGCTCGTTCCGGCGGCACTCCTCTTGGTCGCCGGCATTTGGGGCCTGGTTTCACTGCTCGCGAAAACGGAGCTGCCTGAGGTCGAAGCCGCGCCGCCGAGCGTGGCGATCGCGTCAGTGGATGCCACCGAGCCCGTCGATTCCAGCGGCTCCGTGGGCGCCCGCGCGGCGCTCCCACCGACGGGGCTCGAAACAGCGCCCCTCCTTGCGACCGACTCAGCGTCCGCCCCAGAGGTCATTGTCAGGGGCAGCATCACGGTGGCACAGAACGCGATCAGCCCCGGCGGGGCCGAGGTCTTCGTGTTGGCGACGACGCCCTCCATCGTCCTCCCTACCAAGCCGATGGTCCCGGTCACCACTTGCGACGCCAAGGGGCGCTTCGAGCTAGCCTCCGACGTATTCGAGGGCGACCCGACGCCCACAGTCCTCGTTCGGGCACCCGGCTACGTGGGCTACGTCGACGTCACGGAAGGCCATCAAGAGTCGGGCGAGCTCCCCGAAGTCACGCTGCGGCGCGAGATGCTAATCACGATTGACGCGCGAGACAAGGACGGCAGCCCGCTGGAGGGCATCGAGCTCTCTGCTGTCGCTAGCTCGCCACGCTTCATCGCGCCGTCGGGCCCGACCGCCATGAAGTTTGGCTTCTTCTTCATCGACCCCTACCACCACCTGTACGGAGCCGTCACCGACGAGAACGGCCGCGGGGTGATCCACGGAATCCCGGGCTACGGCGCGAGGGGCTTCGTGACCTTCCTGTCGCTTAAGGCCCCGGGCTTCGGACGAGAGGCCTTGAACTTCAGGCTCGATGAAGCGACGGGCATCGAAGAGACCATCGTGATGAAGCGCACCCACGAGATGAGCCTCGGGGGGCTAGTTCACGACGCGGAGAACCAACCGATCGTCGGCGCCGAGGTTCGCTTCCTCGCCCGCGGCGAAACGCCCGTGACGGACGAAGTGATCGCGCGCTCCGATGAGAGCGGCGCCTGGAGCATCCCCCACGAGCTGCTCGATGACTTCCCGATCTTCCTCGAGGTGGTGCGCGACGAGTACTGCTCCGCTCGGTACTCCTACGCCGGGCCGGGGGAAGTCGATGGCCAACCCGTCGATGTGATGCTGCGCCGAAGTGCGCCGCTAGATGGGCGAGTCGTCGATGGTCAGGGCCGCGGGGTTCCTGGCGCAGAGATCGAAGTCACCACCCAGCACACGTCGCAGACCTATGTGTCCGACGAGCGCGGCGAGTTCAAGGCCACTGGGCTCACTGCAGACCCGCGCACGCTGCGGGCCTCTGGCGTCGTGGGAGAAGGCTCTCCTCGTTCGCTCAGTATCGAGGTGGACGCAGACACCACGACGGTCGAGGTCGTCCTCGAGCGGGATAGCGAAGCGGGGGAGCTCGTCATTGTTCAAGCCGAGGGCGTAGAGTGGGAGCGCGTGGAGCTCATCCCCTTGGACGCCGGTAGCGAGGTACGTTCCTACGCTCCCACCAAGGTGGACGGCGACAGGGCTACCTTCGAGCGAGTCCGAACCGGCAGGTGGCTGGCGGTAGGGATCACGAAGGACGCGGTTTCGTGCGTGGAGCCCGTTGAGTTCGTCGGCCCACAGCCCGTCTCGACCCACGAGGTATCGAAGAACCACCACGCGTCGCTCAAGCTTTGGCTCGATCAGAAGAGCAATCACCCAGTGGCCGCAGAGGGCAAGACCGGCGTCCTACACGCCAAGTGTGTGTCGGTGGATTGGCTCCCGGACTGGTTGGAGCGCACTGAAGTCACGCCGCGCTCGTTGTTCAGGTCAGAGTTCCACCCGGAGAGCGAGCGAGTGATTCCAAGGCTTGTCCCCGGTGAGTGGGATCTATTCGGCTTCGCCCCTGGCTGGGCGATCGGACCGATGCGGATCCAGCTAGACGCTGGCTCCGAGGCCGTCCCCGAGCTCGATTACACGCCGGCCGGACTTGTCACTTTCAACGTAGGCCACTTCCACCGCGGCACGCAGCTGGTGGTTGAAGTCCGGCGCAGCGAGAAGGAGCCGTGGATCACTCTCGCGCATTTGGTCCAAGGCACCCACGATTCGTTCGCCCATGAGCTATGGCTCCCGGAGGGTCCGTGGTCCTGGCGCGCCAGCGTCGTCGCCAAGACCAAGTCGGGAGAGCGCTTCCAATTGATCCCCTCTGAAACCGGCAAGGTCGAAGTCGCCCGGGATGCCCCCACCGCCGTCTCTCTTTGGAAGTGAGTGGCGCGACCTAACGGTGTTTTCAGGGAGGCGCGGAGTCAACCGGGATAGCCTGCTGCCTATGAGCTCGTCCCCTGAGCGCTGTGTGAAGTTCCCTACGTCTCCCATTCACCGTCTGCGAGTTAGCACCACCGCGACAAGCCTCCACGCATTTCGATGGTTCCCAACGAGGTCATTGAGCGTCAGTACCAGCTATATCGTAAAAGCCGAGCCCCCCGGGATCTCGCGCCTGTCCTAGAAGCCCTCGCCCCCAAGCTACTCGCTGCCGCAGCTCGCGCCGGTCTCGACGAAACCGGCGCAGAAGACGCGATGCAGGAGACGTTCCTCGGCCTCATCAGCGCCGAGGAGAAGCTCGATAGCGAGCGCCCGATCGTGCCGTATGTCAACGGCATCGCGCTGCGCCAGATCAAGGCCGAGATCCGCCGCCGTGCGCGGCTGAGTCAGGTTCATCAGCCCACCAAGGTCGAGCCGCAAGCAGACGAACTGCCGGAGACGAAGCAGCTCGAGCGCGCAGAGCTGAAGGACAAGCTGCGCAGGGCGGTCGCGAAGCTAAGCACGGCCAACGCGGCCGTCGTCTCCGCCGCACTCTTCGACGGCTTGAGCCTGAAGGAAATCTCGACAAAGCTCAGCATCAGCGAGTCCGCTGCGGCCGTTCGGCTGCATCGGGGGCTGCAGCGAGTGCGCGAGAGCCTTGGCTCACGCGCGTCGCTTAGCCTCCTCGCCATGACGATCCCGCGGCACCAAAGCGTGCTCCCGGGCATCCTCTCGGGCGCGGGCGTCACGTTCATGGGCGTAGGTCCCGGCGTGCTCGTACCGCTGGCGCTTCTTCTCATGGCGGGGATCTGGGGCGTGATCTCTCTCCTACAAGAAGAGGACGACCTGTCATCCCTTACCGGGGATGAGTTGGCTCCGTCGAGCCTAGCCGTGTCCGCCGAGGAGGAGCCTGCGCCCAATACAGGCGCGAGCGGAGCGGCAACCCGGACCGCCATACCGGTCGAGGACGTCGCCTCGCCGGCAGACCTGGCGGCTGACGAGACAACCGTCGTCACCGGCACGGTGCGCGTGGACGGGAGCGGAGTCAGCCCCCAAGGGGCTGAAGTCTTCATAGTCAAGACGACGCCGACGATCGAGCTCCCCACCGAGCCGATGGAGCCGGTGGCCATTTGCGATGCCCAGGGACGTTTTGATCTGAGCTCAGATCTCTTCGAGGGCGACCGGAGCCCGACGGTTCTGGTGCGCGCGCCCGGCGTTGTTGGCTACGTCGACATGACTGCTGGGCACCACAGCGCGGGCCAGCTGCCTGAGATAGAGCTGAAGAGGGAATTGATGATCACGATCGACGCAAGGGACGAGAACGGTGCTCCAATCCAGGGAGCTGAGATCTCTGCCGTTGCCAGCTCGCGGCGCTTCATCGCTCCCTCCGGGCCAACGGCGATCAAGTACGGCTACTTTTTCCTCGACCCTTACCACCATCTCTACGGCGCCGTCACAGACGAAACAGGCCGCGGGATCGTCCACGGCATCCCTGGATATGGCGCGAAGGGCATCGTCTTGCTCTTCTCGGTTAAGGCGCCTGGGTTCGCTCGTGAGGGGAAGCTCTATAAACTTAAGGACGGGACCGACGTCCACCGAACGATTTCCCTTCGCCGTGTCGAAGACCTCACGCTCGGCGGCTTCGTTCACAACACCGAAGATCAGCCAATCGTGGGCGCCAGCATTCGACTTTTGGCGCGCGGCGAGGCAAAGGTCAGCCATGAAGTGGTCGCGCATTCGGACGAAGCCGGTCACTGGAGCCTGCCCCAGGAATTCCTCAACGACTATCCGATCTTCCTCAAGGTAGAGCGCGAGGGACATTGCCCGACCCAGTTTGATGTTCAAGGAGCGAACGAGTTAGACGGAACTTCGATTGATGTGCTGCTGCGACCTAGTGTTTTGGTCCATGGACGGGTCGTCGACGGGGAAGGCCGGGGAGTCCCTGCCGCCACCGCCCTAGTGACGACGCAGCACGTCTCGCAGGCGATCGAGTGCGATGACCAGGGAGGGTTTCTGCTGGAGGGGCTGACCGCGGACCCCAGGGGACTCCTGGTCTCTGGAGAGCTCGCGAGTGGATCGCTTCGTTCCTCGTTCGTAGGTATAGGGGCCAACGCCACGAGCATCGAGGTCGTTCTCGCCATGGGAACCGAAGCTGACGTCGTGGTCCTGCGGCAGGCCGAGGGCGCAGGGTGGAAGCGTATCGAGCTGATTCCCGTGGACGCTGGGAGCGAGCGTGCGTCCAGAGCAGATGCGAAGATCGACGGAGACGAGGCGTCCTTCAAGGGCGTTCGAGCAGGCAAGTGGCTCGCGGTGGGCGTTACCAAAGACGATGTTTCGTGCGTGCAAGTGATTGAATTCCTCGGCCGAAAGGGCGCCACCACCGTCGAGATCTCTCAGGAGCATCACTCAGGGCTCAAGCTCTGGGTGGACCACGGCAGCTCCTCACCGGTGCACGATACAGGTGAAGTGGGCAAGCTCTATGCACGCAACGCCGAGCTCCACTGGCTCCCCGATTGGCTAGAGGGAACGCAAGCGACTCCTCGCTCAGCGTTCATCGCCGAGTTCCACGCCGAGAGCGACCGCCAATTCGACCGGCTCGTACCTGGAAGCTGGGACCTGTTCGCGTCTGGCCCCGGCTGGTCGATTGGGCCGAAGCGTGTCCAGCTGGATCCCGGTGCCGAGGCCGCCCCCCTCTTGGACCTTAGCCCCGGGGGCCATGTGAAAGTTGAGGCCGGTGCCATTCACCGTCGAGCCGCGCTTCTGTTTGAGGCCAGGAGGAACGCCTCTGAGCCCTGGATGATGATCGCGGACCTCACTCTTGGGTCAGGCCAGGAGACGTCGAGCGACCTGTGGATGCCAGCGGGCGCTTGGTCATGGCGCGCCACGCTGCTAGCTAAATCCGACGAAGGGGAGCGCTTCCAGCTCCTCCCGTCCGTAACCGGAGAGATGACGGTCGACCTAGCAGCCCCCGCGACCCTCATCCTTTGGAAGTAGAGAGTTCGTTTCCCGGTCCCTTGATGTGAACTTCGCGCTGGGGGTAGGGGATCGTGATGTTCTCGGCGTCGAACCGCAGCTTGACGGCTTTCCGCATTTCGCAGCAGGACGCGAAGTACTCAGCCGTCGGGAACCACGCTCGGATCGAGAGCTGGACGGACGAGTCGCCGAGTGACGTGACGAGCACCTGGGGAGCGGGCTCGTGAATCAGATGCTGCATTCCGAGGACAACCTCGGCGGCTACCTCCCGGGCCCGCTCTAGGTCATCGCCGTAGCCGACGCCGACCACTTCGTTCGTCCGCCTACGATCGTTGGCCGTTGCGTTGCGGATCACGTTGCCCCAGATCTTGCCGTTCGGGACGGTGAGCTTCTGGTTGTCTGGGGTGAGGATGTTGGTCGACACAAGCGTCATCGCGTCCACCGTGCCCTCTTTACCCGCGACCTCCACGAAATCTCCAATGTCGTAGGGGCGATAGAGGAGCAGCATGATTCCAGCTGCGAAATTCGCAAGGGTGTCCTGCAGGGCGAAGCCGATGATGAACCCCATGACGCCGAGGCCCGTGAGAATCGGCGCGACGTCGAGGCCCACGTTCTGGAGCGCCAGGATGAGCCCAACGAAGAAGATGAACTTCGACACGCTGCTCGCGACGAAAGCCCTGAACAACGTGCTCGACTTCTTCGCAGACTTGTCGAGCAGCCGGCGCACCATCCGCTCGGCGAACGAAGCGATGATCTTCGAGACGAGCAGGATCAAGAAGAAGAACAGCACATGGGCGGCAATCCTCGGTCCATCCTGGAGGAGCCACCGCTCGACCGTTCCCCTTGGGTCCGTGAAGAGCCCACGCACTTCGCCCTCGACCCGCTGCTTGGCACGGGTGAATCCATCGGCTGAAGCTGGCGCCGCCGTGGACTCGGCCGGCGCGGCGCTATCCGCCGCCTGGGGAGCGGCGGCGAAGGCGGGCGCCGCCTGGAGAATCCAGGCGGTGACCACCAGGGCGAAGACAGTGAGGATCCGAAGGTAGCGCGCGCCACAAGGGACGGTGATCGTCGAGTTCATGGGCGGAGTGTGCCAAGCGCCACCCACCGTAAGCACGAACCAACGGACGCTCAGCCCAAGAGATGCGCCCGAATGAGCTCTGCGATGGCCGGACTATCGTTGGAGCCGATGACGAGGTCGGCCTCGGCCTTGACCTCGGGAAAAGCACCCGCCATCGCCACGCCCAACCCGGCGTCGCGCAGCATCGGGACATCGTTGTCCGCGTCCCCCACCGCGATCACCCGCGACGCCGGGATGCCGCGCGTCTCCTCGAGAAAGCGCAGCCCCTCCGCCTTGCCGCGGCAGGGCGCGTGCACGTCGATCGCGCTGTAGGGATTGGTGCGGTGGCGCGGCAGCACTGACAGCGGAAAGTGCGAGATGTAAATGGGCCCCCCGGCGGCCTCCTCTAGTTCGGCGGCAATGGCGGCTGAGTCCTGTTCTTCGCCGTTGACGAGGAAGCTCAGCCGGATGGTGTACTCCTGCACGAGGTCTGCGCGATCGGCGAAGCGCATGCCGATGAAGCCTTCGAAGTTGCGGCGCTCGGCGTCGCTGCGGGGCTCGTGGGTCAGCTTGTCATCCGCCGTCATCACGATCACCTGGGCGTCCCGTTCATTCGCCCAGGCGTGCAGGCGCTCGCTGGTGCGGTTCGAGATCGTCCGCTCCTCGACCATTCGGGCCTTCTCGGGGTCCCAGATCGCGCAGCCATTGAAGAACACAGCGGGCGTCTTGAGCCCTAGGTCCTCCACGATCGGAAGCCCCGAAATCTTGGAGCGTCCGGTCGCCACCATCACGACCGCTCCGGCGGCCTGGGCCTCCGCCAGCGCCGCACGGCTCTCGGGATGAAGCGACTCATCCGAGCGCAGCAGCGTCCCATCCAGGTCGAGAAGAATCGCGTCGTAGTCCCTTGGCATGGGCTGTGAGGATAGCGAGGGCGGCCAAGAATCGCGATCCTGCGATTTCCACCCACGAACCCATCGTGCTCCAGAGGCGGTTCAGACGATAATCCGGGGGTCCCTCCAGCCGATCCGACCCAGACCGTATAGCTCAGCCATGGACCGCCCAACGACCCCTCTCCACGCCCCCAGCACCCCCATCCAGCACGCAAGGCGGCAAGCGTTCGCGCTGCCGATGATGCTCCTCGGGGTACTGGCCCTCGGAGCGCTGGCTTCCTGCACGGGAACGCGCACCATCATGGATCCGGTGGTGAAGATTCGTACGGAGGGCGGCAGCGAGCTCGGGGTTTCCACGGAGCACGGCGTCGTGTTCCTCGGCACGACCGCAGAGCGGGGCGAGGTCGAAGTGGAGGCCTACTTCGGCGACGGTCCCTCGATCGAGAGTTCCGTCATCGAGCCCGTGGGCGGCGGCCTGTTCACGGCCGAGATGGACATCAAGCTGCAGCGCGTGCCGCTTTCCTTCACAGAGCCCCGCGACGGTGAGACGCTGGAGATTATGGGTCGCAAGGGCAACAGCCGCTGGACCGTGCTGACGCGTGTGCGCACAGATCCCCGGGTCTTGGGCCTTCTGCTTGAGGTCCCGTCCGGGTTCCCTGATGACCCCGACCAGGTGGGCGCGGGCGTATATCGCCGGAAGTCCAAGTTTGAGCGTGAGCTCGTTGGCCTCGTCACAGGGAAGATCCAGCTTGAGCGCCGCGGCGCGTTGCGCAGGTACTTGACCGTCGCAGGACCGACGGTCATGTGGCGCTTTGCGGCACACCGCCGCGACCACATGCGTCGCCGGCCGTTCGTGTACCGCGAAGACATCCTGTAGAGCCAGAATCGCTGCCGATCCGCAGAGGCGGAGACAGGTCCAGTTGGGGGCAAGGCCAGACGTATCGAGGCTAGAGCTGTGCACCCGCTTATCGCGAAGATGAGAGGGGCATTAGAAAACGCCCAATACACCGTCACGATGTCGCGGAAGCGTTTCAGATCGGGGCTTTCTAACGAGGAAGAGAGGCGACCGTGAAGCCTCGAGGTCCCAAACCGACTAGCCTTCAGGGCCCGAGCGCTGGTGCTAACGCCCCTTGACGGCATCGGCACGGACCCTCTCTCATTCCGCTTCTACGCACATCTGAGCATGAAACTCTTCACTAAGGGCGCAGCATTGGCGCTCGTCGCGCTGGCCCCTAACGCCGCCGCTCAACTCACTTCGTACTCGCAGGACTTCGAAGGCCTCGACATCGCAAGCCCCACGGCCCTTGACGGCGACGGCTGGAAGATCTTCGCGAACGTCTTCGACCCCGCAGGCGGCTACCTGTACGGCTACGGCACCTTCGGCGCTCCCAACGGCGGCGCAGGCTTCTCGGCCATCGCCACCGGTGACGGCGGTGCAGCCCAGGGCGCCCAGTACATCAACGCCTACAGCGACTACGGTAACTCCGGCGAGCACATGAATGGCAACCTCGTCGAGGCCAACCTCTTCCAGGAGCAAACCATCGGAGCCGGCGACGTCGGCAACACGTGGACGTTTGCCTTCGACTACCTGAAGAACCCGACGCCCGTGAACGGCGACGGCGGCACCACGACGATCGCCTTCATCAAGGTCCTCAAGATCTCGGACGGCTCCTTCGCAACCCTCGCCTTCCCGACGATCGACACCACGGCTGCTTCGACGGCGGCGTGGACCTCGGACAGCATCGACCTCCTCATCGACCCCACCTGGGCCGGCGAGCTTCTCCAGATTGGTTTCGCCAGCACGGCCACCAACTTCGACGACTCGGGTCGCTTCTACGACAACATCACGTTCGACGCCCCGGGCAGCATGCCCCCCGCTCTGAGCGCCTACTCCCAGGACTTCGAGTCGCTCGACATGACCGACCCGGCCGCTCTCACGGCTGACGGCTGGAAGATCTTCGCGAACGTCTTCGACGGAATGACCGGCGGATTCCTCTACGGCTACGGCGTCTTTGACGCTCCGAACGGCGGCGCGGGCTTCTCGGCCGTTGCCTCCGGCGACGGCGGTCCGTTCCAGATGTCGCAGTACATGAACATCTACAGCGACTACGGCAACAGCGGCGAGCACACCAACGGCAACGTCGTGAACGCCCTTGTCTTCCAGGAGCAGCCGATCGGCGCTGCCGACGAAGGCAACACCTGGCGCCTCTCGTTCGATCACCGTCAGAACCCGCTCGTCGTGAACCCTGCGATGACGGTTACGACCCAGGCATTCGTCAAGGTCCTCAAGACCTCCGATGGATCCTTCGCGACGCTCTTCGAGGCTCAGTTCGACAGCACGGACTCCTCAGCGGACGCATGGGCATCGATGGCACTCGACGTGCTGATCGACCCGGCCTACGTCGGCGAGCTTATGCAGTTCGGCTTCAGCAGCTTTGCAACGAACTTCGAAGACTCCGGTCGCTACTACGACAACCTTGACTGGGGCCAGGTCATGAACCCGTCCCTCGGCACCATCGCCTGCCTCGGCAACCCGAGCTCGGCGAACGTTGGCGCACTCCTTGAGGCCACCGGCAGCGACGTCGCTGCTGACAACGATCTCACGCTGACCGTCTCTGACCTCCAGCTGAACGCCATGGGCTTCTTCATCCACTCGGCTGGCGACGTCTTCGTCTACAACCCGGGCGGTAGCGATGGCCACCTCTGCATCGCGAGCTTCGACATGGGTCGCTTCAACGCGAACGTGCTGAACTCGGGCGCTGGCGGCTCCGTCTCCCTTGGCATTGACCTGACGTCCCTGCCCACCACGGCCGGCCCCCTCGCCGTCCTGGCTGGCGATACGCGCAACTTCCAGTACTGGTCGCGCGACACCACGGCCGGCGGCTCGAACTTCTCGAGCGCCGTCAGCATCACGTTCCAGTGATTCTGATCCGCTAGCGTTCGGCTAGCAGGCCTCTGGCAAAAACTCTGAAGAGCCAGCGTCCCCACGGGCGCTGGCTCTTCTTCTTTACCGCCTCCAGAACGACGGCATCAGGAGGACCACCAGCGCGTAGAACTCAAGGCGCCCGAGCACCATGCACAGGGAGAGCACGACCTTGGCGACGTCGTGGAGGCCGGCGAAATTCTCCATGGGACCAACGCGCGCGAGGCCCGGTCCGACGTTGTTGAGCGTTGCGATCACCGCGGTGGCGCTGGTCTCGAGATCCGTCCCGAAGGAAGCGAGCACCGTGGTCGCCCCCAGGAACACGGCGACCCAGAGGACGAAGTAGCCGGTCACCGACGCCACGACACCCTCGTCGAGGGACTCTCCGTCCACGCGGACCCGGTCCAGCATGCGCGGTCGGGCCATCCGGCGCACGCTCACGAAGGCCGCCTTCAGCATGATGACGATGCGCACGAGCTTGAGGCCGCCGCTCGTCGAGCCCGCGCAGGCTCCGCAAATCGCGAGCAGCATCAGGAGGATGCGGCAGTACTGGGGCCAGGCGTCGAAGTCAGCGGTAGCGAAGCCAGCGGTCGTGATGATGCAGACCACCTGGAAGAGGCTATCGCGGACCGCGCGAACGGGCTCTTGGAAGCCAGCGATCCCCTCGGTGTGCCAAAGCACCGCCGCAATGCTCAGGGTGGCGAAGGCGACGAGGCCGAGGAACAGCCGTGCCTCTAGGCTGCCGTAGAGACGGCTCCAGGCAGGACGAACTCGCCCCTTGGGGCCGCCGCGCAAAAGCGCATCGTAGATCGCAAAGTTGAGCGCCGACATCACCATGAAGGCGACGAGGATCAGCTCGATCACACCGGAATTGAAGTAGGCGATGCTCGTGGAGTGATTCGAGAAGCCGCCGTTGGCGATGGTCGAGAACGTGTGGATCACTGCGTCGAAACCGGGCATGCCGGCCGCTAGGAGGGACGCCAGGAGGCCCGCGCTCAGGAGGCAGTAGATCCGCGCCAGCATGTTCGCTGAGTCGCGCACACGCTGGTGGGCCGCCTCACGGCTGACCCCGGGGACCTCTGATCGAAAGAGGCTCCGCCCTCCCGTGGGGAAGAACACCACAAACACCATCACGATGCCGAAGCCCCCGAGCCACTGGCTGAAGCAGCGCCAGAACGCAACCGCGTGGTCCATGCCATCGATCGCCTGGGCCGACATGATCGTGGACCCCGTCGTGGTCCAGCCGGACACCGACTCGAAGTACGCGTCGACGAACGAGTCTAAGGTGCCGGTGAAGAGGTACGGCAGCGCGCCTGCCACGCCAGCGACGATCCAAGCCAGACCGACCGTCGCAAGACCTTCGCGGCGGTAGTACTTCGCGCGGCCGCTCTCGTCGTGGGTCGCATCGCGGAAGGCGAAGGCCAACGAGCCGCCTGCGACCAGGCTCACGCCCGCCGAAGCGAGGAAGCCCCACATCGCGCCCATCTCGCCGTAGCCGAGCCCGACGATGGCGGGGAGCGTGAGGAACGCGCTGACGATCATCAGCACGATGCCAAGCATCTTGGCCACTGCGCGGCCATTCATCTTGAGAAGATCATCTTGAGGGGGTCAGCTTGCGGGGTACGTCGGCGGTGGATCAGCGGTCTCGCAGCTGCTTCTCGACTTCGGGAATCGCGTCAGACTTGGCGAAGACGATGAGCCGGTCGCCGTCGCGGACCACTGTGTCGCCAGTCGGGACGGTCACATCCTCGCCGTGGACGATCGCGCCGAGCACCACGCCTTTCGGGAGGCCCAACTTCTTGACCTTGGTGGCCTCAGAGAGAACGGTTTGGAACTCAAGGACCTCGGCCTTCCCGCCGGCGATGACCGCGACGGCGTCGAGGGATCCAGCGCGGACGAAGCGGAGGATCGCGTTCGCTGAAGCGACCCGGGGGCTCACGATCTGGTCGACGCCATCCAGGAAGTCGAAGATCTCGGACAGGCCCGCGCCGTCGATCAAGGCCACGGTTCGCTCGACGCCAAAGGCCTTGGCCAGCTGGCAGGCGACGATGTTGCTGCTGTCGTCCGCCGTGGCTGACACGAACACGCTCGCATCGGCTAGACCTTCCTCCTGGAGTACGTTGCGGTCCATCATGTCGCCCACGAGCACGCGGACGCTGCCGTTGCACTCTAGGTCTAGGGCCCGGGCGCGGGCCTCGTCCGACTCGATGACCATGACGCTGAGTCCGCGCTCGTCGCTAAGGGACTTGGCGATCGATCGGCCGATACCCGTTGCACCGAAGATCACCACGCTCCGTTTGAACACGACCTTCTCTCCGGCGGTCTTCTCGAAGGCGTCGAGCCCCTTCTTGGTCCCCATGAGGTACAGCTGATCCCCCACCTTGAGCTCCGAATCCCCCGAAGGAACCATGAGTTCCCCTTGGCGCGAGATCGCTGCCACGAGGGCACCGGTCGGCATGCGGACGGCGCCAAGGGGCGCGCTCGTCAGCTCCGATGCGGTCCTCAAGGGAAGGCGTCGCAGCTGGACCTTTCCGTTCGCAAAGCTCTCGACCTCCAGCGCATGGTGCTCGCGCACCATCTCAAGCACCTTCTCGGCCGCGAGCTGCTCGACGGAAATCTCCACGTCGAACCCCAGCGCGTCCTTGTAGAAGTAGTGATAGCTATCGAGGATGCGCGTGTCCTTCAGGCGGACGATCACGCGCTTCGCCCCGAGGCGCTTCGCGATCACGCTCGCCAAGAGGTTCACGTGGTCGTCGTCCGCCACGGCCACGACGAGATCCGCGGTGGAAGCCCCGGCGTCCATCAGCACGTCCGCACGGGTGCCATCCCCCATGGATGTTTGCAGGTCGAAGGACTCCGCCAGCTTCCGGGACTTCGACGGGTCGGGGTCCACGATCGTGACCGCGTGCTGCTCGCGGCTAAGGATCCCGGCGATGTGCTGGCCGACCTCGCCCGCGCCTACGATGACAATCTTGAGGGGGTTCATCTGCGGCCGAATGCTACAACTCTTCCGTGATCGCCGTTATCGACAACCGTGACTCCTTCACCTTCAACCTCGTCCAGGAGCTCCAGGCCCTCGGGGCGGAGGTTCGAGTTCACCGAGGGACCGAGGCCCGCGTAGAGGACGTCTTGGGGCCAGGGATCCGCGGGGTTCTGATCGGGCCCGGCCCAGGGGAGCCCTCCGGTGCCGGCTGCACCGAGGACGTGGTTCGAGCCCGCTGCGCCGCAGCGGACGGGCCGCCCGTTCTCGGCGTGTGCCTCGGGCTCCAGGCCCTGGGGACCGCACTGGGTGCGCGGCTGCGGCAGGCGACTGAGCTCGTCCACGGCGCGACCCGCGATATCACTCACACGGGGCAGGGCCTCTTCGAAGGCCTCCCCCATCCGTTCCCCATGGCGCGCTACAACTCCCTGGTCATCGAAGAGTCGTCGCTCTCCGACGCGTGGAGCATCACGGGCCGGACTGGCGACGGCGACATCGCGGCGCTCGAGCATCGCTCGCTACCTGTGATGGGCGTCCAAGGACACCCCGAGTCGATCCTCTCGGTCCACGCGGGCGGACGGCGCCTGCTCAAGAACTTCCTGGCGCTGACGGGTTCCCGTCTCGCTTGACCGGCGGAGCGATGGGCGGCCCCCACGCGGGCCACGGCCCCGTGCTTGGGCGCATGTCTTCTCCGTCGCGGACGCCGAGGACTTTGCGGGTCACGAAGTTGTAGAGGGGCTTGCCGGTCTTCATCCACACGAGTGGGATCCCGGTGCGCTTGATGCGCGCCTTGTCGGGAACCTGCTCCTCCTCCGGGCCCCGCCCGTCACGCGTGTAGCGGCGCCGGTGCTTTTGGATGTGGCGCAGGTCGTCTCGGCAGCGGGCGACGAACCAGCGACCTTCCAGGCCGCTCGTTGGGCGCCCGGGATGGAGAGTGGCGAGCTGGAAGTCGATGAGCACGGGCCGGCCGTCCGTGCCCACGACGATGTTCTGCTCTTTGTGGAGGTCGTTGTGGCAGACCCCGACCGCGTGGAGTTCCCGCGCGGCGTCCTCGAGGAGCTGGAAGAAGTTCTGGGGCAGTGCCGTCGCGCGATGCAGCGGCAAGCCGTCGGCAAACGGGCGAAGAAAGACATCGGACGGACGCGGCGTGAAGCCGCGGGTGGTGGGCAGCGAGCGGAGCTCTGCAAGGGCCTCTTCGGGGACGTTGGGCGAGGCAGCAATGGACGTCGCGCCCGAGTCGCGGAGAAGCCTGAGAGCGCGCTCTTCGCGCCGTGCCAGAAGCCGAGCAGCGAGGCCTGCGCCAAAACGCCCACGCACCACGCGACGGATCATGCGCACAGGCGCCCGGCCTGGATCCCCCGAATCCGACCAGGCCACCAGCTCCACCGAACCAAACACGTCATGTTTGAGCTCGTCTTCGATACGAACGGATCCCACGGGCGGTACGTTACCCGGGGCCTCCCCTTTTCGACCCCACTGACCCACAGCTTCCTTGGACACCGCCGCCCCACCCCGCCCGAGCCACGCAGGAGCCGTCCTGACGGATCCTGGCTCGATCTCGGTGCGAGCCCTGACCCATCGCTTCGGCGACAAGGTCGCGCTCCAGCCCCTCGATCTCGACATCTCGCCCGGCGGCGTGATCGGCCTCCTCGGTCCGAATGGAAGCGGGAAGAGCACATTCATGCGGCTGCTCGTGGGTCTCGTACCCGCCGAAGCCGGTGAAATCCACGTCGACGGGCTGCGTCAGTCCGGGGACGGCCTCAAGATTCGCCAGCGCACGACCTACGCCCCGGGCGAGCTGCATCTCTACGGCGAGCTGAACGGCAAGGACCACCTCGCGTTCCTCCTGCGCGGTCGGGACCGCGCCGCCGTGAAGCGCGCCGAGGCCACCGCCGCCGACATGGGGCTGCCCCTGGACAAACGAGTGCGCGGGTACAGCCACGGCATGAAGCGCCAGCTGGTGTTTGCGGCGGCGATGGCCCCCGAAGTGCGCGTGCGGATTCTTGACGAGATCTCCGAAGGTCTCGATCCGGCCAAGCGCAGCGAGGTGCTCGATCGCATCGAGGCCGACGCGGCTTCCGGCACGACGATCCTGCTTTCCTCCCACCACCTCGGCGAGGTCGATCGCTCCTGCGAGCGACTCATCTTTATCAACGCGGGCAAGCTCATCGCGGACGAGACCGCGGCGTCCGTGTCCGAGCGCGCGGCGCGCCTCGTTCGCGTGACCTATCCGGACGGTACGGACCTAAGCAGCGCGGAGATCGCCCTCGGCGGCGACTGGCTGGAGAGCCTGCGCGTCGACGGGTCAGACGTTCAGGTGCTGCTTTCGTCGGACGATCCACGCGCGCTGCTGGCAGCGATCAGCTCGGCCGATTCGCTCCCGGCACCTATCGGGCTGGAGCACGGCAAGCTCAGCCTGCGCGAACTGTATCGTTCGCTCTACGGCGTGGAGGGTACTTAGATGATTCGCGGACTGCGGGGCTACGCCCTCTACGGCTTCGGCTTCTTTCTCGTGCTCGAGATGATGCTGGCCGCGGCCATCTACTGGTGGCCCAACTTCATGGAGAACATCGGTGGCATCAAGGCCCTCGCGTCTCCGGTTCCCATGCTGAAAGACCTTGTGGACCAGGTCGACAAGGGCGGCGTCGCGGGCTACGTCGTGGGCCAGCACTTCTTCAAGGGCTGCAGCACCCTCGGCACGGCGGCAGCGATCTTGTTCGCATCCGGCGCCGTCGCTGGCGAAGCCCACCGCGGCACGATGGAGCTGTGGCTCGCGCGCCCCGTGTCGCGTCTGCGACTGCTGACCGAGCGCTACGTGCTCGGACTCCTCGCGGTGGCGCTGCCGGTCTTCGCGACCAGCCTCACGGTTCCGTGGCTGCTCCAGCTCGTCGACCAAACGATGGAATGGCCGGACCTCCTGCGCTGCTCCGTGCACATGACCGCGTTCTTGGCTGCCGTGTACAGCATCGCGTTCCTTTGGTCGTCCCTGGGGTCAGAACCGCTGAGGATCAGCTTCGTGATGCTCTTCGGCTCGATCCTGACCTTTGCGATCTACCTCGTGGAGACGATCACGAACTACTCGCTGTACCGCCTCGTGGACATCAAGGTGTTCATGGAGATCGTCATGAAGGACCAGCTCGACTGGCGCTACGTGGCCCCCATGCTGGCCCTCACGGGCGTGCTCTACGTGCTTTCACTCAGGGCTTTCGCGAAGCGTGTGCCCTAGTGGTGCGTAACAGGGGTCCCTTGAATATGTACGGCACCCTTCGAGCCCTGACTGCGTTGCATTTCCTTGACGTAACTACGGCTACGCTGCCGTCAATGCGCCTTGTCAGGGCGCAAATGGCACTCGTACATATTCAAGGGACTCCTGTTACGCACCACTAGCTGCTAAAATGCGGTGGGCTCCCCGGCCCTCTCCCATCTCTTCCCCCGTATCGCATGCTCGCCCACGCCATCTTATTGATCCTGGGGTCTGCCTCGACCTCTGCGTCTGCCGCCACTTGCTTCCAGTCGGATACCCCAGAGAGCGAAGCCTCTTCCGACCACCTGGTCGCGACCATCCCCGAGGGCTTCGCCGCCGCCCACATGGCGGAGCAAATCGACAAGCCCGCGGAACTGGAGTACCTCCCGTTCACCTTCTCTCCCGATGGAACCCGCGTCGCGTTCTACGCGGCTAAGAAGGACCGCATCTACGCCTTCTTGGATGGCGATGACATTGGCTACGGGCACAAGGGGCTCAAGCCCGTCTACAGCGAGAACGGCGAGCACGTCCTGATGGCGACCGCCAAGGTGAACAAGAACCGATCCGAGAAGTGGTCTGTTTACGTGGACGGCAAGAGCGTCGCGAAGGAGGACTGGGTTGGCCCGGCTGTCATGGCCGACGATGGGAACAGCTTTGCCTACTGGACGAAGCCCGACTACCGGCTGGATCCAAGCGGCAAGCCCATCTTGAACCGTGCCTGCCTAGTTTTCGGGCACCGCTCGGGCAAGAGGTTCCGCAGGAAGACCAGCGAGATCTACCCGTGGGCGCTGACCTACAGGGCGCCGGGGATCAGCGAAGACGGGACCCGAGCCATCGGCGCGGCCCACGACGACACGGCGCGCGGAGTCCTCATTTCCGTGGGCGGTTCCGAGGACGAAGTGCTGCATCGGGACAGGGGCTACATCCGGCAGACGGCGTACTCCAAGGACCGCAAGCACCACGCGTTTGTGCGAAACGTGATCAAGAAGCAGATCAAGGGCTACGAGCGGCCCGAGACCGTCACGTACCCGCGTCTGCGAATTGAAGTGAACGGAGACGTGGTCAAGGTCAATGCGGATACGGCGGCCCTACCCGAGTTCTCATCCAGCGGCGGTCACTACGCGTTCGTCTACGTGCGCGACAAGCAGTTCGGCATCGGCATGAACGGCTACTTGGTGGAGCCGTCCGAGAACATGATCTTTGCGGCGCGGCCCGATTCGACGGGGACACGCATGGCCTGGATCGAGCACCGCGATGGCGAGCTCCTCGAGGATCAGTGGCTGAGCCCGTACTCCAGCTACTCCGTCTACCAAGGCAAAGCCCACATGTGCTCGGCCTACGCCGTTAAGGAGGACGGCGGACTCACGCTGGAGGAAGTGGAGTTCAGCGACCCCTGGGACAGGATCCACAGCTTTGAGTACTCGCCCAACGAAGACTACGTTGCCTTCATCGCACAAGAAGGCCTCGAGGATCTCTACGTCGTCTGCGGCAGCCAGAAGATCGGCCCGTTCCGCGAGATCGATCGCATTCGCTGGGTCGATGAACATACCGTCGCCGCTGGCGTGCGCGAGCACCATGCATTCTGGTGGCGGACCCTGACGGTCGAGGGCTAGAAGTCCGCGACGGGGCCTCAGGCAGCCGCTACTTCCGGCCGGAGTCCAAGGGCACGGCGCAGGTCGCTTAGGCGGATCGGCTTGGCGAGGAAGTCGTCCATGCCTGCGTCCATGCAAGCCTGCCGATCGTGCTCCATGGCATTCGCCGTGAGCGCGATGATCTGAGGCTGAGCGATGCCTTCGAACGAGCGAATACGCCGCGTTGCAATCACGCCATCGAGGACAGGCATCTGCATGTCCATCAAGATGATGTCGTAGCCTCTCTCCTTCCATGCATTGACCGCTTCTTCTCCGTTGTCGGCCATGTCCACGGATACGCCCAGCTTGAGCGCCATGCGACGGGCCACCTCTTGGTTGACACGATTGTCCTCGGCGACGAGAACGCGGAGCGTGGCCGGATCGTTCGCCCCGACCGGCAGCGTCTCCTGGAACCCGGGGGCAGCGTCACGCACCTTGGCAAAGGTAACCTCAAAGAAGAACGTACTGCCCTCTCCTTCGACGCTCGCGACACCGATCTCGCCACTCATCTGTTCGACCAAGCGCTTGCAGATGGAGAGACCCAGTCCGGTCCCGCCGTACCGGCGCGTCGTGCTTGAATCTGCCTGCATGAAGGGCGTGAACAGCCTCTCCACGGCTTCCTCAGAGAGCCCGATTCCCTGGTCGACGACTTCGAATCGCACGGTCGCCGTCAGGTCGGTCTCCTCGGTCTTGCTGTATCCCACGGCGATCTCGCCGTTCTCGCTGAACTTGATCGCGTTCGCGATGAGGTTGGTCAGCACCTGCTGAATTCGGGTCTCGTCTCCCGCAAGCCAGGTCTCCAGATATCCGAGCCTTGGCACGAGCCGCAGCTCTTTCGTCGACGCCTGTTGCTCGAACACCTTGATGCACGTCTGGATCAGGCTCTCGGGATGGAATGGAAGCTCCTCGAGGGTCACCTTCCCAGCGTCGAGCTTGGAGAAGTCCAGGATGTCGTTGATCGTGGCAAGAAGTGACTCACCGCAGGTCCGAATGACCTCGATGTGCTGCGTTGCCTCAGGGTCTAGCGTGGACTGCTCCAGCAGGCTCGCCATCCCGATCACGCCGTTGAGGGGGGTTCGAATCTCATGGCTCATGTTGGCCAGGAAGTGCGTCCGAGCCTCCACGGCGGCTTTGGCTTGGCCAAGGGCCGATTGGAGCTCACCCGTGCGCTCTTCGACGCGTTCCTCGAGGCCGCCGATGAGCTCATGGAGCTGCCCAGCCATCTCCGCGACCGTCCGCGCTAGGGCCCCGATCTCGTCGCTACCCTCGGTGGGGATCTCAACATCCCACTCGCGGCGACCGATCGCCGCTGTCGCGGCGGTGAGCTGCCGCAGGGGACGGGTCAGGCGATAGGCAAGATAGGATGCGATGGAGATGGCGACCAGCAGCACGAGGATGCTGAACGGGATGACCTTCTGGATGGCGAGCTCGGCAGCATCTTCGGTGAGGGTCCGCTGCAGCGAGGAGACCGCGCTGATGACGGTGTCCCAGTCAACCACCGTGGCGAGACTCCAGCCCTCACTGCCGAGGGGCGTGAACGCGATGAGCTTCGTGAGCCCCCCCGTTGAGAGACGCTCGACGCCCTTCTCACCGCGCTGCATGGCCGCGAGGATCTTCCCCACCTGACCGCTGAGACCACTCAGATCCACGCCGGTCTCATCCTTCTCTCTTGAGCGGCCGAGCAGCTCCTCGAAAGCCTGCTCGGGGAAGGCGATGGCGCGTCCGCTGCCGTCGATCATGAAGGAGTAGCTATCGCCTGCGAGCGTCGCTTCCTCGATCGAGTCCTTGAAGTCATGCAGCGCGAAGTCGACGCCGACGATCCCAACGAACTCGTCACTGTGGGTGTAGATGGGCGCAGTCGCGGACACCATGAGCCCCAAACCCGCTTGATCGTCGTAGACGGATGTCCACAGGTTGTGGCGCTCAGGGTTGGCCCCGGGGGCAACGTTCGCAAAGAGGTCTTCATCGACGATCCGGAAGTCCGGCGGCAGCCCGAGATCTGCCCGTGGGTAGTACCTCACGAGGTTGTCCTTCACGATGCAGTACGCAGCGATCGAGAACGGGTTCCTCTCTAGGACAGCTTCCGCAAGCGGATCCAGCACGCGCCCAATCAGAACGTTCTGAGCGACCACCCCCTCGGGCTCAAGGAAGTTCGGGACGTGGATGGTCGCAGCTTCCCCCTCACCTTCGACGTGCTCGCCGCCCGGCAATCGGCGCAGGTTGGTGTCTCCTTGGAGCGCGCCGATCGCGGCATAGCGCTCTGGGCTCGAAAAATACTCGCGTGCTGCGGCGGCGAGCAGATCAGCCTCAGCCATCGTTTGGTCCAGGACCAAGGAATTGCGAGCGGCGTTCTCCTGGGTGATCGCCGCCATGTGCTCTAGGGCCTGATGCTCAAGGGCTTCCCGGCTGATGACCTGCGCCTTTTCACTGGTGCGCTGGACCGCGTCCAGTCCCAGCAAGATCATCGTGAGCACGAGCGACGAGCTCACTCCGAGGATCAAGAGCAAGAGCTTGCTCCTGAGCGTCAGCGACCTGCCGATTCCAACTCGCGATCGTTGCATAGACCGCACCTACTGAGCCCCCGACATGGGCCAAGTGGTTTTCATGATGGCCGCGTACATGGGAGATTTTTCGACCCTGAGCGTCGCAACCCTGAGGGGAACACGGGTTTCCCCCATCACCCGTCTCGACCCTACGAAAGCGCTAAGCGGCGACAGGAGTTGCGCCCCAAGGACCCGCTCTGCCTTCCCCCCAAGCGCGTCACCCCTCGGGGTGCAGCACCCACTTCTTGCCGCTGGGATCCGTAAGCGTGAGCTCCCCTTTCCCACCCCGCTTGCCGTTCCACACGAGCTGCGAGACCTTGGCCCCCGGCGTCCAAGAGTGGTTCACCAGCTCGCGCTTCGCGATCGGCGCAAAGACCGCGCGCTTGGTCTCGCTCGTCCCTGCGGCCAATGAAAAACGGTACGCCTCGGCGGCTAGCGAGCGATTGCCGTAACGCGTCAGCTCAAGCTCGGACCCCTCTCCGTCCACCCAGGTGCCGACAAGGGCGTCGAGGTCCTTGGCTGACCACTTCACGGTTTCCGGCGGGTAGAACGACTGCTTGGTCAAGAGCTTCTCACCGGATGCAATATCGCGCACGATCGTGTCCATGAAGCGCGCGGGGCAGTCGCTGCGGTTGGAGAGCACGACGGTCACGAGCTGCGTCCCAAGGTTGACCGAGGCGAACGAGCGAAAGCCCTGGGTCTCGCCGCCGGCTTCGAGCCGGTCGCAGCTCGCGTGATAGTCCCGGTCGATACCCCAGCCGAGACCGTGATCGTCGGGACCCCGGCGAGCCATGACCGCCAGCGTCTCCTTCTTCAGGAGCTTGGCTGCCTGCAACGCGACCAGCACCTTGGCCAACTCTGGCGCAGAGGTCACGAGCCCACCGGCGCCGCGGTAGTTCCATCCGTAGCTGCCGAACGGCGACTTCGAAGCACGGCGCGGCTTACCACGCTCGTAGCCGACGGCCTCGAGAGCCGGGTCGACCTCGCCCCCAACGAAAGCCGCAGGGCCCGCCTTGGATGGCTCGAAGATCGCCTCTTGCAAGTAGGCCTCAAAGCTCTTGCCCGAAGCCTGTTCGACGATTCCGGCCAGAAAGATGAACCCGTCGTCCCAGGCCTTGTGGACTTCCCCGGCGGGACTCTTCGGGGCCCGGCTAAGCAGCTTGACGAGCGCATCCTCCCGCGAGGCATCCGCCTTCACCGAGACTCCCCCTGCGAATCCGGAGGTGCCTTGGCATAGGTGTGCGACGGTGATCTTGGTCGCATAGTCCGGCGCCTCCGCGACATAGCTTGATAGCGGCTCCGCGAGCCCCAGCTTGCCTTCGTCCACAAGGGCTAACACAGCGGTCACCGTGAGCGACTGGGTCAGCGAACCGATCTCGTAGAGCGTGTCGACTTCGCAAGGGCGCCCGCTTTCGTCGTCGGCTAGGCCGTAGGCACCCGAAAACACCTTCTTGTTTCCGCGCTGAAGGTGGACGGTTCCGGACCATCCGAAGGCCGAGCTGTCCGTGAGAAAGGCGTCGATCTTCTTCGAGGTCTTGTCGAGCGTACGCGGCGCCGGCAGAGATGCTGCGACGTGAGGGGGCGCAGCACTGAGTAGAGGCGCGGCGAGGACGACGAGTAGGGAGGCGGTAACGAGCATAGAGACATTCTAGGCCTTCTCCCATGAAGTCTAGGGGCCTTCGCCACGGGGCTTGACGCAAGACGTGCGATGCCGCACATCGTCCCATAGCAACCGTGCCTAGCCGCCCCGCCCGCGGGATGACGAGCGCTGGAACGAGGTTTGCTGCGCCCCCACGTGCCAGAAAAGCGTGCGGTTTCAAACGCATCGCCACTGGCCGACTTCCCAGCTTCCACGCCAGACCCCGCCCGATCGAACCATACTGCTTTGAGCACGCATTCCCACCGCCCTTCCCAGGGCAACGATGGCCCCTCGCCCTACTCCATCGCCACACGCCCTCTGATCGCCCTCGGACTCGCGAGCGGATTCCTCGCAGCTGGATGCTCTGATTCATCCGACTCAGGCGGGACGGTGACCCCTCCAGCCGGAGACCCTGACTTCTCGCTGGTTTCCGTCAGCAACGGCTTCGGCCTTCAGCTTCCACACATCGGGTTGGTGGACGATGGCTCGGGTGGTCAGTCCGAAGTCGAGCTGCGCACCCTCACCGATTTGGAGACCCTCGTTGCAGAGGGGAACTCGGTCAAGCCAACCGTGGGTTTCCCGAACGAAGCGGTGCTTCCGGACGGGCGCGCTGGAAACCAGTTCTTCCTCGCGCAGTTCACGGACGCCGTAGACCCAGAGTCGGGGTGCGCCAACATTTGCACCGGCCAGGGCACCTGCTACGACGACGTGTTCGAGCTGATCACCTTTGACCCGGTCACGGCCGAGGAAGTGACCGTTCCAGCCCGCGTCTTGATTGGCGGGTTCACGCGCAACGCGGCGGGAGAACTGGAGGAATGGGTCACTGTCAATGGCTCCGGCGAACTTGAGATTTCCCGCGATGAGGCCATCGGGTTCCCAGGGGTCGAGGCGCCGCAGCTCCCCGGAGCTGCCGCCTTCGCCGCGCCGAGCTCGATCATGGTCGTGATGGACGCGGACGACGACCTGTCGACCTTCGAGTCGTTCCCGACGGCAGCGCCGCTGCAGCTCCGCATTCCCTCCAGTCTGTGCAGTACCACCCAGGTGCGACTCCTGACTCCTGCGGTCGCCTCCGCCGTGGTCGGTCCAGACATGAGCGCCCCCGAGGTCGTCTACTTCAATGGGCTACCTAAGACCAATCCACGCGACGAACAGCAGGCGGTCGATCCACTGACGCGCCCCGAGATTCGCTTCACCAAGGCGCTGCAGCCCGCGAGCGTTGGGGCTCTGATCGGCCCCGCAAACCTGGGATCCATCGATCTCACCCAGGCGCCGCTCGCCGCGCCGTCCCCACGCGCCTACAACGTGGTCCCACGCTCACCCTACGACCTCACCACCTGGGACGTCGTTCCCGACCGTCCCTTTGACGGCCTCGACCCGGGGGGGATGTTCGAGAACCTAGAGTTCGCGAGGGTCGAGGTGGAGATCCATCAGGATCGCTTGCTCGACCTGGCCGGCCTCCAAGGCCAAAGCGCCGTGTCCTTCCGCTTCCTGGTGAACCGAGGCGCTTCGATCACAAACGCCCCGGTTGTACCGGAGTCGCTGCTGCTCTCCCGGGGCGGCTCTCGCCCCGGGCTCTCGGTGGTGGACCTCAACGGCTTTGGCCAATCGACAGGCAGCTACTTCTCGAGCAATCCCTTTCCCCTCAAGGGCGAGTCGCGCTTTCAGTTCAACCCCAACGTCACTCAGAACCCATCGGCGCGTCCGCTCCTCAACCCCGGAACCACCACGGTGGACGGGGGCTCGGCGGGTGTCTTCACGCTGACCTTGGACATGAACCTGGATAGCATTCTCGCGGGATCGCCCACCCTCGCCGATGCTTCCGACGCGCACTACGGCGCGTCGCTCGATCTCGTGTTCAACAACGCGCCGCCTCCCTTCGGATGCCAGGCGGGCGGCGGCAACGTCTGCGCGCTGGACGGGCTCAAGTCCCTCAGCCCGAACCCCGACATCACGCTCGAACCCGGTGCGCCCAACCTGGTCAGCTTCCCCATGCACCCCAATCCGCCGCGGCTGATCTTCCCGGGGCACTGCGTTTCCCCGGCGATCGACGGGGACGAGCCCACGAGCGTGGACTCAGGCAGCAACCTGCTCATCCCGGGCAACCCCTTCCCGGATCTTGACGTAGGCGCTCCCCCCACCGGGCTACTGCGCGGACGCATCGGGCCCGAGGGGTTCTACGGCCCGAGCTTTGGACAAACGGTTGTCGGTCTCTGCAACCCGTACTCCGTACGCCAGCAGATCGGACAGTTCCTCTACGTCGTCGACAGCGTGCGCGAGGAGGTGACGGTGCTGAATTCCAACCGGCTGTTCCCGGTGGAACGAATCCCCGTGCCCAGCGTCACCAGCATGGGACTGAGCCCGAACCTCGACATCCTCTGCGTGACGAGTCAGGACACGGACCAGGTGTCGATCATCGACATCAACCCCGCGTCGGCGACCTTCCACGAAGTGCTTGCGGTGGTGACCGTCGGCAATGGTCCGCGGGGCATCGCGTTCGATCCCCTCGACGAGGACATCCTCGTGTGCAACGAGCTCGACAACACGATCTCGATCATTAGCCCGCTGACCCTCGCCGTGCGTAAGACCGTGCCCTCCCTAGTGGACGCCCCCTTCGAGCTGGCCGTGACCCAGCGCATGGCGGGCTTCAGCTTCAACAGGGGCGTGTATTTCGCGTACGTGCTCGGACGCAACGGCGAGGTCGCCGTCTTTGAATCAGGCCCCGACGGAGTGGACGGATTTGGCTACGACGACACCATTGGCGTGCTGCCGTTTGTCTTCCAAGCGCCCAAGGACATCGTGCTGGATCCCCTGAACCTCGACGCCTCGGTGTACATCGCCTACGAAGGGCCCGTGGATCCAGATACGGGCATGAGCGGAGAGCTTGGGGTCGGAGCCGTCTCGCGTCTGCGGATTGAGTCTGGGCTTTTCGGACAGATCCCGTTGAGCGCTGGGTCTCAGTCGAACTTCCGAGACTTGGCGTTCAGCGTCCCGCTCACTCTGTCCCAGGCTGCGGGTGGCCTCAGCGGGATTCCTTCGTCGATTGCCTTCGACGAGCTCGAGAACTACTCCGAGTACCCGTCGCCCTCCTCCGCGTTCACTTCGGGAACGGCCGCCGTTGTCAACGGCAAGGCTCACGCTCGGCAGTACCCTGACATCAACTTCAGGGAGACGAACGACGCTCGGTTCATGTTCGTGGTCATCCCCGATGCGGAGGTGGTCGACGTGGCCGCGCTGGGCATCACAGGGACGCCGCTCTTCGATACGTGCGTCTACGACGACGGGGTGCAGTCGATCCCCGTGCCCGACGTGCGCTTCATCACCGGCTACTTCTCCCAGTAGCGGTTGGATGAGCCATCGTTAGTCCACGAAGCCGCCGCGAATCCACGCGATGAACTCGGACTCGAGGCTCTCGAGGTCGACCCCGACGAGGGCGGCCTTGAGAGCCACTTCCCGCGCGCGCTCGACGGCGCTCTGGTACCCCGCGCTGGTGAGCCCGGCGAGCGCTAGCTTCTCGGCCTCCCCACGCCAGGTGTCGCGCAGCGCCTCGAAGTAGCGCTTCGGCAGCGAACTCCACTCTTCGCGTAGCTCGGCAGCCTCCGACGTCCGAAGGAAGCGGACGAAGGCGTAGCCCATGGTGTAGTTCACGTCGGCGTCCGCGTAGAACTGGGACTGGCTCATGGCAAGCAGCGTCTCCAGCTTCGGCAGCCTGCGGATCGTATCGGAGCTGCGCAGGAACGTTTCGCGCCCATCGAGGCCGAGAATCGAAACGACCTTCCCGCCCTTGAAGGCGGCCCCGGCGTAGAACTCCGCGGACCCCTCGTCGTACCAGGAGTGCGGGCTCATGGAGCTCGCCGTGTGGTGCAAGTACTGGTGGCACGCCTCGTGATAGAGGGTGCGCATCGTCTGATGATCGTCGGGCATTTCCTCCGACGAGTCGACCCGGGCGTCGTACAGCACGAGCTCTTGGGCGCGCGGATGGAAGTAGCCGACGGTACTCGGGTTCCCGCCGTAGGTCAGGTACTCGCCGCGGTCGCGGCAGACGCGCACCACGGATAGGGAGTCGATGGGCTTGTCCGGCGGGAAGTCCCTGGCAAAGCGGCGCCGAAGAGCCACTAGGTTGTCGGCGATCTTGGACAGCACGGGTGAGTTGGACGCCCCGTGGAAGAGAATCAAGGAGTGCTCGGTGTCGCGTATCGCCCAGCCGTCCACTGCCGCGGTGGCGACGTCGATACGTCGTTCCTTGTGCTTGAGCGAGGTCCGGCGGTAGTGCCGCTCCCACTTTTTGCGCGCCTCCTCTTCCTCGGACTGGCTGAAGAACTTGAAGCTCATGGCCGTGCGATCGAAAGCGCGACGCTCACGGCGCAGGCTGCTCGGCTCGCACTCGCCGACGAAGACGATCAGGTCAGCGTCCCCAACCCAGGCGTGCACGAAGAGTGCCTCCTCGCCGCCTTCCTCCGTCAGCGCGGTCCCTTCGAAGCGCAGGGGATCACGCCCAAAGCGGCGCTTGACCGAGCGCACCGGCTCCAGGGAGAGCGGAGAGAGAGTGTCTAGCACCCAGCGGCGCAGGGCGTACTCAGCGGAGGCGCGACCGGACTCGCCCAACTCCACGCGCCAAACGCTCTGCATCAGCGGCGAGCGCCGATCCAGGGGAGCATCCTTGGGTGCGTAGTTGGCGACGAGCCCCGGCGTCTCGGCGGGAACAGGGCGCGCTTCGAACTGCGAAGGAACGCTCAGGCTGAACCCGAATTGGACGTGCTTGTCGGTGCGCTGGGGGACTGGACGTCCCTCGGCACTCGGGGCGAAGGCGAGTGCGACTAGGACGAGCAAACACCCGGGGACGATGCGGAGCAGCTGGGACATAGGTCGAAAATCGACCGCCCAGGCGACTGGACCGGAGCCCCTTCGGGATTCGCCCTAGGGAATGAGTCGCAGAACGAGAGCCCGCAGGCGGATTGCCCAGCTTCGGGACGCTTCACGCTTGGTGGCGCGCTTGAAGAGCTCGGGGAGCTCGTCGAGGGCGGCGTTCGACTCAAGCCGACGGCCGGCCTTCTTGAGGACCTTCGCCCGCAGGAGGGCGCTCGAAGGCGAAGGCCCCTGCTCGCGCTCGAAGCGCCCCACGCGCAGCAGCGCGTTGTCGGGATACCCGGCAGCGAGCGCCGCCTCCGCGGACATCAGCATCGCCGCGCCAAACTTGAAGTCGTCGTCCTCGGCGAGAACCGAGTCGAAGGACGCGAGCGCCAAGGAAGCGTCCGCTTTGCCGCGCAGGCGAGCGAGGCCGAGCTGGTACCGCCACTCCAGGGAAGTCGAGTCCCCTTCCACGGCCGCCTCCAAGAGCGGGATCGCTTTCCGCGCGCGCCCTTGGCTCAAGAGAAGCGCGCCTAGCTTGCCCTTGTGATGGGGCGTGTCCACGGATCCAAGGCTCTGCACCAGACGGCGCCTCGCCGAGTAGTCCACGGCATCCGACCCAAGCTTGGCGGCCAAGCCGGACAGCAAGATCGCCGTGAACCAGAACCCTAAGAACGGGATCTGGAAGATCGCTCCCACCACAGGCACCCTCGCGAGGAGGCGCGTGCAGAAGATCACGACGACAAAGAAGAGGAGCATCCGGGCCATGGCGCGGCCCATGTTAGCTGGCGGCTCCCCCTTGGACTGCAAGTGAAACCCCATCGAGCCGAGGATCTGGCGTCACTGGGACGTATGCTCGCCGTCGTGAAGTCTCCCGAGGTTGAAACCCGTCCCGTTCATGAAGCTGCACCTCCAGCCCCCACCGGCATGATGCCCCGAACCGCAGCGCGGCTCGAGCTCGCCCGCGCCGTGGGTGGAGGCCTCGTCGCCCCCCTGCGCTACCTGGCCCACGTGCCGTTTCGCAGCCGGATCAAGTACGACATCAAGGCGGACGTCGCGGCGGGCAACGGAGAGCTTTCCGAAACCCCGGCGTTCGAGCTCCCGAAAGATCGGCCGCTCCGCGTGTTCCTTTCCGCAGCGGAAGCCTCCGGGGAGATCCACGGAGCGAGCCTCGCCAAGGCACTGTGGAAAATGGCGGAGGAGCAAGGGGCTCCGCGGCCCGAGATCGTCTCGATCGGCGGCGACCGCCTGCGGGCCCTCGGCGTCACGACGATCGGCGACCCTGTGGCCCGGGCCGAGATGGGATTCGACAGCGTCATTCAATCGCTCCCGTACTACGTCGGCCTCCTTGAGGACGCGGCGCGGCACGTGCGCGAGACGCGGCCAGATGTGGTGGTTGTCGTGGACTCCCCCGCCCTGCACGTTCCCCTCGCCCGCATCGTTCGACGCTACGGCGCACCGGTCGTGCACGTTGTCGCGCCGCAGTATTGGGCATGGGCCCCATGGCGAGTCGGGGCCTACCGCAAGGTGATCGACCGCGCCCTGACGATCCTCCCCCACGAACCCGACTGGTACGCGCGCCACGACGTGGCCACGGCCCACATCGGGCACCCGCTTCTCGACGCCCTCAGCCACGTCCCGGTCACGGAACCGAAGCCCGAGAGCCGCGTGCTCGCGCTGCTCCCCGGCAGTCGCCGCGGCGTCATCAACCGCAACCTGCCGTGGATGATTCAGGCGCTCGGAGATCTCTTGAAAGAGCAACCCGACGCCGAGGTGCAGGTGCTCCAGTCCACGCCTGAACATCAGGGGCTCATCGAAGAGATCCTGAAGAACACCCAAGGCGGCGAGCGGGCACGCCTCGTGGTCGGCGGCCTCCACGATCATCTGGCCGAGGCGCGCGCCGCCTTCGCCGTGTCGGGGACGATCCTCACGGACATCCTCCACCATCGGCTGCCCACTGTTGTGATCTACCGCGTCGGAAAACGTCTCGACACGTGGGTCTATCGCCACGTGGTGACGTGCCCGTTCTTCGCCTCCACGAATCTGCTGGCGGGGAGCGAAGTCCTGCCGGAACACTGCTTCCGCGGCCACGGCCCGATGGACCGCGTGGCTCGCCAGGTGGCGGATGCCTTCGGGAACGACGACGTACGAGCTGAGTACGCCAAGGGCCTTCAGGAAGCCGCACGGCGCCTAGGTCCGCCCGGGGCGATCGATCGGGCCGCTGGACACGTCCTCCAGGTGGCAACGCGGGGCCCGTTGTCGTGAAATGGAAGTCCCCATGAGTCCGGACAAGGAAGAGCCGTCGGAAGACGGCCCAAAAGGAGGCACGGCCGAGGCGCCGATTCGAAACGAATCGTCAGATTCCTCGAATGCACCCGCAGCGCCGGAGTACGACCGGTCACAGATGCAAATCGAGGCCACTCAGCTCATGACAGCTGCCCGCATGGGCAGTACCGACGCATTCGAGACTCTATTTCGAAAAGTCCGCGCCAGCGCATTCCAGGCGGCGAGGTCCCTCGTGGGGTCCCATGAGGACGCCCAGGACCTCACCCAGGAAGCCTTCATCAAGGCGTACAAGGCCCGGGAGAGCTACGACCCCTCCCAGCCGTTCCTCCCCTGGTTCCACCGGATCCTCCGGAACACCTGCTTCAGCTTCCTCCGCAAGAAGGGACGCCTGCGCGAGCGCTCTATTCACCGAACGAACGAGGACGGTGAGGACGCGAGCTGGGACATTGTGGACGAGGGCGCGGAGCGCCCGTCTTTCCAGGCCGAGTCCGCAGAGCAGTCCCTCGCCTTCACCGTCGCACTCGACAAGCTGAAGGCCCGGGATCGAGAGATCATCGTGCTGCGCCACTACCAAGAGCTCTCCTACAAGGACATTGCCACGGCCCTTTCCGTACCGGAGGGCACCGTGATGTCCCGACTCTTCCACGCCCGCAAGCGCCTCAAGACCTTCCTTGCGGACCAGATCGAGGGCGTTGTCGCCACAGCGCCTGCGCGGAAGAGCCGCGGCAAGCGCTCAGACCGAGATAGCGATCACGCGGGGATTCTGTCATGAGGTTCAATCCGATGACGAAACCGACAGGCGCACGTGCGCCACAGAATAAGGACCGCCGGAGTGCAGTAGCTCACCTGTCATGAACGCCCAGAACCACACATCACCGAGCGCTGACGCCGAGCCGAGCGAAGAAGAGCTGCTCGCCATGGCCTACGCCGACGGCGAGATGACTCCCGAGGAGTCGCTGCGCTTCGAAAGCCGCATGGAGGCCGAGCCGGAACTCGTGCACCGCGTCGCCGAGCACCATGCCTTGGACGTCCTAGCCCGCCGCATCGCTCCCCGTGAGCCAGCCGACTACGACTGGGCCGCCCTGGAGCTCGACCCCCTCTACCAAGGGACGGTGGGAGCCGGCTGGTTCCTCCTGATCGCTGCGACGGCTCTCTCCTTCGCACTCGCTGTTTGGGCCGTTGCGACCAACGAAGGCATCAGCTACCTCCATCGGGGTCTGATCCTGAGCTCGCTCCTTGGCTTCACGCTCCTTTTCTTGACCGTGCTGTGGCGCCGCATCCGCGCCATCCCGCTGGACCCTTACCGCCATGTGGAGCGCTAGACCATGTTGATCGTCACTACATCGGAGGTTCCTGGCTTTGAGATCACCGAGGCGCTCGGGCTCGTTCGCGGCACAACCGTGCGGGCACGCCACCTCGGCAACGACATCATGGGCACCTTCAAGGGCCTCGTGGGCGGTGAAGTTCACGAGTACACCAAGGTCATTGCGGAAGCCCGCGAAGAAGCCATCGATCGCATGAAGGCAGATGCCTTTGCGCTGGGTGCTGACGCCATCCTAGGCTTCCGCTTCGCGACCAGCGAGGTCGCTAAGAACGCGGCGGAGGTCGTAGCGTACGGCACGGCCGTCAAGATGGTGAAGCGGTCATCTTGACCTCGCGCCGGGGGCGAAGATGCGTATCCTGGGGCCATGAAGCTCGGCCACAGTTCTCCGTCGCCCCCCACGATCGAATCGCCGAGGACGAAACTCCCGTGTTCGCTTCGGATAGCCCTCGGTGCTTGTCTATTAGCCGCATGCGGCGGTGACGCGGCGAGCCCAGATGAGGTTTCGGCATCGACTCCCTTTCGGCGGATCTACCAGGGCGTAGAGGCAGCTGAGCCGGCCCGAAAGCTAGAAGTCCTCGCCACCCTGAAGGCGAGCGGCGGGACCGACGGGACCGCGCCTTGGGTGGGAACCGCCGAGGGTGGCGTTGGCTCCACCGAGCTCGTCTCGCCAAGCGGGGACCGTGTCCCGGCGACTACGCTCCTCGGGCGCGACCACCTGAAGTATGTGCGCGGTGCCATCCCCTCCGCCGCAAGTGGGTTCAACCACGTCTCCATCGAGGTCGCTGTCTCTGCGCGCTCGCTCGACCGTCGCGCGAAGCCCGAGGAGGCCCGCGTGTATCTGTACAAGGAAGGCGAGAAGCTCATGGGCGCGCTGAAGGCCGAGCTCCAGCGCCACGGCAACATGCAGGTCGCGACTTTCTCTTCACCGCTGCTGCGGGGCAAGACCCACGTCCCCGATGAGTTCGCTGTGGCGTTCATCGGCCAAGTCGAGTTCGCAGCCGTGGCGAGCGTCACTTTCGCGCGCGCGGACGACTCGACGTTCGCTCCGCCATTCTCAGCGAAGAGTGCTTCGGAGCTGCCGCTCGTTCGAATCGGCAGCGTCAGCCGCAGAGGCTTCGGCCTGACCCCAGCCCGTCCGTTCAAGACTTCGATCGTCCTTGGACAAGGAGAGGAGTTTCGCGCCTTCGCGGGGCTCTCCCCTTCGGCCTTGCGGCCCGGCGAGCTCGCGACCATCACGCTGAACGCCGAAGGAACCACCGGCACCGCCGAGATCAAGCTAGATGCCGTCGACGCCGATTCATGGCGCGACCTCACCGTGAGCGCTGCCATGGTGGGTGAGGGCCCCGTGGAGCTCTCGGTGGCGATTCAATCGAGTGCAGACGACGGAGGCGCTATCGGCGTCCTCGCTGAACCTTCGGTTCGGAGGGTCTCAAGCAGCAAGGAAATGGGGGGCGCGCCGCCGCCCACCGTACTACTCGTGACGTCCGACACCCACCGAGCCGATCACATCGGCGTGGCAGCCAAGGACGGGCTCGTCTCGACGCCACACATCGACGCCCTCGCTGCCCGCGGCGTGCACTTCCTCGACTGCGCCGCCCCCACCAACGTCACTGCTCCTTCCCACGTGTCTTTGATGACGGGCATGCACGTGCGCGACACTGGTATCCTGACGAATCGCGACATTCTGAGCGCAAACGCCGTCACGCTTGCGGCTCGCTTTCAAGCGGCAGGCTACGAAACGCTGGCTGCCACCAGCGTCTTTCACCTGTCCCAGGCCAAGAGCGGCATCGGGAACGGCTTCGACCGGATCGATGCACCCGCGGCCGGTGCGCGTCCGGGGGTCGAGACGATTCAAATTGCGGCTGACTGGATTCGGGAGGCCGGAGATGCACCGCTCTTCTGCTGGGTCCACGTGTACGACGCGCACACGCCGTATTCGCCGCCAGCACCCTACGACCAGAGGTACTGGGAGGGTGGCGATCCCTTCGAAGGCGAGCCTGCCTCCCTCGGCGACGTTGAGCTCCCCGGCTGGCTCCGCGGGCTAAGCGACAGCGACTACCCGTACGCCCAGTACCGCGCCGAGGTGGACTTCGTGGACGGCATGCTCGGCGACCTCTTCAACCTGCCGAGGGTGCAGAGCGGAATCACCGCCTTCACCGCTGACCACGGCGAACTATTCGGTGAGCACGGGATTTGGTGGAGCCATACCGGCCTCTACCCCGGCATCCAGCAGATCCCCCTCGTGATGTCATGGCCGGGTGCTCCCGCTGGCACGCGGGTCGGCGCACCGGTCCGCCTAATGGACGTGGGGCAGACCCTGGCCTCCGCCGCTGGGATCGAGGCCGATGCTCTCCCGGGCCGCGACCTGAGGCAGGTCATGGCCTCCCCTCCTCCGCCCGAGCCGCGCTTCTACCTAGGAGCTCACCACTACCTCGCAGCCATCGAGGCCGACGGCTGGTTCCTGACTCTCTCGACCATTCGGCACAAGAACGCAGCAATGGCCTCAGCGAATCAGCCCGGAGAGGTCGAGCTGTACCACCTGACGGAAGACCCAGAGTACAAGACCAACGTCGTGCTCCAGAACCTTGAGCGCGCCACGGCACTGCGAGCGCGACTGATCCAATGGCTCATGGCCGCCCCCGAGGAGCGCCTCAACACTGGCGGCGCCGTGGGCGACGCCGAGGCAGACGTGGCCATGCTCGCGGCCCTCGGCTACGGCGGCGAAAGAAGCGCACCGGGCGCGGCCTACTGGGACCCCGAAGCCCACGACGCGAACTGGAGCACCAACCCGTGGAGGCTCATCTTCGAAGAGGACGACATGACTCCCGAGCGCGCGGCGGAGCTCCTCGGAGAGCAAGAATAGAAGCAGCCGCCGCCCCACTCTCGCAAAGCGCGAAGTGGAGCGGCGGCCCGCTGGCTTGAAGCGCCGCTAGCGGTCTAGAGGAACGTAACCTCGAGGCCTTCCGTGAAGTTAGATGTCGGTCCCGACATGTCCGAGTCGCGGTACCACGCCTGGAAGTTCCAGGTCATGCCGGGCATCGTCATGACCGGGCCCGTCGGAGACGGGACGGCGTTGAGATCCGCTATCAACGAGAAGGAACCCGTGGACATGGTGTTCTGGATCTCGCCCGGCCCAACGTAGCGACCAATTGCCCCCGAGAGGCACAGGTTGCCCGCACTGCCGCCCGGGTTCATCACAAAGCCCTGGTTGGCGCTAACGATGAAGAAGCCGAAAGCACTCGTCGGAAGGCTGCTCGCCATGAGCGTCAGGTCGTTGTTGGCGACGCTCGCGGAACCCATCGCGGCCATCTCACCGGACACGCCGGTGGAGTTGATCGCGGCGAGGCAGTAGTTCGAGCCAAGGCCACCTTCTGCAACGACCTCAAGGTTGTCGAAGACGACGAAGGAGTCGGCAATTCCGACGGAAGAGAACACGTCGGCGAGACCGAGGCTCACGAACCCGTCGAAGCGGCCAGCGAAGTCTCCCTGGAAGGTGAGGACGCCGTCGAAGAAGAACGAAATCTGACCGGCGATGTTGTCCACGTCGACCGTGACCGTCGTCCAGATGTTGCCGGGGGAACCGGCGACCGTGGACGGGGGCGAGGGGAAGAGAGATTGAAAGAACGCACCGGTGTTGTTGCTCCCGTTCCCGAGGTAGCTCGGGTGCGAGTTCGGCAGCGTCGTGCTATCCGTCTCGCCCATGGGCGTGTTGGCGCCATCGCGGAACCAACGATAGTCCGAACCCGAATCACCGTCGCCGTCGAAGGCGATGAAGGCGCCCGAACCGGAGATGGGTGAGAAGAGCTGGTTGAACGTGAAGCTGTCGCCGCCAACGCCGACGTGGGCATGCTCGGTGGTGCCGACTGAGCCCGAGAAGTTCATCCACGTGTCAACCGTCATCGTGTAGCGATCTGCGGTGACGGTGGCGTTGTGGAAGCAGGTGATGGCGTCTGGGCTTGCGGCCGTGGTGTTCACCGTGAGGCGGAGACCGCCGACGTCGCCGGCTGCGGAGCGGGGCGCAAGGGGGATGCCGGCCGCGACGTAGTTGAATCCGAATTCTTGAACGCCGTCGATCGAGCTGTCGTCAGCGATGGTGTAGTCGGCGACTGAGTTGGTCTCGAAGTCGTCAGCGATCAGTACGGACTGCGCGGACGCGGCGGAAACGGCGAGGGATCCAGCTGCAGCGAAGAGAAGTGGACGACGGATGGAAGTCTTCATAGGTGGGTCGTTGGAGAGAAGCGGGGAGAGTGCACCTCGACGCTGTGAGCGCAGCCCGGTGAGGGCTCGGCGGAACTCTGTATGGCAGGTTCCCCTTTAGCTTAGCGGCCCCTTTCCATTTCGATGGCAAACCCGTCGGCAGCTGACATAAGTCACACGCAGACCCTTCTGAGACGAAAAAATCGCCTTCTACCGAGGCTCAATCGGCGTCCAGGACCAGGACACATGCCCGATGCAAGGCAGGACGGGAGGGGATTCCCTTCGGACCAGGCCTTCTATTCGCCGACGAACCGAGGGTCCGTGCGCCTGGCGCTGCCGCACCCCCGTTGGCATCGCATCCCCCGTGCCCCATTTCCTGCCATGAGCCTCCGGTCCGAATCGCCCCTCGGTCTCGCCCATCCTCGCCTCAGCCTCGCCCTCGCCGTTGGACTCTTGGGATTCGGCTGCTCGGGAGGCTCCTCTGACGGCGACGATGCGGGGGAACCGCCCACCGTAGGTGCTTCGTTCCTAGGCGCCACGCAAGACCGCGAGTTCGACGAGACCGGGCAGGCCCTCGTAGTCGAGTTTGACGGAGCGATGCATACGGGCGACGCGGAGACCGTGGGGAACTACGCGCTCACCGGTCTGACGGTCCTGAGCGCGGAGCAAATCGAGCCAACCAAAGTTCGGTTGACCGTCGATAGCCCCGCCGTCCCTGGCGATGCGCTCTTGACGATTGCACCGGGCATGCGCGACGCCGAAGGCGAGCTGTCCCCCGGAGTGGTTCGGAGCGAGGTCACGAGCACCGACACCGTCGCACCCGCCGCCGCGCGCATCTCCGGCGTGGCCGTCTCCGGCATCAACAACGATCAAGCGACGGTGCACTTCACCGACAGCATGGTCGCGGCCGACGCGACGCGCGTGAGCTCATGGAACATCGAGTCCCCCGTAGGGACCCCGGTGGACCTGGACCGTGCCGTCGTTTCCTACGACGAGGAGACCTTGAGCGCGACGCTCACCCTCGGCGGAGACCAGAACCTCGCCACCGGCATCGAGATCAGCGCCGTCCTCACGACGATGCGCGATATCGGCGGCAACACCATCGAGGCCACGGCCTTCGGCGCCGGCGCGATCGTGTCGGAAGTCATTGGTGACACAACGGGCCCGACGCTCCTCAGCGTCTTCCCCGGAGAGTCTCCCAACACGCTCATCTATATCTTCGACGAGCCCGTGAGTTTCGTCGAGACAGGTGACCTTTTGGCTTCCGCCCCCGTGATCGGAACGCGCCTGAGCCTCTTCGAGGCGTCGGCCCCGCTCGTGGAGATCGCGCCCGTGTCTTCCACTTCGATCCTCGACGGTCTCGGCGCAGAGGTCACGTTTGGCGTCGCCCCGGAGGTTGGCGACACGACCACGGTGTACGGGGTGACGGACCTGGCGGGAAACCCGATGCTTCCGGTCGCTGGCATGAGCGTGGAGGCGCGCGACCCACAGAGCCCGGACCTCTTCATCGGTAGCACGGAGCTCATCGCCGTCGAGGGCGAGCGCAACGACATCTTCCGCCTGACCTTCGATACGGACCTGCATCCGCACGGGCTCTTCGAGTGGTATCAGTACGGGCTGCTCGCGGGATTCTTCGTCAACACCCACGGTGCCAAGGCGAGCTTCGACGGAGCGCGCGAGGTGACGTTCCTTCTGCGCGGCCCCACCGACCACGAGTTTCAGCTGGCGAGCACGTACCAAATGGCGGTCGCTCGATTGAGAAGCCGCCAAGGGGTCGAGATCGATGGAACCGCCTATGAGTTCGTCGTGACTCCCACGGGCGACAGCGCCCCACCGACGCTTGACGCGGTTCGCCTCGCTCCGTCGGATCCCATGGCTCTCATCGTCGAGT
This sequence comes from uncultured Planctomycetaceae bacterium, assembly GCA_964417955.1. Lineage (GTDB taxonomy): Bacteria > Planctomycetota > UBA1135 > UBA1135 > Saltatorellus. The sequence goes on from CAYQKK010000001.1 coordinate 43,329, forward strand.
TCAGCGAAGCGCTCAGCCTTGACCCAGGGGCGGATGCAGCCCAGTTCGACCTCGACGGCACCGTGCCGACGACAGCCGCGTTCCTCTCGCCGCGCGTCGTGACGCTCGGGTTCGCTGCCCCACCCACAGCAGGTCAGACGTTGACGGTGGCCGTTCCCGCGCTCAGTGACCGGGCCGGGAACAGCGCAGGCTCCAGCGCCAGCGCGGCCGTCCAGGCCGCTGACACGGCGCCACCCGCCATCACCGCCGTGATCGCCACCGCGGTCAGCGGTGGGCCCGACCAGCTCGTGGTGACCTTCGACGAGATGGTGGATCCTGCGTCGTTTGACGACCCCGATGCACTGAGCGTGACCGCCGGCGGCTCCACCGTATCGCTGGCAGGGTCGGAGCTGACCTACCAGAGTTCAGGCAACACGCTGACCGCCGAGCTTCCGGGCACGCTGCAGCTGCCCTTCGGAGATCCCCTCGTCTTCTCGATGTCCCGGCTCGTGGACGTCTCCGGCAACGTCGCTCTCGCCGAGACGGGCGCGACCACTGTGGTCGGAGACCAAGTGGCCCCCAGCGGACTCGAGGCCTTCGTGAACTTCCGCGCGGACCCCACCGGAGCCACGATCGAAGTGACGCCCAGTGAATCCCTGCGCGCCGCCGCGACGGGCCCGTCCGCTTGGACTGCTTCGGGGGGTCAATCGGTGGAAGGCGTCGTCGCCATCGGCTTCGACCGCTTCCGCGTGAGCCTCGATGCTCCGCTCGGTGCGAATGAGACCCTAGCGCTGACGGACGCGACCGACCATGCGGGCAACGTCGCGGGCGCGCCCCTCATCGTCGATCCAATCGAGTAGTCGAACTCATCGAATCGTCGGGCCGATCAATATCGCGCGATGATCTCTTCCAGTCCCTTGCGCTGGAGATCGGGAACCTCACAGCCGTCCGCGGGATAGCCCACGGGGATCAGCAGGTACGCCTTCTCGTTCGCCGGTCGCCCGAGGGCCTTCCCGAGAAAGCCCATGGGGCTCGGGGTGTGAGTCAGGGTAGCAAGCCCTGCGTTGTGGAGCGCGGCGAGCAGCATCCCGGCGGCGATCCCTACGGACTCCTGGGTGTAGTAGTTCTGACCCCGCTCGTCCCCCGGGAGGATCTCCCAGGCTTGGCGGAAGAGCACAATCAGCGCCGGCGCGACCTCCAGGAAGGGCTTGTCCGCGTTCGTGTTGAAGGGCCGCAGGTCGTCGAGCCACTCCTCGTTCATGCGACGCTCATAGTTCTCGCGCTCTTCCTCCTCGGCCGCCTCGCGGATCTTCGTCTTCACCGCGGGGTCCGTGATCAGCGCGAAGGTCCAGGGCGCCTTGTGGGCACCGGACGGCGCCGTCCCCGCGGTGAGGATGCAGGTTTCCAAGACGTCCAGCGGCACGGGTTCCGGTGAGAATTCACGGACCGACCGACGACGGTTGGCCACTTCATAGGCAGCCTTCGCCCGGGCACGCATGTCGCCTTCAGCATGGCGTTGGAACTCAAGTGGAATGAACGGTGCGTCAGCCATGGGGGCTTAGGGGAGCGCAGGGGTGAGAAGGAGAGGAAACTTGGCCACGACTAGGGTGAACCGAGTGCAAAACAGCTCGTTGCAGTTCGAGATCACCGTTGGAGCCGGGCGCCCCCGGATCTACGCTATTCGAAGCATGCTGAGACCAATCATCGCCGTTTTTGCTGCCCTCGTGGCGGCCAC
>CAYQKK010000001.1:45142-91389 GCA_964417955.1 uncultured Planctomycetaceae bacterium
TTCGAAGCATGCTGAGACCAATCATCGCCGTTTTTGCTGCCCTCGTGGCGGCCACTTCCCCCTTCGCTGGATCGCTGGCTGGATCGCTGGCTGGATCGCTGGCTGGATCGCCGGCCGCTTCCCCGGCCCAGGGCGGAGGCCTCTCCGACCTCAAGCACGAGGTGGACTTCTCCGTTCGCTGGCTGCGAAGCACCCAAAATCCAGAAACGGGAGCCTACGGCGGAGGCGTCGAAGGGACCGCCTGGACCCTCTACGCCCTGGCCAAGTGCCCGCGGAAGTACGTCGCGAAGGACGGCCCGTTCGTGGCGAAGGGTCTTGAGTTCCTCGTCGCGGCTCAATCGGAAGACGGTTCTATTGCGGACGCGGACGCCAAGGGCGCCAATCGAGTCGCCCAAACCCAGACGGCCGCCGCGGCGCTTTCCTCCCACGTGGGCCCGGCGACGGCCGCCGTGCTGGGCAAGGCTGCCGTCTGGCTAGCCGAGCAAGGGGTGGATACCCCGACGATCGACGAGCTGGAGGTGCCGGAGAAGCCTGAGAAGCTCGGCCTCGAGCTGCTCGCGAAGCGCGGGGAGGACGGTTCGTTCGATGGTCCCCACGGCAAGGTCATTGAGACCGGCCGTGCGATCGTGGCCCTGAGCGCCGTCAAGAAGCTCATCGCGCCCCAGGCCGAGCCGGAAGCCGCTGCATCGGCGCTACCGAGGTTCACCCCGGCCACCGCCAAGGAACTCGACGCCGCCGTGCTCCGCGGCGCCCGCTTCCTCATGGGCGCGGGTCCCGGCGCACGCTGGGGTGCCCCCGGGCGCCCCGACGTGGGCATGACGGCCATGGCAGTCAGCGGCCTCATGGCGATCCCGTCCCCGCGCCCCAGCGACATCCAGGCAGCGATCGACGACGCCCAGGGCTGGATCGCGAGCCACCAGAAAGACGACGGCTCGATCCACATGGGCCAGCTGGCCAACTACGTCACGTCCGTCTCGATCATGGCCCTCGCACCGAACCCGAAGTTCGCGGAGACCGTGGCCAAGGCCCGGGACTGGCTCATCGGGATCCAGGCCGACGAAGGCGAGGGCTACTCCGAGGGCGACCTCTACTACGGCGGCATCGGCTACGGAAGCGACGAGCGTCCTGACCTCTCCAACCTGCAGATGGCCCTAGAGGCCCTCGTTGCCGCGGGGGAAACCGCGGAGTCGAAGTCGATCCAGAACGCGCTGAAGTACCTTGAGCGCTGCCAGAACCGCTCGGAGACCAACGACGTCTCCGTGACCCGCGACGGCATCGTGATCAAGTCCGGGGACGACGGCGGCGCCGGCTACGCGCCGGGCGACTCGAAGGCGGGCTTCGTCAAGCTGTCCGACGGCACGAAGGTGCCGCGCTCCTACGGCTCGATGAGCTACGCGCTCCTCAAGGGCTTTGTCTTTGCGGGACTCTCCAAGGACGATCCCCGCGTCGCGTCGTGCTGGAAGTGGTTGTCGGACAACTACACCCTCGACGTGAACCCCGGCTTTGACGCCTCGGCCGGCCCGATCGCGCCGTACCAGGGCCTCTTCTACTACTTCCACACGATGGGCAAGGCCCTTGCCGTGTACGGAGTCGACACCATCACCGACGGCGGTGGGGTCGAGCACAACTGGCGCGCGGAGCTCGCGGGCAGGCTGACGTCGCTCCAGGCGCAGGACGGTTCCTGGGTCAATCAGAACGCCCCGCGCTGGTGGGAAGGCAACCCGCTCCTCGCGACGGCCTACGCGCTGCAGACCCTGGCGGCGACGCGCAAGCCGGTGCCTGCCACCGAGAGCCGGTAGCGGCTGACCTTCAGTCGCTGGACGGCAGCGACACCAGCTCTGATTCTTCGACGAGCTCGCGGGCGCGCTTCAGCACTTCTTGGTGCTGGGGCGCGCCCGCGAGGTTATTGAGCTCGAAGGGATCCGCGGCGAGGTCGAACAACTCCTCTTCCGGGCGCTGAACGAAGCGCGTGAGGCGCGCAGCAACGGCCTCGTCTCCCCCATCCGCCGCCGCGACCATCGCGCGCCAGGTGCCAGAGTTGTGCATGACTAAGTTCGCGAACAGGCGTCCCTCGGGCCAGGTACGGATGTACTTCCAGTCGTCAAAGCGGACCGAGCGCGAGGGGATGTCAGGCTCCACGCGGTGGGCGTCGTGTGTGGCGAAGATCGCGGTGCGCCAGGGCGGAGTAGGCTCGGCACCAGCCCGCAGGAGGGCCGCCATGGAACGTCCATCGAAGGCTCCCCCACCGCTATCCCCCGCAAAGTCGAGGAAGGTCGGGAGCACGTCGACGAGCGACACGAACTCGTCGCGCGTTGCGCCCGCCTCGACTCCAGTTCCCCAGGCGAGGAGCGGCATGTGAATACCCGCCTCGTAGAGCGTTGTCTTGGCGAAGGGAAACGGCGGCCCATTGTCGCTGGTGAACATGCCCACGGTGTTCGCGCCTTCGTCGCGTTCGCCGAGGCGCTCGACCATCGCGCCGACGGTCGCGTCCATGCGCCGAAGCCCGTCGTAGAAGCGAGCGACCTCTGCTCGAACCTCCGGCGCGTCGAGCAGCGTCCCCGGAATCGTCACAGAAGCCGCCGCGTGGGGCTCAACCGCCCCCGCACCGTACGGAGCCCCGTCCGTGGGAAAAGGAAAGTGGCTATCGCGGAAGTTCACCACGAGCACCCAGGGCCGCCCGTCGTCTGCTTCCAAGAAGGCGTCGAGTTCCTTCACGTGCCAGGGAAGGCTCCGCGCGTCAACGTCGTCCTTGTCGGACCGCGCGATGAAGTCGAAGGTGAACCGCTTGACTGGCTTGGCCCCGATCTTCCCAATGAGCCCTGTCCGGTATCCGGCGCGCGCAAAGTGCTCGGCCCACAGCGTCACGCCTTCCTTCACCTCTTGGAACCCCGTAGCCCCGTGCTGGGCTGGCATGAGCCCCGTGTAGATGGAAGAGCGCGACGGCGTACACACGGCGGACGGCGCGTAGGCGCGTGTAAAGCGCGTCCCGCTCGCCGCGAGAGCATCGAGCTCCGGCGTCTGAACTCCGGGTGTCCCGTAGCACCCAAGCACGGTCCCTTGATCGTCTGAAACCAGCAGCAGAAGATTGGGCCTACGATCCTCTGCCTGGGCCGTCGACGCCTCCTCCCCAGCGCACCCCACGATCGTGAGAGCGAGCAAGACAAGAGCCGTCAGGTAGTGATTCGAACGCATGGCGGCAGTGTATCAGTCCGCTACCGAGCCGCTCATCGCTCTAGTGAAACGCGGCCGTAGTACCGCCGAAACGCTGCGGGGAGAAGCGCGGCGCCGACGGCCACTGAGACAAGCGTCATCGGGAGAACGGACAGGACCGTGGGCTCCACCAGCACCTTGGTTTGAAGGAAGCGGACGCCGATTTGATACGCCGGCATGCCCACCATGAGCGCGACGAAGAACCCCTTGTAGGTCGAGAAGAGTGAGACCGAGGAGGCCGACGCGGCTACGCCCTGGAGAGCTTCTCTTTGGACCGCGAGTGTGAGCAGCGCGATCCACGGGATGAGTCCAATCAGGAGGGTCAGCGCGACGAACACAGGGGGGACTCGCTCCGGCCAGCCAAAGCCTGTCAGGGATGCAACGAGCCCCGTGAGCGCTGAGATCCCCAGGATCGTGGCGGCCGTCGCGAGTGCTATGTTCCAAATGTAGCCGCGCAGGGCCACGCGCGCGAGGGTGCCGCGACTCACCAGCACAGGACCTAGAACGCTGTGCTGGGACATGGCGAAAAGCGAGCTAAGCATGAGCAGCGGCAGGGCGATCACGCTCGCCTCGCTCCAGGACGACGGAGTCTTGCCGTCTGGACCGAGATCCGTGACGAAGTCGTTGTAGAGCCGCTCTGCGACACCCAGCGTCGAATCCTCGAAGAGGCCGAGAGCGCTCATGCTGACGATGATTAGACCGGGCACCATCGTCATGAAGAGCAACGTGAGCTGCAGCTTCCATGGCGAGCCATCGTTTCTGGCTGCTCTACGGAACTGATCCGCCTCGCGCAGGCGAGCCGCGGTGGAGACGTTGTTCTGGCCCAGGGTTCGCGGGGCCGGGAAGCCCATGCTGATCGCCCCATGGCCTTGGCCTGAGCCAGTATCTAGGTGCCTCTCGGGCCACGCAGAGCGGAGGCGATAGACGAGGAAGCCGCCGCAGAGGATGGCTCCCACAAGCGGCCTCCCATCGGGCAGCGCGAGGGCGTCGAGGCCCCCCCTCGTCAGCGCAACGTGCAGCACAAGGAACGCAACCACCGAAGCGGCACGCTGTATCCCTTGGCCGAGATGCGAGCCCACGCCGCAGGTGAAAGCCGCCAAGGCGCAGGCACCCGCAGCGACCGGCGTCAGGACGGAGAGCAACGCGGATGCGCAGGCAGCGAGGACGGCTGCGAGGACCGCGCAGGAAAGGACGGCTCGGCCCCTCCGCTGCTTGAAACGTGGCAGCAAGGCCACTGTCGACATCGAACCGAGCCCGCTGAGACCCGCTACGAGGACCCGAGCGGTCAGCGCGGGAACCCAGCCCGAGAGCGCGTACGTGATGGACTGGGGGAGAGAGTTCTCGACGCCCACTACCGAACCACCAAAGAGGCCACTGAGAAGGACCACTCCCCCGAGAAGCTGGATCATCAGCAGCCACCGGTACTCCACGTGTCCGAACGCGGAACGGATGGCGGCGAGGGTGAAGACCGCTTGGTTCTGGAGCGAGGCGATCAAGCCGTCACCGCCTGGGGGCTCGCCCCAAGGAGCACCGGGAATAGGCGCTCCAGATCCAGGGACTTGACCTCTACGGAGACTGAGTAGCGCGACTCCAACTCGCGGCGCTCTGACTCACCGGCGCGAACGTGCAGGCGCAAGGCACCACCGATGCGCTCGCTCGCAAGCACGAACGGCAGCCGCTCGATTTCGTCGCTTGACGCGGTCGCTCCCACCACGAGCCACTCCTGGTAGCTCTCCTTGAGTGTGTCCATTTCGGCGTCGATCGTGATGCGCCCGCCGTCTAGGACCGCCACTCGATCCACAACGGACTCGACATCGCGCAGCACATGGCTCGAAAGAATGAGGGTCGCACCGTCCTGAATGACGCGGTCGCGAAGCGCATCGAGCACAACCTTGCGGAAGATTGGATCCTGGGCCGAAACCGGCTCGTCGAGCACGACCAGATCGGGGCGATGGCATAGCGCCAAGAGGACCGAGAGCCGCTGGCGCGCTCCGGGCGAAAGCGCCCCCACCCGGAGGCCGGCGGACTCGCGAAGCTCGAATGCGTCGAGCAGGCGCTCCTGAATATCCGTGTCCCAGCGGGCGCGCATGCGCTCGAAGTAGTGGACGTGCTGATCCACGCGCATCCAGTCCAGGAGCTGATAGTGCTGGTCCACGAAGCCCAGTCGCTCGCTGGCGTCGTCGCCGAGGGACTTCGCGTCCTGACCGAGGGTGGTGCAGGTTCCTTCTGTGCTGACCAGCAGCCCAAGCAGCGCATGCATGAGCGACGTCTTGCCTGAACCGTTGCGGCCGACCAGGCCGGTCGCTGTCCCGCGCGGAACCGCCCAGTCGAGGCTGCGCAGAACCGCCTTGTCCCCGCGGGACAGAGTCAGCTGGCGGATGTCGACTGGCGGATTGGAGAGCTTGTCGTTCATAGGATTCACCTGGTTCAATTTCTGCTTGGGTTGGGCCCATCTAACAGCTCGCGTAGCACGCGAACGGCCTCGTCGGGCTCGACGCCAAGCTGGCGCACCACGGTCACGGAGGGACGCAGCACGCGCCGGAGCTCCTCCTCGACGTTCGCCGCGCTGTCCTCAGGGCGCCGGGCCGCGACCACGCTGGGCAGGCCGGGACGACGCTCGATCACCCCAAGGCGCTCGAGCTCCGCGTAGGCCTTGCTCACGGTCATCGGGTTGACCCCGTGCTCGGCCCCGAAGGCCCGGGTCGAGGGCAGCTCGTCCCCCACGGCCAAGGACCCAGACGCCACCTGAAACCGCACCTGATCCACGATCTGGCGGTAGACGGGCTCGCCGGAGTGGCGATCGAGGAGGCATTGGAAGGGAACCATGGGAATAATGGGCGACGCCGCGCCTTAGTGCATCGCTATACCAATACACCAATTCACGGGCTGACGCAAGGGGGATTCGAGGGGAAAAATGGAGTGAGGCTCGTCGCGGCCCGCTCAGTGGCCTCCACGCCCCCCCTTCGATGGATTGAAACTCCATGGAAGTGCGCTATGCTTCCCGGCACATGCAACGCACGACGTCATCGCAGCGCACTGGCCCCCCAGTGGGGGCTCCTACGCAGGGGCTCCCCTGCAGCGTCCTCTATTCGGCCCGCTTCACCGCGGGCTGACTTCGTATGCACATTCGGCCGCTTCGCCTCGCGCGAATCGGCCAACGCAAATCACGAGGCGGCTCCCAGAGCCGCCTCGCTTCGTCGGTAAGCGGGAGTCGGCGCTGGGGAGTCGCCCCAACCCCACCTTCAAGCCATGCACACCACCCCGAACGGCCCCTTTGCGGTCTCACTATCGAAAGACCATCCCGGACTCCATGACCTCGACTACCGTCGCAGGCGTGACATGATCGCAGAGCTCGCGGAGGGACACGTCCTCGGGGAGGCGGCCCCCAACGTTGAGTACACGGCCGAGGAAGAAGCCACCTGGGTTGAGATCTGGAGTCACTTGCGCCCTGCCCACGAGCGCTTTGCCTGCCAAGAAGTTCGGGAGTCCATGAACCGGTGGGCACCTTGGGAGCGCCAGATTCCCCAGCTCGCCGACTTGAGCCTTGCGGGCGGGCCGCTCGAGCGAACAGGTATCACCTTTGAGCCCGTTCCAGGTCTCGTCCCCTCACGTTCGTTTTTCTCTTCCCTTGCGGTCGGCATCTTCCAGTCCACGCAGTACCTGCGCCATCCGTCGCGGCCCCTCTACACCCCAGAGCCCGACCTTGTGCACGAGCTCGTGGGGCACGCGGGTACGTTCTCGATTCCAGGGGTTGCGGATCTATCGCGAGCCTTCGGAGCCGCGGCGGAGAACGCATCCGCGGGGTCCCTCGTGTTGCTAGAGCGCCTCTACTGGTTCACCGCCGAATTCGGCCTAGTGCTCGAACATGGCCAGCCCAAGGCGTTCGGGGCTGGACTCCTTTCGTCCGCCAGTGAGCTTGAGGGAGTGCAGGCCGCTTGTGTGCGCCCATTCTCCATCGACGAAATCACGGCAACCCCCTACGGCACGAGCGATATCCAACCCGTTCTGTTCGCCGCGGAGTCCATGGATCAGCTCATCTCGGAGACCTTGGCGGCCTGTCGCAGAACCGGATGAGCTAAGGTTCCCGGGCGTTCCTCTTTGCATCCGGCGGCAGACCCGACGAACATCGGAGCGAGCGATGACGGGCCGAGGGCCAAGCTATGCAGGACGAGTTTCAGACCTATTCGACAACCCAGGGCTTTCTCGTGGAGGCTGGCCAACGGCGAGATGTGGTCATTCACCTCGGTGCTGACGGGCTGAAGGTCGACGGTGGTCCTCAGATCCGTTGGCGCAGCGCGAAGGTCCAGCGGGACGGTGCCGACCAGGCGCTCCTGATCGTCGGTAAGTCCGCGACCGTGGGCTCCACCGACCCTGGCTTTTTGCGTGAGGTCGAAGGGGCCGCCGGCAACGAGCTCGATCAAGAACTTGCGCGGCTTGACGGCCTCCCCACTAGTTGGCGCGGCTCCCAGTTCATTGGCTGCATCGCGTTCTTCGGCCTCATCGGCTGGGGCGTTAGCAGCATGCCCGGCTGCTACCGCGGCGCCGTGGACCAGACGGTCGCGAGCCTCCCCTACAGCGTCGACGAAAGCCTCGGCGAGCAGGCCGAAGCCTCGATGGAGGTCGGCGACATCGTGGAGGACGAGGTGGTCGTCGAGGCCATGGAGGACATGGTCGAGCGCCTCTCGAAGCACTTCGAAGGCACCGACGTTCCCGCCAGTGAAGTGGAGTGGCATGTCCGCGTCGTCGAGAGCGATCAGGTCAATGCCTTCGCCCTCCCCGGCGGCTACATCACCATCTTCACCGGCCTAATCCAGAACGCCGAAACCCCCGACATGGTGGCGGGCGTCGTGGGTCACGAGATGGCCCACGTACTCCAGCGCCACGGCCTCAAGCGCGTGGCCAACGAGATCGGGCTCTTCGCGGGCCTGCGCCTGATCGTCGGAGACACGGGCGGCCTCATCGGCATCGCGGGCGCTGTCCTCAAGCAGGCGTCGGCCAATGACTACAGCCAGACCAACGAATCTGAGGCCGACACTTTCGGCGCGAAGGCCATCCTCCGAGCGGGTCTAGAGCCCGAAGCCCTCGCCGAGTTCTTCCTGCTGCTCCAGCGCGAGTACGGCGACGTGCCATCGGGTCTCGCGTGGATGTCGTCGCACCCGGATCACAACTCACGGGCCGAGGCGATCCGCGCCATCGTCGCCGACATGGACCGGCCGGAGCCCGAGCCTCTGGATGTCGATTGGATCGACATCCAGGAACGCATCGACAACCTGTAGCCATGCGGCTGCCTAGGCGGTGAGATCATCCAGGAACTGGCCGGCGCAGGTCGCCGCAGCCGCGGTTGGATCGCCGCCGAAAGCTTGCGCCTCGGCTGCGGCCGCGTCCACAGCCGCAACCAAGGCGCTGCCGACAATCGCGAGCTCCGCGTGCTCAGACAAGGCCGCGACTTGATCCTTCGTTCGGATGCCAAAGCCCACGCCGAGGGGAGTGTCGCCGCTGAGAGAGCGTACGCGCTGGAGGTACTCTGAAGACGTGAGTGAGATCTCCGTGTTAGCCCCCGTGACCCCTGTCCGCCCCACCACGTAGAGGAATCCGCTCGTCGCCTCCGCGGCGCGCCGAAGTCGCTCGTCGGTGGTGGTTGGCGCACAAAACAGTGTCGTGCAAAGGCCGTGGCTTTCGGCAAGCCGTGCAAGCGCTGGCGCTTCCTCCACGGGGAGATCAGGGACCAAGAGGCCGTCGAATCCTGCTTGAGCAAGCGAGGCGAATCGGCGCTTGAGACCACCCGCGGCGCCACCGGATAGCAGCGGGTTGAGGTAGCTAAACGCGAGAATTGGAACCGTCCCTCCGGTCTCGCGGAAGGTGCGCACCGTTTGCTCAATCCCGTCTAGGGTTGTGCCAGCGGCTAAGGAGCGAGCCGCCGCCGCCTGGAGAGTCGGCCCGTCCGCGATGGGGTCGGAAAAGGGGACACCCAGCTCCACGCACGCTGCGCCTGCTCCCTCAACGGCACGCAGCAGCTCTAGAGTTCGATCGAGTCCACCGTCGCCTGCCGTTAGGTAGGGCGCGATCTTGGTGGTGCCGCTCGCGCGGAGAGCAGACGTCATCTCTACGAGGCGATTGCCATCGAGTCCGCTCACGACTTCCCTCCCTTGGCTGCACGAACCGCGTTGGCTCGGATCACGTTCTCCAGATCCTTGTCACCGCGACCCGACATGTTGATGAGCACGCACTGCCCTTGCAGCTCCTGCGAGTTCTCCATCACCCACGCTACCGCGTGACTTGACTCCAGCGCCGGCAGGATCCCCTCAAGCTCCGCGACCGCGGCGAAGGCGTCGAGCGCCGCATCGTCGGTCGCGCTCTCGTAGCGCGCGCGCGCGCCCACGTGGAGCGCCGCGTGCTCGGGCCCCACAGCGGGGTAGTCGAGGCCAGCGCTGACGCTATGGGTCTCGCGAACCTGCCCCCCGCCATCTTGGAGCATCCAGGTATGGGCTCCGTGGAGCACGCCGGGAGCGCCCCCGGAAAACCGGGCCGCGTGCTGCCCAGACGGCACGCCGTGCCCCCCGGCCTCCACCCCCACGAGCCCCACGGAGGCATCGTCCACGAAACCGCGGAAGATGCCGATCGCGTTGGAGCCGCCGCCCACGCAGGCAACCACCTTGTCCGGCAGCGCTCCCTTCTGACGGAGAATCTGCTCGCGTGCTTCACGACCAATGACGCTTTGGAAGTCGGCGACGATGCGTGGGAACGGGTGCGGGCCCAGGGCGCTGCCGAGAACGTAGTGGGATCCCAGGGGATCCTCGACCCAGGCGCGCATGGCCTCGTCGACGGCGTCCTTGAGGGTCTTCGAGCCCGAATGAACCAGCTCCACCTCGGCGCCGAGGAGCTTCATGCGCTGGACGTTTGGCGCCTGACGCTCCGCGTCGACCGCCCCCATGTAGACCACGCATTCGAGCCCGAGGCGAGCCGCCGTCGTCGCTGAAGCGACGCCGTGCTGGCCCGCTCCGGTCTCCGCGATGATCCGCCCCTTACCGGCGCGCTTCGCCAAAAGGCACTGCCCTAGGGTGTTGTTCAGCTTGTGGGCGCCGGTGTGCAGCAGGTCCTCGCGCTTGAACCAGATGTCGACGCCCAACCGCTCGGAGAGTCGGGGCGCATGGGAGAGCGGCGTCGCGCGGCCCGCGTAGTCGTGGAGAAGCGCGTCGAGCTCGGCCTGGAAGCTGGGGTCCTTCTGAGCCTCAAGCCACAGCGACTCAAGCTCCAGGAGATTCCCCATCAGCGTTTCAGGAGCAAAGCAGCCTCCAAATCCCGCGCCGATTCCGAATGCGTCCGTGCTATCCGCGCCCTCCGCAAAGAAGCGCGGCGATGTCTGAAAAGTGCCTGATTGTGTCATGACGAACTCACTTGCTTCGAAGCGTTGGGATAGCTGTGTGCGGCATCGATGAAGCGTACGACCGCGCTAGGATCCTTCGCGCCTGGACGCGACTCAAGGCGGCTGGAGGCGTCGAATCCGATGAACGGCGCGGGGGCCTCTCCGCGGAAGACGCCCGCCTCGGCATCGAGACCGCCGGCCAAGAAGCAGGGCGCCGCATGGGCCAGTTCCTGGGCCAAATCCATGTCGACCGGCTGCCCTGAGCCTCCAGCCGAAGCGGGGTGGTCCAGGACAAACGCGTCGGCGATACCGCGCCACGCGTCTAGCTCTTCGAAGCAGCCTTCGCTGACTCCGATCCGGCGTAGCAACCCGTAGGGCGTGTCCTTCCAGTCGTTCGGGCTCTCTTCCCCGCACAGCTGAACGACATCGAGGCCCGCGTCGTTCACCAGCCGATCCACGTCCGGGCGCATTCGGCCCACCGTGACGAGGGCTGCTCGAGCCCCGGCGTCGTGTACGACTCCACACAGAGCGATGATCTGTACATCGCTCATGTGCCGCGGTGACGGCTCGAAGGACACAAAGCCCGCGAGGTCGGCCCCCGCGTCGAGGGCTTGGTAGAGGTCGGCCTGCCGACTCAGCCCGCAAACCTTCGCCCACGGGCGATGGGCGCGCGCGATGGCAAGCGCAAGCGGGCGCGTCACGGCTTCGCCTCCGCAAGAAAGCGACGCCACGACTGAAGGGTCGCGGCTGGATCGCTGGACTTCATGAGCGCCTCCCCCACGAGGGCGGCGTCTGCACCTGCGCGCAGCATGCGCAGGGCATCCTCGGGGCGGTGAATACCGCTCTCAGCGACGCGCACGATGCCGGGAGGCACCTTGGGCAGCATCCGCTCCGTGTGGGCGAGATCGACCTCAAATGTGCGCAGGTCGCGGGCGTTGATGCCGAGGCAGTCAGGGGCCACGCGCAGTCCGCGCTCGAGCTCGGCCTCGTCGTGGACCTCGAGTAGCACCGCAAGGCCAAGGTCCCTAGCCGCGGCACGCATGTCCTTCAGCTGGACGTCGTCCAAGCAGACGGCGAGGAGCAGCACGGCGTCCGCCCCCATCGCCACGGTCTCCACCACCATGTCGACGCTGAGCATGAAGTCCTTGCGCAGTCGAGGGAGGCCGACCTCCTCCACGTCGGCAAGATCCGATACACGCCCCGAGAAGTGATCTTCCTCCGTCAGGATGGAGAGCGCGGCGGCGCCGCCGTCCGCGTACGACTGAGCTCGCCCCAGGAGGCTCGACTCGGCCGAGAATTGGCCCACCGACGGCGAGCGACGCTTGCACTCCGCGATGAACGACAGCTCGCCCGGGTGCTCCAGCGCACGTACAAAACGCGTCACACGCGCAGGATCCGGATCCGCGACGGCTGGACCACCGCGGGCTGCGCGACGCTCTTCGGCATGCAGCGCCACCGACTTCAGGATGGGGTCAAGTCGCGTCCCCGTATTCGGAATGTTCATGGGTTCTGGGCTCCATCAGCAGTCGCTCGGACCCAGCCTTCGAGGGTAGCGAGGGCGCGGCCCCTTAGGACAGCTTCCTTGGCGAGCTTCACCCCTTCCGCTGCGTCAGCGGCAACGCCTCCAACGAGCAGAGCGGCCGCCGCGTTCAGGCACGTGGCGTCGAGAAGCGGCCCGGGGGCACCTCCGAGGATCTCACGCATGAGCTTCGCGTTGTGCTGGGCGTCTCCGCCCTTGAGCGCCGAAACGGGCGCGGCCCCGAGTCCGAGGGCAGGCGCGTCAAAGGCCTCCGGCCGCGCGTCGCCAAGGGGCAAGACGTGATTGCCGGAACCCAGTCCCAGCTCGTCCGCACCGCCCTCTCCGTGCACCACGTAGGCTGCATCGACCCCGAGGGATTCCAGTGCCCCCGCAATCAGCGGCGCAAAGCCCAAGGATGCGACCCCTAGGACCTGGCGCCGAACGCCCCCCGGGTTGGCCAAAGGCCCCACGAGATTGAAGACTGTCCGCACCCCGAGGGAGCGGCGCACCGGCGCAGCGAAACGCATCGCGGGATGAAACCGAGGGGCGAAGAGGAACGTGAAGCCCGTTTCGTCAAGCGCCTTGCGCGCCACGTCGTCGTGCACGTCAAGACGTCCGCCCAGTGCCTCTAGGACGTCCGCGGACCCTGATTTCGAGGAGACGCTACGGTTTCCGTGCTTCACGACCTTCGCCCCGGCGGCCGCGGCCACAAAAGCCGAGGCGGTCGAGAGGTTGAAGGTGCCGAGGCCGTCGCCGCCCGTGCCACAGGTATCGATGGCGCCCTTGGCATCATGCTCGAAGGTCGTCATGCGCGAACGGAGAGCAGCCGCGACACCCGCGATCTCCTCGGCGGTCTCGCCGCGCTGAGCCAGCGCGACAAGAAAACCACCGAGGAGGACGGGATCCAACTCTCCTTCCAAGACTCCTTCCAAGAGCCCTTGGACATGGGCCCTCGCCAGCGTTTCGCCGGCGAGGACAGACTGCAGCGCGTCCCCTAGGGACGCCCCCTGATTCGTGTTCGATGCGCTCATGGAGTGACCTCTGCCTCCCGGGCGTTTCGGCGGATGAGCGGTCGCGCCGCCGAGGCGTCGACCTGGAGCGTTTCCCCTGCGAGCTCTAGGAAGCGCGCGAGAAGCTCGGAGCCGTGCGGCGTCAAAATCGACTCCGGGTGAAACTGGAGGCCGAAGCGCGGGAGGGTCGCGTGCTCGACGGCCATGATCGCCCCGTCCTCAGAGGTCGCCGCGATCCGAAGCGTGTCTGGCAGCGCGTCGCGCCGAGCGCGGAGACTGTGGTAGCGGCCGCAGCTCATGGGCGATGGGACCTTCGAGAAAAGGCCCGACGATCCGTGCTGCACCTCGCTCGCTTTGCCGTGCATGGGCACCGCGTCGACCTCGAGGGCCCCTCCCTCGGATTCCACAAGGGCTTGGTGACCCAGGCATACGCCTAGCACAGGTGTCTCATGCGGCAGCTGAGCCAGCAGCTCAAGCACGATCCCGGCGCCGGCCGGTCGACCCGGGCCCGGGCTGATCACGACGGCCGCGGGGCGCAGCTCCACCGCCTCAGCGACGGTGAGCTCGTCATTGCGTACCACCCGCACCTCGGCGCCAAAGATCGAAAGCGCTTGGTAGAGGTTGAAGGCGAAGGAGTCGTAGTTGTCGATGAGGAGAATCATGATCGAGCGGCCTCCCTTGGCGCATGGATGGGCTGGAAGGCATCCGAGGCGGCGAGCCGCGCAGCCTCGAAAAGCGCGCTGGCCTTGTGCAAGGTCTCTTCGAATTCCAGATCGGGATCGGAGTCAAACACGACGCCCGCACCCGCCTGAAAGTGGATCTTCCCTCCGTGGCAAACCAGGGTTCGAATCGCAATCGCGACGTCAAGCTGTCCCCCCCGGTCTAGGTAGCCAAAGGCGCCCGCATACGCGCCGCGCTCGCGACCCTCCAGTTCGGCCACGAGGGTCATTGCGCGCACCTTGGGCGCACCGCTGACCGTTCCGGCGGGGAAGGCGGCGGTCAGGGCGTCGAGCGCGTCGAGGCCAGGCGCAAGGTCGGCCCCCACGCGGCTCACAAGATGCTGCACGCGGGGAAACTTCACCAGGCGCCGATAGGCTTCGACCTCCACCGATCCGATCTTGGCAACGCGCCCCGCGTCGTTGCGGGCAAGATCCACGAGCATATCGTGTTCGGCGCGCTCCTTGGTGTCCGCCAGGAGCTCCGCGCCAAGGCGTTCGTCGTCGGCTGGCGTCGCGCCGCGCTTGCGCGTCCCCGCGATCGGAACCACCTCAATTCGCCCGTCCAGCACAGAGACCAGCCTCTCCGGCGATGAACCCACGAGGGTGAGCCCATCGGCCTCGAAAAAGAACATGTGCGGTGCTGGGTTCACAAGGCGGAGCACGCGATAGAGCGTGAAAGGATCGCCCTCGTAGCGCTGCTCAAAGCGCTGGGAGAGCACCGCCTGAAAAATCTCACCCTCCGAGATAGCCTCCTTGAGCTTGCGCACGCCGGCGACGAAGTCCTGGCGCGATGTGAGCGCCTTTGGCTCCTGATCGATGAGCCGAAACCCTTCATCCACCGGACTCGCGCCCCCCATGTTGGCGGCGATTCGCGCGAGGCGGTCCGATGCGCTGTCAAAGTCGGAGGCTCCCTCCGGGGCCGAGCAAACCACCGTGCAGGTCTGCGCGGCGTGATCGAAGGCGACGACGTCCGGATAGTGGTCAAAGAGCGCCTCGGGCAGGTCGAAGTCGCGTACTTTGGGCCGAGGGACGCGCGGCTCCAGGGTCGCCGCCCACTCGTAGCTGAAGAGGCCCAACCAGCCCCCACGAAACGGCGGCAGGTCCGGGTGCTGGGTCCCCGCGTCCGCCTGACCTCGCCTGCGGGATGCCTCGCGGAGCGCCTCGTGGGGCGGCAGCGCAAGGATCTCGGTCTCGCCGTTTGCATCCGTCAAGGCGGCCTCTTCGGAGCGTGCTCGCAGCGAGCCATCCGGGTCGACGGGAACAAAGCTGTACCGCGCCAGTCTCTCCGGCCCCTCAACGGACTCCAAGAGCGCCGCCTGATGGCCAGCCGCGCGCAGTCGTTCGAACGTCTGAACCGGCGTGGTTCGGTCGGCGGGAAAGACGGCCCAAACGAGACGATGCTGGTGGGCGTCATCTTGGCTTGAGGATCGAATGGGACGGTTGAAGTTCACGCTGGAGGGGCCCAACAAGGACGTGGAGGGAGGAGGCAAATGAAAGCGGACCCGGAAGGGAGATCTCAGGAGAGGTCTCTTCCGGGTCCGCGAGTGTTCGTGTTAGCTGAGGAGGATCAGCGCGCTGGCGAGGAGTCAATCAGGTGGTCAACCTGCCGACTCCCGGGGAACACCCGGGACCCGAAGGCCACCATCGCCACGACCAGCTGCTGCTGGCGGGTGCTTCTTGCGCATGGATCGATCTCACGAAGGAACTGTAGACCATCCCACGGAACGATGGGAGAGAAAGTGGAGACTTGTCCAGCGAGACTTCAATGCAGGCCCTTCGCCGTCTCGGTTTGGGGAGGGTCGTGTTTGGGTTCGCATGAGTCGACGGAGCCGCCCCAGGGGCCTAGCTCCTAGCGACCGAGATGGTCTTGGGCACGGTGAACTGTCGATGGCCGTCCGGCCCGCCTAGGTAGCCGTAGCCCGACTGGCGGGCGCCCACCCAAGGGGTACCGGGCGCGCCGCCGAGGTAGCGGTTGACCCCGACCTGGCCCGCGCGAAGCTGCGCAGCGACCCTGGCTCCACGGTCCGCGTTCCCGGTCCAAACGTTGGCGCCGAGGCCGTACACCGTGTCGTTCGCAAGCCGCACACCCTCCGCTTCGTCCCCGCTGAAGCGCGTGATGGCGACCACGGGGCCGAAAGTCTCCGTGTGAGTGATGGAGTCCGCCTGCTGCACACCGGTCAGAACGGTTGCGGGATAGAACCAGCCCGGTCCGTCCGGAAGTTCGCCGCCGAGGCGCACCTGCGCTCCCTCTTTCTTTGCTTGGTCCACCTGGCCCGCCACCATCGAACGCTGGTGCTCGCTGACGAGCGGCCCCATCTTAGTGCCATCTTCGAGACCGCTTCCATGACTCCAAGCGCGCGCGTACTCGACGACTTTTTCCTCGAAGGCGTCAGCGATCTCTTCGGCCACGTAGACGCGCTCGATCGAGCAGCACACCTGGCCGGTGTTGCGCAGCGACTGATCCGCCGCGCACTTGGCGGCCTCGTCTAGGTTGGCGTCGGAGAACACCACCATGGGGTCCTTGCCACCGAGCTCGAGGACGAGCCGCTTGAGCCCGCCCACCGCGCCCTTCATGATCGACTGCCCGGTCGCGCGACTGCCTACGAAGCCAATCATGTCGACGTCCGAGTCCACAAGAGCGGCACCGGTTTCCCCGTCGCCGTGGACCAGTTCGAGCACTCCTTCGGGAAGCACGTCCTGCAAGAGCTCAGCCAGGCGCTGGCCCACGAGGGGCGTATGCTCGCTCGGCTTGAAGACCACGCTGTTGCCCGCCATGAGCGCGGGGATCAAGATCGAGAGCGGCATCCCCACCGGGAAGTTCCAGGGAGTGATCGCCGCGACGACGCCCATGGGCTCGTAGACCGTTTTGACCGCCTGGGCCTTCGCCTCGTATTCGACGGGCTGGAGCGCAGCCTGCACCTCGGCGGTGTCGGACTCCACGCCGGATGCGTAGCCCTTGACCTCCCCCACTGCGCTCCGACGGGTCTTGCCCATCTCGCGCGTGATGAGCTCGCCCAACGAGTCGGCCTCGGCGCCCAGCGCACTGCCGAACCGTCGCAGAGCAGCCGCACGCTCCTCGATGGGCTGGGCCGCCCAGCCGGGCTGGGCAGCGCGTGCACGGGAGACGGCGCTCGCCACTTGGGCAGCGTCGGCGCAGGGGATGGCTTGGATCAGCTCCCCGGTCGCGGGGTCCAGGTTCTCGATCACACGGGCGCTGGCTCGGACGTTGGTTGCAGTCATGCCGATAGTCTACCGCCATCGCCCAGAGCCAGCGCGAGGACTACAGGTCGATGGACAGGCCGCTGGGCACCGAGGAAGGCACGATGTCAGACAGATCGAGCGCACTCGTCGCCGTCAGCGCTGACATGAACGCAGTGACCTCGTCCACATCGAAGGGAATGGGCATGGAGACAGCGGGGTCCAGCACCGCGAGTACGGCCGCTTGGTTGGCGACCTGGGTACCCACGAGGTTCGCGTCCGTCACGTGGTCCATGATGTCGTAGTTGCCTAGCGAGTCATCCACGTCGCGATAGTGGGCGACCATCGAGCGCAGCGTGGAGAACTGACCGGCATGACCGTAGGGCGCTGTGAGTTCGACGTTCAGCAGCGACGGCGTTCTGAACCGATAGCGGTGCGCGGCCTGCCCCGATGTGTTCTCGCGACCAAAATCGTCGTCGAGGCCTAGCCCGTTGCCGGCGCCCGGTCCGAGCTGGGGCATCCCGATATTGTGGAAGTTGAAATCCGAGAAGAACGGCCCGCTGTGACAGATGGTGCAGCGTGACGCTGGGTCGAAGAACTCGAGGGCTCCGCGAAGCTGATCTGCGCCCATGGCACCGTCGTCTCCGGCCAGGAATGCTTGGTACGGACTGTCCGCGGCGCGAAGCTCGACGGCTTGGAAGGCAGCGAGTGCGTTGCCGACGTGGCCGATGTGAATGTCCCCTTCCAAGAGCCCGGGATAGGCGTCCTGGAACATCGTGACGTAGGTGGGAAACGATACGACGCGTGCGATGACGGCGTCCCAAACGAGAGCGAACTCACCGTCAGCGATGTCGCCGAGTTCGTTGTCCCCGATCTCCCCGCGCATTTCCCCGCGCGACTCAAGGGGGAGGAGTGCCTGCGCGGCAAGTGTGACCAAGCCGGGAGCAAAGACGCCAGAGATCGTCGCATTGAGGTCAGCGCCCGCTGGCGTAGACAGCGTGGGCGGGTTGCCGCCGGCGGGGGGCTCGATCTCCACGCGTCCATCCCAGAACATGGAACGGCCGTGATGTGCGTTGAGGTTCATGGGGCTGTGGCGCGCCACGGTGACCCCCGCAAGCCGAGCCGGTCCCAACCCGGACCCACCTACCCCAGCCGGCAGCGTGCGTCCATCGCTCCCGGACTGACTCATCAGGTGACAGGTCGCGCACGACACGTCGCGGTTGCCCGATAGCTCCTTGTCGAAGTAGAGCGCTCGTCCCAGTTCGACCAAATCTGCACCCAGCGCAGGCGCCTCCGGCACGGGCTGGAGGTTCTGGGCTGCGACGACACTACGCAGCTGCGCGGCCAATTGGGCGGTGTCATCGAACACTGGTGCCTCGCTGTCACCCGAACTACAGGCTCCCACGGCAAGGGCCGCCGAAGCGAGAAGCAGTCGTCGGGTGAAGGAGGGACGCGGCAGCGCGGTCAGTGCGTTCAGAGTCATCGAGGTCACTCGGGAAGGAGCTGTGTTGTGTGCACAGGGGCTATCGTCCGTTGGGTGACCCAAAGAGAAGCCCATCGTGCGACGCAGCGACGCCCTCACCTTCCCTTCATGGTGGTCAGTGACAGAGCAACGCTATAGACTCAGCGCGTGAGCCCTCTCCCCACCTCAGGCAAGGAAGACCCTTCTTCTCCACCGGAAGAGTCCGCTCCCGTTTCTGGATTGGATCCGAGGTTCATAGCCCAGCTAGCGGGTCTTGCCCTCGGGGTCTGCGCCCTTGTGATCGGCGTGCTGCTGGCGACCCAACCCGACTCTTCGAAGGTGGGCGACACTTCCATAACGTCAGCTACACAGGGTGTGCGCGCACGGCCGACCAAGACGCTCTACAAGGACCTGTGCTCCCTTTGCCACGGCGTGAGCGGCGCGGGCGACGGCCCCACCCAGCTCGAGCGCCCTGCACGGAACTTCGTGGCAGGTGCCTACGCCTACGGCGACACGCTGAGCAAGGTCATGCGAACGCTGGAGTTCGGTATCCCCGGTTCGGCGATGCCGGCTTTCGGGGAAACTCTGAGCCTCCAGGAACGCACCGCCATGGCGCGCTACGTCCTAAATCTTCGCCCTCCGCCGCGCCGGGTCGCTGTCGACGCCGGGGATCTTTCCAGCACCACGCGACCCGTCGTCCTGCGCGGAGCCTTCGCGACCCCCGGTAGCGATGACGAATCGGCGAGTGGACTCTTGCTCGGTTTTCCGAACGGGACGGCGGTGCAGCTACGCACTGAGGACCTTGCGGTGGTCGCCCTATTTAGGGGTGCAGAGGACGGCGCGTTCGCGCGTCGCACCGACTGGCGCGGACAGGGCGGGACCCCAGCGCGTCCGCTGGGTGACCTGGCCTGGAGCCTTCCGTTGGATGCCAATGTCGCCCCCTACGCTTCGGCGGACGGAGGCCTGCTTCGCGCTAAGCTGCGCTCAACGCGCGTCTTTGCCGATCACGTAGCCCTCAGGTTTGACCTCTTGAACCCGGAGGGAGCGGCCGTCGCAGGGGGCGTCGAGACGATCCGCTGCCACGAGGAAGATCCGTCGGTCGTGGTTCGGTCGATCGAACTTGCCCCTGGGTTCAGTGGCGTTGCCACCACGCACGGATCGGGTGACTCGGTCGCCGCCTCCGATGGGGCCTCAGGTCATGAAGCAGCACCTGGGCTGTTCGTCGTTGACCCGGGACCCGCCTCAACGAAGACGCTCCGCAGAGACTTCGTCTATGCGGAGCGCTGGTCTAGCTCGTTTCAGCGGCTGCCGTAAATCCTCTTAGAGGACAAGTCCGGCGCGCTTGAGGGGCCAGAGGCGCACGCGCACCTTGCCGCGCAGGTACTCATGGGGCACCTGCCCGAACTCGCGGCTGTCGGAGCTGCGGATCCGGTTATCTCCGAGGACGAAGTAGGAGTCTGGCTCGACGATCGTATCGACGTAGGCGAACGGATCGTTGGAGTTTGGGTCGACGTAGGGCTCTTCCACGAGCACGTCGTTGACCCAGACATAGCCCTCGTAGATCTGCACGTGGTCGCCGGGCAGCCCCACGACGCGCTTCACGTAGTCAAGCGAAGGATCGATCGGGTAGCGGAGCACGACGATGTCGCCGCGCTCAGGGGTCCCGAAGAGGTAGCTCACGTGGTCGACGAGGATCCGATCGCGATCCTGGATGCCAGGCATCATGGAGCCGCCGCGGACCTCGCTGAAGTTGAAGCACAGGGCCCAGCACATCAGGAGCATCACGAAGCTCTTGGCGCCGAATGAGACAGCTGCCTGGGCGAGGGACCTCTGGGGCCTGCGTGGAAGCGGCTGGCGGGCGCGGTGAGTGCGGCGCTTTTGGCCGCGGTCCAGGTCTGGGTCGGGCTCGAACATGCGCGACCGCCGCCGCGTCTCAGCGCCTCGGTCCTGGACCGCTCGCTTGCTCCGACGACGCTCGCTAGTCGCGCCGCGCTCAGCCTCGACGGCTGCCCCACGCGGGTTGCGCGGGCCGATATTCCCCTTCCGTTTGCTCACACTTACGAGATCGGAACAGAAGAGCCGGCGAATCAAGGGGTGGCGCCACCTGTGGGCGAAGTTCCGATAGCGGGACGCCCCCATGTCTCCCATGCGGACATGATCGAATGAAGTCTCCTTTCGTTACGCTGCGCCCCATGGCCATGACTCCCATTGATACAGATTTGGCGAGCGCCCCCAGCGAACGTCAGAAGACCATTCTTCAGCACCTAGACGGCTACGAGGCGCCGCCGGCTCCGCTGAACGCCGAGGAGCGCTCGGCGTTCCGCGCTCGGCTCTTCGAGCTGCTGAACCAGCACGGCGTCGACGCCATGCTGGTGGAGCCCGGCGGGACCTTGGAGTACCTGACGGGCGTAGCTTTCCACGCATCCGAGCGCCTGCTCGCGGCAGCGGCGCTCCGGGACGGGACGTTCCTTTGGGTTTCCCCTGCCTTCGAAGCCGGCCGGGTCTCGACTCTATGTGAAAGAGCTTCCGGCTCACCGGAGCTCGGCGCCCATGTCCTTGGATGGGACGAGCACGAAGACTCGGCCAAGATCCTCGGCGATGCGCTGAAGGCCAAAGGCATGGCAGGGAAGGTCGTCGCGGATCCCGACGTTCGCTCGCGCTTCATCGCCCCCATCAGCGCGGCCATCGGCGTCCAAGTGGGCGACGGCTCCGCCATTGCACGGGAGCTCCGCGGGCCAAAGACAGCCCGCGAGATCGAGATCCTGCGCAGCGCACAGGAAAGGACCCAGGCGGCGATCAAGGCCGTTTTCTCGGTGACCGAGCCCGGCATGCGCTCCACCGAGGTGGGAGCCCTCGCGCACTTCGCCCAGAAGTCCCTGGGATTGACCGGCACGTGGGACCTCTCCTTGGCGGGCCCCTCCGGCGCCTACCCCCACGGGGACGAAGTCGACCGCGAGCTAGAAAAGGGTTCGGTGATGCTCCTCGACACCGGCGGCAAGCTCCACGGCTACTGCAGCGATACGACCCGCACGTGGACCGTGGGGGCTCCTCCCACCGATGAGGTGAAGAAGGTCTGGGACGCCGTGCGCGCAGCACAGATCGCGGGCATGGAAGCCATGGGCGTGGGCAAGCGCACCGGCGACGCGGACAAGGCCGCCCGCGCTGCCCTCGGGAAGCACGGCTACGACGACGGCTACGCTCACCTCTCCCATCGCCTCGGCCACGGCATCGGCGTGCAGATTCACGAGCCCCCCTACCTCGACGGCGGATCGGACGTGCTGATGGAGCCGGGCATGTGCTTCACGAACGAGCCAGGTATCTACCTCCCTGGCCGCTTCGGTCTGCGCATCGAAGACATCTGCATCATCACCGAGAGCGGTGTCGATCACTTCGGCGAATGGCAGGCGGGACCCGCGGCCCCTTGAACCTCACCGACAACCTATCCGTGATGGGCGCTGCCCTGAAGATTGCGGCTAAGGAGCTGCTGGAGAGCTTCCGCGACCGGCAAACGCTGCTCTATACGTTCGTGCTGCCGGTATGCATGTACCCGGCGCTCTTCTGGGTCATGGTCCAGGGCGTGCTGGTGGTGCAGGGCCAAAAGAACGCGCGGGACGTCAACGTGGGCATCGTAGCCCCGGCGGAGATTCTTGCGCTGGCGAGCGAGGCCCTCGGTACCGACGCTGCGACCGACGCTGAAACGGGCGGACAGGTGGCCATCGTGCCCGTGGATCCATCCCTCGGCGGCGATGAGGCCAAGCTCAAGGCCCTCGTGGATGAGGGTGGCAACGATGCGCCGGATGCGATCATTCTGCTGCCGTCGAGCCTAGACGGCGACGGCCAAGCGCAGGTGTATTTCGACAGCACAGATAGCCGTTCAGAGATCGCGCGCGAGCGCTCGGTGAATGCCCTACAGCGCTGGGCGGACGATCTGCGCGTTGGGGCCGCAGAGGCTCGAAACGTCGACCCCGATGCCTTGGATCCAATCCTCGTGACCTCGAATAGCGTCGCGGAGAAGAAGGACGAAGGAGCGGTGCTACTGTCCCTCATGCTGCCGATGCTGCTCGTGATCATGTCGGTGCTCGGCGCGTTCTTCCCCGCGGTGGACCTCACCGCCGGTGAGAAGGAGCGCGGGACTGCAGAGACCACCATGCTCCTGCCGGTGCCTCGCACCGCCACGCACCTCGGCAAGATCCTTGCTGTGTCAGCGGCCGCCATGATCGCAACGGCGCTGAATCTCTTGGCCCTTGGCCTCTCGGCGGGGCACCTTCTCGATCAACTCGGCGGCGCGACCGGCAGCGTCGTCGTCCAGCTCCCCGTCGGCGCCCTCATGTCGGTGCTACCCCTCGCCGTACTCTTCGCGTTCTTCGTGAGCGCGATGCTGACCGGCGTGGCGAGCCTCGCAGCTAGCTTCAAGGAAGGACAGGCGCTCCTCGGCCCCGTGCAGATGGTGTTCATCCTGCCGGCCATGGCGGCCACCCTGCCGGGCCTGACCCTCGATATGACCACCGCGTGGATTCCGGTGGTCAACGTGGCGCTCGCTTTCCGAGCGATGCTCGTGGGCGACGTACAAGCGCTCCCGCTCGCCATCTGCGTGGTCGCACTCTTTGCCGCGGCGCTCTTCGCCATCTGGTTTTCCATTCGTCTGCGCTCCAATGAACAGGTTGCCCTCGCGGGCGAGACTCTGTCCTTGGGCAAGATCTTTTCGCTCCTCGCCCCTTCGAAGTCGTGACCGAAACCAATCCCCAGGGCACAGACCTGGCGAACCGCGCTGCGTCTAGCAGCTCCGTGGCCATCTTCGCCGACGGACTCAAAAAGACCTTCCACGACCCCCAACGCGGCGTAGTCGAAGCGGTGCGCGGGATCGACCTCGACTGCCGCGCCGGGGAGATCTACGGACTGCTTGGGCCGAACGGCGCGGGGAAGACTACGACCCTGCGCATGCTTTCGACCATCCTGGCTCCCACGGAGGGGCGCGCGGAAATCGACGGTGTGGACGTCGGCGCCGACCCCCTTGAGGTGCGGCGACGCATTGGATTTCTCTCGGGCAGCACGGGTCTCTACCCACGGCTGACCGGGCGCGAGACCCTGCGCTACTTCGGGCAGCTCCACGGGCTCGAAGCGGGCGCGCTCGAAGCGAGCATCGAGAAGGCCATCCAGGACTTCGACCTATCGAAGTTCGCGGACGGGCGCTGCGAGACCCTCTCCACGGGGCAGAAACAGCGCGTGTCCATCGCTCGGGCCGTCGTTCACGATCCCCCCGTCCTGATCCTCGACGAGCCCACCACGGGCCTCGACATCATGGCTTCCAGTGACATGATCGAGTTCATCGAATCGCGTCGGGAGGCCGGACGCTGTGTCCTCTTCAGCACGCATATTCTGAGCGAAGCCGAGCGTCTCTGCGATCGGATCGGAGTGGTGTACGGCGGCAAGATGCTGGCGAGCGGCACCCTCGATGAGCTTCGCGAAGACACGGGCAAGGAATGGCTTGAAGACGTCTTCAGGGAGCTCGTTCAGCGGGCGGATGCGGCCACCCGATGACGATTGCTCTGCACGTACTGCGGACCGAGCTGCTGCAGCTTGCGCGCGACAAGCGAGCCCTGTTCTCAGCGGTTGTGTTGCCCGCCATCCTGTACCCGATCTTCTTCTGGGGGTCGGGCAAGCTGGAGTCCGTCGGGCGCGAGACCATGGCCGCGCGGGACGTGGTCGTTCGTATGGACGTCGACGCGCTCAGCGAAGAACTGCGGCAGTCGCTGATGATCGAGCTCCGCGAGGCGGGGCCCACCACGCTGGAGACCGTGGACGCTGATGAGTTCATGGTCCAAGCGGCCGGCGCGGAGGAGGGCCCTCCTACGGCCGAGCTACGAGACGCCGCGAGGGCGCTCTTGGGCAACGGGACCGCGGGCGTCGAGCAAGTCCTCCCGTCAGACGAGGAGCCCCTGGACGAAGAGGTCGAGCTCGAAGCAGGTGACGGATTAGCGGACGTGCTCGTGCTCGCCTCGGTGGAAGGGACGGACGTCGACCGGAACCGCGTGACGTTCGATCTCTGGCACGACGTTAAGAGCGACGACGCCCGCGAAGCGCGCAAGCGCGTGCGTGAGAGCCTAGGCCGAATCGAGAGCGCGGAGATCGGCCGGCGGCGGGACCGACTCCTGGGCGGCGACCCGGCCAGCGCCCTCGGGCCGGAGCCTATCGATATGGCCACCGTCGAGGATCAAAGCGGCGCGGCCCTCGGCAAGTGGCTGCCGTTCATCGCGCTGCTCGTACTGATCTCGGGGGGCGCGTACGCTGCGCTCGCGGTTTTCGCTGGGGAGCGCGAGGCCGGCACCCTAGAGACGCTCCTCGTGCAGCCGGTCCCCCACACGTCCATCGCGACGGGCAAGTTCCTCGCGGTGTTTGTCGCTGGCTTTGCGACGCTGGTGGTGAACCTCGCGAGTCTCGTGCTCTGCGTGAAGCTAGGCCTTGCGGACATGGACGCCATGGGCGGCGGTAGCGGCGGCGTCGGGCTCATGCGTCTTGCTGCCCTCGTCGTCGAACTCCCCGCCTGCCTGCTGCTTTGCGCAGTGATGTGCCTCGTGTGCGGCGGCGCCCGGACCTTCCGCGAGGGGCAGCTGCTCGTGTTCCCGGTGACGCTGCTGGTGATGGTGCCGACCTCGATCGTGCTCCGGCCCGAGGCCACCCTCACGGCGTTCTGGGCCTTCGTGCCCTTCGCCGGCTCCGCTCTCGCGTTGCGCGACGGCCTAGAGGGCGACCTCAAGCTGCCCCTCGCCGCGCTTGTCATGGTGACGCACATTGGGTGGACCTGGCTCGCGCTCTCCAGGCTCGGGCGCATCCTTGACGCCGAACGCATCCTCGGCGGCGGCGGCGACTCGAAGTCCGAGAGCCACCTGAACCAAGCCTCTGGGCGCCACGGCGTGCGCTGGGGCTTTGCCGTGGTCATGACGGTCTACCTCGTCGCGGGCTCCGTTCAGCGGTGGGACATCCAGGCTGGCCTGTGGTTCACCTTCTGGATGCTCCTGCCCGCATTCGCGGTCGCCATCGCATGGACAGCGCCGAGGCGTAAGGCTCCCAACGAACCCGAGGAGCCGCGCGACATGCTGGGAAGCCTTGGGCTCCGACCCGCTGGCCTTGTGCCCTTGGTGGCCCATGTCGCAGGCGCGCTTCTCTTAGTCCCCGCACTCGCGCGCGGCGCGCTGGCGGTTGCCCAGTGGCAACGGGAGGTTCTGCCCCTGCCGCCAGGCGCCGAGCAAGCCATGGAGTCCATGGGCGGCGTGATGGATATGAGCCCGTTCTGGCTCTTCTTCTTCCTCGCCCTCTCCCCCGGCATCTTCGAAGAGCTCGTCTTCCGCGGCTCGCTCCTCTCCGCGATGAAGCGGGATTGGCGCTGGCCGAAGATCATCGCGTGGCAAGCGCTCTACTTCGCGCTGGTCCATGCATCGGTCTACCGCCTGCTTCCGACGGGGATCCTCGGCGCCATCCTTGCGGGGATCGCGCTGCGCTCGCGCTGCATCTACCCCACCATCGCCCTGCACATGGCCTACAACGGCCTCTTGGTGCTCGGCGCGGACAAAGACGTGGCCGCCGTCACCGCGGAGCCATGGTTCGTCTACGCGCCGTGGCTAGGCCTTGCAGGCCTAGCGCTGCTCGTTGCGGTCCCGACCCGGGCAGCAAGCCCGAGTCGGGTGGCAGACTAGGCCTTCGCCAGCTCTAGGGGGCCGTGGTCGTCGCAGTGGTCCCCGTGGGGATGGTGCAGGTGACCGTCGACCAGATAGTCCACGTGATCGCCGTGGGGCACGGCTTCGTGGCCGCAGCCGGGTCCATGGACGTGGTCGCTGTCGTGGGCCGTGCAGCTGTGCTCGGGGGTGCAGGCCGACGGGTTCTTCTCGTCCACCTGGATCACATGCTCATCGACGTGATCCCCGTGGGGATGATGGAGGTGTCCATCGTGAAGGTAGTCGACGTGCCCTTCGTGGACGATGGCGACGTGCCCGCAGTCCGGGCCGTGCGTGTGGTTGTGATCGGCGTGTTTTGTGCAGCTCATAGAGGTCTCCTCAGTCCGTTACATCGACCATCGAGGCAACGACACTTGCGCAAGTATACAACTATCGACTGGTGAACTCTAGTCCCCCTCGCGGGGCAAGCCTCAAGCGCAGCCTGATTCGCCTCTCAAAATGAGTCCCTGTGATGCTTGCACATCCTTGCAACCTGCCCGATCCATAGCATTCGTCGGTCAATGAGGGCGAGAGCCCCACCAGACGTGATGCACGACACCCGAGAGAAATCCCCATCGAGCCCGTCAGCACCTCTTCAAGAGGTCCTGTTTGAAGAGTCCGTCGCCCCACACCTCGCGGCGATGCACGCCGCAGCAAGGGCCATGCTCCGATCGGAGGACCTGGCCTGGGATGCTGTCCAAGAGACCCTCCTGAGAGCGTGGAGCTACGGGACCCTGCCTGAGAATCCGCGGAACGTTCTCATTGGGCTCGTCCGCCGATCCTGCCTTCACGCCATGCGCTGCGCCCGAAGGCGCCTCGACCACGAGGTCCTCGCGCGCCAGGACGCCCCCGCCACATCCTGCTGCTCGAATGACCCAGCCGAGCAGATCAGCGGCAAGGACGAGCTGCGGGTCGCTCTCTCCGCGATGGCGCGCCTGACCAAGGAGCACCGCGAGAGCCTTCGCCTCGTTGCGCACCACGGCCTCACCTACGACCAGGCTGCCGCGCGCCTCGGCATCCCGGTTGGAACGGTTCGTTCCCGGACGTCGCGCGCGCGTGCTGAGCTGAAGCGCCTCCTCACACCGACCAAGACCTGTACAGCGCCATGCTGATTGCCTCCCTTGCCCTCGCCGTTCTGGCGCAAACGAGCGCTGAACCCGTCAGCACGGATGTACCGACCCAGGCGGAGAAGACGCTTCTCCTTGGGCACCACCTGCGCGTGCCGTTCTCGCGCGATGTGCGCCGGATTGCCGTTGCCAACTCCGATGTTCTCAGCGCAGAGCTACTCGATACGCGCGAGCTACTCATTACTGCCGGAGCCCCGGGCTCCACGTCGTTGGCCGTCTGGTTCGAAAACGGCGAGGTCGAAGAGACGCTGTATAGCGTGCGCCGCGACCTCTCACTCTTGAGGGAGCTGCTCAACGGGATCGATCCCGAGATCGCGGTCGAGTTCGCCCCCGATCGCGACTTTGTGATCCTGCGCGGTACGGTGGCCAACGCCGCGATTCGGGACGCTGCCGGTGCGACCGCAGAGTCGTATCTACTGGCTGGATCGGGGCGCACCGAGGTGCCAATACTTACCACCGCGAGCGAAAGTGCGGTCTCTCCAGCGGAAGGGAATCAAGGGCGCCGGCGCAGCGGTCGAGCCCCGGTCGCCAACCTCCTTCGCGTCGCCGAGCTTCCTACAACGCTCGACCGTCGTATCGAAGAGGCCATCGCTCCGCTCACTGGTTCCGATGTTCGCACGCGCCGCATTCAGGTGGGCTCGTTCCCCGACGATGCCGTGGATGTGTTCTTGCTGGAGGGAACCGTTCCTGACCAGGTCACCCTCACGCGCGCGCTATACATTGCCTCACGTGCCATTCTCGGCGCATCAAGAGGCGCGGGGAACAACGAAGTTCGCGTGCTGACGGACGAAGCAGGAGCACTGAGCCAGCGCGGCAACGGGAGTGGCGCGAACTCGGGCGGTGGACAGCAGGGTGGACTTCAGTCTGGCTCCAACTCCGCTATCGGTGGAGGTGGGCAGCAATCGGCGCAGCTCGCCAACCGAATCACGACGCAGGTGGGGCGCGCCAAAGCCGTGGAGGCCGCCGGTGGACGGATCCTCTCGACCATCCAGGTAGAGCATCTACCCCTCGTTCGCGTCGACGTGCGGCTGTATGAAGTGAACACAGGCAAGCTGCGCACGTGGCGCAACCAGCTTCAGGTCGCGGGCTCTGACTTCGACCAGCCGGACCTGTCCCCGGCGCCAGAATCTACCGTGCTCCAGGGCGACGCGGCCCGAGGCGTCGGAGACGGTGACGTGCAGGGGCTCCTCGGATTCCTGAACGGCACCGTCGCGGGACGCGGCCAGGCGGTGGCTGGCGGCTTCGCCATCGACAGCCTGTTCCAGCTGCTCGTTGAAGAAGACGTCGCACGTACCCTATCGAACCCATCCCTTGCGGTGCTCTCCGGCGAGCTCGCTCAGTTCCAAGTTGGCGGACAGGTCCCTATTCCTTCGGCCGTCACCTTCGGCGGCGGAACGAACCAGGTGCTCAACTCCGTCGAGTTCAGGGACTTCGGGATCAACCTCACCGTGCGGCCATTGGTTGAAGAGCGCAGCTCAAGCCGCATTACGCTCGACGTGGTCCCGCAGATTTCGATGCCTGACCTTGCGCTCACGGCTGCGATCGGCAGTGCCACAGGCCAAGCCACCGCGGCAACCGCGTTCGAGTCGCGCGCCACCCGCACCCACGCACGCGTCTTCGACGGCGAGCCGTTCGTGATCGGCGGCCTTTCCACGCAGCGCAGCCAAAGCGCGCGCAGCCGCGCCCCATTGGTCGGCTCCCTCCCGGTGATCGGGTGGCTGTTCCGCAACGAGGCAGACGATAGCCAAGAGACGGAA
This sequence comes from uncultured Planctomycetaceae bacterium, assembly GCA_964417955.1. GTDB lineage: Bacteria > Planctomycetota > UBA1135 > UBA1135 > Saltatorellus. The sequence continues at coordinate 74,217 of CAYQKK010000001.1, forward strand.
CTCGTCATCGTTGTCACGCCCAGCATCGTCCGCGAGCCGCGTCCAGAGGCCGCCCTATGGGCGTTCCCAAGCTCCGCAGACATTCTCCGCCGCTGCCGTGACCGTGTCTCACTCGCAGATCACGAAGACTCACAAGAATAGCCATCTCCTTGGAACGCCCTCCAGTCGGTCGGCATTCATTGGTTGGCAATGGCGAACCAAGGCCCCTGTACGGGGTTAGCGCAGCCAGCGCTCCCCGTTTCCATCTCTCTACTTGACTGACATCCAACCCCACTTGATTCCAATGCTTCGTAACCTCCTTCGCGACGAAAAGGGCGCTGCCCTCCTTGAGTACTCACTTCTTGCCGCTGGTGTGGCACTGATCTCCGCCGCTGGCGTGGCCATCTTCGGTCACAAGACCAACGACATGATCAGCTCGGTCGCCGCGATCATGCCCGGCGTCCACGCCGACGACAACGGCCCCATCGTGAGTGGCAAGATCATCGAGACGACCAGCTCCCTCGAAGGCGACGGCACGATCCAGGTTGACGTCGCAACGATCGTCACCAACGCGGGCACCACGCGCTTCGCAACGAACCTCGGCGTTGACGGCACGGAGACCGGCCTCGGCGGCCTCGTGCTCGAAGTCGGCGAAGAGTAGTAATAAGCTGTGAGAGGCTTTAGGGGCCAGCCAGTTCGCCCAAGGCGTCCTGGCTGGCTCCCTTCTCGCATACAATCGTGTTCTTACTCGCCCTAGGCGCCACTTGCATCGCCACGGTGTTCGACCTGAGAGAGCGCCGTATTCCGAATTTCATTCCGGCGGGCCTTCTACTTTGCACCATGCTCCTCACGGCGGCGGGCAAGCATCCTCTCGGATGGGAACAGGCACTTCTCGGGCTGGCGGTCGCCATTGCCTTTGCGCTGCCGGCTTTTGCTAAGGGCTGGCTCGGCGGTGGAGACACCAAGCTGCTCTTTGCCCTCGGCGCGACACTCGGCCTCGTTCCGTTCCTCGCCTTCCTCGCCACCTCAAGCGTTGCAGGTGGTCTTCTGGTCTTTCGCTCACGTGCTCTAGAAGAAACTGAAATGGCGTACGCGCCGGCCATGTGCCTTGGCCTGATCGCACTTCTACCCCTCCTATGGCTCAGATAGGCCTAAATCCCCACCACCGACCGCTGCACCCTAGATTGCAGAGGAACGCACATCAGCTTGCGCAGCGCACAAGGCGCCGCAGGGGTGGGGTCGCCGTAGAGTTCGCGCTGATCGCTCTGGCGCTTTACCTCGTGCTCGCTGGCATGCTTTCCATCGGGCGATGGCTAGCCGTCAGTCAGGCAGCCCAGGACACTGCGCGATTCGCCGCGAGGGAGGTGGCTCTCTTCCCGCTTCCCGCCGAGATGACGTTCGAGGCTGCCCAGCTCGACCCGTCCTTTCGCTCGGCGGTCTACGACCCGGACCTCGTCGTCGTTGACCTCGACGCCACGCCACCGGGCGAAGCACTCGAAGCTTTCTTCGACGCCATGCCGGTTGTCAATCGCGCGCTGCGTCCACTGATGATCACTTCGGACGTCGCCACCGGAGCAGGCCGTCGACGGCTCCTGCACATGCCTGGCGCCGTCGTTGACTCCGCAACGAGCCCCACGGGACTCTCGGTCCTCGTCCCGCGCATTCTCGCGAGGGATCCGGACTCTGGGGTCGAGACCGAGGTCGAGCTCGTCCCTGTTCTAGAAGCGGTTTCACCCGCCTCGTTTGCTGTCTCAGGAGGCGGTATCGTCGGCCTCCGGCTCAACGTTCCGTTTCAATCGGCGGCCCTCGCTGCCTACCTACCGGCCTCGGCTGGCAACGCCCGCCCCATCGAAGCCACGAACCTTGGCGGATCCAACACGATCGTTGGCCCTGGCCCGCTGGGCGCAGGACCCTATTCCGGAACCTTCGGGCTTGGCCGCCTAGAGACCTTCGGGATCAGCGCGCGACCCTTCCGCCGGCTCGTCGCAGCCCAGGCGCTCTTTAGGCGAGAAGTCGTTCTCTAGCTACGCATCAAGATCCCCCCCTATGGCTGTTGCACCACGAAGATCACCCCGTCGCCCTTGGCCCGCGCTATTGGCTCTCGCTCTCCTGATTGCAGGGCTTGGGTGGGTTCTGTACCTGCGTTTCACGGACCAGCCGCTACGGGATCCCTTCGGCCTGTACAACCCGTCGCCGGTCTCCAACCAGCCAGATACCGAAGATGACATCCAGCGGATTTCGCCGCTGGAGGACGGGATGGTCCGAGCGCTCGTCCCCGCGCGCGTCATTCCTGCGTATCAGAAGATCTCGAGGGACGATCTCTTCGACATACGGCGCGGTGCATTCGCGTTCGTAGACGTCGACGAAGACTTCGCTGAAGAGAACGGCATCCTCCTCGGAACCGGGCCCATCATCGGCCGAGTCATGAAGCGGAACAAGCGGCCAGGCTTCGTCTTCACCGAGGCAGACTTTCTTCCCAAGGGGACTCGGCCCGGACTCGTGGCGGGCATCCCCCCGGGAAAGCGCGCCATGCGGATCGAAGTGGACCTCGTCAAAGGCATCATCGGACTGAACCCCGGCGACCGCTTTGACCTGATCGCCGCTACGACGGTCGAACCGCTTCCGAAGACCATTCGGGCAGAGGCCAAGGCCCCAGATTCGTCCGCACTTCTAGGTGCCTACAAGGACCTCGTGAAGAAGCCGACGTCGAATTCAGATAAGCCGGCTAGCTCGGTCGTGGCCGAGCCACGGGTAGAGACCATCGTTCAGGGTGGAAGCGTCGTGTACCCCTTGGAGACGCGCCTGATTCCGACCTCGAGCACGACCTTGACGGCCGGCCAGATTACGGGAACCAGGCCCGTCCAGGAGATGGTGATCGCCTTAGCCCCCGAAGAGGTCGCTCCCCTCATGGCCGCCCTGCGCATGAAGGCTGACCTTTCCTGCGTGGCACGTTCTGGACACCCCGATGATCCGATGGACAGCCTTACGCCGGGGATGAACCCCAAGCCGGTCAAGGACCCATCGATGGAGGCTTCCGCGTCCCAGGCGAAAGAACCGAAGCTCAGCGGCATGATGCACGGCCTCGATGAGGTCACTGTGATTGAGTCGCTGGTTGGGGGCAAGCGCAGCCTGACGGCGGTGCCGAGGGCGGTTCGATCGAGCACTCAGGACACCTCGCCCTCGGACGGAGGCGAGTAGCTCCCCCATGGAACGCCGTCCGATCCACCTGCCAAATCCAGCGATCTCACCGAGTCTCCATCGGCCTTCGAGCGGTTTGGCGTTCCGTCGCCAAGGTCTAAGCGGAGCTCGCGGGTCCCAGAGCGGGGTCGTGCTCATCTTCTTCGCGTTCTTCTTCCTGGCGTTCTTCGGGCTCTTCGCCGTTGTTGCGGACCTCGGGATTGCGCGGATGACGCAGCTTCAGATGCAGACAAGCGCAGACATCGCCGCGCTCGAAGGCCTGGCGGGCCGCGACGCGATCGTGGGTGACTTCGCGGCGAGTGACCTGGCGCGACGCGAGACTGCCGCGGCCTTTGCGTCGATCGCCTTCGACGAGGACCTCGACCGGTCGACAGCTGCAGATCAGTATCTCCTCGGGGCCGGACCGCAGCTCAGTACCGGCGTGGGTGGGATCGCAGATCCAGCCGGCGGTGTGCTCACGTCCGATGGACCGTGGATCCCGAGTCTTGAGACCAACGCTGCTTCCAACTTGGTCAACGGCGACTTGGTCGCGGGGGACTACGCTGCACTGGATCCATCCGACCCCGGTCGCGTCGACTGGCACGTGGAAGAGGGCAGCTACGAGCGCTTGGACTTTGCCCCGGAAGGCAGCGGGAACGCCTTCCTGGCTCGCCTTCGCAGGACACGTGACAACAACTCCCTCGATCGGGTCGCAGGAGTCAGTTCGGCTGGCCCCACCTTGCCCTACCTTTTCGGCCTTGGCTCAGGCGTCCTCTCGACTCCCGATGCGAGCGTCTACGATCCGCGCCGCGACGGTGTCACCGTTCGAGCCGCAGCGATCGCTGACGCCCGGCCGGTCACCATGGCGGGGCTCGCGCGTCCAGGGTTCCCTGGGTTAGCGCCCGTTAGCAGCAGTCCCGACACGGGCAACGTTCGATGGCTTTCGTTTGACCAAGTCAGCTGGCTACTTCTACCCATCGACGCACCGTTCGTCGTTCAGGTAGATGCAAGCGGCGCGGTCAGTGGCTCTGCAGACGGCGCGGCCCTCGCTCTGTCGTCAGAGATCGGCGAGGAAAGCGCTGGACCACCTCGGCTTGGGTCGGTCTGCCTCCAAGCGTTGGCGGGTCTTCCCATCGAGCCTCCCGCCGAACTGACGGGCCTCATGTACGCGACTCTGCACGAAAGCCTAGGAGCCACCGGCATCTCCCAGGTTCGAGGATTCGTCGCCGTCTCCATCACGAACGTTCAGGTTGTCCCGGGGCCTGCGCTGCGCCTTGAAGGCGTCAAGCTCGGCCCCACCGTGGCACCGCGCAACGCGAGCGCGCAGCGGTCGCTGGTCGCTGATCCCACCGTCCCCCTGAGCCTGCCCACCGGCGCCGGTGCTCTCCTGGCACCTGTCATCGCTCGCTGATCTGCCCCCCCACTCCACGGCACCGGACCACTGAAACGACACTGTGCAGAGCACCATCCAAACCGTCCTGCTGACTCGCGACCCTGGCCTTGAGGCCGAGGTCGCTTCGTTCGCAGAGGACCTTCAGGACGAGGTCAGGCTCGTCGTTCACGTCGAGGAAGACGACCGCCGCGCCATCGCTCGCGCGCAGGAGCGCCGCGTTGATCTTCTGCTCGTCGAGCTTGGAGAAGACGTCGCTTCGGTCGCCAGGCTCAGCGCCGAACTGCAGGGCGCCGACCACCCACCGGTCATCGTCGCTGTCTATCGCGCCCAAGAGTTCGACGGCGACGAGCAGCTTTCGACGCGATTCGTGGAGCTGATTCGGGCTGGCGTTCGTGACTTCCTGAGCCGGCCCCTTTCGACCTCCGAGCTCAGGGGGCTCTTGCGCCGAGAGTTCGCCGGTGACGACGCACCCTCGCCTTCGAACATCGGTCGCGTAGTCTCCTTTGTCGGCAGCAAGGGCGGCGTGGGCAAGTCGACCATCTCCGTGAATACGGCGGTAGCGCTCGCCCGAAGCGGCTCCGTGTTGATCGTCGACGCGTCTCTTCAGCACGGCGTGGCATCGGATCTCTTGGACATTCAGCCGGAGTCAACGCTCGCGGACGCTGCGCGCGAGGTGGACCGACTGGACGCAAGTCTCCTCGCGAGCCTCGCGGGGCATCACACGAGCGGCGTGCACGTGCTCGCCGCTCCGTCCAACGCCATCGAAGCGGCCGGCGTTGGAGAGTCGGTTCTAGCGCGCGTTGTTTCGGTCGCGCGGCGAGCCTACGACTACGTCGTGATCGATACATTCCCGCTTCTGGATAGCGTGACCCTCGCGATCCTCGACATGTCCGACATGACGTTCGTTGTCCTCAACGACTCACTGCCTACTGTCACCGGGTCCGCGGGGCTCCTTGAGGTCCTTGATCGACTCGGCGTGGATCGAGCTCGATCTCGCGTCGTGCTCAATCGGACTCACCCCGGTCGCGGGCTCTCGCCGGTGGATGTCGCAACCCGTCTCGACCGAGACATCGACCACGTCGTTCCTTACTCCTCGGGTGTCCTCCAGGCCGCCAACACGGGCAAACCGCCCGCCGCGGGACTTGGGCGCCTGGGCCGCTGGGGACGCGCACTCAACGGCGTCGCACGGGACGCGGCCGAAGGCAAAGCGGCTGGACGTATCGCACGGGTCGACTCGAATGACGGGGACGCCGTCCTCGCACGCGCCCAGGAACCCGAGCCGATCCCATGAGCAGCGAGAGTCAGGACTATCGCGCCGTACGGGCCCTCTTTTCGAGGCCTACCGCGGCGGCGCCGAGCGCAGCCCCTACGGGCGCAGGCACCCAGGGCGGCGCTCCGGCGCTGCGTAAGGAGCAAAAGCCCGGACGCCGGCCCGACGACTACGTCGAGCTGAAGGCGCGGCTGCACGGCCGCATGATCGCGGACCTTCAGGAAGAAGGGCTCTTGGCGGCCGACCCTGCCGAACTCGAAGGCGTCGTCCAGGAGTGGGTGGCCGATGTCTTGGAGACGGAAGAGCTCCCGCTCAACTCCGCCGAGCGGCAACGGCTCGCCCATGAGCTCAACGAAGAGGCCACCGGGCTCGGTCCCCTCGGGCCGCTACTTTCGGATCCGGCCATTACGGATATTCTGGTCAACCGCTTCGATAGCGTGTACGTGGAACGGTTTGGCAAGCTCGAGCCCGTGGCGGTTCGCTTCGCCGACGATGAGCACCTGCGCAGGATGATCGAGCGCCTCGCGATGCGCGTTGGCCGACGAATCGACCCTTCGTCGCCGATGGTCGATCTGCGGCTTCCGGATGGGAGTCGAGTCAACGCGACGATCCCCCCGGTGAGCATCGACGGCCCGACCCTTTCGATCCGTCGCTTTGGGCGCAACCGTCTGCGCTCGTCGGATGTTCTCAAGCTCAAGATGCTGGACGAGAGCATGTGGACCGTGCTCCAGGCAGCGGTACGGGGAAGGCGCAACGTGCTCTTGTCCGGCGGCACCGGCGCGGGCAAGTCGACCCTCTTGGGTATCCTCGCCGAAGCCATCCCGGGCGACGAGCGGATCATCACCATCGAGGACACCGCAGAGCTCATGCTCGACCAAGAGCACGTCGTGCGATTGGAGACCCGCCCACCCAACGCGGAAGGGTCGGGCCTCATTCGCGCGAGGGATCTGCTCGTCAACAGCCTGCGCATGCGGCCGTCCAGGATCATCGTCGGAGAGGTTCGCGGCGGCGAGGCCTTGGACATGCTGCAGGCGATGAACACCGGCCACGAAGGCGGACTGTGCACGGTGCACGCCAACTCCGCCCGCGATGCCCTCGCGCGTCTGGAAACGATGGTGTTGATGGCGGGCGCCGACCTTCCGTCCCGGGCGATCCGAGAGCAGATCACATCCGCGCTGGACCTCGTCGTTCACGTGCGACGCTTTGAGGACGGTGTGCGCCGAGTCGCCTCAATCTCCGAAATCACAGGCCTCGAATCCGGCACGCCGCTGCTTCAGGACATCTTCGTCTTCAAGGTAGAGGGTCAAGAGCGTGGCCGCGTCAAGGGACGCTTTGAGGCGACAGGGATCGTCCCTCGCTTTGTCCACGCGGAGAGGGAGGCGGGCCGCTCCATCCCTCTCGAGTTCTTCGCTGAGCCAGGCGACGCATCCGACACCGGGCGCGCTACCCGCCCCTGAGGTCGCTTCCTTGCTCGACATCATCTTAATCCTGGCCCTTGTGCTGCTCCTTGGGACCCTTGTGGCCGTACTGGCGCGGCCAAGTGATCCGGATTACGGGGCTGAGCCCGCACGGGTGGAGCCCGTGGAGTCCAACCACGGCCCAGGCAAAGCTCTCGTCTTCGGCATGGTGGCTCTGCTGTGCCTGCTCGTGGCCAAACTGCCCCTGCTGATTGCCGTTGCGATCGCAATCCTGCTTGCGATCGCGATGCACGTCGCGCTGGGGACCTGGGCCGCACGGCGCGGGATCGCCTTCGAGCTATCCCTCGCGGCGGCACTCGACTTGATGGTCGCGTCGCTGCGCTCGGGTGCGGCGATCCTCGACAGCATTGAATCTGCGTCCGTTGAGACCACGGGGAAGACCGGCGAGATGCTCGAGATTCTTCGTGACAGACTTCGGCTGGGCGAACCGCTCACGCCGGTACTCGACGACCTTGTGGCACGCTACCCCTACGAAGGCGCACGCATGTTTGCGTTCACGCTCGGTGCTCACCTGGATAGCGGCGGAAGCGCCGCTACGTCCCTTGCCGAAGTGGCGCGGGCGATTCGGGATCGGATCGATGTCATTCGACGCGCGAATTCGCAGTCGGCGGAAACCCAGGCCTCGGTGGTGGGAATTCTCGCGATCACCTACGGGCTCGCGCTGATGATGTGGACCCAGTATCCAGACCGCGTCGACAGCTTCGCCGGCAGCGAGCTTGGCCAAGCGTTCGTGGGCCTGTCGATCCTTCTACAGGCCCTTGGGCTCGGGTGGATTTGGTCGATCACCCGGATCGACGTGTGAGGCTGAGCTATGGTGATCTCCATCTCCAATAGCGCGGACTTCGCTGTCACCTTGGCAATCGCTCCGGCTGGACGCTGGGCCCTAGCCATCGGGTTCATCGCGTTGGCGGCGTGGGCGCTGCAGCGGGTCGTTTCCAGGCGAGCCGTACGTCGCAGGCTGTTGGCCGCTTCGCCGTCGAGCGCCGCACTCCGCACGGCCCCTGCAGCTGGAGGGGTTCTCGCGACGCAGGAAGCGCCGAGCGGACTCCAAGGCTGGCTCGCGTCTTCCGGGTTCGATGGCCCGGCAGCGCGAATCCAGTTCTTGTTCACTATCGTTGGAACGACCCTGGCTGCGATTCTCATCGCCCTCACTTTTGAGGCCATCGGCTTCCAAGAGAAGGCCATCCTTTGGCTAGAGGAGATCCCTGGCGGCCTCGCGGACCTCTTCGTGCCCGTCATGCGAGCCGCGCCGTGGCTCTTGGCGATTCTGCTGGCCTTCACGCCTGTGGTGTGGGTCCGGAAGCAGCGAAGGAAGCGCCAAGAACAGGTCGAACGGGACCTGCCCTACGTATTGAGCCTGCTCGCGACGCTTGTGGAGTCCGGGCTCGGCTTCGACGCCGCCGCCATGCGCGTGGAGCGTGCGCTTGGGCCCGACCGAGTTCTCTCCCAAGAGCTCGCCCGCGTTCGCGCGACGAGCCTCGCGGGCGCACCGCGCAGCGTAGGCATCCGGCAGATGGCCCAGCGGCTGGACGTGCCGTCGCTCACCGCCTTTAGCTCCGCGCTTATTCACGCCGAGAACCAGGGCGCGAGCGTTGGCGAAACGCTTCGCCGACAGGCGACCGACCTCTGGGCGCGACGTCGCGAAGAGGCGATCCAAAGCGCACAGACCCTCCCCACCAAGCTGGCCTTCCCCTTGGTCATCTGCTTTCTGCCCGGCATCTTCGTTTGGACCTTCGGGCCCGCAGTCGCAGAGTTCCTGCGCCTAGCGGGCTCAGCCTTCGCGGACACTCCCTGACTCTCCCCATGCAGCCCACCTCACTCACTTTCTGCGTTCGCGCACTCGGCATCTCCGCCGTCTTGTTCGCGTCGGCCTGCGTATCGCCACCGCTGAACGAAGGTCCAACGGCCGACGAACGTCTAGCGGCCATCCTGAATGGCGACCTCTCCCCTCTGCCACGGGGAATGGACCGGAACCTGCGTGCCTTGAGCCTCGACTTTCCAAGGCACATTCCGACGCTGCTTGCGGACGCAGCGGTGTCCCTCGAGACCGGCCGAGAGGACCGAGCGACCTCCCTTCTGGACACCGTGCTCCGCATCGAGCCGGACAACGTCGAGGCCGTGCTCATGGCCACCGAGATCGCCACCTACCGCGGAGATCTTGCCGGCGCCCACAGACGCATTCGCACCGCCCTCCAACAGCGCCCGGATGAACCGCTCCTCTACGAGAGCCAAGCTGCCACGTTCTTCGTAGAAGAGCGCTTCGGCGAGTCCCTCGGAGCCCTCGCGAAAGCCGACGCCCTCGCAGGCACGACCTCCTGGCGAAGCCACTACCACCGAGGCCTCGTCGCCGAATCCCAAGGCAACGCCGTCAGCGCGATCGAGCACTTCGATCACTGCCTCGACCTAGCGCCAGACTACGAACCAGCCGCCAGACGCCTGCGAGCGCTAGCAGCCCGTTGAAGAAGTCCGCGCTAACCAATAGTGCCCATCGGAGTCCTGACAAGGAACTTGAAGCCCCCCATAGCGAGCTATTCGGGGCCCTTCAAGCAACGAAGTCAGGCCAGAGTCAAGACTGTGAGGGGCGCTGTTGGTTAGTGCGGCCTTGTTCAACGGGCTGCTAGAGGCATCCCTCCCCACCCAGCCCCAGCCCCAGCCCTAGCCCAGCCCTCTTCCCCTAACTGACGTGACTTGTACCAGGTACCGAACACGTCAGCATGCTCATTCTGGCTTGGTGGGGGCTTCGGCGTTGCAGTTGAGCTGGGCGGAGACGAGGCCTTTGGGGCCGGTCCAGATGGCTTGGGCGATGCCGGGGGCGGCTAGGGTTAGGTCGAGGCGGCCGCTCTGGCGTGATCCGTCGACCTCGGAGAAGCGCTTGAATTCCGATGCCGCACCGTCGGGGCGTACGAGTCCTGCTCGCCAGCTTGCGTCGAATCCAGAGAGATCAGCTTCGTCGTTGAGTGCAAGGTGCACGAGGAGGAAACGGTCGTCGTCGGGGCCGGTGGCGGCTGCCACGATCGCCACCCGCCCCAGGGTGGCGCCAACGACGACGGAGTAGGGATCGCCGAAGGTCTGGCCGCGGTCCGTCGAGAAGGCCACTCGAATCTCAGGCGTCGCAGCTTCGTTGGCCTGGGTGAACCAGGCGACCGCCATGACTCGCTCCGACGCGGCCACGGCCGGCCCGTTCACAGGACAGCCGTCGAGCTCCCAACCATCTGCGTGCACCACTGCAGGTGCACCCCAGGTGGCCTCGCGCGGATCCTTCCGCATCAAGTAGATGTCGCGCACGTCTTCCAAGGAGCGGTGACGGTACGCGATCACGCGAGAGCCGTCTGATAGCTCGGCGATGTCAGGGGGGCAGCAGTCGCAGATCGACCCGTCGAGGAGTGTCTCTTCTGCAAGCACGCCAAGGGCGTCAACCTCTCGGGAGTAGAGCGCCATGCTCGGCACCTCGTCACCGTCGCGGTCATCGACCCAGATGACTTCAGCCCCGCCCGTTCGCAGGGGCAGGGCCGCACCGAAGCCATGCAAGACGTCGCTTTGGTCGCCGTGAATCCAGCCGAGGTCGAGCGCTGGGGGGCCTTCGACCTCAAGGGCAAGGCGCAGCCCGTAGCCCAGCTCGCCTTCCCCCATCACCTGCGGCGTTCCAAAGAGCAGCCCCCCCGATGCGAGCTGACAAGCAAAGGGAACATCCGCCCAGTGCCCGCGAGCGAGGTCGCCCGCTGAAGACTCAAGGCGCACCTCTCGTGGATTCAGGAATGGCCCGTCGCTCCCACCGAAAAGTACGGGACCAGAATGGACCGCAATGAACGCGGCGTCCGCAAGCTCCTTAGAACCCTCGACGCCCGGAGCGTGAAGCGAGGGACGAGCGCTGACGAACGAGGGCCTGCGCGCCCCTAAGCCCTCCGGCAGCGCACCTTGGGAGGTCAACGCGACCACCGGCGAATCCGTCAACGTCGGCCGCACCGGAGCCGGGCCGTCGCCCCCTTGGTTCACGATGCCAAGCACCCCGAGGAAACCCGCGAGGGTTCCGAGCCAGCCCCTCCAGCCAACGCGGCTGCCGAGGAGGACGGCAAGGGGGAGCGTGAAGAGGGGCGTCGTGGCAAACAGCGTCGTCGCAATCCCGCTCGGTAGCTCGCGCTGGGCGTAGTGATAGGGAAACAGGCCGACGACAGCGCAGCTCACGCCGATGACCGAAGCGCGGCCCCAGACGGAGCCTGGCCCGGGCGCGGCGAACACTGGCTCGATGAGCCGGGCCACCTCACCGCCGGACGTCGCACCGCGCCGCAGTCCGGAGATCAAGGCAATGGGGATGGCACCCAGCGCCCCACCCGTGAGCCGAATAAAAGCGCCAATGAACACGCCGACTCCGTCGAAACCGCCGCGGCCCAGCGGCACCGCCGTGCCAATCGCGAAGGCAGCCACCACCGCCAGCAGCACCCCCAGCCAATAGCTGCCCTTGGCGGCCGGCGCACCGCTCGACTCCGACATGTCCGAAGGATCCGGCTTCGCAACCCTAGAGTCGAGGATGACAAGCACGACGCCCACGAGCACGACCACCATGAACGGTATCGCCCCCGTGTGGATCTCGTCGCCGGCCAGTGGCAGTGCGAGCACCGTGGCGATCGGCACGTTCAGCAGCATCACGGTCGCCGCCGTCTGAACGCCGCAACGCTGGAAAGCCGCGAAGTAGAGGGTGTCCGAGACGGTGAATCCCAGGAAGCCCGAAAAGAGCAGCCAGGCCCACGCGTCGCCTACGGGCCAGTGGCCACCGAAGATCAGCGCGCAGAGGAGAAACGTGAAGGCCGCCGCGCTGTTCTTAAAGAGTGTCGCCGCCGCTGGAGACACCACCCCACTCGCCAAGAACCGACCGATCGCGATGGACGCCATCGCCCAGAAGGCGGCCGACAGGAGGGCGCTGGTGATCGCTAGCGAGGTGAGCATGATGAGTGATCCGATACGCTAACGAACCGAGCGCACGAGCCTCCGTCTCAACGGGGCGCGTGCGCTCAGAAAGTGGGCCGGGGAGGACTGGCCAGGACGGAGGCCGAACTCCGCTCAGGCTCCTTCGGACTTAGGCAGCTCGGTGCTGACCTTTGTCGAGCCAGCATCGCCGGGCACGAAGACGCCCTTGCGGGCCTCCTTGCGGGCGAGGAGGTACTTACCGGAATTCATACCGATCTTGCGGACGCGACGGCGGCCGCGCGTGGGGCCGCCTGCTTTGAACTGTGATTTAGCCATGGGTCTGGTTTGAGCCTCGCTGGAGGGCGCGCGAGTCGCTCTAGCGTCTCTTGCGGCCAAGGAAGTTAGGGGCCGGGATCGACCCTGTCGAGCATTACGTGCCGGAATAGGCCCGGGAATGGTGCGAGGGGCATCGGAACTGCCCTCCGGCGCAGCTAAGATGAGTCTACAGATGGGACGACGGCGCATATTCATCGGTGATCTCCAGGGCTGCCGGGAGGAGTTTGAGGCCCTCCTGGAGCGGGTCAAGTTCGATCCTTCCGTGGATACCCTCCACCCCGTGGGCGACCTCGTCAACCGCGGCCCGGACTCGGTGGGCTGCCTCCGGCTGGCCAAGGAGCTGGGCGCCATGCCCGTCCTGGGCAACCACGACGTCCATATGCTCCGCCAGTGGAAGAACCCCGCCCACCGGGGGAAGCGCCGCACCCTCCACGAGGTCCAGGCCTCGGACGACGGCGAAGAGCTCTTGGGCTGGCTTGCCAAGCAGCCCATCATCCGGGGCTGGGACGATGTCGTCTGCGTCCACGCGGGCGTCCACCCGGGCTGGAAGCACCCCGTGAAGAAGGCCTCGGACCGGTCCCCCTTCGACGTCGACGACGACGTGGTGGAGTTCGCGGTCAGAGCCCGCTACTGCGACCCCTCAGGAGCCCTCCCAAAGGATGGCGATTTCCCGCCACCACCGGCTCCCTTTCAGCCCTGGGACGCATTCTGGCGCGCTAGAGAAAACGACTCACGCACGATCGTGTTCGGTCACTGGGCCAGGCGCGGCCTCGTGGAACTCGAGCGCACGCGTGGGCTCGACACCGGCTGCGTCTACGGCGGCTACCTCACCGCTTGGATCGCGGAAACGGACCGCATCGAGAGCGTCCCCGCGCACCAGACGTGGCATCGAACCGCTTAGCCCCCCATGAGCCCCACACGTCCGAGCCAGCAGAAGCTCCCCGTCGCCGCTTCTAACCGCTACATGAACTTCGACTGGTACGAGACGCCGAAGTACTACGACGCCATCTTCGACGTGGACTCCCACGTCGAAGGGAACTTCCTCGAAGCGGTGTTCGAGAAGCATGCGACGCCATCGACCAGGAACCGCAGACGCGCGCTAGAGCCGGCCTGCGGCTCCGGGCGCCTCATGGTCGAGCTTGCCCAGCGCGGCTGGGCCACCCACGGGTTCGACCTAGAGCCCAACATGGTGGCCTTCACCAAGGAGCGACTCCGGCAGGAAGGACTCAGCGCCACCGCATCCGTAGGGAACATGGCCGACTTCACCGTCCGCGGCACGTTCGACCTCGCCCACTGCTTCGTCAGCACGTTCAAGTACCTCCAGACGGAGGACGACGCACGCGGGCACCTGGAGTCCGTTGCGCGCGCCCTGCGGCCGGGCGGCATCTACGCGCTGGGCTTCCACCTGTCCTGCTACGAGGACGACACAAAGACAAAAGAGCGCTGGCGCGTTCAAAAGGGCGGCGCAGAGATCGACTGCACGATCTCGACCTGGCCGGCGGACCGAAAGACCCGGCTAGAAAAGGTGCAGGCGCGCATGAAGGTCCGTGAGGATGGACAGGAGAAGCGCGCGCAGACGACGTGGCACTTCCGCAGCTACAGCGCGCGCCAGGTACGGTCGCTCCTTCGCTCAGTCCCCGCCCTAGAGCATGTGGCGACGTACGACTTCTTCTACGAGATCGACGAGCCGCAGCGGCTCAGCGACGATCAGTCGGACACGATGCTGATTCTGCGCAAGCGAGGCTAGGGCCTCTGCCGCAGCGGCACCCTTGCGCCGAATTGGCAGTCACTGGCGCCAATTTGGCGCCACTATTCAGCCGGCACGCGAGCCGACCCGCATGCATCAAAATTGCTGCAAGGCACTACCCTGCAATGCCTTATGGCCGATCGCGCACGCTCGGCGCCGCATCTTGGCATCGGTATTGTTCCTCCTAGGCCGTATGGCGCACTCGGCGCCTAGAGCGAATCGCCCGCGGTTCACCCACTCAACGCTTAGAAGGAGCTTCGACCTATGGTCCGTTTTGAAACCTACCCATTCTCCGTACTCGCTGGCCAAGGTCTGAACACCCTCTTCCGCATGGCAGAGACCGTTCAGGACCAGATGGCCCAGGCTGCCGCTGAGGCCGCCTCTGACCCCGCCGCAGACCCCGCAACCGGGTCCTCCCCGGTTCGCACCGCCGCTCCCCGCGCGGAGCTGTCCGTCGAGGACGACATCGCGAAGCTCGTGATGCTCATCCCCGGCTTCGGCCCCGAGCACCTCGACATCCAAGTGGAGCGTGCCTCGGTCACCGTCAAGGGCGAGCGCGAAGACGGGCCCGCCGGCACGCAGTTCGAACGCACGTTCAAGCTGCCGTTCCCGGTGGACGCCGCCGAAACCACGGCCGACGTGGAGCTAGGCGTTCTGACGCTGAAGCTGCCGCGCCTCAGCGCAGACAAGCCCCAGCGCATCGAGATCCGCGGCAAGGCTGCCGAGGACAGCTGATGCCCTCGGCGCAGGCCGAACCGACTATTCTGCAGACGGCGTCCAGTCCAGAGCGGGCTGGGCGTCAGTCTTCCAATCGCTGATCTGCATCATCGTGTCGCCGTTGTAGTCGGAGCGAAGGAGGAAGCCGTCGACCATCCAGCTCTTGGATCCCGAGGTCTCCGACCAATCAGCGTTCCACGAGCGACCGCCAAGGGTGACCGTCTCAGAGCCGGTGGTGGTCTCCGTTTCCGGAACCACGACGTCGGGCATCTCCTCGATGACCATGGCGTCCATCACGGTGAGCTCGACGGGGGCCTTCCCAGCCTCACCGATCCAAGCTGCGGTCACGTTGCTCGTCGCCTTCTCGCCCACGGCGGCAACGCGAGCCAAGTCGACGCGGGGATCCACTTGGTAGGCAACGATCAGCGGTGCGCCATAGCTCATGGTCTCCTGCTCGACGATCAGCTGGCCGTCCATCTCCGCGACGATGGACGACGTTGACTTCATTCCACTCATGTCCATCGTCCAGGACTGACCGACGGCGGGCGAGGGCGGCAGGTACATGAGGTTGACCACGGGAGAGGCCTTGGCCTGCTCGATCGCGTCGGCAACGCCACCGCCGCCGCCCGCAAGGCCCGTCATGGAACCGCTGAGGTCGCTGAGGCTGGAGCAGCTGGAGAGGGTGGCTGCGATGGCTGTGGTAACGAGGAGAGTGGAGAGGTGCTGCTTCATGGGGCTGTGTGTCTTTCGGGGGGGCAAGAGTTGAGGATCAAGTCGCGCCGGGGAGGCCGCCGGGCACGAATTGCCTTCGCTCCCTTCCAGCGAGGCTGCAATAAACCTCCTGCCTCCACACCGATCAAAGACCGCTTCCGTTCTTATGTCACCATCATGTGATGGTGGCTACGACGACCTCGCAGTCGATCCCACCGTTGAGAAGGCGATGCCGCGTTGGGCGGCTTAGGCGCAGCAAACCGGCGAGCCGCGACGACCCAGTGAGGATCGACGTGGAATAGCCGGACAGTTCGCGAAGCTGAGCGCCGAACCGGTCGTGCAACGCTTCGACGTCGTCGCCAATGCGCTCGCCGTAGGGCATGTTGGCGACCACGGTCGCATTCCAGCCAGCACGCGGCGCAAAGGACTTGGCGTCGCCGCGCTCGAGCTGCGCCAGCTTGCCGAGCCCCATGAGCTCAAGGTGCTCGGCCGCCTCGCTCAACCGATTCGGCTCGACGTCGCTGCCGACGAGCCGCAGCTTCGTGGGGATGGCCATCGCGGCCTGCGCTTCGGCGCGGGCGCGCTGCCAGGCCTTCTCGTTGTGATCTGCCCAGGTCTCAAAGCCGAAGCGCTTGCGCGTCAGCCCCGGCGCCAGATTGGCCGCGATCATCCCGCCTTCGACGAGCAGCGTACCCGTCCCGCAGAAGGGATCGATGAGCGGCGACTTCTTGTTCCACCCAGACATCAGGATCACCGCTGCGGCCAGAGTCTCCGCCAAGGGCGCGCGCCCCTGGGCCGTTCGCCAGCCCCGCTTGTGCAGCGACTCGCCCGATGTATCCACCGAGAGCGTCGCGCGATCCTTGAACAAGTGAACGTGCACGCGAACGTCCGCGCCCTCCCGATCCACCGTCGGCCGCGTGCCATCGGCTCCGCGCACCTGATCGACGATGCCGTCCTTCACGCGCTGGGCGATGAACTGGCTGTGATCCAGCCCCGAATCCTTCGTCTGCGCGTCCACCCAGAGCGTTCCACCAGGCTCCAGGAACCGGCTCCAGTCCACCTCGGCGACGCCCGCGTCGAGGGCAGCCTCCGAAGGAGCGGAAAAGCGGGCCTCGCGCCGCAGCACCCGCACCGCGGTACGTAGCCAGAGGTTTGCGCGCCACGCATCCCCCATCGTCCCCTCGAACCGAACGCCTCCGACCTGGCGCTCGACCTTGCCCAACTTCAGCCCAGAGATCTCCTGATGCAGAATGGGCTCAACGCCCGGCGCGCAGGTGGCAAAGAATGTGTAGCGGGGTGCAGCCATAGGCGGGGAGCATACGTTGTTTCTCCCCAGACGCATCGAGCCAGCCACATATGGCTGAAACAACAAGGCCCCGGCCGCGCAAAAGCGGCCCGGGCCCCGCAGATGGCAAAGCCCCCCCCTTTCCCCCGCCCCCCTTAGGGCAAACCAAAAATTTAAC
>CAYQKK010000001.1:91399-132046 GCA_964417955.1 uncultured Planctomycetaceae bacterium
GTTTTTTCCCCCCCCCCCCCCCCCCCCCCCAAAATTGGCCTAAAAAACCCCGCCCCGGCCCGCACACGCGCCCCCGGGGCCTCGATGATGGCAAGGACGCCGCGTTGCCGCGGCCCCCTTTCGGTCAGACGATCAGTTGAACGTCAGGCCTTGCGCGCTCGAGAAGTTCGAGGTCGGTGCGCCTGCGCCGTCAACGTCACGGTACCAGTGCTGGAAGTAACGCGTCTCACCAGCCATGACTGCCTCGAAGCCCGGCAGCGTGGCCGTCGGGAACATCGTGAGGTCAGGGCTAAGCGTGACGGTACCGGTGGTGCCGGAGTCGAGGATGTCGTTGTTGAAGCGACCGATCACGAAGCTCGCGATGCAGAGCGTGCCCGAGCTTCCGCCCGGGTTGACGACAACGTTCGTCTCTTGCGACGTGATGACGAAGCCCATGGAGTCCATCGGGAGGCCCTTGACGTTGATCGTGAGATCGTTGTCGGCCACGAGGTCGCTGCCCTCAAGGGTGAGCGTAGCGCCCATGCCCGTGGAGTTCGCGTCGCCCGCACAGACGAACACGCCGATGCCGCTGGCCTCGGAGATGTCCATCGCGCCAGCACCGTTCGCGCCGTTGAAGCCGCCGACCTGGATCAGGTACGTCGTGCCTGCAACAGCGTCGAAGGTGATCAGCGAGGTGAGCGCGTCACCACCGTCATCGTCACAGCCGACCTCAACGAGAGCCATGCAGTCGCCCTCGTAGATGGCCATACCCGTGTCGTAGTCGCTACCGGAAAGGTCGACAGTCGTGGGGCAGGAAGATCCCGCGGTGTAGGAGAACCAGACGTCGCTGGTCTCACCGTTGAACACGCAGCTCATGTCTTGGGTGCCAGCTGCAGCGCCGACGTTCGTGAACGTGGACATGCCGAGGACAACCGGGGTTGCGCCAGCGCAGTCGTCGTTCGGAAGCATGTCGACGTAGTCGGCCGTGATCATGCCTGTGTCGATCACGTTGCCGCCGAAGCCAGCGACGCGAGCGTAGTAGGTCGTTCCGCCAAGGCCCATGAAGGTGGCCGAGCTCAGGAGGCCGGTGCCGCCGTCGTCGTCACAAACGATCTCAACGAGAGCCATGCAGTCGCCTTCGTAGACAGCAAGGCGCGTATCACCGACCGTGCCTTCCGTGTCGACCGTGACCATGCCGTCGGCAAGGGGGGTGAACTGGTACCAGAGGTCAAGGGCGTTCGCGGACGTGCCGCCGCATGACCAAGCCGGAGCACCAGCTGAGTTCGTGGCAAGCGTGTTGTCCCACATCTCCGGCGCGAGGTTCGCGAGGTCGATCGCACCGGTGCACTCGTCGTTGCCAACGGCCGGGGGCGGACCGCTCACAAGCAGCTGACCCGTGCCGGAAGCGCCCGAGTTGAATCCGCCAACGCGAACCCAGTACTGGGTGCCTGCGACAACCGGAGCCGTGCCGAAGCTGGAGAAACCAGCGCAGCCAGGACCGTCGTCGTTGCAGAGGATGGAGTTCAGCGTCATGCAGTCGCCGTCGAACACCTCAAGTCGGGTGTCGTAGTCCGCCATGTCGCAGGTGGAGAAATCCGCCATGTACGAGTCGGTAGCCACGAAGGTGTACCAAACGTCTTGGATGCCGGTGTTGCCCGTGCAGGCCCAGGCCACGCCCGAGTCGGTAGCGACCGTCGTGTCAAAGGACTCAAGAACGCCCGGAGTGATCGGAGCAGCGAGGTCGCAGGTATCGGGCGGGGGCGGCGGGCCGGTGACCAAAAGGTCGCCGGTACCGGTTGCAGCAGCGTTGAACCCGCCAACGCGAACCCAGTACTGGACGCCGCTGACGAGGTCAGCCGTGGTCTCACTCGTAAAACCCGTGCAGCCGGTGCCGTCGTCGTTACAGGCGACGGTCGTCAGGGCGCCACACGCACCGTCGAAGATCTCAAGGCGCGTGTCGTACGTCGCCATGTCACACGTGGAGATCGTGGCGGTGTAGGACCCAGCGGCCGTGAACGTGAACCACGTATCCGGGATCCCGGTCGTGAAGGTACAGTCCCACGCCACGCCCGAGGGCGTGGAAGCGGTCGTGTCGAACGGCTGGAGGACGTCCGTTGTCAGCGGAAGGGCCGTGGCACAGTCGTCCTGTGCGACCGCGGCCTGGGTAAAGAGAGCTGCTGACGCCATCATGGCGCCGGCTTTCAAGCTAGAACGAGTCATCTTGTGGAGAGTCCCAGGTGAGGAATGGAGAGATTGGAAGGAGCTGACGGGTTTCATCTAGAAACGCGCAGGCTGCACACGGCAGGGAACACCGTTGCCTTGAACTAGTACCCGGGCCTCAAAATCGAGGCAGGACAAAAAGGGCATTAGATCTTGGTCGCGTGACGCTAACGGCAGGGCGCCCCATCCGCAAGCTGCGCTTCCTATGCCGCACTGGTCCGTCCTAGAAACGGCATCAGTGGCCCCGCCCCCCCATGAACAGGCTGTTAGTTTTGAGACCCCTGCCGCGATCCCCACCTGAGCAATCGTCCCGCATCGAGATTGTCCGCTGAGCGGCGTACACTTCGGAGCTTGGCCCGTAGGCCCAGTCCAACCATGCTTCGTGGCACCCACTTCATTCTCCTCTCGCTGGTCGCGGCCTCGGGGCTCAGCTACCTGGCGCTGCGGAGCACCGAGTCTGGCTCGGGAGCCACAGGACCGCCCGAGCCCGTGACGCTGTCCCAGGGCGCGACGCCGGGCGGCGGCGCAGTCGAGGCGGAGTCCGAGGCTCACGCGATGGAACTCCGCGATCCCCGGGGCGCGGAAGGTGCAGTCGGCGTCTGGGAGCTGATCCCCGTGAATGAGCGAGGCCAGCCGCTACCCCAGGCCAAGGTGACCGCGCGGAGCGGCGATGAAGTTCAGACGGGGACAGGTCGAGTGCGCTGGACAGGGCTGACCCCAGGGCTCTGGGAGGTGACCGTCGAAGCCGACGGCCTGCCCACGTGGAGAGGGCCCGTCACCCTTGAGCCCAACACGCCCCACCACCGAACGCCTGTGCGGCTCGGCGACGGGTTCTTCGTGAAGGGCACGGTGAGGGACACCGAGGGCCGAAGCGTGGCCCGGACTCCGATTGCCTTTGAATCTTCGCCCGGCGCCGGCGACCAGAGGATCGTAGGCCGTACCGACTCCAAGGGGCACTTCAGCGTAGAGCTGCCAACCGCCGGGAACTACCGCTTCTCCGCGGGGCCGCCCGAAGACGCTCGCTGGATCGAGACTACGCCTGGGACGAAGCTCTGGAACGGCGGTCCGGCCTTCGCGGAAGTCACGGTCCCTCCCGCATGCCACCTGCTCCTTGAGTTCGAAGGGGACGCGGCGAAGCGCCCGAGCCGGGTCGAGCTGTTTGCGTTCGACAAGGATCGCGCCGCTCGTCAAGACGCCATGGATGCGGAGCAAGCCGAGCGGGAAGCCGACCTTCGGCGCCGACGCAACGAGGCTGAACTTGCCGCCAAGCTCAAGCTCAAGGAGTCCCTCGCCAAAGACGGCGCCCAGGAGCCGCCAGGAAAACCAGGCGGGCCCAGCACCCGACCTACGCCTCGGAGTCGGCCCACCGTGAAGAGAAATCCCCGCGGCAGAGGGAGGGGAGCAAATAGCGCCCCCACAGCGGACGGCCTCCTAGGCAACGGCTGGCACCGGATCTACTCGTCACCCGTCGCAGAGGCCAAGCTGCCCGTCGAAGGGCTTCCCCATGGTGAACCCCTCAGGCTAGTCGTTCACAAGGACGGCGTCCGCCACGCAGCCACAGGCACCATCACCCTGCAGAAAGCGCGCAGCCACGTGAGGACCGTCCACTTTACTCCTTCCGGAGGGCAGCGAAGCGCAGAGGGAACCCTGGGCGCAGTGAGAACCCAGGAGGCAAAGGTCGCCGACGAGGGCGTCCGGTCGCCGCTGGGGATCGTCTGGCGCTGACCCCTCGGGGATCAGGGAGCCGAAGTGAACGTCCCGCTGTTGCCGAACGCGCGGCGCCACAGGTTGGTTTGGAGAAGCTCGTCCGGGTCGAGCTTCGCCTTCATCGCGCGGAACGCCTCCAGCTTGTCCTCATCGAACATGGATTCGACGGTCCTGGGTCCGATGACGGCGTCCTTCGCGAAGTAGAAGCGGCCGCCGTGGTCGAGGACTACGCGCGTCAGTTCGTTCGTGGCCGACCAGAGGCTCTCCTTGTTCTTCGGCGTCACCGCGAAGTCCATGGCGATGGACCAGCCGTCCATGGCGTGGGTCAGAAGGAACGGGTCGGGGCGGTGGCGCTTGAGCACGCCGAGATAGGAAGTGTGCCCAAGGCGCTGCTGGCGCTCGATGACCTCCGTGAAGCCCGCGTGGGCGCTCTCCTTCGGAAGGAACACCTGGTACTGAATGAGGCCGTGGCCGGGCTTGCGGCCGTAGGCGAACTTCCAGTTGGGCACGAAGTCGAGGAGGAAGTTGAACGCCGCGTGGGACTGGTAGTACCAGCCCTTACGCTGCTCCAGCTTGCCCATCTGGTGCTTCGTGAAGTTCAGCAGCCGCATGCCAGGGTCGTGGCTCAGCAGCTTCAGGATGCGCCAGACCTCGCCCTTCGGAAAGCCCATGATCGATCCAGGCAAGCTCTGATGCGCCAGCGTCATGGTGCGCTCTGCTTCGGGGTCTTCGCCGGGATCCAGGTAGCGCGCGTGGTGGATCAGGCCGCGCCCAAGGGCGTTGCCCTTCCCGAAGCAGTCCATCCAGCCCACAAGGTAATCGGCATCCCCCGTGTGGCTGTCCACGTAGTCCATCATCCCAGCGAGGTTGGACACGGAGACTCCCGCGACGGCGATCTCGCCTGAGTGAATCTTCTTCGTCCCGATCTTGACGCGGGTGATGGCCCCCAGCATGCCGAAGCCGCCGATGGCCGCGTGGAACAGTTCTGGCTGGGACTCACGACTGACCGTGACGGTTTGCCCACTGGGCAGGACCATGTCCATCTCTAGGATGGCGTCGCCAATCGTGCCGACCTTGTAGTTGTTCTTGCCGTGGATGTTCATGCCCGCGGCGCCGGCCAGCGTCGGGAACATCGTGCCCGAGACGACCTTGGGCCAGTAGCCCCGCGGCAGCGAGTGCCGCCACAGGTCGCGAATCGTGACCCCGGCCTCGCAGTTCGCGATCCCCGTCTCCTCGTCGAAGTCGAGGACGCGGTTCATGCTTGAGATATCGAGGACGTCACCGCCGGCATTGATGCTGGCGTCACCGTAGCTTCGGCCCGCGCCGCGGAGCGCGAGGTGCCTCCCGGCCCCAGCGACGCGACGGAACACCTCCGCGACCTCGTCCGCCGAACGAGGCTTCCACACGCGGCTCTCGGCACCCGACGTCATCCCCCACCCCTCGACGTACTCGAAGCCGCGCCGAGGCCGCTCCTCCGCGCGCACGCGGCGCTCTAGATGAGTGCTCGTCCCCATCTTTCTTAAATGCTCGTCTTGCGGAACAAGAACGACGGAATGGAGCGGATGACGAGGCTGACCGGCAGCCAGCGCAGCGGGATGTGACGGGTGTTCCAGAACTTCCCGCGCGACACCTTGAGGATGTCCTTGGCGGCGCGCTCGGCGCTGACCGGCATCATGAGCTTGTCGAGGTGCTCGGTCATGGGCGTCTCGATCATCCCGGGCTTGACCGTCACGACGCGCACCGTGCGCTCTGCCAGTCGGTTCCGCAGGGATTCCAGAAGCGTCTCCATCGCCGCCTTCGTCGCGCCGTACACGGGGGCGCCCTTGCGGCCGCGATCGCCCGCGATGGAACCGATGCCGACGATCGTCCCCGACCGCTGGCTGTGGAAGTAGCGAGCGATCGGGTTGGTCCAAGCGATGAACCCGCTGAGGTTCACGTCGACCATCAGAAGGTCTTTCTCCGTGTCGTACTCCTCGGGCTCGACGTCGGGCATGACGCCCGCCGCGTACACGTAGAAGTCAAGCCCGCCGAGCCCTTGGATCACCTCTTCGAAGAGCCGTGGTACCTCGTCGATCTGGTTCACGTCGTGGACGATGGGAAGAACGCGTCCGCCCTTGCCGCTCGACGCCGCACTGCCTAACTCCTCGAGCATTTCTTGCCGGCGGGCCACCGCCGCCACCGCGTACCCTTCGGACACGAGCTGACGCACGATCGCGGCGCCCATCCCCGAGCTGGCGCCCACGACGAGCGCCCGCTTGCTCGTGGCCTTGCCGGGGGTCGATTCTGGATTGCCAGTCATGGGAGTCAGGGCTACGTGGGGAGGCGAGATAAGTGAGCGGAAAGGGTACGCGTGTCCCAATGTCGAGCCCAGGGTTCCACCTTAGAATCAACAGGGCTGAACAACGAGGAGAGGAACACAGAAGAATCTGCGCAGGATTGATCGTCGGGATCGTTAGGGTCTCGCGCCCGAAAGCCCCATGCAAGAGACGATCGACAGCCTAAATCCCGAGCAGCGCGCCGCTGTGACGCAGACCGCAGGGCCGGTGCTTGTTCTCGCTGGGGCCGGGACGGGGAAGACGCGTGTCATCACGGTGCGGATTGCCTACCTGATCTCGCGCGGGGCGCTGCCTGAGTCGATCCTGGCCATGACGTTCACGAACAAGGCCGCCGGCGAGATGCGGGAGCGGCTGGCGAAGCTCGTGGGCAAGAAGAAGGCCTCGTTCGTGATTGCGAGCACGTTCCACTCGTACTGCCTGCGGACGCTACGGGAGTATTCGGAGCAGCTGGGATTCCCCGAGGGCTTCACGATCGCCGATGCCTCGGATCAGCTCACGATCCTGAAGCTCGCGATGCGGGAACTGCATATCCCCGAGGCGCGGATGCGGATCCAAGACATTCAGTCGAAGATTTCCCTCGGCAAGAACCGTCTAGATACGCCCCAGAGTTTTCTGGCGCGGCCGGGAGACGCTGCCCATGAGCTCGTGGGGCAGATCTGGGTGAAGTACGCCGAAGTGCTGCGGCGCAGCCGGCGGCTCGACTTCGACGACCTCCTGACGGAGACCCTGCGGCTCCTGCGCGAGAATTCAGCGGTTCGCGCCGAGCTCCAGGCACGCCACCGCTACCTGCTCGTCGACGAGTACCAGGACACCAACGGCGTTCAGTTCGAGATCGTGAAGCAGCTCGCGGGCAAGGACAAGAACCTGTGCGTCGTGGGCGACGACGATCAGAGCATCTACGGCTGGCGGGGCGCCGACGTGCAGAAGATCCTGTCGTTCGGGCAGCACTTCCCCGGCGCCAAGATCGTCAAGCTGGAGACGAACTACCGATCAACTTCGCAGATCCTGAGCGCAGCCAACCGGGTCATCAAGAACAACCCGACGCGCCACGACAAGACCCTGCGGTCGCACTTCGGCGAGGGTGAGCCGCTCATGGCCATCGCCATGCGCGATGAGTCCGTGGAAGCCGAGCAGATCGTCGCAGAGATCAAGTCCCTCGTCGCCCAAGGCCACGCCTACTCGGACTTCGCGATTCTCTTTCGCACCGCCGTCCAGCCGCGGCCTTTCGAAGCTGAGCTGCGCATGAAGGAGGTACCCTACGTACTCGTCGGCGGCATGAGCTTCTTCGACCGCAAGGAAGTCCGGGACGTGCTGGCTTACCTACGGCTCGTTGCGAACTCTAAGGACGAAGCCTCGCTCCTGCGCATCGTCAATTCGCCGCCCCGGGGCGTCGGCAAGACCACGATCGATCGCGTCCTTGAATTCGCGACCCAAGAGGGCATTTCGGCCGCGGACGCCTTCGATCGAGCCGCGGAGATCCCAAAGATCAACATGCGCGCGGTCGACGCCGTCCTCGATCTCCGCCAGCGGCTCAGCGCGGTCAAGAAGCTCTACCCCCTCGGCGAGAACCTCGTCGAGCTCGCGCGCCGCGTCGTGGAAGAGGTCGCCTATCGCGATGAAGTGAGCCGCCTCTATCCTGAGGAGGCCGACTTCGAAAAGCGCTGGGCCGCGGTCGAGGAGGTCTTCAACTTCGCCCAGAACTACGTGAAGAAGCGAAAGCGTCCGGGCCTCCTTGGGTTTCTGAACGAGCTCAGCCTCTCCGCGACCGACACGGACTCCGCCGAAGATGCGGCACGGCGCCAGGCCGTGACCCTCATGACCCTGCACGCGAGCAAGGGGCTGGAGTATCCGCGCGTGTACCTCGTCGGCCTTGAGGAAGGCGTGCTCCCCCACCAGCGCGCGGCCATCGAGGACGGGGTGGAGGAAGAGCGCAGGCTGGCGTACGTGGGTATCACCCGCGCCCAGCGAGCCCTGACCATGAGCTACTGCCTCGAGCGCGCCCGTGGCGGCCAAAAAGTCGAGCGGCACCCTTCGCGCTTCCTTCTAGAGGTCCAGGGCAAGGCTCCGCCCCCGGGCTGGATTCCCGCCGGGGCCGGGGACGTGACCGGCGAGAAGGCCAAGAAGAAGCGGCGCGGCATGAAGGCGCGCCGCAGGTAGCCGGAACCGGCTGCCGGGGGACGTCTCCTTTTGAGACGAAACCGTGCCCTTAACGACTTCTACACCCGCTTCGCACTGGATCCCCATGGGTCCTGGGCTAGATAGACCCTGACTAGTCAAAAGAGGCGCTCACGCTCCTCGACTTCGCGGCGCCGGGTCTCCTGGGGGGAGCTCTGCGCCGCTTTTCCGTGCCAGCGCTGGGTCCCCGGCGCTGGGTCCCCTGCGCTGGATCCCCGGCGCTGGGTCCCCTGCGCTGGGTCCCCTTTGGCTGAGCCCGCTACTCGCCGCGGTCAGCGAGGTGGAATGCGAGGATCTTCCCGGCCACGAGGGCTGGTTCCTGCTCGTGCGGGTAGTGCCCGGCGCCTTCCACGACGACGAGCTTCGCATCGGGAATGCGCTCTTCAAACGCCCGGCCGAAGGTCTCAGGCCCGTAGGCCTCGTCGTGCTCACCCCAGATGAGCAGCGTTTTGGCCTGAATCGTGGCTAGGTCGCCTTGCCGCTCGCCGTTCTCGTCCTTGACGAGGTCGATCATCGAGTTCCAATTGGCCGCGTTCTTTAGCCCCAGGTAGACCTCGTGCACGCGCCCCTTCTGGGCCGCTCCGTCGAAATGTGGGTCGAGGGCAGAAGCGACGCGCGGCTCGCTGTTGATGAGGTAGCCGTAGCGAGCGATCGCCCAGTCGCGCATCTTGACCTCTTCGCTCAGGAACTGATCCTGCGAACGAGGGAGGCCCGAAGAGTCGATCAGCACGAGGCGCGCGATCAGGTCGGGGTGATCCGCCGCCGCGCGCCAGCAGAACTCCGCGCCATAGGAGTTGCCCACGAGGGTGACGTCCTTCAGGCCAAAGGCTGCGATGGACTTCGCGACGTAGTCCGCGCAGCGCTGGAAGGGATATGCGTCATCGTTCGCTGGGGCAATCCCGTGGCCGCAGACCTCTAGGGTCCAGATGTTCGCTTTCCCGTGAAGCTCGCCCTCCCCGAAGATGAGCGGCTCGAAAGCCCCCATGGTGTCGGGCGTCCCGTGGACAAAGACGATAGGCGGCAGCTGGTTGTCGGCCGCGGGGAAGTGCGCTCCGTACGAAGGAGAATCAGGATCGCCTGGAAGCTCGGCGGTTCGCAGCGCTGCCGCGAAGGGCCCGTTCTTTGGAATCGCCAAGGTCCCTTCTCGGACACTCTCCTTGGACATCGAGCCCGCTCCGCGCTGGACCGCGACGGCGAGGGCCCCTGTGAGGATCACTACGACCAGGAACAGCGGTATGAGCACTTTACGGACCATTCAGGGCTTGCGCCGACCGCGCGTGTGACGTGGAGGGGGGACTTGGGGCGAGTCGTATGCTTTCCAATTTCTGTCGGCGCCCCCACGGCAGGGCTTTCGTCGCTCCTGTAGCGCTAGATGCATCAGATGCGTCAAAACGCCTACACAAGCCCACGATGGACCCTCCCATTCATGGCTAGCGGGCCCTATCCTCCCTGCCTCGAACCCGCGTTGAGGATCCTCTTCGCGGGGAGAAGATCCTGCTATGAACACAGCCCTCAAGCTGGCCGACCGCGGCCTCATTCCGCTGCCGCTCCTGCGCTACGGCGTCAAGAAGCTCTGCGCCCAGCGCTTGCGGGACGAGCAGGCGAGCGCGACCTCGGCCACCTCGGCTTGGCTGAGAGAGATGGACGGAGGCCCCGTGGCCGACGTGCCGGAGAAGGCCAACGAGCAGCACTACGAAGTTCCGCCCGCGTTCTTCGAAGCGGCCCTGGGCCCGCACCTGAAATACAGCTCGGGATTCTTCCCCAGCGGCGATGAGGATCTCGAGACCGGAGAGACCCGGATGCTGGAGGTCACGTCGGAAAGGGCCCAGCTCAAAGACGGCCAGCGCGTGCTGGAGCTCGGCTGCGGCTGGGGCTCGCTGACGCTCTGGATGGCCGAGCACTACCCCAACTCCACCATCGTTGGCGTCTCAAACTCCGCTCCCCAGCGAAGATTCATCGAGTCCCGCGCGGCTGAGCGTGGCCTCAAGAACGTCGAGATTCGAACCGCCGACATGAACGGGTTCGACGCCCTTGAGAGCTCTGAAAAGGAGCAACTCCGCTTCGACCGGATCGTCTCCGTCGAGATGTTCGAGCACATGCGGGACTGGCGGACGCTGCTCGGGCGGGCTCGGAAGTGGATCAAGGACGACGGCCGGATGTTCATCCACGTCTTCACCCACAGGACCCTCAACTACCCGTTCGAAGTCAAGGACGCGACGGACTGGATGAGCCAGTACTTCTTCAGCGGCGGCATGATGCCGGCAGACGACCTGCTGGTGAAGCTGTCCGAGGAGCCAGACGTCGCTTTTGGCGTCGAGGAGCACTCAGTCGTTTCGGGCAGGCACTATTCCCGAACTGCGAAGCTGTGGCGCGAGAACATCGAGCAGAAAAAGCAGGAGCTGATGCCCGTGCTTAGGCGAACCTATGGGGCCGACGCGCCCGCTTGGTTCCAACGCTGGCGACTTTTCTTCCTCGCCTGCGAGGAACTCTTCGGATACGAGAGCGGAACGGAGTGGGGTGTGTCCCACTACCGGCTGACTCCCACATCCCTTCCGGGCTCCCAAGGGCCCAACTCAACCGCCCGTCCCGCCTCCGCTCCGGAGGCCTCCGCGACGGGCCAAGCTGTGACTCACTGATGCAAGGAATCCTGAAGCGCTCATCGCTCGCTGTGATTCGCTGGTTCGACTCCTGGGCGGGTACCACCAACGACAGTACCGCCAGCGCGAGAGGCCTCGCGGCGGCGGAGACCCTGACCGCCTCGGTCGCGAAGGCCCGGACCATCGACTGGGGGCGCGTCGCGCCCTTCGTTGGGCTCCACCTGTCGTGCCTCTTCGTCTTCAAGGTTGGGTTTAGCTGGGTGGCGCTCATCACGGCCGTCAGCCTCTACGTCATCCGTATGTTCGCCATCACGGCGGGCTACCACCGCTACTTCGCGCACCGCGCGTACCGCACGTCGCGGGTGGGGCAGTTTCTGATGGCGGCACTTGGCGCGAGCGCGGCCCAGCGCGGCCCGCTCTGGTGGGCCGCCCACCACCGTCACCACCACATGCACTCGGATGACCCAGAAGACATCCACTCGCCCAAGCAGCAGGGCGTCTTCTGGAGCCACATCGGCTGGGTCCTCGATCGCAGCAACTTCCGCAGCCGCATCGAGCTGATCAAGGACTTCGCGAAGTTCCCGGAGCTGCGCTTCCTCGACCGCTTCGACATCCTCGTCCCGGTTCTCTTGGGCGTCTCGGTATTCTTCTTCGGCGTGGCGCTGGAAACCTGGGCCCCGGGCCTAGGCACGAACGGCTGGCAGATGCTCGTGTGGGGCTTCGTCGTTTCGACGATCTTCCTGTACCACGGGACCTTCACCGTGAACTCCCTGGCGCACCTCGTGGGCAAGCGCCGCTTCGAGACGAAGGACACGAGTCGCAACAACCTCTTCATCGCGCTCATCACGCTCGGTGAGGGCTGGCACAACAACCACCACCACTACCAGGCCTCCGCGCGCCAGGGCTTCTACTGGTGGGAGATCGATGTTTCCTACTACATCCTGAAGCTCCTGTCCGTGTTCGGCATCGTGTGGGACCTGCGCCCCGTGCCGAAGCGCGCGATGGGCCTTCGGCGTCTCGACCAGAAGAGCGCCTGAGTCCGCGAATGAACGTAGCCGTTGTCGGGTCCGGGATCGCCGGGATGGTGACCGCGCGGCGGCTCTTCGACGCTGGCCACTCCGTCACCGTCTACGAGTCGCGTGCGCGCCTCGGCGGACATACGGCGACGGAGGAGGTCACGGTCAACGGGCGTAGCTACGTGGTCGACACGGGCTTCATCGTCTTCAATGAGCGCACCTACCCCGGGTTCTGTGCGCTGCTCCAAGAGCTCGGCGTAACCTGGACCGCGAGCGACATGAGCTTCAGCGCTCGAATGGAAGCGGCGAACGTCGAGTACAACGGAACCAGCACTGCGGCGCTGTTCGCCCAGAAGTCGAACCTCTTCCGTCCGGCTTTCTGGAGCATGATTCGAGGGATTCTGCGCTTCTACAAGGAGGCGCCCGGGCTGCTGCTGGATGAAGGCGAGCCGGGACCAGGGCCAACCCTCGGCGAGGTCCTCGAGAAAGGCGGCTACAGCCGCGCGTTCATCGACTGGCACCTCGTGCCCATGGCCTGTGCCGTGTGGTCGGGCGTACCGGATGAGATCCTGTCGTTCCCCGCGCGCTCACTCGTGCGCTTCTTCGCCAACCATGGGTTCCTGCAGGTGGACGATAGGCCGCCCTGGCTCACCGTGAACGGCGGAAGCCGCGCCTACGCCAAGGCCCTCATGGCGCCGCTCCTCCCCCACGTTCGGCTCTCCTCCCCCGTGGAAGCCGTCCGTGTCCTTGCCCCCGGCAGCGTCGAGGTACGCGCCGATTCAGGAACGGAGACCTATGACTCGGTCGTGCTCGCCTGCCACTCGGACCAAGCGCTCGCGATGATCGAAGATCCGACGCAGTCGGAGCAGGAAGTCCTTGGCGCCATCCGCTATCAGCCCAACCGAGTCACCCTCCACACCGATCCCTCGCTGATGCCCAAGCGCAAGGCCGCATGGGCCGCCTGGAACGTGCACGTCGCAGAGCGCCAAGCGGCGCAAGCCGAGCCCGTGCGCGTGACCTACTGGATGAATTCCCTGCAGTCCATCGAGGGGCCTGACGACCTCTTCGTATCGCTGAACTGCGAACACGAGATCGACCCCGCGAGCGTCCTCAAGGACAAGACGTTCTCCCATCCGGTTTTCGACCAAGGCGCTGTGGCGGCCCAGAGGCGCTTCGACGAGATCAACGGCGTGCGCGGCCTCTACTATTGCGGCGCGTACTGGTCCTTTGGGTTCCATGAGGACGGCGTCCAAAGCGCCCGCCGCGCATTGACCAGCATGGGCGTCGATCCCAAACTGCCCGGTCGCCCGAACGAACTGCGCCCCAACGAGGCGGGCACTGCCGCCCCATGACCCAGCTGCAGTCCGCCATCTACCGCGGCAAGGTCACCCACGCCCGACATGCGCCGAAGAAGCACCGCTTCGCCTATTCGGTCTTCCTCCTGTACCTTGACCTTGAAGAGCTGCCGACACTCTTTGACGGCGCGTGGCTTTGGAGCTTCGAGGGATTCAACGTGGCGAGTTTCCGTCGCAAGCACTTCCTCGGGCCCCCCGATGTCCCCCTGCGAGACGCCGTCCGCGCCCGGGTCAAGGAAGCCACCGGCACCGCCCCCCCAGAGGGCCCTATCCGCCTTCTGACCAACGTTGGCTACCTCGGCCTGTGCTTCAATCCGGTGTCGTTCTACTACCTCTTCGAAGAGGACGGTTCGACCCTTCACGCAATCGTTGCAGAGATCACGAACACACCCTGGGGAGAACGTCACCAGTACGTACTTGGCGCATCCAACGCACGGTCCGCGGGCGAATACTTGGAGTGGAAGTTCGACAAGGACTTCCACGTGTCCCCGTTCTTTGAGATGGATCACCGGTACCGATGGCGCTTCAACGTGCCGCAGGGAGAACCGGGCAGTGCAGTGGCTGTGGCCATGGAGAACCGCGTCTCGACCGATGAGGGCGCGCGAGTCTTCGATGCCACGCTTCAACTCACGAGGCACGAATTTACGGCGAAAGCACTCCGCGGCTCCCTCCTGCGCCACCCGTGGATGACCGGGAAGGTACTCTTCGCGATCTATTGGCAGGCGCTCCGTCTCTGGGCCAAACGCATTCCCTTCTTCAGTCACCCCGAAAGATCCAATTAGCCACGAGCCAAAGACAACGGCTCCACTGACACGTCGCCCATGCCCCCCCGCCCGAAGACCACCCGAGATCCCATCAGCCCAACGAAGCCGCGCGCGGTCCCTGAGCTCTTGGTCGACCCTTTGCCTGGGTCTGTTGGCAAGGACGGCCAAGGGGCCTTGCCGACCGCGCTGCGCGGGACCCCCCATCGTGCGCTGGCGACCAAGGGCGGAGGCCTTCTAGAGCGGGCCGTCCGTGGACGCCTCGAGCACCTGGAGCGAGGGTCGCTCACGTTGCGCAGCGGAAGCTCGAACGGTGAGGCAAAGGTGATTCGCTACGGCGAGCCAGCGGCGTCCGCGGAAGATCCGCGCGGTTCCGGAGATCCCCATGGGGTCGCTGAGATCCACGACGAGCGCTTTTGGTCCGCCATCGCGCTCCGCGGCAGCGTCGGCGCGGGGGAGGCCTACGCCTTTGGATGGTGGACATCACCGGAGCCCACCGACGTCGTCAGGGTGTTCGTCATGAACCAGTCGGCCCTCGACGGATTGGAAGGGGGCCTGGCGCGTTTGTCGCTGCCGCTCTTGAAGGCCTATCACCTCGTCCGCGACAACACGCGGAAGGGGTCCGCCAAGAACATCGCCGCGCACTACGACCTGTCCAACGAGTTCTTCGGCCTGTTCCTCGACCCGTCGATGACCTACTCGTCCGCGGTCTTCGAGCGCCCCGATGCCACGCTTGAGGAGGCGCAGGTCGCGAAGATCGATCGGCTGTGTGAGCGCCTCTCCCTCAGCGCTGAGGACCACCTCTTGGAGATTGGGACGGGCTGGGGCGCGTTCGCCATTCGAGCCGCTCAAGAGTTCGGCTGCCGCGTCACGACCACGACCATCTCCAAGCAGCAGCACGACTTTGCTTCCAAGCGCGTAGCGGCCCTCGGGCTCCAGGACCAAGTGGACGTCCGCCTGCAGGACTACCGCGATCTCGAAGGCACGTTCTCGAAGATCGTCTCGGTGGAGATGATCGAAGCGGTCGGCGCTCGGCACTACGGCGCCTACTTCAAGACGTGCGAGAGACTGCTGGAACCCGGCGGCGCCTTCGCCTGTCAAGCGATCACGATCCACGACCGTTACTTCGAGCGGGCTCGCAAGGCCGTCGACTTCATCCAACGACACATCTTCCCCGGCAGCTGCATCCCATCGGTCACGGCCCTGGCGGGTGCCGCGCGCGACACGTCGGACCTACGCCTCGTCCAGCTTGAGGACATCGGCGAACACTACGCCCCCACGCTTCGCATCTGGCGCGAAACCCTTCGAACGAAGTGGAGCGAGGCTCAGGCGCTGGGCTTTGACGACGACTTCCTGCGGCTCTTTGACTTCTACTTCGCTTACTGCGAGGGCGGCTTCATCGAGCGACACATTTCAGTCGCCCACCTCGTGTTCGCGCGGGAGGGCCGTGGCTTCGCGCCGCGGATCGCCGGCAGTCTTCTTCCCCGCTGATGGCTTCTGCCACGCCGATCGCTTCTGCCCCGCTGATGGCCAAGGACATCGCTGATACGCCCCCCCCTTCGGATTCGAGCCCGACGCCGTCGCTGGCGGCGAAGGTCACCAACTTCGTGATCTTCCAGTTGGTCTACGCCGCGTGCGTGCTGGGCGCCGTCGAGGGAAACCACTGGCTGGGCCCCGTCGCAGGCGCGGTGCTCCTGCCGATCAACCTGTGGTTCTTTCGGCGCAAGGATCGCGGCGGCGAGCTGCGCCTCTGGCTGCTCGCGGGGGTCCTGGGATTTGTCCTAGATTCAGGCCTCCTGAGCCTCAACGCCGTCGGCTTCCCTGACGTCACACGTATCGCCCCCGACGCCGCCATCTCCGCGTGGTTGGTCCCGCCCTGGATCGTCACGCTCTGGGTTGCGGTCGGAACCATGCTGCGCACGTCGCTCAGCTGGCTACGCGATCGGCCGGCTCTGGCTGCGACATTGGGCGCCATCGGCGGGCCCTTTTCGTTCTGGACCGGGACCCGATTGGGCGCAACGGAGCTTCCCCTTGGGTGGGGCAGCTATAGCTTGTTAAGTTTCGAGTACGCCGTGGTGACCCCCCTGCTCCTGCGCATCGCCCACGCGCCGAGCCACGCCCCTGCCCCCCCGTCCTAGACCTTCTCCGATGTCGCGCGAAGCCGCCTTTACCGCAGAACTCATTCGATCCTCCGCTCGGGGGATCGCCGGCCAGACCGTCGCGCTCTTCTTTACGCGCGCGGAAGATCCCGAGACCCGCTACGGGCATGAAGGGTTCGAGTCTTGGCGCCGTACCGTGGCGGCTAGATTCGAAGCCCTCGCAGGCGCGCTCGATGCGGCCGAGCCCAAGATGTTTGCCGACGATCTCTTGTGGTTCCGCGGCTTGTCGGGAGCGCGAGGCGTGCCCGCCGAGGATCTGAAGCTCGTCGTTGAGTGCATGGAAGCAACGATCGCGGAGAGCCTGCCCGGCGAGGCCAAGACGTCGACGGCTCCCTACTTCGCTCAGGTAGGGGAGGCCCTCGATGCAACCCAGCGAGGGTCCGCCGGCCTCGCCCCAGGGAGCGCGGCGGAGGAGCTCTTCCACCTCGCCCTTGTGGGCGATCTCCCCGGCACACGCGACTTCCTCGCGAACTCGATTCGCGGCGGAAAGTTCTCCATGGAAGAAGCCATCGTCAAGGCGCTCCTGCCCGCTGCGCGCGAGGCGGGCCGTCGCTGGCACAGCGGCGAGCTCAGCATCGCCACCGAGCACGTCGTGACGGCCACCCTGCGCAGCGCTTTGCACAACCTCGCCACCGTGCTGCCGGCCCCACCGCCCAACGGCAAAGCGGCCTTCTTGGCCTCGGTTCCGGGGGACGCCCACGATACGGGCCTCGTCGCCTTCGCCATTCTTCTGGAACACGACGGTTGGCGAGTGGCCTTGGCCGGCGCTGACACGCCCGGGGATGAGATCGACGTCGCGGCCGAAGCGTACGACTGCGACCTGATCGCGCTGTCTGCGACGCTGCCGGCGCAGCGTCATGGACTCATCAGCTATCTGCGCGACCGAGAGCTCACCATCCCGGTGCTCGTCGGTGGAGGCGCGGTGCGCAACGAGGCCGATGCACTCAAGATCGGTGCAGCAGGCTACGCGCCCACGCTGGCGGCGGGCGTGACGAGCGCTCGCCGGCTGGTCGAGCTGCCGGAGCGCTAGGCGCTGCCCCGCGACCTCCTTGCCGGGTCGCCTAGACTCACGGCACGAGTGGCCTGGCAGACGGCGCGTCGAGAGGCCCGGCCGGGCTACACGGCGCGCTGTGCAAGAGCCACGATCTGCTCGCGCTCTGACACCACGACTCCGCCCGGCTTCTCGACGGTCACCGCAAAGATGCCCGCCCGACCAACTGCGAGCTTCGCGCTGATCGGAACAACGACCTCACCGGTCTCCGCGATGTCGAACACGCCGCCGTCCACCGGATGGGGCTCGGCGCCGGGGTCATCCCCGCGGAAGATCCAGAGCTGGTACTGCGAAACCGAGGGGTCGTTCACGGGGAGCCCCTTGATCTTCATGTAGCCCTCGTTGCGCTCATCGCTCCAGACGACGCTGCCCCCCAGCCGCTTGCCGGCACCTAGCGGAGCCCAGGCCAGATCAACAACGTCGGGAGCCACGTACAGCAGCTGCGTCATTCGAGTCGCAGGAGGCTGCACGGTGGCGCTGCCGTTCTCCAGTTCCGACACGCGGTGAGTCATGGTCAGAAGACCCACCAAGAGCGCAGCCGCCGCCGCCCATCCTGCGAGTGCGGGGACGAGGCTAAACGGGCGCGAAGTGGCCGGCGAAGAATCCAGCGGTGCGGGGCCCGGCACGAGGCTCGGCTTGAGGCCCGGCTCGAGACTCGGCTCGGAGGGCCCACGCCAACCCGACTCCGCGTCTGCGGCGCCAAGGGCCCGCTCGGCCGCGAACGCATCCGCGTCACCATCTCGCGATGCCACGTAGTGGTCCGCCGCACGCTCCAAACGGCCCTGAAGCCTCGCTTGCAGGTCGGCTGAGAGGTCTGGAGCCTGAACTCCCTCGCGCAGGATGCGCTGCTGATTGAAGGCCATGAAGAGGGCGCCCGCGGCGGCCTCGAACTCGGCGACCTCGGACGGGTCCACTTCCTCGGCGTCGAACGGCGAAAGGGAACCGAGCCCGTCCACCGCCGCAATGGCGGCGCGATCCTCCGGCGCGAGCCGGTCGTCCGATCCGCCGTTCGCAGCGGGATGGCTGTTCGGGGGAACGCTCATGCGGACTCCTCCCCGAAGGAAATGCGGCGCGCCTTCAGACGCTCCGTGACTTCGGCGAGCCCACGCCGAATGTGACTCTTGACGGTGCCGAGGGGGATCCCCGTATCCGCTGCGATCTCCCGGTGGGTCAAACCGGTGACCACCGAAAGCTCAAGCACGCGTCGTCGATCGCCGGTGAGTTCCGCCAGGACGGCTTGGGCTTGATCAGCGTCGTCGGCGATGTCCACCTGCCGCAGTCCGGCATCCTCTGCACCGGGCGCAAGCTCTTCTTCAAGCGGCTCTGGATCCAAGCGCCTGCCGGCGCGTCGCCGCTGGTCAATCACGCGCCTACGGGCGATCGTCGCGATGAACGTGGCCTCGGACGCGACCTTGGGGTCGTAGCGCTTCGCGCTGCGCCAGACATCGACAAAGATGTCCTGCACCACATCCTCCACTTCGTGGGGGTCCTTCGAGAGCCCGGACGCAAGGGACCAGACCAGGGCAGAGTAGCGGGAGAGAACATCCTTCACCGCACCCGGGTCGCCTTCAGCAACGCGGACGAGGATCGATGGTTCGACGGCGGGACGAGGTTTCATCGTTGGAACATTGGCGCAGCGTCCGGGAAGGGCTGAGGTGCGCTGAATGGCTGATCTGTGGTTGCCGGCACCGTTGCGACGGACAGCGGGAGCCGTGGGCGTGACCGGCGACTGAGTGCGGGTCGACGCGGCCCCCAGTCTACCCGGCGCGGTGGCAATTCCAGAGCTCGCTCTGCCGGACGTTCGGTGCGCTACGGAATCCTCGCCGGCAAGAGACGAAGCGCTAGACGAATCGTCGCAGCAGCCCCACCTAACTTGAACGGGGCCGCTCAGCTGGAGCGGTCCTCTGGCCCGGGTGTCAGGCTCGTCACGAGCTTCGGGGAGGCATGCTGGGGCTGCGGATTCCATGGGTGGGCGGGCTGGCCGCCCTCGCAGAGCCGTTCGCGAGGGAGGCTCGGTCTGATGCGAGCCACCTTGATTCAGGGCATTTTCTAAGGGCGCAGCCGCCCGGAAAAGTGTTCAGGGGTGCCGCCCCAAGGGCCCGTGAGCGGTGATCTCCTGAAGGAGCCACGACATCGCAAATCACTTTCTGGGACATGGCTTGGGGCGGGGTGTCCTGAATTCCGACATCGAGATCATGCCTATCTCCGCACTGATCCCCCTCCTTTGCAGCGCAGCCGCCGTTTGTGGCGGCCTCCTGGCTTATTACGTCGCCGCAACCCGCAACCGCAAGGAGCGCGTCGCGCTTGCGCGGGAGATGACCCGCCAGGTCCGGGCCCGCTACGAGGCCTACGTGGACATGGAAAGCCGCGTCGCACGCGTGATCCAGGAATTCGACCGCTCGGAGAGCGGCCTGCGCGAGAAGCTGAGCGATCAGACACGGCAGATGAGGCGCCTCCAGAAAGCCCTCGATAACCACGAAGGCATCTCAACCGCCTTCCAAGAGGTCAGCCCGAGCCCGGCCCTCGTCGAGCCCCTGGGCCCCGAGCACGGTGCGTCGGCAGAGGAGATCGCGGCCTTTGAGGACGAGATCTGCGCCTGGCGCCAGCGGGTCGCAGATGCCCAGCGCGAGAAGGAAGCCGAGCTCACCCGCCAGACCAGCGTGATCGACGAGCTGACCTCGCGTATCGAGTCACTGCGCCCCCTCGAGAATCGCCTCGATCAGACGGCTTCGCAGCTCGGTGAGTCCGAGTCCGAGGTCCGCTCCCTACGTGACGAGCTGCAGCTCGCGCAGTCCCGCGTGGAAGGTCTCAACTCCGAGCTCCAAGAGAGCGCGAAGGGAGTGGAAGAAGCCGAGGCCCGCGTGGCGTCGCTGACCGAGGAACTTAGCGCCCTGCAAGGCGAGCGCGACGAGCTGTCCGCGGCGGAAGAGGCCAACGACGAAGCAGGCCAGGAACGAGTGGCCGAGCTGACGTCCGAGCTCGAGGTCGCCGAGGCGGACCTTCTCGAACTCCGGACGGTGCTGGAGACCACCGAGGCTCAGGTCGAAGAACTCACGGCGGCCAACGCTGAGGCCACTTCGAAGGTCGAGGCGCTGGAGACTTCCCTTGCGGAAGCCGCCAACCAAGCGGAAGAGCTGGAGGCCACGGCCGCCCAGAGCAGCGAAGCACTGGAAGAGCTGGGTGCCGCGCGCGAACAGATCGAAGCGTCGCTGACGTCCACCACCCAGGAGCTCGAAGCCCTCCAGGCAGAGCACGACAACCTCACCGCCGAGCGCGCCGAGGAGTCTGCGAAGCTCGTGACGGCGCTTGAGGACCTTGAGGTGATCGAAGCCCAGGCCGTCGAAACCCAGGAGCAGCTTCAGGAAGCACGCGTCGCCCAGGACGAAGCCTCGGCAGCGAACGCCGTGCTGAAGGGCCAGGTCGAGACGTTGACGGAAGCACAGCTGGAGACGGCCGCCGAGCACGAGGCGGCCATCGCTGAACACCAGGCGAACGTGGCAGGGCTCGAAGCCAAAGCAGAAGAGCTCGACGCTGCTGTGCAGGCTGCAGAAGCGACAGCCGGAAGTCTGACCTCCGACCTCGAGGCC
Organism: uncultured Planctomycetaceae bacterium; assembly: GCA_964417955.1. GTDB lineage: Bacteria > Planctomycetota > UBA1135 > UBA1135 > Saltatorellus. The sequence goes on from CAYQKK010000001.1 coordinate 112,343, forward strand.
GCCGAGGGTCGACTCGTCGAGAAGACGGCCGAGCTGGAAGCACGCGCCGCGGAGGCTGAGTCCCTTGGGGCTCGACTGGCCGAAGCCGAGGAGGCTCTCGAGCAGTCCGAGGGGGCTCTCACCGCTCTCAACGCAGAGCTCGAGATCGCTCGCGCAGAGCTCACCCACGCTGAGGAAGAGCTGACCGCCACCCGGACTGAAGTGATCGAGTCGGCTGCGACGTTCCAGACGCGCATCGACAGCCTCGAAGAATCGCTACGGGCCCTCGGGTCGGAGCGCGACGAAGAGGCCGTGCGCAGCGCACAGCTGGCCGCAGACCTGCAGAAGCGTGAACTCGAGCTGGCGGCTGCGTCGGAGAAACTCGAGTCGGAGAACGCCGCCCTGCTCGAAGTTCGGAAAGAGCGTGAAGCCCTGAGCGAACGCGCCGAGGAGGAGGCCCAGAACTTTGCGGCTGAGATGGAGAAGCGCGAGAGCGAGCTTGCCCAGCTCGGCGCCGACCTCGAGGAGCGCGTCGCAGCCTTGGCAGCCAAGGAAAGCGAGCTCGCCGCCACGAAGGGGGACCTCGGTTCCAGCCAAGAGGACCTCGGCCAAGCGCGCCAGGAGATTGGCGAGCGCGAAGCGATGCTGGAAGAGCTGCGTTCCAACCTCGCAGAGCGGGAGGCCGCCCTGGAGGAGGCCGAAGATCGCGTCACCGAGGTGGCCGCGGACAGCGCTGCGAAGACGGAAGCGCTTGGCGAAGAACTCGAGGCTCGGTCGACGGCACTTGCCGAGCGCGAAGCCGCTGCGGCTGCCTTGGCCGACGAGCTGAAGAGCGCGCAGGCCGCCATCGAGGTTCGCGAGTCGGAACTGAAGGACGCCCAGGACAAGCTGGCTTCGTCGGCAGCCGAGATTGACGCCGCCCAGGAAGAGCTGAAGAGCCGCGAGGCCATGCTGAATGAGGCCCGCCAGGAAGCTCGCAGCATTGAAGCGAGCGGCGAGGCGGTGGCCTCCGACCTGCGGAACGAGCTGGAGCAGCGTGAGAGCGCCTTGGCCCAGCGCGAGGCTGCATCGGCTGCGCTCAGCGCAGAGCTCGAGAAGGCACAGACCGCCATGGAGATCCGCGACGCCCAGGTGAGCTCTGCCCGCGAGGAGCTGGAGACCAAGCAGGCTGAGCTCAGCGAGATGAACCACAGGGCCAAGGAGCGCGAGGCGCAGCTCGACACCCTCAGGACGGAAGTGGTGGCACGGGAATCCGCCCTGGAAGAAGCCCGGGCACAGCGCGACGAGGTCGAAGCCAGCGGGCAGTCCGCAGCCAAAGATCTCCAGTCGGCTATCGAAGACCGTGATGCGCAGATCGCCAAGAGCGAGGCGCGCGCCAGGGACCTCGAGGAGGCCCTCGCCGCCATGGAAGCCAAAGCGAGCGAGGAGCTCGATGCCGCCCAGCAGGCGAGCGACTCCGCGCTGGAAGAAGCAGTTCGCGAGATCCAAGCGGAGCGCGATGCCCTCGCGCAGCGTGAGGAGGAGCTCGCGATTGAGCTCTCCGAGAGCTCGCGGATGATCGAAGAAGCCAAGGTCACCATCGAAGCGCGCGAGGTTGAGCTCGCCGACGCGGAGGCCGCGCTCGCGCAGGAGCAGTCCTCTGCGGAAGAGAACTTCGCGAAGCTTGAGTCCGAGCGAGCACGGTTGGAAGCCGAGCTAGAGTCGGCCCTTCGAAGCCAGGAGAAGGCCATGAAGGACGCGGACGCCCGGAGCAACGGCCTCATCGAGCGGGAGGCCACCATCGCGGGCGAGCTTTCCGCCCGGGAAGCAGAGCTTGAAGCCGTGAGCGCAGAGCTCGCCGCCGCCCAGTCCGAGGTGGAGCAACTCACCCAAGAGCACGAAGAAGTCGTGAAGGAGTCGAAAGCCAGCGCTGGAGCCATCAACGCAGAGCTCGCGGCGGTGACCAAGGAGGCTGCCAAGCTCCGCAAGGAACTGGAAAGCGTCGGCACGGCGAAAGAGAAAGACCAGACCAAGTTCGCCGACAAGGAAGCCAAGCTCATTGGCAAGCTTGCCGACCGTGAAGCGAAGCTGGCCGAGAACAAGGAGCAGATCCGTCAGTCCAAGCAGGACGTGAAGGATGCGGCCGCAGAGGTCGCTCGATTCAAGAAGGAAGCGAAGGTCCTGGAGACCTCCGTTGAAGAGCGCGAAGCGGCCTTGGCCGAAGTCGTCGAGGAAATGGAAGCCGCGGAAGCCGAGCGCGAGGAGGCGATGGCCAGCATCGTCCAGGAGCGCAAGGAGTTCGAGGCAGAGCGCAAGGAACTCGAGGCGCAGATGAAGGCCCAAGGGAGCAAGCTCGACAAGACCGAGGCCAACCTCGAACTCAAGAAGACGGCCCTCGACGAGTCCCGCGCGAAGCTCAAGGAGCTCGACAAGGACGCTGCGAAACAGCTTGCGTCACTGCGCAAGGAGGCTGAAACCAAGGCGGCTGAGATCCGAAGCCTCACGGAGGCCTTGGCCGAGGCGTCCGAGGCCAAGTCACTCTTCAACAAGGAGGTGGTCGCCCTGAAGTCACACCTCTCCGACAAGCAGGACCAGATCACCCACCAAGAGAGCAAGATCGAGCAGTTGACGGCCACGCTCGCCACAACGAGCGAGGTGGCCTCTGCCAATGAATCGAAGGTCGAAGAGCTCATGGAAGCCCTCGACTCCACCAACGACCTGCTGGCAGATCGCTCCGGATTGCTCGCCAAGAAGGGGTCGCAGATGACGGCGGCGGCCTCAATGCTCGCGAACCTCAAGCCTATGCTAGAGGCCCTTGAGAGCCAGCTGACCGAGGAAGAGAAGGCCGAAAGGGCTCGCCAAAGGGCCGAGAACGCCTAACGGTTAGGCACCCGGCAAACTCATCCGTAAGTCCGATAGGGGGCCCGGGACTTTTTTTTCTACGAAAAGTGCCGGGCTCCTTTGACATCCATAACCGTTAGCGCGTCCAATCGTGTCGGCCATGAACTAGGAGTGTCCACAAGGAGACCCATTCATTGCAATCCGTCCCTACTACCCCCCGTTCTGGTTCGGCAAGGGGCCAAGAACAAACGAAGACATGACTGAACGTAAACCGAAGCCTGGCAAGCAGCGCTATCGCAGAACCGATGAGGAGATCATCCAGGACCTTCAAAAGCGAATTGAAGACCTGAAGAACCGCAAGGCCGCGAAGAAGATCAAGAGCGATCCGGCTTCCAAGGAGGCCACCGCTGCGTTCCGCGCTCTCACCAAGGCTGTCGAGAAGTCCAAGGACTCAAGCGACGCCGACCTGAAGCGCGCGCTCAGCGAGTCCCAGCGCGTGCTCGCAGGCTACTTCGAGTCGAAGGGCCTGAAGGTCCCCAAGGCACGTAAGCCGCGCGCCCGTAAGTCTAAGTAGAAAGTACCGGCACGCTCTGTTCGAGCTGCGATCGAATAGCAAAAGCGCACCGTCCCATCCCTGGGACGGCGCGCTTCCCTCATACTAAGCTCATCGGGCTAGCCGGTCCGGGTTCAAGGAGTGAATAGGACCCTGAGGGCATTGGTGGTATTGAGGACGAAACCACACGGCCCCCCCACATCGCGGTAGTACACCTGGAAGAGGTAGGTTGAGCCGGCCATCGCTGACAGAGTCATCGGTGACCCACCGATCAGCCCCGGCCCCGTCACGAGGTTTCCGGATCCATCCACCGGCAAGGCTCCACCCAACCTTGGCCCCGACGGAGCCAAGCAGCGGATCCCGTTGCGGAAGTGAAGGTTCAGAGGAGTGACACCCGCGAACGCCACGCCGAATCCGCCGGGAGGGAGGTCACTGCCGAGCAGCAGCAGCGAATCGGAGAAGATCGAGGTCGTTCCCCCACCGGTAAGCCGCCCGCCGACGCCCGTCGCATTGCGGCATCCTCGGCCCGTCGTGCTCGTGTTCCCGCAGGGCGCGTTCGCCGCAACCGTGCAGTCACAGACCGAAGACCAGTCGTCCTCGCACTCGTCTGGGATGCCGTTGTTGTCCACATCGTCTGAGTTCATGTCCGAGATGTCGAGCGCATCGTCGATCCCGTTCATGTTGCAGTCGTTGAACGGCTCGTCATCGCCGTCAAAGATATCGAGCGCGTTGAGCTCGTCGTTCTCTGGATCGCCCGTGAAAGTGCTGCGAAGGCCGAGGGCCTCTGCCGGGATGAATACCTGGGGAAGCAGCTGCCCGTTGGCGAGCTTGATCAAGATGTCGCCTTCGCCGATCACTCGGTTCGTCACAGGATCGGTACGACCGACAATGTCCGAGCCGCAGCGAACCGAGAACAGAATGAGGTCGGAGCCAGTCGTCGAATTCCAGTCGTAGAGGGCCGTCGGCGGCGTGTAGCCGGGCTGACCGTTCTCGAACACCATGAGCGCATCGATGTCATCCGTTCCTGGACCGAATCGGTCGAGCCCGAGCTCCGTACCGCGTACGTAGCTTGCGACCCCACCCGCCGCAGCGGACCATACGAGCACGTCGGATGACCGGGCGGGAATCGTCGTACCCAGCAAGGTCTGACTGGCCGCCGAATTGAAGAGTGCTCCTTGCTCGTTGCATCGAGCGAAGTCCCCTTCCAGCGAAAAGAAGAGAAGACTACCGCTGGGATCGAAGCTCTCTCCGTAGTTGATCCCGTCGATGTTATCCCCGGTGTCGGTGGTGCCGAGGTCTCGGAGCGTGGGCTCCACAAGACCGAGCCCGAAGATTCCAGCCGAGGTCTGCGGGGCGCGGTCGCCGTTGCCGTCCGCATAGGCCTTGTTGGCCTGCGCGGCGAAAGGCCCTGCGCCGTTCAGTGCGCTGAAGTAGAGATCGCTGCTCGCCTCGAAGCTGTCAGCTTGACTGAAAACGTCGGACGAGGCGCCGGCCGCCCCCTGGCGCCCGTCCGCGAACTCATCGACAGAGAAGAGCACGTTGAAGCGGTAGTTCGGGTTGGGCCGCAGCCGAGCACCCTGGCCAAAGGAGATCGCATTGACCTCTAGGCCGCAGGTGTCCCCGGGCAAGTGCCCCTCACAGGCTAGGTAGCGATCTAAGAATGCCGCAGGCAGGGCGATCCGCGGGGAGTCCGGCGTGAAAGGCCCGCCCGAACGGACCAAGAGGTCGCCGTCGGTGATGGGTCGGCCAACGGCGTCGCCCGGCACATTGATGGTGGGGCCGGAAAAGTCGATCGAGAACGTGAGCTCTGTGCCGCCCTGTGCCGCGGCAGGAGCCGCTAGGACCGAGAGGGCCGCGAGAAGGCCCCGGGCGTTCGATGAGCCCCTTGAAAAGCCCCTTGAAAAGCCCCTTGAAAAGCCCCGTGAAAAGTTGGAACGAAAAGTCCAGGCCCCCTTGGGCGTACTCACTTCCGCGCGTGGGCTTGTCGGATCACTCAATGGGCGTTGCATAGGCGGGGGGGCTCAGTTGGAGGGCTAAACTCAGTCTATCCGAGAGCCACGAAAAGGGGGACGGGCGCCAAAGCGCCCGTCCCCGGGTTCCTTCCGCTTAGAAAGGGCCGCAAGCGCTTGGTCGCCCCAGGACGGGACAGGGGGCTAGGTCAGCGCGCGAAGAGAACAGTCGACGCCACAGTGACATGGGCGAGGCAGCGACGAGTGGCTCCTCGTGGGTAACTGCCGAGACGCTCCCAAAGCCGACAGCTTTTCCGGTCTTTCTTCGGGATCTCGCCGGAGCGAGACCACTCAACGCCCCCCCATGATGGCCTGGAGCTGGCTGAGATCCGTCTGGGTCAGCCCTCGCGGGGCAATCCGGCGGGCCACCTGGACCACATCGAGAGGCAGCAGGACCGCCCCATCGTCCGCGCAGGAGAGGATCCGCAGCGCGTCCCGTGGCCCATGGGCCGCGACCGAGTGCACGGCTCCGTCATGAACCCGCGCCTGCACCAGCGCCTCGCCCGATTCCGCATCCCAGACCAGCACAGCGCTCCGCTCGGAGCCCGTCATCACGACCCCGGCCTCGACCGAAGCGGCAAGTGAGTGAATCGAAGACTCGTGAAGGGCACTAGGGGTCACATCCGACGGCCCACCGAGGATGCGGTTCGTTCCCCGCCCAGGCGCCGCAACGACCACGCGCTCTTCATCAAAGTAAACGAGCCATTCGATCGGTCTGCGCAGCGAAGGGGTTTGGAGCAGCTCGCCCGTTGCCGTGTCCCAGCGGTACACCCGTCCGAACGTCGTGGCCGCCACGAGCTCATGGACGCTGGGGGAAACCACCCAGCTCTGCAGCGTGCGCGGCGCAGAGGGTGGCTGTTCTGGCGCTTCCCATCGGCGCTCATCGCCTCCGCTCCCTGAAAACTCAACGATCTCCTCCAAACCAGATGCCATCAAGAACCGCTGTCCAAGCGGCACTCCCAACCACTGGCCGAACTGCCATCCGCTGCTGTCCTTCGACGGGCGGACTCGCTCCGGCTCGCCGCCACCCCGCAGGATCCAGCCAACGCCCCCCGCGTCCACCAACAGAGCCCCGAACGGAGCCCCGTTGCTGCCTTCGCTCACATGGAGGTCGCGCAGGGGACCCGGCGTCCAACCGGCCACTTCGATCGCCCCTAGCCGCCGTCCGTCGCGCAGGTCGGTGACGCAGACAGAGCCGCGCTGCGGATCCACCCAGAGCGCGGTGGACTTCGACGGTGACAGCGCCAACCTAGCGCCGCCCACGTCCGTGCCGGCATCGCTACCGTCGACTCGGAAGAGCATCCTTCCGGCTTCCGTCTCCCCCACTGCCCCCCTCTCACCCTGGGCGGCGAACACCCCCGCGAGCCCGCTCTGCTCCATGAGAACAGCCCGCGTCCCGCCCCCTGCAAAGCGCCCCCAGATCACGGGTCGCGGATCGGCGGGCACGATCGGGTCGAACCGGAACGCGTCATCTAAGCGGCGTGTGCGCCACAGGCAGACTCCATTGGTCACGCCGAACGAGGCGAGTTTTGCGTCATCCGGTGAGAAGCGAACGTCGGTGATTCGCATGCGCTCCGTGTGCCGCTGCTCGCCGCTGCCGTCCATCGCGGAGAACACGGTGAAGGCGTTCGATACATCCGCCACGGCCAAGCGCTCACCATCGTGGGAGAACTCCATGCCTAGAACGCGCACGCCAACGGACGGGGCGGTCCACGACGCACGGGAACCCGTGAGGTCAAAGACCGCCACGGAGGAGAGCGCGTCCGGGCGCGACTCTAGGGGCCCGGGGGCCTCGGGATCGAACCCAAGGGCCACCCGCTGCCCGTCGGGAGAAACCGCCACCTTCGCCCCCCGGAGCCGTCGATGCTCGGGGGCCATCCGAAGTTCCCGATGTACCTCGGCGCCGTTCGAGGTTTCGAAGAGGCGCGCTTTCCCTTCGAGATCCATGATCGCGAGGACGTCGGCGGCTGTCGCGACATCGAAGTCCACAACCTCTTCCCCAAGGTCGATGCGCTCGATCTCGGCGAGGGTCAGCACGTCCAGAAGAGCTACCACGTGGCTGCGGCTGGGCTCAGCGGCGCGCTTGAAGACGGTGTCCCCCACGACGAGACGCGTCTGGTCCGCTGAGAGCTCTAGGCGCGAGACCCAGGCGCCCATGTCCTCCACCCGCGCGAGCTCTTCGCCGGTCTCGGCGCTGAGCGCAAGAACCGCATGGGAGTCTCCCACGCAAAAAACGCGCCCCGGCATCGCAGCCACGTCGAGGACAGGGCGGTCCGAAACGCGCTTGCGCCAAAGCACCTCGATCGGAGCGGGCAGCGGGCCTGGCCCCTCCACGGCTGGAGGAAGCGTGAGCCCAACGACTTCACCGGACTGGAGCCCCGCCACGGCGAATCGCTCGCCCAGCAGGGCGAGCGACAACACGTCAGCATCGAGTGCCAAGGCGGCGGCCCGCCGCCCACTCTTCGCGTCGAAGATGGCAACGCTGCCCCCAACGGAACCCACAAGCAGTCGGTCGTCAGCCAGGAAGTGCGCATCCCAGACGCGCGCCTTGGGCATCTTCACCTCCCTGAGCAGCGTCGTGGCCAAGAGCGGGTTGTAGAGCTGCGATCGAATGAGCCAGGTGTCATCGCGATCCACCGCGTAGAGGCCCAGCGCGAGCGCACCCGCAGGCGTCTTCTCCTGGAACTCTGGCACGATCCCCGCGTACTCACGCGCCTTCACTTGCCCGAGCGCCGAGCGCAGCTTCGTCAAGGTGAACTGGGAGTAGATCAGCCCAGCGGTCAGGGCCACGAGCGTCACAAGCAGGGCAGAGGCCCAGGCAGGTTCGCGCCTGCACCAGCGCCCAAGGCGCAACAGCGGACCCGCCGGCCGAGCCTTGATCGGCTCGTATTCGACGATGCGGCGCAGGTCCTCCGCGAGGGCGAGAGCGGACGGGTAGCGCCGTGGAAGGCTCGGCTCAAGGGCCGTCCCCACGACGACGCTGACGTCTGTGGACAGAACCGAGTTCTTGGTACGCAGGTCCGCGCGGCGCCCGTGCTCGATGGCCTGGGCAAGCTGAACCGGCGTCTTCCCAACGAACGGTCGCTCTCCGATCAAGGCCTCGGACAGGGTCACTCCCAGCGCCCAAACGTCCGCGCGCGCATCGATCTCTGCGGACTCTCCGCGCAGCTGCTCGGGCGCCATGTACGAGAGGGTGCCAAAGACGTCCCCTTCGCGGGTCAGGGGTTCCGCACCCGCGTCCACCGCGGGCGTCGTTTCCCGCGCGAGCCCAAAGTCCAGGAGAACCGGCTGGCCCTCCGGCGTGATCATGATGTTCCCGGGCTTGACGTCACGGTGCAGCACACCGCACTCGTGGGCCGCGTGCAGCGCGCGCGCGGTCCGCTCGAAAAAGCGCAGGACGCTGAACAGCTCCTCTCGGCTGGACGGCACCCACGGGAGTACGGGCCCGATGCGAGGAGGCTCGTGGCCCTCCGGTCCCTTGGGTCGGTCAGCGCGCTGCGCCAAGCTCGTCGAGAGATCGACGCCGGGCACGTAGCGCATGGCGATGTAGGGTTGGCCGCCGTCCACTTCCGCTTCGAGCACCTGGGCGAGGCCCGGATGCTCCAGCCTCGCGATCGACTCTGCCTCCCGTCGGAATCGCATCCGCCGCTCCTCCGTGACGAACACGCCCTGGAGAAGCTTCAAGGCGACGCGCCGCTGCAGCCCTTCGTCTTCGGCCAGCCACACCTCCCCCTGGCCTCCCTGACCAAGCAGGCGCAGGAGTCGATACCGCCCAATGCGATGATCTTGACCCGTATTGGAGTCCGGCGGATCGCCGCCCGCTTCGAGCGTGCCTGAGCCCTCCGGCCCGGTGACCTCACCTTTCAGCCGAAGATACTCAAGCGCGATCGCAGCCTCGGCCCGCGGGTAGCGCGCGATGTAGACGCTCAAGGAACCCAACCTTCCCCGGTCCTCATCCTCCAAATAGTCGGCCACGAAGTCCGAGACATCCGCCGCGATCGCCTCGTCGTCGACGAGGTCTCCTCCTTCGTTCAGCTCGTCCATGGGCGGGCGAGGAGCGGGTTGGAGTCTTGGGTCGGAGGCAACATGGGACGGCGGCTCGCGAGTGTACCCTGCGGCCGTGCCCCAAGTCGGGGCACCAGGGCCCGGTCCGTGCTAGGCTCTCCCCTGTGACCCCACCCAACCCTGAGACCCTAGAGGGCCTGACCCAGCGCTACGTCCTCGCCGCCAAGGGCGGAGACGCCGCCGAGTTCGCCCGCCTCTACGAACACATCGCGCCGGCCGTCTTCACCTGGGCCAATCTGCGACTGCGTCCCGAGCAGAAGGCCGTGCTCGATCCCGCTGACCTCGTGCAAGAGGTCTGGCTTCGGGCGTGGCGCAAGATCGAGGCCTTCGATGCCGAGCGGATTCCGTTTCGATTTTGGGTCTTCCGGATCGCGAAGAACGTTGCTTTGGAAGCGTCCCGACAGGCTCGCAAGCCGGATCGAGCGCGGCCGTCAGGGACCAGCGAAGACCCCCTCGATGCGATCGCCGACGCGATCACCGGCGTCAGCTCCCGCGTCGCCCGGGATGAAAGCCTGGCTCGCTTCCAAGCCGCGGTGCTCGAACTCCCCGAGGATGAACGCAAACTGGTGGTGCACTGTGGGTTAGAGGGCCTCCCCCTGCGCGAGGTTGGGGAGCGGCTTAACATCAGCGAGGAGGCCGCGGGCAAGCGCTGGCAGCGCCTCCGCGAGCGTCTCCAAACGGGCGAGCTACCTGCTCACCTTTTGGACATTGGCGCCTAGAAATAGGGATACCTTCGTAATCAGCCTTCTCCTCCGTAGGATGCAGGCATGAATGAGGCGCACCTCCGGGAAGACGAATTTGACGATCTTCCCCCCATCGAAGACGACCTCGAGCTGAATGGGGACGGCTCGACGGATGCACGCGGCGGCCACTTGGCGTCGCACGGCCCAGGCGTTGAATCCGGCAACGGTCACGCCCCAGCTCACGAAGCGAAGCAGCCCTGGAACGCTGCGGGTGCCTGCGTGGTCCGCGCGACCGATGCAGGCGCACGGATCGCCGTGCTGGAGTCGGGCGGCATGATCAGCTTGCCCAAGGCAGAGGTCGGTCCGGGCGAGAGCGCCGAGACGGCCGCTACTCGCGCCGCAGAGGCCTTCACCGGACGCAAGGTCAAGCTCGTCGAAACCCTCGGCGAGACGGAAGAGTGGGTCGACGGCGAACCCATGGCCACCTGGTTTTGGATGGCGAAACCAACGCGCGCAGCGGGGCTCGACCTGATCGCGCCGCCGCCCGCCGGCTTCACCCTCCACTGGCTGGACATCGAAGAGGCCGCACAAGCGCTCTCGTCGGACGGCGAGCGTAGCCTCGTCACGCGACTGCGCTCGCAGCCGATGCCCGTCAAGAAGATGCCGTTCGCATCCCCGGAGCACCGCACCCTCGCGCGCGACCTCGAAGCCTTCCGCGACGATAGCTTTGCCCTGGCACGCGGGGCCCAGAGCGACGAGCAGATTGAATCCTTGATGCGCGCGCGGGACGAGATCGAGCGTGCAGAAGAACGGCTCACCCGCGGCGACGTCGCCGGTGCCCGACGGGCACGGGCACGCGCTGAGCGTGAGACCCTGAGCGCCCTCGACGACGAAGGACGATCCGTCGCATTCCAACGGGCACTCGACCGCGCCCCCGAGCACCTGCGCCCGGCGCTAGCCGCCGCCGCACCCGCTGCGGGCGGCCCCGTGTCCGTCGACGTTCTGCTCGCGGTGCACGCCGCCGTCGAGACGGCCTTGGAAGAAGAGGCGCGCCGCGAGGACACGCGCCGCACGGCCCAAACCCACGCCACGGTGGCACTGGGTGCAGCTGCCCTCGCCGTCGTCGCCGCCGCTGCCTTCGGCCTCTTTCAAACGGTGCCACGCCCTGTGCTGACGCCCGTCACGACGGCCTTCATCTTCCTGACCGCCGGCCTGCTCGGCGGCTGGGTTGGGGAGGCGCTCTTCGCTCTCCGCGAGGTGCGCGATCAGCGAGACATCGCCCTTCCGATGACCGCCGCGGGCGGCGCGCTCGCCGGACTCGCGGTCGGCGCCGTTCTTTCGGGCGGCTTCCAGACCGTCATGATCGAGAACGCAGCCCTGACGATCGCGGCAACCTTCGCCGCTGGATGGCTCGTTCGAACGGTCCTGCCCCGCGGGGCTTAAGGCATAGGGCGCGAACTACCGTCGCCCCGTCTTGAATCGCCAGGTCGTCACCGTGTCGGTCTCTAAACATCGCCCGGTGACCCGATAGGATTCGCCGGGGGCGAGGGGCCTCTTCGGTATCAGGCAGTACGCGTTCTCGGGGCTGAGCCGGTCGAAGAGTGGTGCGTCGGGGGTGATCACGTGGCACTCCACCGGATCATCGCTCTGCCCGGCAAACATCGAAAGCGTCAGGGTTCGCTCCGCCAGCTCTTCGCCCCAGTAGGCCTGAACGGTGAACGGATAGCCGAAGCCCGACTGGTCTTCCCCAGGCACAGGATTTGGAAGCTCGGGAACGAAGCTCAGGGGCACGTCGTTCATGCCGTCCGGCGGCCACGCCACGAGCGCTTCCCCGTGGTATCGGTTCGCAAGTGATGCCACATCGAGCACCACGACCTCTTCGTCGATCGCGAGCCCGGTGCCGCACAGGCCAGGATCGATGAGCGGCAGGCGATGGAAGAACGTCCCCATCCACTCGTCGATGGCCGAGGCCGCGTCGCCGGAAAATGCGATCACGCTATGGGTCCCGGCCCAGGCTCCGAGGGCGCTGAAACCCTCTTGGTCTGGATACTGCTCGTGGGCGTCGGGCCAAGCAGACTTCTGCTCGGGATGAAGGTTGAGGTAGGCCGCGTGAAGCGCGTTCTGCTCGCAGAGCTCCGCGAAGGGCTCCACGGTCTCCGTAAACACTCCGAGAGGAGCGAACGCCTCGTTGCGCATCTCCGAGAGGTACTTCACCCCGGCGCGGACTTCCGAGGAGACCTCATCGGTGCCGACCGATCTTGAGCCACTCCCAGCGAGGCGCTGCACCACGCCTTGCCCCTGGGATTCACCCATGAGCCAAGTCGTCCATTGCCCGTCGAAAGCCGGAACAGTGCGATCCAGCGCGCTCTCCACGGCGGCCACGATCGTGCTGCCTTCGCCCGGCTTGGCGCGGGCGGCCCCCTCAAATTCACCGGTGGCCTGCAGGTACTCCGCGGCGAGCGTGGCGATCAAGAGCGGCTCCCCCGAGATTTTGCCTTCCTGGTCGAGGATCGAGCGGCTGAAGCTCACTGACTTGCCGGCCTTCAGCTGCGCACGGATCCAGCAGCGCGCGCCGAACACCCCGCTACTCGCCGCGCGCCATAGCGCTTCCGTGCGGGCCTTAGCTTTCGCCGTGCTTCCCATACTCGCGGCACCGGCTTCGCGGTACGAAACCGTGGGCTTCCCTGTTCCGAAGAAGCGCAACGAGACCCAGTTGATGTGCCCCACTAAGAGCGCGGGCTGGGCCGAATTCGGGAGCACCGTACGGTGCACCGCCCAGTGCACCAGCGAAGAGATCCGCCCCTCGGTGCGCCAGCGGCTGCACCGGCCGCCCTTCTTCAGCATGAAGCTCTCGTCGTTCTCGGATTGGACGCGGTCGCGGTTCTTCTCGGTGAGCCACGAAGCCGCCACCGCCTCGTCCATGGCCCGCTCGTAGTCTGGCTCGTTGTCCGCGAACATGATGTGGTACGGGCGACCGAGCTTGGGCGCCGCGACTTCTCCTGTCATCACCCAGTTCGTGAAGGCGAGGCCGCGGATCGCCTGACGGAGCGCCCGCTCAAGTCGCCGGGCCTCGATGCCGCCGTGGAGCGTGATGCCGTTCGCGGTCACGCTGTGGGAGTCTTCGCCGTAGAGTTTCTGGGTCAGCTCTGAGCTCGACGGTCTGGACACAGAGACGTCTACCTCCAGGGCCGCGGCTTCGTTCGCCGCCGCTTCCATCGCTTCCACTCCGCGCTCGATCCGGATCCGTTCCGGTGTGGCGAAGGCGCCCTTCCACTGCTCGTGGCCTAGCGCGCGGTGCGCGGGTTCGTGGTCCGAGTCGAGCTGTAGAATAAGCTGAGCCAGGCGCTCCACGTCCCCACCGCCCGCAGGTCCATCGGCTTCGAGAACATCAGCGATCCCGTTGATGGCACGGCCCAGCTTCTTGGCAGCCGCCTGCACGGCGCGCTCTTTGGGCTCACCTTTCGCTCGATCCAAAAAGCGCGCCGCCTTCTTCTTCCAGGGCTCGGCCTCCTTCTCGTCTGCGCCAAGCTCGTGCAGGATCTGCTGAAGCTCCTTCACTAGGTCGCCACGGCCGAGTCTGGCGATGTCGCTCGTCACTGCGTGCAGTGCTTTGCGCGCCTTGGGTCCGGCGGGTGCGCCGTCGCTTGCGCCGGGAGCCGCGAGGAGCGCGGGCAGGAGAGGGAAGAGCAGGAGGAGTGCGGTCAGCTGGATGGGCCTCATGATGGAGGGCTACCCTATACGAGAAGCGTCAACGTCGCGCGCCTTCCACGGCACTCTCCGGCCAGGGCCACTGACCGTGGGTGGAGATGGGGACGAAGCGCATGGTGGTGAACTCGTAGTGGAAAGGCTTGCGCGCGCGCTCGACCATCGCACTTTGATGCTGCCCCCGGCCGGATTTAGCGTGCTCTCCACCGACCATGTTGAGCATGGCCGCCTCGCTCTCCCAATGGCTGAAGGTAGAGAAGGTACTGAGGGGTCGGAAGGCGACGGCTCCCTGACGAAGGCCCGGATGGTCGCGCACCTGCTCCTCGACGGGCTTTCCGTATCGTGCAAAGCGCAAGGTCTGGGTGAGGCGCAGGCGCGCGAGGGTCACGGCGGCGACGGGTCCGTCAGGGTCCCCTAGTTCAGTGGCAGGGATCGCATCCTCCAGCCCACCGAAGGACCCCCATCGACGATAGAAGCGCATGCGCATGCACCAGGCTGGATCCTCGAGGACACGGTAGGGCGGCGCGTCGAGGAAGGCGTCCAAGTCGTCCTCGCAGTCCCAGAACCCAAAGAACGCCAACGCCCCCCACCGATAGCGGCCAGGCGAAGTCACGGGATGCCCCATCTTCATGGGAAGCAAGAACTCGGAGTGGCGAAGGCCCGGCACATGGTTCAGCCGCCGCGACGAAATGAGCCGCGCCAGTGAGCCGAGCAACGGCGCTGGAATGAGGTGATAGCTGAAGACTTGCTTCGCTTCACGGCCGTGTTGAAGTGTGGCAGCCAACGCCGCACAGTGTAAGGGACTCTCAGAAGAGCGGCATGACGGAACTTCACCTACTACACCTGCTGCTGGTCGTCGGCATGGTGCTTGCGCCGATGGGAACCCATCGAGCGCTCCTGCCTCCGTCGAGGTGGAACGGCGTTGCCCACGGCCTCGCTGCGCTGTGCGCGACGATGGGCCTCATCTTTTCCTGGCCGCTCTTGTGCCTGGCCTGGCTTGCCTACACAGCTGGTAGTTTCGCCCGCTTTCTCTTCGAGCGGCGATCCCGGCTACGTTCGCCCTACGAGCTCGCGGTCTGCATCCCCTTCCTGTTCAGCAACATCTCTGCCGTCTGGCTCGTCGGCGGATCCAACGATCTAAAGATCCTGGGCTACGGCGAGATCTTCAGCTACTACGCAGCGCTCCACGGGATGTTCCTGGGCTGGATGCTCGTGGGCCCGATCGCTCTGCTTGCGCTGCAAGAGCGTCCCTACCGCAGGCTCTACTTGGCGTCCGCGGTCCTGTGCCTCGTGTCCTTCCTTCTGATCGCCCTCGGGATCGACGGCCTAGCGGCCATCAAGCCCCTGGGGGTCGCAGGGCTGTGCCTCGCCATCCCTGCAGCCCAGGTGGCCTTCCTTCGCACCGCCTACGGCACGCACAGAGTCGCGTTTGTACTTGGCTGCGTCAGCCTCTTCACCCTGACGCTGACGATGACCCTAGCTTGGCAGAACGAACTCGGCACCCTTTCGATACCGGCCCTGCTGGGTGTCCGCTCGATGGCCTCATTGCACGGGCTGCTCAACGGCGTAGTCGTTGCGCCTTGCTTCATGGCAGCGGTCGTCCTGGACCGGCACGGTCGCTGCAGCGAGCCTACTCGTAGACGCTGAGTTGGAACTCGAACGACTTGGTCAGACCTTTGACAACGGGACCCAGTTCAATGCTCGTCACGACGGCTCCGGCGGATTGGGTCTCTAGCAGGAAGAGCAGGTTGGAGATCTTCTTGAAGTCGATAGGCGTCTCCCCCTGGCCAGCTTTCGCTCGATCCATCGGAGCGACCCCTACGTCACGTCGCTCGCCGCCAATCACGGGCGTGGATCGCGGTCGAATTTTGACTCCACCGAATTGCACTCGACGGTCCTGGGCGATCTGCCGGATGTACTGAGCTAGCTTGCCTCCCGAGCCCTGGAGGCTGCTCCGGCCCTCATCCTTCAGCCCCTGCAGCGAGTAGGTTGGGATGGCGGCAATGGGAAACTCGGCGCGGAGGGTCCCGCGGTGCGTGCCGCCAGGAATGACGTCTGGCACCCCGGCTCGGCCAGCGAGTGCGCCTCCTTCTTCTCCGATCCGAAGCAACGTGCGCTTGAAGAGTTCGTAGCTAGCTTGCTCGCCACTGGGCTCTACGACGCGCTTCGCCAGCGCCTTCTGGAGCCCACCAAAGTCCGTCTCCGCCGTGCTGCCGCGGTCCGCTCGAACGATCAGATCGAGCTCCACGACCAAATGGGACGCCTTAGCTTCCGTCGCTTCTACGACGTGACTATCCGCGCTCAGGAGGTCGAGGCTCGACTCAGGTGCAACCTCGAAAACGGAGTCTAGGGCCACCAGCAACGCGACCGACGCCGACGGCCGTACGGGCTCTAGGCCCGCTTCGCGGAGGGTTCCTTCGCTGACCGCGACGGTTGGATTCAGGGTGGCTAAGCAGAGCAGGGCGAGCTTCTTCATGGCTGTGGGTACGCCATCCCCCGGAGCTCCTTCCGCGAATCTCGCAATACGGATGAGCAGAAATGAACCCGGGACCGTCCGGCGCTAGTGGTGTGTAACAGGAGGCGAGTGCTGCACCAATGGTGCTGTGTGTCACACCGGGGCCTGGATCATCGTCGACGACGTAGACCGTCTGGGCTAGAGCATCGGGCGACCCAAACAAGGCGAGCGCGACTGAAACGCGAGGGCTATGGCGTACCGAACTCGACGTCCACGTCCGCACCCTCTGGTACCACGACTTGCTCCTCGCTGACTGGCTCACCGGCAGCGTTCAGCCACCGCAAGCGGTAGTGGCCCGCGCGCAGGTGCCGGATCGTCACCTTGCCGTCTTTGATCCGAAACGACTTGGGGCGCGGGAGCCGATAGCGGTCGATCTCCAGCTTGACGGGTTTCTGTCCTTTGGCGAGGTCACGAGCATTCTCGTGGATCTTTCCAAGGATTGAGGCGCCTCGATCAAGCGTCTTGACCAAGTCCGGTCCGGGCACCTGGATAGCTTCATGGGGTTCCACTGGCCAGGCGTAGTTCACGTCACTCAGCTGGTTGACGTTCAGCCGAATCACCCAGCGGCCTTGGGTTGCTGCCCATCAATTGCAGAACGTCACGGCCAGGCCGCTCGAGAAGTTCGAGCCGCCGGGGCCGCCGGCTGGGTCGCGGAACCAGAACTGGAAGCGCCATTGGCTGCCTGGCACGATCGCGAGCGGGGTGTTGAGAGTGCTGGGGAAGTCCAGATGGCGCTCATAGTGTCCTTGGGCATCGGTCATCCCGGCGGGGGGCATGCGTCGAATGCCTAGATTGCCCCCTGCTACGCAGTGGATGCCGTCCGCGACGGTCACCATCCTTGGATCGGGACCGTAGAAGAAGTAGCCGAACTGAGCCGGGGGCGCGTCGTCCACCGTCAGGAAGAAGTCGTTGTTGCCGATCCTGAGCGAACCGCTCTGGCCCGTGATCGCTCCCGTGGGAAAGGCCGAGTTCGCAGTGGAGTCGCAGTAGGTGAACGCGCCGCAGGTGGCGGTGGTGATGCTTACGTCGTCGATGACCCAGCCGAAGCCACCGTTGAGCACGGGATCGAAGGCATTGAAACGAAAGCGCAGGAGCAAGTCTTGGCCGCGGTACGCCATCAGACTCAGGTCGAACTCGACCCACTGCCCTACGCCAGCTCCCGAGCAGTGCCGCGCAAGCTCGTCCCAGCTTGCGCCTCCGTTGCTGGAGACCTCGACGTAGTGAACGTCCCAGATCCCGTACATGTCCGCGAAGCACGCCTCCGAATCGGCGTAGCTGAGAAAGCGGAGCCGCGGGTCGTCCGCCGTCGGAGGAATCGACACGGGCTCAGCGAGGGTCAAAGACCCTTCCTCCACTCCCATGAAGGTGCAGCCTGTTCCCCAGCGCGCGGCACCGCCCCCCTGGGGTGATTCTCCGGACGAGGAGGACGGGCAAGCCAACGGCCTGGGCACCTCCCAGTGCCATTGGTGCTCCGACTGCCAGGCGCTGAGGTCGGTGTCGAAGTCTTCTTCCAGGAGTGTGACCTGGGCGGAAACGTAGGGAGCGAGGGCGATCAGGAGCGGAGCGATGCGAAGAGACTGGTGCATGGGAATCTGCAGCTTGCGTTGTAAGTCGCGGGGAAGAGCGATTGGCGAGAGAAAAAACGCTACCACATCCCTCTCTCCCACGCCACGGGACCCGCCGGACTCGGATGCTCCGTTCTGCTAGGTTTGGGCACACGCCACGTCGGCGCTCCTCTACATGACCGAATCCCAACCAACGGCCAGCTGCGTCACGTGCGGTCAGTCGGTTGCGGATCAATTCTGCCCAAGCTGTGGAGAGCGGAGGCTCACCCCGAAGGATGAGCGCCTCGGGGTCTTCCTCAAAGAACAGTTCCAGGAGGCGTTCAGCGCCGACGGAAAGCTCTGGCGTACGTTCAAAGCGCTGTTCGTGCCAGGGCGGCTGACGGTTGCCTACATGGAGGGGCGGCGGAGCTTCTACGTGCGACCCATCCGCGTGTTCCTCTTCATGAACGTCGTGCTCTTCCTCTTGCTGCGGGGCTCAAGCCAGAGCGTCCTGAAGGGGCCCCTTGCCAGCAGCTTCGACGCGCTTGTCTACGGAGGTTTAGCGCGTCGGATGGCCGAGTCCCGCGCCAGCGCTTGGCCCGGCGGCATGGACTCGTTTTCAGATGCGTTCAACCAGCATTCGGCGGGGCTCGCCCCAACCCTGATCGTCACCCTGATCCCTTTCGTCGCGCTGGTGCTGCTTGTGAATCGCCCACGTGGAGCCGGGGTCCGGCACCTCGTTCTTGCGACACACGCCGTTTCTACGATGATCGCGCTCGTGCTGCTCATTGCAGTCACGCTAGTGATCGGACTCTTTGCAGCTTGGTCCTTTGGTTGGATCGAGTCTGTCGCCGAAGGGGTGGACCCGCTGCTCGTGCCCACCGTCACGCTCCTGTTCTCGATCTACTTCTGCTTTTCCATCCGGCGCGTATACGGATTGAGGTTGTGGATAGCTGCGATCTCCGGCGGCCTCACCGCAACCGTTGGATTCTCCTTCGCGTTCTGGATCTATCGCGCGGTCCTGTTTTGGATCTCGCTCTGGACGCTCGGGGCGCCCTAGCGGAATGTGATGGAAAGGCCGCTTGAGAAGTTGGACGTGACGACTCCACCCACAACATCACGGTGCCAGGCCTGAAAGTTCCAAGTGTCGCCAGCCGTGACGGTCACGAGGCCGTTGGGCGTGGGATGTTGCGCTAGGTCGATCGCGAGCTCGATCCGACCGGCGCCTCCGGAGTTCATAATCTGCCCGCTGTCGACGTAGCGGCCGATCGCTCCGCCAAGGCAGAGGTTTCCCGAACTGCCGCCCGGCATGGCGACGAAGTTCTGCGTGAGGCTCGTGATGAACAGGCCTGTGGCATTGCTCGGCATCGACGACGCGACGAGCGTCATGAAGTTGTCCCCCGCAAAGTCGCTCCCAGCGGCAGAGATCACCGTCCCGACGCCCGTCGAATTCGGGACAGCGGTCGAACAGTAGTTGCTTCCGAAGTCGATGTCCAATTGCCCGAACGTGCAAAGCTGGTCGTTGGGCTCCGTGCAAGTTGTGCTGCACGTGAGGTTGGAAACCGGTGCGAGGAACCTCAGGATGCCACTCTGGTACTGGCCCGGCGGGAGTGAGAGCGTCATTCCGTTGATGGTGCTCTGGCTAAAGCCGGAGAGGATCTCGAAGGGCACATTGAACGTGTAGTCGGTGGGCTGATTGTTCTGTGTTCCTGAGAGGCCACGGGTGTTCTGGCCGTACCAAAGGAGACCCGGAATCGCAGGCGAGAACGTCGCCGACCAGTCGTCCTTGGCAGCGTGGAGCAGACATTCTTGGTTCAAGAGGACGCCCTCC
>CAYQKK010000001.1:132146-160066 GCA_964417955.1 uncultured Planctomycetaceae bacterium
CCAGTCGTCCTTGGCAGCGTGGAGCAGACATTCTTGGTTCAAGAGGACGCCCTCCAGGAGCGCAGCACCGTCACAGCGTTCTGTCAGAAATTCGGTCGTGCGTCGCTATCCGCTCTGTGCGGCCACCGGCGCAGGGCTCAGTGCGCCGACAGCACCGAAACGGGCTCGGGCACTTGGACCTGAGCCTGCACCTGTGGCTCGCCCGGTGGGAATGCTGGGCGTAGCGCCCGTGCTCGGTTCCGTGCCACAGATGGAGCCACGGCGTCGGAGCGGCTTGGCGGGCTATCTTCAGCGGCTTCTTGCGCTGTCGGCAGTTCCGGTTCAGCGGCCTGAAGTCGGCGGTCGTAGTGCTCCGGAACGAAATTCTCGATGCGCCGTCTTGCGGTGGCCACGATCCAATCGCTTTTGATTTCAACGAGCCGCAGCGAGAGCTCAACCGCCGTGGCTGAGCGCAGGAACTCCCCTTCGATCCTGTGGGTAGAGATCTCCGCGCTCGCGCCCACCACGTTGATGCGGTTGCTGAGGCTCATGGCGAGCTCGTGCCGAAGGGTGGATTCGGTCGCGCGAAGGTCGCGCTCTAGGACCGACACCTGGCGGTACGGAGATCGCCGCGGCTCGATCGCGTCGAGGTCCTCAACGCGTACCCGAGCATTCCCGAGCGGGCTTCGCGACTCGGCGCGCTCCACCAGCTCTGACGCAAGTCCGTCGATCTCCCGTGCGTGATCGCCGCGCGTTTCCACTCCGCCGTCCGTGTGGACGGGCGAGTAGATCCGCGGCGCCATGGCGGCGCAGCCGGAGACAGCCAAGGGCAGGGCCGCTGCGAGGAAAGCGAAGATGAGCGAGCGCATGATGATTCTCGGGCCAAGGTGGGTAGCGAACAGACGGAGCAGCAGACGCGTTCAGCGTTAGTGGGTCTGGAGGTAGCGGTCGAGGTCTTCGACGTAGGGCAGAAGGTCCGCGGGCTCACCGTCCCACCCCTGCAGGAATCCATCGAACTCGGCGCGGGCCGCGGAGGTATCCCCGCGGTCAATCGCCACCTGGGTCGCGGCCAAGTCCACCCACGGTGAGCGTCGCCCAGAGGCTTCACGCGCGGCGGAGATGGCCAACGCCATGGACTCGGTCTGCCCTTCGGAGGGAGCGTCCGCTCCTGCGCGGTCAACGAAAAGCGAGTACACCAGCGCTTCACGTGCCGCCACGGCCGCGGGATACTCGACGGTCACGAGCTCGAGGATGCGAGCGGCAGCGGCACCGTTGCCGCGCTCGTAGCGGGTTTCCGCAGCGTTGAACAAATTGGCGTAGACCTTGTCCCGCTGGATCGACGAGCGTGCGAAGGAGTTGAAGATCCGTCGCGCCTCCTCATGGTTGCCGGCCTCTGCGGCCAGGACCATCGCCTGGGTGGCTTCCCCCGGGTTCGCGAAGGCCTGGACGGACGTTGCCGCGCAGGACGCGCCGAGAAGCGGAGTGATGAACAGGACGGCGTAGGAGATGATTTGGCGCATAGGAGTGCTGGTTCGGATCGGGTGGTCTAGTGCTGGGAACTGAAGGGCCGGCGGAGTCGCTCGCCGCCGACGAGGTGAATCTCTTCCACGAGGAAGTCAAAGCCGCCGCGCGGCAGGGGGACGTAGCGCAGAACGTAGCGTTCCACGTCGGACTCCGGCACCGCCGCGGCCTGGACGGCTTCGCGGCGTCTGCCGATGACAATCGCCCATTCCGAGGCGGGTATCAATGCGGCAAACAGAAAGACCTCGTCGCGGCGGATGACGTTGCGCCTAAGCGCTCGGATTTCCTTGGGGAGCCGTCCGAGGTCGTAGGCGAAGAGATCTCGATGCTGCCGTGAGCGCTGGAGGTCCGGAAGTCCCTGGAGGGTTTCCATTTGGAGGGACCGGCCGGGGCGCAGCCGAAACGAGAGCGCGTCGGAGTCCTCGAGCAGGGCCTCTTTCGGTACTAGCACGATCTCCTCACCGAAGGCTCGGGCGATCGCGAGCTGCTGCTCGGGCTCGGAGATGAGCGTAGTGGAGAATCCGAGGGCGACCTCGGCGCCGCCGAGCTCAGCCTCCGCGACGGCGAGGAGCTCGGAGCTGCGGGCGAGCTCGTCCGTCGTCTGCCTCGGGACTTCGACGGCCCGCTCCTCGCTATTCTCCGGTACGTCCCGTCGTTCGGCTTCCTCCGATCCGGTTCGTGAGCCGAGCTCGGCCGCCGCGATCGGCTCCGCGAGTTCGTGCTCTTGCTCCACTGGTTCCTGAGCCGCTGACTCTAGCTGCGCTGTCTCCGGCGCTGCTGTCTCCGGCGCTGCTGTCTCCAGTTTTGGGGGCGAGGGTTCCGCCAGCGGTGGCTCGCTAGCCTCTGGCCGGCTCGCTGCGGGCTCAGCGTTCGGCTGAAGCTGCGCACGCATCGGCGGAGGACTTACAGCCGGCGCTCCCTCGGCCAGCGCGGGAGCGGGCGCAAAGTACAGAAGCCACCAGGTCAGCCCGGACGCGACGGCCAGAAGGAAAAGATGTCGGATGGGGCTCATCGCGGCGTGCTCCCCCACGCCCCTGGATCTGCGTCCGCCGGGCGAGTGTTCGCAACCAGGGAGACATCTAGAAAGCTCGCTTCCCGGAGGCCATGCAATACCTCGACGATGACGGCATGGCGCGCGTCCGCGTGGGCGCGAATCTCGAACGCGGCGCCCGACGGGATACCCAAGAGTGCGTCAGCAAAAGCCCCGGGGGACTCGATGGGCATGGCGCCCCCATCGAGGGTCACCGCGCCGTCGGCATCGATCATGATCACGACCGGGGGGCTCTCGGGCGAAGCGCCCTCACCGGAGCCGTCATCAGATACCGTCGGCAGCTCTAGCCGTACCTCTTGCTCTACGTCGGCGCGCGCTTCGGCTCCGTCGCTCGCGGCCAGCACCGAGAACAGAAGCAGAAACAGCGTGTCGAGGAGCGGCGTCAGCGCGGCCTGCCCTGCTGTTCTCGTCCTGCTCGGCGTACGCGGCTGGCAGACGCTTTTGTCAGTGAGGTGGTTCATCGGATGAGTCAGTGGGCGCTACGACGTGTGTACGGGGAGGTCCATGTCGCGCTCGACGTAGCTGAGCCACTCGCGATAAGCGAGGAGTACGGCCTGGCCAAAGAGGAAGACCACGAGCCCAGCGATCGTTGTGAATAGGGCGGTCGAGAGACCGTCCCCGAGGGCCTGGAGGCTCATGGACGTGTCGGCGGTGCCGCCGCGCCCAAGAAAGCCCTGGGCGAGGCCAACGACCGTTCCGAAGAGCCCGACGCTCGTCGCGAGCTGGCTCACCGTGTCAATGCGATCGAGCCCGCGGCGCGCGCGCTGAGCTTCACGACTCAGGTCGACCCCGGCGCGACCGCTAGGGCGGCGCAGGATCCGACCGAAGGCGTAGAGCACGCGATCGAGCGTCCCGGCCAGAACCACCACCCACGTCGCCAACACGGCGTACATGAGGGGTCCACCCAGCCGGACGTAGTCCATCCATGTGGCGTCCATGGCTCGAGTCTCAGCGGCGGCCGACCGGATCCGGCAGCGGGAAGCCCATGGCTCCACGCAGCTCGCGCGCCGGAGGCGTCAAGGGGAAGCGGCGCCAGTAGCGATCCGGATCAGCCGCAAAGTACATGGACTTGGCCTTGGCGGGGTCGCGGGCCAAGAGGTCCTGCAGAAGCGCGTCGTCTTCAAGCGGCACCGAGGCCTCGGAAGCGATCGGGGGCGGCGCGAGGCCGATGCTCATCATGGGTGCACCGAACG
This sequence comes from uncultured Planctomycetaceae bacterium, assembly GCA_964417955.1. Classification (GTDB taxonomy): domain Bacteria; phylum Planctomycetota; class UBA1135; order UBA1135; genus Saltatorellus. Next base: position 135,891 of record CAYQKK010000001.1, read on the forward strand.
AGTCGGGCAGCGCTGACGCGCTCTCGACCTGGTCGACGAGACGGCGCCGGTCGCGGTCACGCTCTTCGACGGCGGACACGAGCTCGGACAGGCGTTCGCGACGCTCGAAGAGGCCGGTCTCTTCTGCCTCCAGGGACGAGATACGGCTGCGCAGGGGCTGCGCCTCGCGTAGGGCCTCTTGGGATCCGCTGTCCAAGGCTCGATCGAGCACGACGTCATAGCTCGCGCGGAGCTCGACAAGCTCCGTGGCGACATCGTCCATGCGCGTTTCCACCGAGCGCGTCTTACCCACGTAGAAGTCGACGGCCTGCTCTTCTGCACGGCGCACCTGGTCGCCGCCGAGCAGGAGATTCATGCGCATGTCTCGGATGCGCTGGCGGAGCGACTCGGCCGTGGCTGCTTCGCTCCCGCCAGCGAGCTCGTTGGCGGCCACGCCGCTGGCTTCGCCGGCGACGGCCGACTCTTGGGCGCTGCTGAGCATGGGGAAGGCGCAGCCGAGCGCTAACAGGATGCAAGTGTGCTTAGGGGTTCTCATCGTTGGCTCCCGGCGCCGGACGCGGCACCTTTTTGGGCGGGGGAAGATGCGTTCGTGTACGCCTCGCGGAGCATGTCCGAGTAGCGCGGTACGTCGAGGCCGGGGCGCTTCATCCCGTCGGCCGAAAGCGTGAGACGGCGCAGGCTCGAGTCCTGCAGCCAGTCGAGAACGCCGGAGAGCTCGGGGCTCGGTCCTTCGAGGTCGCCCTGCATCTCCACAAGGCTCTGGAAAGCATCGAGGATGCCCTGGGTTCGCGCGCTGCGAGCGTAGCCCGAGAGCAGCTGTTCTAGGGACATGAGGTCCATGCTCATCTGCAGTCGAACCTTGTCGAGGGCGCCGAACATCTTGCCGACGAGCAGATCGGAGTTGACCTCCAACTCAGCGGTGTCCACGAGCGTGGCGCCGTTGCGCTCTGCGGCCCGTACGAGCTGGAGACGCTTTTTTGCTAGCTCGAGGCCGTTGGCCTGGGTCTGGTAGCGCGCGAGCATTTGGTCGAGCTGCGCACGCGTCTCGCGGGGCATCTTCGGGGTGGGGCGGAACGTTCGCTTGTCGAACTGATCCTTCGGTAGGCGGTCAACGAACTGCTTGATGGCCTGCTGCGCCTCGTCCACCTCGGCCACGCTGACCTTCAGCGCCACGTCGTTCTGCGCGGTCGTGCCGAAGAGGATCGCGAGGTCCTCAGGCCGAACGGAGGCCGCCATTTGCCCAGCGTAGTAGCTGATGCGATAGCGCTGGGACTCTAAGAAGTCCACTAGCTCGACCTGCTTGCCTAAGACGCCATCCACGTAGCCGGTGATGGCGCCGAGGATGGGCTCTTCGTTGAAGTTGTTCTCGGCCGTGGCGCTGGCACGCAGGTCCGCGAGGATCTGCGCGGTTTCCTGGGCCGTCGCCCGGCCTTCGCTGATCTCTTGGCGGAAGGTGCCCAGCTTGTCCTTGAAGGATTGGAACTCAGCGATCGCGTCGGCGATGTTGAGTTCCTTGATCGTGACGGGGACGCCGCGGTCTGGACCTTTCTGCGGCGCAAAGACGGTGGAAGGAGAGGAGGGGGCCGCCAGCCCGAGCGCGGAGAGGATCGCGAGCAAGAGGGCGGTGTACGTGATCTGAGGTAGGTGACGCATGGGGTAACTCGTGGGGTGTGCTCTTCCCCACGCAACTCCCTTGCCAAACGCCCTCGCGACTCATCAGGCGCCGTTCTGAGCGGTTCCGGACGTCGCTTGCACTCCCCGTAGGTCAGCGCGAAATGCCGCACTGTCACCCAGAGAGGTCACTCGGCGAGGTCACCCCGACTTGCGCCCGAGCAGCCTCGTCAAAAACACACCCAATACAAACAGCCCCAGCGCGCTCGCGATGTCTCGGCCCGTCGGATCGAAGCGGCGCAGCTTGAGGCTCGCTGATTTCATCTCGCCCTTGGTCTTACCGCGCCAGGTCTGCACGTGCTGCTCAAGCTCCTCGGCGCTCAGGCGTTGGACGGCCGCTGCGACATCGCTGACGTCTTGGCCCTTGTGCACGACGGCTTCGATCGCCTTGCGCGAACTTCGACTTGCGAGCTCCGGGTGGACCGCCTCTTGGAACGGGTAGAGTCCCAGCACGGAGCCAACGAGCAGCCCCAAGAGCACGCCGTGGGACGGCGCGGAGTAGCGTCTCAGCACCGCTTTGAGCACGTTGGAAAGCACCGCAATCCCCACGGCCGCGCCGATGACCACGGGGCCGATGATCATGAGCGACTCCTTGGGTGCCTCCCGTACTTCCGAGATCGACAGCGCACCGATCACCGTGTCGTACATGCCGAGGATGAGCAGGACGTAGCTGCCGCTGATGCCGGGCAGGATCATGCTACTGGCCCCCGCAACGCCGACGCCCAAGAGCGTAGGCACGTTGGGTTCCAACTCGATACCTCCCGAGCTGAGCGCAAACCACGCCATCGCAGCGAAGCCCACGAAAAAGGCAACGATCGCTCCCGCGCGGATCGGCTTGACACGCGCATAGAGTTCGGGGGCGCCGCCGAGCGTCATGCCGATAAAGAGCGCGTACATCGCCCAGCGGTGCTCAGCCACGAGGCGCACAGCGACTCCGGAGAGCAGCAGGACCGCCGCCGCAAGCCCCATACCAAGCGCCATGAGAAAGACGATCGTGTCCCGCCGTAGACGTAGCCGCGAGACATCTGCGATCGCGCCGATGAAGCGATCGTAGAGGCCGATCGCGAGGATCATGGTGCCGCCACTGATCCCCGGCACCAGGTTGGCGAGCCCCATCAAGACTCCGCCGATGAAGGCGCGAATCGGGCTGGCCGGGGCCTCAGGAGAAGCCCCGTCCATCGTTGACTCGGACGAAGATTCAGACGAAGCGGCGGCGGGAGGTGGGGTCATAGGTGACTGAGTCTCAGGGGGGGGGCAAATAGGGGTACCAGCGACGGAGAGTCCCGATGAGAGACAGCTCCAGGTGCGCTAGGGGCCTGAGGATCCGGGATTGAGGCCCTGGAAACCACTGAAAGAGGGGGTTCTCTGGGGTCTAGGCCCCTGTCGGGCGGGTTGTCCCCAAACGGTGACGATCTGGAAAGGGGCCAGTGTATTCACCGCCTCTTGATTCTCCGCGCCTCTGCGCGGACCTATAGTCGGCATCGCCACGATCGCGTGGGGCGCCCCATGCGCCTCGCTGGCACCGTCCCCCCCCGTCGATGAGTCGGACCGGACGGCGCGATCCTCTCTACCCCCCCGGTGCCCCGGCAAGCGCCGTTCCGTCCTCTCTCATCTTATCTGGCTCACGCTTTCGAGCTACCTGATCCAAGCCCGCTTCCCCACGAAGCGGCATCGGCCATCACATGAAGCTTTCCAAGTCCACTCTCCAAGTTGCAGGCCAAGTCGCAGGCGCGCTGCTCTTCACCTCTGTCGCAAATGCCCAGGTCCTGACCGAGGTGCGCATCAGCACGTCGGGCGCCGACGAGGAGTACGTCGAGATCCTCGGCACCCCGGGCCAGTCCACTGACGGCCTGATGCTCTTCGTCATCGAGGGAGATCCCAGCGGATCCACCGGCGGCGCCGGCTTCATGGACGAAGCCTATGACCTCTCTGGCGACGTCTTCAATGCAGGGGACGAGTACTACGTCTTCGGTAGCGGCGAGGCAGACGCAGCCTTCCCCGGCGAGATCGACTTTGTCCAGGGCTCGAACGCGTTCGAGAACAGCAGCCTGACGCTGTACCTCTGCTTGGTTCCGGACGCCGCCCTGCGCTCAGTTATCACGACCGTCGGCAATGGTTGGGTCGAGGAAGATGTTTCTAGCCCGATGGGCTCTACCACCACCCGCATGGCTTCGGACCCGGGCGTGACGATCCTCGACGTCGTGGCCATCAGCGATGGCGACGCAGGCGACGTCTTCTTTGACAACGCTCCGGTCTTCGGCCCGGACGGCGCCTTCCTCCCGTCAGGCATCCTCCGCGACGGCGGCTGCCCCGGCGACTGGTGCTCCGATACGTTCATCAACTTCCAGATCGACGGAGTTCCGAACCCGCCGTACGCCGACCCGACGCCGGGCGCCCTCAACCCGGTGACGAGCTGCATGACCAGCGCATCCGTGGGCGTCTGCCCTGACGGTGGCAACGTCGGCACCGCTTACTGTACGGCAGCTATGAACAGCACCGGCGCCACCGGCCAAATCAGCGCTCAAGGTAGCGCTACCGTGGCCGACAACGACTTGACGCTCACGGCTTCGAGCCTCCCGACCACCTCGTTCGGCTTCTTCATCGTCAGCTTGGACCAGGGCTTCGTCATGAACCCGGGCGGCAGCGAAGGCAACCTCTGCCTCGCTGGCTCCGTCGGCCGTTACGTGGGCCCGGGCCAGATTCAGAACTCAGGTTCTGCTGGCGCCTTCTCCCTGGCGCTCGACCTGACGGCTATCCCCCAGCCGACCGGTTCGGTGCCAGCTGTTGCCGGCGACACCTGGAACTTCCAGACCTGGTACCGCGACGTCATCGCCACGGGCCCGACGTCGAACTTCACCCGCGGCCTTGAAGTCACCTTCAACTGATCGCACTTTGAAGTGCCGCACTGCGCCCGCGTAGTGCTGCTTAGGCGCGGGATCTTCCAGACCGGAGGGTCCCGCGCTTTCGCTTGGCTCCGCACCAAGCCACAATAGCGTCCGGATCCATCCTCCCTCGTCCCACCGTTCACGAAGGCCAGCCCCATGCGTATCGTTCTCTTCAGCCTCTTCTGCTCCGCGAGCGCCATGGCCATGGATCCCCCTGCGGGCTACTACGGCTCGGTGGACACCTCCTCCCAGGCTGCCCTGCGAACGTCGCTGCACCAAGTCATCGACGACCACACGCGCTTTCCCTACACGAGTGGGTCCACCGACACTTGGAACGTACTGGAGGCCGCGCAGGAGGACCCGAGCGACCCGAACCGCGTCATCGACATCTACCGCAACGCCAGCTACGTCAAGGTGAGCGGCGGCAATAACAACTATCAGCGCGAGCACAGCTGGCCGTCGTCCTACGGCTTCCCGGACGATTCGAGTGCCAACATGCCGTACTCGGACTGCCACCTGCTCTTCATCTGCAACGGTACGTACAACCAAAATCGCAGCAACAAGCCGTTCGCGAACTGCTCCGCGAACTGCACCGAGCTGATCACCGAGGTCAATGACGGCCAAGGCGGCGGCTCCGGGACGTACCCGGGCAACTCGAACTGGACGACATCAGCCGTCTTCGAGGTCAGCCCCTTCCGGCGCGGCGACCTAGCCCGTGCGATGCTGTACGCGGACGTCCGCTACGAAGGTGGCAACCATGGAATCACAGGAGTCATGGAGCCAGACCTGATCCTGACCGACAACCTCGGGCTCATCGCCGCCTCCAACACGGGTCAGAACGAGTCCTTCGCGTACATGGGGCGCCTCGCCGTGCTGCTGGAGTGGCACTTCGCCGACCCCGTCGACGAATTCGAGCGCAACCGCAACGATGTGGTCGCGGCCTTCCAAGGCAACCGCAGCCCCTTCGTCGATCACCCCGAGTGGGTCGATTGCCTCTTCCTCGGGATGTGCGAGCCCGGCGAAGCCTACTGCTCCCCCGCCGTCGCCAATTCCACGGGCCAGCCGGCCGTGATCGAGGGCCGGGGCAGCGTCGTCCTTGCGAACAACGATCTGCGTCTACTCGCCAGTCAGCTCCCCGCCAACGCAGCGGGCTTCTTCATCGCGAGCAAGACCTCTGGCTTCATCCCCCAGGCCGGCGGAGCCGCGGGCAACCTGTGCGTCGCCGGGGACATCGGCCGCGTCGTCGGCGGACAGATCCTGAATTCGGGCCTCTTCGGCGGCTTTGCCGCTGACGTGGACGCCTTGGCGATTCCCCAGCCCACCGGCCCCGTGGGCGCGGTGATCGGCGAGACCTGGCACTTCCAGGCGTGGTTCCGGGACGCCATCGGCGGGCAGGTCACCAGCAACTTCTCGGATGGCTGGCGCGTGACCTGGCAGTAGGGCGAGCCGAAAGGGGCCCCTGCGGTCGTGAACGTCGCGAACTGAGCCGGCTTCCTATTCTCCCGGGACACTTCGAGTCCGTCGGAGAAAGGACTCGGGCTCCAGCCATGGGCTGTCTGCTATGGTCCGAGGGCCATGCGCCCCCATTCAAAGCCCATCGCCGCGAGCCTAGCCGGCCCGATGGCCTGCCTCCTAGGCTGCTTGGTCTTGGCCTGCAGCCCACCGGTGGAGGCCGACTCCACTGAGCCTCCCCCTAAGGGGGCCGCTACGAAGAAGGCCAGTGCTAAGAAGGCTCAGCGCGGCAAGCATAGCCAACAGTCCCCCGCCACTCCCCCAAGTAGCAGGCCGGCCGCCGGACTAGACGTCGCGATCGCTCCGTACTGGGTGTCTATCAACAGCACGCAAGCCACACTAGCGTGGCGCAACGCGATCTCGGCACTCGACACGTTGACCGTGACCAACCTGACGGATGGTTCGACACAAACGGTGGTGGGCCAAGAAGGCCAGCAAGCGTTTGCCGAACTGCGGAACCTGGCTCCCGACACCGACTATTCCTGGGAACTGGAGAGCGGCCACTCGAACACGGTCCTGCGCAGCGGTGAGTTCACCACGCTCCCCTCCGAGCCCGCACGGAATTTCGCGGTCGTCGGGCATACCCACGGCTCCGAGCACTTCGACCACTACTCGGACCACCTGCTCGCTGCGCGCATTGCGGACGCCAAGCCCCAGTTCGTCATCCACGCCGGAGACTGCGTGTACTACTCCACGCCGCGGAGTTGGAAAGAAGACTTCTTCAAGGTGTTCCGCCCCGTTCTGAAGCGCGCCCCCGTCTATATCTCACCCGGGAACCACGACTCGGGCTGGCCGTTCGTCGACGGGCTGGATCTGCGCACCTTCCAAGAGCTATTCCCGCACGCCTATCCCAAGGAGATCCAGGGGAGTCCGGCGGCCGCGTACTACTCGGTGGTTCAGGGCCCCGTCCACTTTCTCTTTCTCTCGTACGTCTCGGACCTGAGCCCCACGTCTCAGCAGCACGCATGGATTCGCAACACGCTACGCTCGTCCAGCTCTGAGTTCCGCGTCGTTGTGCTGGGAGGAGCCAACAACTACTACGACAAGGAAGCGTTCTCGCAGCTACTCGCCGAAGAGTCAGTGGACGCCGTGTTGATGGGCGACGGACCCGCTCCTAAGCGAGTGCTCTCCCAACCCTCCACCTATCCCGTGTTCACCCTGGGGACCGCCGGCGGCGCACCGCACCCGTGGTTGTCTGCGAAAGCCACCCCAGAGTATCTGACCTTCCGTCAGATGGATGCGACAGGCAAGGCGAGCAAGGTTCACTGGATTCACTCCAAGCGGCGGCGAGCGGAGGTTCTCGTCCTAGGCGAGCCGACCCTGCGCCCGAAGAAGAACCACACCACGCTGGTCTACAAGCTTGCGGAGCCCATCTCGTCAGAGGCCATCAAAGGCCTGCAGTTTGAGATCGAGGGGATCACGAAAGGCAGGCTGATTTACTACGTCATGGCGAAGCCGAAAGAGCGGCTCAGCAAGGGCGAACCAGGCTTCCGCTCGCAGTATGGCTCACTGAGTCCCAAGGACAAGCTTGTGGCTGTCCCCATCCCCTCAGAGCGCCCCATTCGAGGCGGCACCTACAAGATCTCAGAGGTACTGCTCAACCTCCCGGGAACGGACCGGCATCCAAACATCAAGGTGAAGCGAGCCTGGCTGTACTGACGGTGTCGCCGCTGGTCCACGGTGCTCAACGGATTCCGTCCGACTAGGCACGCGATTCCAGAAGCCCGGTGCGGCCCTAGAGATCCCCGCCAGTCGAGATTAGGAGCGATTCGATCTGCTCCGAGGCCCGGTGGCTGGATAGCCTCATGGGCCATGTCTCGACTCTTCCTCTTTGACGGCACCGCCGTCGCCTACAGGTCGCACTTCGCGATGATGCGCTCCGGTCTTTCGACGGCCGATGGGCGCCCCACGGGGGCCGTCTACGGCTTCACGATGGCCCTGCGCCGCATCCTTCGCGAGGAAAAGCCCGACCTCGTGGCGGTGGCGCTGGACGCCAAAGGCCCGACCTTCCGCCACGAGAAGTACGCGGAGTACAAGGCCACCCGCGAGCGCGCGCCCGAGGAGATGATCCAGCAGCTCGAGGACATCCGAGCCATCATCAAAGCCCACGGGATTCCGATCTTCGAGATTCCCGGCTACGAGGCGGACGACGTGATCGGGACGCTGTCCACCAAGGCCGCCGCGGCCGGTCACGAGGTGCGCATCGTCACCGGCGACAAGGACATGATGCAGCTCGTCTCGGACAAGGTGGCGCTGCACAACATCTTCAAGCCCGGCAAGGATCTCGTGATCGAGGGACCCGAAGAGGTCGAGGCGAAGTTCGGCACGACCCCCGACCACGTGATCGACGTGCTCGCGATCATGGGCGACACCTCGGACAACATCCCGGGCGTGAAGGGCATCGGCGAGAAAGGCGCGCAGAAGCTCATCAAGGAGTTCGGCTCCGTGCCCGCGCTCCTTGAGCGCATCGACGAGGTCAAAGGCAAGACCAAGGAGAAGCTTGAGACCGATCGCGAGATGCTCGTGCTCTCCCTAGACCTCGTCACGATCGACACGAACGTGCCGCTCGATCCAGGCTTCGAGTCCATCACGCCCGCCGAGCCCGACATCAACGGGCTGCGTGATCTGTTCCAAGGCCTCGACTTCCGAAGCCTCATGGACGAGGTGGCGGCCGGCGTGGAAGCCAGCGGCGCGGGCGAACGAGAAGACGTCCTCGTGGAGACAAGAGAAGCCCTCGACGCGATGATCGCGGAGCTCACCGAGGCGGGGACGTTCTCGTGGGATACGGAGACGACGGGGCTTCGATCGCTGGAGGTCGCGCTGGTCGGCATGTCCTTCTGCGCCGAGCCGGGGCGCGCGTTCTATGTGCCCTTCAACACGAAGGAGCCCATTCTCGAAGGCGGAACGCCCGCGCTCCTCGATGCGCTCCGCCCGCTCATGACCGACGAGAGCCTCTACCGAGTCGCTCAGAACGAGAAGTACGACGCACTCGTGATGGGCGCCCACGGGATCATGGTGCCGCCGCCGCACTTCGACACGATGGTCGCGTCCTTCACGATCCATGGCTCAGCGCGTCGGCACAACCTCGACGACATGTCCCTCGTGGAGCTTGGGCTAACGAAGATCCCCACGAGCCAGCTGATCGGCAAGGGCAAGAATCAGATCACGATGGCGGAGATCCCCATCGATGAGGTCGCTGAGTACGCATGCGAGGACGCGGAGGCGACGTTCCGTCTGTACCAGCGCTTCTCGGCCGACCTCGAGGAAACGGACAACGAGAAGCTGTTCCACGAGCTGGAGATGCCCCTCGTGCGCGTGCTGACGAAGATGCAGCGCCGCGGCATTCGACTCGACACCGATGCCATTGGAGCGCTCAACAAGGAGCTCACGAAGGACATCGACTCCGCCGAGCAGGACGTGCGCCGGCTGGCGGGCGAGCCGGGCCTCAAGGTCAACAGCCCGAAAGCCCTCGGGCTCGTGCTCTTCGAGAAGCTGCGCATCCAAGACGAAGCCGGGGTCAAGCGCGTGAAGAAGACGAAGACCGGCTACGCCACGGATCAGGCTACCCTCAACGAGAACTTCGGTGACGTCGAGATCGTGCGCAGGCTTCTGGAGTACCGCGAGGTGATGAAGCTCAAGAGCACGTACGTCGACGCGCTCCCGACCTTCATCAACAAGAAGACCGGGCGCATCCATTGTTCGTTCAGCCAAACGGTCGCGGCCACCGGGCGCCTGTCGTCGAGCGACCCGAACCTCCAGAACATCCCGGTGCGCACCGAACGCGGCCAGCGCATCCGTGCCTCGTTCGTGCCCCGGGACCCAGACGAGCACGGCGAGTGGGTCCTGCTCGCCGCCGACTACAGCCAGGTCGAGCTGCGCATCCTTGCGCATCTATCCGGCGACGAGAAGCTCGCCCAAGCCTTCCGCGAGGGCCGCGACATTCACTCGTCCACCGCGTCATTCATCTTCGGCGTAGATCAGGACGATGTCGACCGCACCATGCGCAGCCAGGCCAAGGCCATCAACTTCGGCCTGCTCTACGGCATGGGCCCCCAGCGGCTGGCGCGGGAGACAGGACTCACCGTGCCCGAGGCCAAGGACTTCATCGAGCGCTACTTCGAAGCCTTCCCCAAGGTCCGCGGCTGGATCGACAGCGTCCTTGAGGGCGCCCGGGAAACCGGCTACGTCGAGACGCTGATGGGTCGCCGCCGCCCCATGCCGGACGTGACGTCCACCAACCAGCGCGTGCGCTCTGCCGCCGAGAACGCCGCCGTCAACACTCCGGTCCAGGGCAGCGCCGCCGACATCATCAAGAAGGCGATGATCGACCTCGACGCCAAGCTCGACGCGTCCGACCTCCAGGCTCAGCTGCTGCTCCAGGTCCACGACGAGCTCGTGCTAGAGGTGCCGGTTGCGGAGCTGGAGGCCACGACGGCCATGGTTAAGGACGCCATGGAGAACGCAGTGAGCCTCGACGTGCCGCTGAACGTCGACTTCGGCCACGGCAAGAACTGGCTGGAGGCGCACTAAGAGCTGCCCCAGGTCCAAGCCCTCAAGGGATCCGCGAAAGCTGTCGATAGCCAAGGAATCGCCCGTCAAGCCTACTTCGTAGGCGATTTCCTTCGACGACACGCTCTCATGTCCCACGCTCCGCGCCTTGTTCCCAGCCTTCTGACGGTCTCTGAGGCCACATTCGCCATGGATGCCACCGCGGATCGCTGCGCGCTCCTCGGCCCTGATGGAAGGATCGAGCGCACCAACGCCCCATGGAAGCGCGGCACCCGGACCGCGGACCCCATCCCGCTGAAGAGCATTGGCGTCGGCGTGGACTTCATCGCAGCTTGCGCCCAGGCGGCCCTCATGGGAAGCCGCGACGCCGGCACCCTCCACGCCCAGCTGCGTCGAATTCAGAAGGGCGAAGGCGATCGCTGCGAGATCGAGTTCCAGCGTCACGCGGCGCACGGGACGGCCACCGCCCCCACCAAGGCCACCATCCAAGTGGAGCGCGTTACCGATCCCACCGGCGACTGCATCCTCGTCTCCTTCACCGCCGCTAACCTCTGCGAGGCTCAGCCGACCTCCGTTCCGGAAGCGGGCTTCGCGGTCCCCAGCGGATCGCGCTTCGAACGCCTCGCTACGGCCCTCGACTCCCTCCCGAGCCACGCCGCCATCATCGATGGGCGCGGCCGCATCGTCGCTGTGAACGCGGCCTGGCGGATGTTCTCCGCGGTCTCAGGCGGCACGGCCAAGGCCACCGGCGTTGGCGTCAACTACCTCGCCGTGTGCGAGCGCGCTGCCGCGAACGGCGACGGCCGTGCGCGCGACTTCAGCGTGGGCCTTGCCTCGGTGATCCGCGGCGAGCGCCACTGCTTCTACGCAGACAGCCGCGTTGGCCTCGGCGGCCCCGCGCGCAAGTTCCGCGGCCGCGTCACCGCTCTGACCCTTGCGGAAGGCCGCTTCACGCTCATCACTCACACCGAGCTGACCCAGACGATCCCGAGCACCGCTCCGGAGGGTCTACCGAACCACGCTCGTCAGGAGACGGTCCACTTCGCAAGTGCGCAGGAAAGCACTGCCCCGGCGAACCGCCCGTCGATCGTGCTGAGCCGCAAGCCGTCGGATGACTCTTCGACCCAAGCCGCCTAGCAACCTAGCAGCCTAGCCGCCTACTTGAACTTCAGGCACTCGTTGCAGGAGCAGCCGGCGTCGAAGAGCTGCGCCTCCTGAACGGCGTCTCCCCCATACCCGAGGGCGACTAGGTTCTCCATCGCCGCGCGGTCGAGGCTCGGCCTCGACCCGCGCAGGAAAATATCCTCGCCGGCAAGCCACTCCACAATGTCGGCGCGGTAGCGAGCGGCCACCTCGACGTTCTCTTCCGCCAGGTCCTTCAGACACCCTGGATCCTCGGAGAGATCGAAGACCTCGATCTGGTGTCGTCGCAGCACGCGGCCGTCGTCCGAGCCACTGAAATCTGCGAGCGCGAGGACCGCGTGCCACTCACCGTCCGTCACGGAGGCGAACCGGCGGGAGAGCGCGAATGTCGGCGTCTCTTCGCTGGCTTCAGGCCTCAGGAGGAACTGGCCAGGGAAGTCCACGTCCCCGTGACCGGCGAGGTTGAGCAAGGTCCTCCCCACGTCCATCTGCCGGACTCGAAAGCTCACTCGCTCCCCTGGATTCCGAATCCCCGGGGCGCGCAGGATCAGCGGGACCCGTAGCGTGTCTGGGGCCAGCCGCTCGTGCCCGTAGAAGAGACCGTTACGAGCGAAGGCCTCGCCGTGATCTGCCGTGAAGGCCACCACGCCCGCCGCCACGCGGGGATTCTCGAAGAGCGTTCCCAGCTGCTCGTCGAGGTACGCAATCTCCGCGCGGTACTGAGCCTCGGGATGGAAAGGGCCGTGGGCATCACTCAGGTGCAGCCAGACAAACGTCGGAGTCCCGCCGCGAAGCTGTGCCAAGGCCGTCGCCACCGACGCTGCGGCCCGCGCCCTCGACTCGTCGGGATGAATGACCGTGTCAAAGCCCCGTCCAAGTCCGCTGTACTCAGCGGCCAAGTGCGACGAGCTGAGGATCGCCGCCGTGGCGTAACCCATGGCCGCAAACTCTTCGGCAAGGGTCCTGGGTGAAGCGTCAGGGTCCGCGCCAAGGCTTGATAGATGATCCAGCACCTTCGTGTCCCTCGGGTGACGGCCTGTCAAGAGAGCCGAGTGCGACGGGATCGAGATGTTGCTGGTGGCCCATGCGGACTCGAAGAGGAGGCCGTTCGCCGCTAGCTCGTCGAGATGGGGCGTTTCGATCGGCGTTCCTGCGTCGCTGTTCGTGGTTCCGAGGTGGTCCGCACGATGCGTTCCCGAAGTCACGAGGACGACGGTCTTGGGCTTGGCCGCCGCTGGTCCGACAAGGCCGACCTCGGAGATCAAGGCCGTGGTGCCCTCGTCCAGTAGCTCAAGCGAGACATCCAGGTGGTAGCTACCCGCATCGAGTCCGAGGAAACTCACGGGGGTCCACCCGGGTAAGAGTGACACCGAGCGGCTGACGGGTTCTGACTTTGGCTCGCCAGGTGATGGCTCCGTCTGGACGAGGCGAAGGGTCACCTTCGCATCGTCGTCGGTCCAAAGCTTGTCCGAGCGCATGCCCGCCACCCACACGGTGGCGTTCAGACCACGGTCGCCGCTCCAGCTGGCCTGAAGCGTCTGGGTCGCGCCGAGCCCCACCGCGCGGTGCGCACTGCTTCCCACGGTGACGAGGGCGGCGCCCGCTTCGGGAGACGGGAGCGTCGCGAGAAGAGGCTGCCGACCAAAGTCGATTTCGTGGATCGTAACGGCGCGCTTGAGGTCGAAGTAGAGCACAAGCGCCTCGATCGCCTCGTCCTTGGAGACCGCCCGCGGAAGCTTGAAGGTGACCGGATGCCTGTGGCGCCCCTTCGGTACATCCACTCGGGATTGAAGCTCTTGGCCCCCCTCCATCTTGAGCGTCGCGAGCATCGATCCGCGAACCGGATTCTCGACCGTGACCGTGATGCGATCGAAGGACTCCCGCTCGAACGGACCTGGAATCGTCACGAGCTTCTTGCCCTGCCCGGTGAGGCGCAGGGGCCGCTTCCGGGCGCCGCTATCCTCGAAGTTCCACTCCGGCGAAACGACTTCCCAGGTGTCGACGCCCATCGCCGGCTCCACATGGCCTGCGACTTCCACGGAAGTCGCGGGGTCCTCCGCGCTAGTGCGCGCGAAGCTGATTCGACGAACCCCAGGCTTGGCCTCCTGGCTCGTGGTCGGCTTCCCTGAGTCATCCCCGCAGCCGAGGAGCGAGAGCGCAGCCAAGGCCAGCCAGATTCCGCGATGACGAGCGTTAAGTGCAAGCATGCGGTCGAGCTTACCGAAGGGCGTGCCCCGTTCCTAACCCGATCCATCGCGCCCCTTGGGCGCCTTGTGCTTCAGAAGGCTGGCTGGCACCACCGTTCCCTTGCCGAACTTCTTGCGCAGCTTGTCGAGGCTCGGGGTGACCTGGGCGAGCTTCTCGTTCTGCTGGAGATAGTCCTTCCGCGTGGACGGCTCCGCCATGGATCCGTTGAACAGGGTCCCCTGGTTCGGCTGGCGTACGTCTTCGAGCCGGGAAACCTGGATGCCGATCAGCCGCAGAGGCCTTACGGGCACCTTGTCCAGAAGCTCACGGGCGGTGGCGTAGAGCCGTGGCCCCAGGTTCGTGGGGAACTCCAAGGTCTTGGTGCGGGTCACCGTCTTGAAGTCGCTGAAGCGCACCTTGAGCGTGATGGTCTTGCCCCGCAGCCCCTTATCCCGGAGGTAGAAAGCAACCTCCTCGCAGAAGGTGAACAGGTAGTTGCGCAGCTCTTCCCGGTCCGAGATATCCACGGCGAACGTCCGCTCCATCCCATGGGACTTTTCCTCACGGCGCGCGGTCACTCGGCGGGCATCGATCCCGTGGGCGAGATCGTGGATCCAGATTCCCGAGGCCCCAAAGCGCTTCGCAACGTCGCGGCGCGGAAGGCTCGCCAGCTCGGCAACGGTTCGAACACCGAGGGCTTCTAGGCGCTTAGCCGTGCGCGGCCCCACCCCGTAGATCTTGGAGACCGGGAGCGGATCGAGCACCGCACGGACCTCGTCCCGCTGGATCACGCGGAAACCGTCGGGCTTGTCGAGGTCGGAGGCGAGCTTCGCCAGGAACTTGGTGGGCGCCACCCCCACCGAGGCCACGAGCCGCGTCTCTCGCAGAATGTCGTCCTTGATCCGCTGACCGATCTCGATCGCGTCGCCGAAGAGCCGCTCGGACCCGGCAACGTCGAGGAATGCTTCGTCGAGGCTCAGGGGCTCGACGATGGGCGTGTAGCGCCGGAAGATCGCCATGATCTCCTTGGACACGGCCGTGTACTTGTCGAAGTCGGGGGGGAGCACGACGAGGTCAGGGCAAATCCTGCGCGCGTTCGCCGTGGCCATGGCCGAGTGGACTCCGAAGCGCCGCGCCTCGTAGCTGGCGGCGGCAATCACTCCCCGGCTGGCGGCGGGTCCCCCCACGCAAACTGGCAGCCCTTCAAGCGACGGATTGTCTCGCAGCTCGACCGATGCGTAGAACGCATCCATATCGACGTGGAGAATAGAGAGGGGCGAGTCGCTGGGCATCGGTGTGGGCGTCCGGATCTCATCCGAGGCGGGCCTCGGCTCCGGGGCCCTCCAAAGGGGGAATCGGAGCCATCGGCCGCGCCTCAGGCACGGATCGGGCCCAATCAGTGTCGCGGAGGGCCCTAAAGGCTGCAACCGAAGCCCGCACTTCGTAGCGTGGCGCCCCGAATGCGATTCGAAAACGTAGCCATAGAGGGACTCGGGCTCGCCTTGCCCCCCGATTCTGTCACCTCAGACGCCTTGGAAGGCCGTCTCCAGCCTCTCTACGATCGGCTCGGAGTCTCCGTGGGGCGTCTCGAATTGATGAGCGGGATCGCCGAGCGGCGCTTTTGGCCCGAGGGCACCCGGCCCAGCGACGCTTCAACCCTCGCGGGAATCGACGCCATAGCGAACGCCGGCATCCCGCGGGAGAAGATCGGCTGCCTGATTCACTCTTCGGTCTGCCGCGACTTCATGGAGCCAGCGACGGCGTCGGTGGTGCACGCTGGCCTTGGGCTGCCACCGACGGCTGAAGCCTTCGATCTTTCGAATGCTTGCCTAGGTTTCGCCAACGCGATGGCGCTCGTCGCTGGACGCATTGAACGACGCGAGATCGAGGCTGCCCTCGTCGTCAGCGGTGAGGACGGCGGTCCCCTCGTGCGGGAGACCATAGCGGCACTCTTGAACGGCGACGCCACGCGCAAGGACCTCAAGCGCGCCTACGCGTCGCTGACCATCGGCTCCGGCGGAGCCGCCATGGTCCTTTGCCACGCGGACATCGCCACGAAGCCCCACCGTTTGCTCGGGGGCATCGTGCGCGCCGCGACCGAGCACCACGAGCTCTGCAGCGGCGGACAGGTGGATGGCTCCGCCGGTCCACTGATGGAGACCGACTCCGAGGCGCTGCTCCACGCGGGCAACGCGCTCGCAAAGGAAACATGGCCGCGCTTCCTGGACGAGCTCGGATGGACGGCGGACGACGCCGAGCGCATCGTCACCCACCAGGTCGGCGCCGCCCACAAGAAGCTGCTCTTCGAGACGCTCGGGCTCGATCGCGCCAGGGACTTCACGACGGTGGAGACCCTGGGCAACGTCGGCTCCGTCTCGCTCCCCGCCACCTTGACCCTCGGCGTGCGAGCCGGATTCATCGAAGAGGGCCACCGAGTCGCCATGCAGGGCATCGGCAGCGGCCTGCACTGCATGATGCTCGGGCTGCAGTGGTAGCCCTAGGAGTGTCAGGTGAATTCTCGAAGCGAAGCGCAAGGGCCGCGGACGCGGTGCTGCTGCGCGAAACGCAGTGGTCTGTCGATTCTTAGCGCATATTTCAGGCCTAGGAGTCTGCGCCACGGGTCGCGGTTTCGTGAGTGGTGACAGGATTCATCCTCGCTAGGCGCGACTGACCCTCCATGGTTTGACGCCATTGGGGGTCCGGCGCAACGCCGCGAGGGTGGATCCTGGCGGTGCTCACGGAATTGCGACCCGTGGCGCAGGCTCCTAGCGCACCTCGACGTCGCCTGAGCTGAGCAGGAAGCGCCCGATCTCGCCACCGCCCTTGCCGTACGCCACCATCCGAGTCCCCTCCATCCCAGCGGGGAGTTCGATGACACCACGGTCGTTCGATTGGGCGGTCCTCCAGAACGGTCCTGAGAAATTTGTCCTGCCGCTTGGGGTTGCCGGCAACACGCGTGCTGCCGAGAGCGGTTGGAGTTCCCCATCTTCGGCACGCGTCAAGAGCCGGACAGCGACCGGCGGTTCAGCCCTCGGAATGCGAATCTCAAGAGGCCGAGAGTCGTCGCCGCTCCAACGCACCCGCGTCGCACCGACGCTGGGGTCGTAGGCGTCTATGAACTCGGACTCGCGTTCGGGGGCGATGATCGCGGACGTCCGCGGCAGCGTGAACGAGCC
Organism: uncultured Planctomycetaceae bacterium; assembly: GCA_964417955.1. GTDB lineage: Bacteria > Planctomycetota > UBA1135 > UBA1135 > Saltatorellus. The sequence continues at coordinate 152,974 of CAYQKK010000001.1, forward strand.
GTCCTGCGCCGTGCGAACGGAGTCTGCGCCCCGGGCGACCCAGGCCCCAGAGAGCGGCTCCCCGTTCACGTCGATCACTCGTCCATGGCAGCCGCGATCGGCTTCCGAGGGCTCAAGCCAAACGGACAGGTGCCCACCGGCTTGGGCTCCGAAGCTGACGCGCCGATCTCGATATCCGGGACGGGTAACGAGGGCATCGACCAGCTCGGGCCCTGGTAGATCCGCAAACGTGGCATAGCCAGAGCGGTCGGTGGACATTGAGGCTAGCGCCCCGCTCACGAACACCGCATCGGGTACGAGCTTGAGTCGCGTGCTCTCCAACTGCGCATGGAGTGCATCGGACGGGACGGGGGTCACCCTCGCCGCCGTCAACGGCTGGCCCGTCGCGGCATCTCCCACGATCAATGTGTAGCCGTGGGATGGAAGCGCGACGATCAGCCCCGCCTCGCCGCGTCGTGCCCGTGTCCCTGCAACGGTCACGAAACCTGGAGCCCTTGCTACGAAGGCGTCGACGCGAGCGGGCACGTCCATCGCGAAAGCGCCCCCTGCGTCGGAGCGAGCGCGCTCCGCGTCGGAGGAGTCGCGGCCCAGCCGGACGGAGTGGCCGGATAGCGGCGTACCATCGAGGCTCACAACACGTCCAGAGACGTGCCAACGGGCTACACGCAGTGAACGCGGGGAGACCATGGGAAGTGCCTCCAGAATGGTCGCGGACCGAGCCGCGATCGCGGCGGGCTCCGGCGGCGCGGCGAGACGGAGATCTTCCGCGTCGACGAGAACAACCGCCCCGTCGATGGGTGACGGCACGCAGGGGCGCAGTCCCAAGGCGTTGGCCTCGGTACGCGCGGACACGGTCCACAGTGCACAGAGGCCAACGGCGAACATGGCGCTCGTACAGAGGAGCGCCCCTACGTGGCGAGAGCTACGCATCAGATGTCGAAGGTCGAGATCTCAAGTAGGCCGTCCGCCTCCGTGACGCTGCCCGTGAACAGCATCGGTGCTTGGTCAGGAACGGTCACCGTGATGATGAAGTCGCTGGCCACCTGGCTGCACGCCTGGAAGTTCTCAATCGACACGGTGTAGGTGCCCACCGGCGGGATCTGGTCCCAGAAGATGTTCTCGACGCTGACGTTGCCGCAATTGACGTTGGCATCGAGGTCGAGCTGGCCGCCCGTGGACGACACGGTGTTGTTCCAGAAGATCTCGTTGCCGTCGGGCTCGAAGACGTGAATGTCGAGATCTGCATCTGTGTTCCAAGTGAGGTTCACCTGCAGCTCGCCGTTGCCCACCTCGAGTACTTCAAGCGGCACCGTGACGGCCTCGCCGAAGCTAGCGTCACCCGTTCGACGCCCTTGGAACATGGCATTGATCATGCCCGCGGGCGCCTCGGCGGCGAGGGACACGAAGAGGTCAACAGAGGTCTGCTCGGCGTCGAGGTCAATCTCATAGAAGCCCCCCACACCCTCAAGGCTCACGACCATGGCCTCGAAGGCATCGGTTGCCGAGAGCTGGCCTTGGGTCGTACTACCCTGGGCCACGGTGCCCCCGCCTGAGTAGATGAGAACAGCACCGGCAGCATCGCCGGCGGGAGCATCGCCTGTACGTACCTCGATCGTGGCAGGTAGATCGTTGACGGTCACGCCGCTGAGAATGTCGTCGACGGTGGTCTGCGAAGGCGGAGCGGAGGAGCCTCCCCCAGAGTTGTCGTCGTCCGAGTTGCAAGAGGTGAGCCCAACGCCCAGGGCGAGGGCAGCGAAGAACAGCGGTGCTTGGGTGGAGTGGAAGAGTCGCATGGAGAGGAGGGGCGTCCGGGTGGGACGGCTTGAAGGTGAGGTTCGAGGAGCGGGGACAAGCGATTGCCCCCACTGGGAACATCCCAGGGTCATGGCATCGCGTTCCGTGAACATGCCTCCGCGAAGGAGCCCTGCGGAGCTCGTTCCACGGCATCCAACGATCGGTGACAGGTGGGTGACAAGACCGCCATTCGCTGCCCCTTTTGAACCGCTCGGCTGGCCTGGTTGGTAACGTCTCGCCCATGAGCAGCAGCGACTCCCTCCTCGATAGCGTCGTCCTCGAACCGGGCCGCCCGGCCGACGCCGCCGTCGTCTGGCTCCACGGCCTCGGCGCCAGCGGCCACGACTTCCCCCCCATCGTCTCCGAGCTCGGCCTGCCCGCAGACCACGGGATTCGGTTCGTGTTTCCCCACGCGCCGAAGATCCCGGTCACGATCAACAGCGGCATGGTCATGCCCGCCTGGTACGACATCCTGGCCATGGATTTCGACCGCAAGGTCGATGAAGAGGGCGTGCGCCGCTCGGGCCGCCAAGCGGATGCGCTGATCCAGCGCGAGCGAGACCGCGGCGTGGCGCCCGAGCGCATCGTCATCGCGGGCTTCAGCCAGGGGGGCGCTATCGCGTTCCACACCGGGCTGCGCTACCCGGACAAGCTCGCGGGGATCCTGGCCCTTTCCACCTACATCGCCGCCGACTGCGACCTCGAGAGCGAGCGCACCCCGGCCAATCACGATATCCCGATCCTCCAGTGCCACGGCAGCCAGGACCCGATGGTGACCCCCGCCATGGGCGAGGCGGCCCGCGACCGATTGACCGGCCTTGGCTACCAGGTCGACTGGAAGACCTACCCGATGCAGCACCAGGTCTGCCCCCAGGAGATCGACGCCATCGGGGCCTGGCTCCGGGGTGTGCTCCCGCCAGCGTAGGAGCCCCCCCCAAAAGTCCCCGGGATAGGGCCGCGCGGGCTAGTTTTGCCCCATTTTCAGGCACCATTCGGGTCGGCCGGGCCCATACTGCGCGCCACACACTTCAGAAAAATCTGAAATGCGTGTGGGCGCCGTCCGGAGAGTTCTGGGTCGCGCCCCCAAGTCCGCCCTATCTCACCCGCTTTCCGCCCGTGCCACAGAGCTCCACCACCACCGAGGACGACTCCCCCAAGGAGCTCCAAGAGCGTCCCGCCGCCGAGGCGGAGTCGAGCGGCAGCGAGGCTGGCGTCGCCTTTCCGGGGCTCGAGGAAGAGCTCCACGGGGAACTCGCCACCTTCGAGGCGTTCTTTAAGACCTTCGGATTCAAGCGTATCCACGGGCGAGTCTGGGGCCTCTTGGTCCTGTCGGGCCAGCCGTTGACCGCGAAGGAAGTGGTCGCCGAGCTCTCTATCAGCCAAGGCGCCGCCAGCACCACGATCAACGAGCTCGTCGACTGGGGCGCAGTCTCCTCGACCTTCGACTCTTCCCGTCGCTGCCACGTGCACGAGGCCGTCGGGAATACGCTCTCCATCGTCGCCACGGTCCTGCGGCGCCGCGAGAAGCTGGCCTTTGAGCAGTTCAAGGTCGGTGCCACTCGCATGCTCGAGATCATTCGCGAGCGCAACGGCAACAAGGACCCGCGGGTCCTCACCCTGCGCTCGATCATCGCGACGTGCGACCTTGCGGACGCCGTCATGCAGCTCGTCTTCAGCAGCGTTTCCAGCGCGCTCGGCGATCCCCAGAGCCTTCTTTCGAAGGCGATCGGCACCGCGCTCAAGGTGGGCGTCGGAGTCCCAGCCCGCGTGCTCCAAGTGACAGACCGCAGCGCCGCTCGAACGGCAGCCTCGGACAATTCGAACGATGACTAGCGTCCCCACTTCACTCCCGCGGATCGTGATGACTGGCGTGGGGCTCACGAGCCCTAACGGCAACACTCTGTCGGACTACCGCAAGAACCTCCTCGCAGGGATCTCGGGCGTTTCGCCCTACGAGATCCGCTACTTCGGCAAGACCGTCGCAGGCCAGTGCGACTACGAGGCGACCAAGCACCAGAGCCGCAAGAGCCTGCGGCGCGGAACCCGCGCCGGCTCCATCGCGATCTACTGCGCGAACGAGGCGCTGGAGAGCGCGGGCGTCGACCTCGAAAAGGTCGACAAGAGCCGAATCGGCGTTTACGTCGGAACGACCGAGCACGGCAACGTCGAGACCGAAGAGCAGATCTACGAGATCTCGAAGTACGACTACGACACGTCCTATTGGTCCCACCATCACAACCCGCGGACGGTGGCCAACAACCCCGCCGGGGAAGTGACGCTCAGCACCGGGATCACCGGCCCCCACTACGCCATCGGCGGAGCGTGCGCAGGGGGCAACCTCGGCATCATCCAGGGCGCTCAAATGCTGCAGCTCGGTGAGTGCGACATGGCCCTCGCGGGCGGCGTATCCGAGAGCATCCACACCTTCGGCATCTTCGCCAGCTTCAAGGCGGAAGGCGCCCTCGGCGAGCACGACGACCCGACCCTCGTCAGCCGCCCGTTCGACAAGAACCGCAACGGCATCGTCGTCAGCGAAGGCGGCTGCCTTTACGTCCTTGAGCGCTATGAGGACGCCGTCGCCCGCGGCGCGCACATCATTGCAGAGCTCGCTGGATGGCACGTGAACTCGGACGCCGCGGACTTTGTGCTGCCGCTCCCCGAGCGCCAGAACCAGTGCATGCGCGGCGCGCTCTCCAAGGCGGGCATGGCCCCCGAAGACATCCACATCGTCAGCACCCACGCGACGTCCACCCCCCAGGGCGACATCCAAGAGACGGGCGCGGTGCGCGCCGTCTTTGGCGACTCGGACTCTACGTACATCAACAACACGAAGAGCTACATCGGACACACCATGGGCGCCGCCGGCTCCCTTGAGCTCGCCGGCAACCTGCCCTCCTTCCAGGACGGCGTGGTTCACCCGACGATCAACGTCACGGACCTCGACCCCGAGTGCGATGTACGCGGCTTGGTCATCAACGAGCCAAAGCAGCTGAAGAGCGTGGACACGATCCTCAACCTCAGCTTCGGCATGCTCGGCATCAACAGCGCGCTCGTCGTCAAGAAGCCCGGCTAGCGCACCTCTCCCACCTACACACATCCCGGGGCGTTCGCCGCGGGCAAGAGAATCGAATTCAGCTATGAACAAAGAAGAAGTCAAAGAAGCCGTCAAGGACATCATCGCAACGATCGCCCCTGACGAAGACATTGCGAGCCTCAACGACACGGACCTCCTGCGCGATCAGATCGAGCTCGACTCGATGGACTTCCTCGACATCGTCATGGAGCTCCGCAAGCGCTACGGCGTCCAAGTCCCCGAGGACGATTACAAAGAGCTCGGGTCGCTGGACTCCTGCGCCAACTACCTCCATCCCCTGATGGAAGACAAGGAGCTCAAGCTCCAGAACGCCTGAGACACGCCGACGACTGATGCCCGAACACGACTACGACACGATCGTCATCGGGGCGGGCATGAGCGGACTGGCGGCTGGCATTCGGCTGGCCCAGTTCGACGCGCGCGTGGTGGTGCTCGATCGGCACTACCTCTGGGGGGGACTCAATTCGTTCTACAAGCAGAAGGGCCGGCGCTTTGACGTGGGCCTGCACGCGCTGACGAACTACGTGCCCAAGGGCACGAAGGGCCGGCCGCTGACGCGCATCCTGCGCCAGCTCCGGATCCCCTACGATTCGCTTGAGCTCGGACAGCAGCACGGGAGCCGCGTGGACTTCCCCGGCGTTTCACTGCGCTGGACCAACGAGTTCGAGGTCTTGCGCGCCGAGGTCGCGGACAAGTTCCCGGCCGAGATCGACGGCTTTGATCGGCTGGCGAAGGATCTGAAGGGCTACCCCGACCTCGTCGACGAAGACGGGCCGCCGCGCATGGCGCGGGGCGAGCTGGAGGCTTACCTCGGCGACCAAACTCTCGTCGAGATGCTGCTGCTTCCGCTCCTCTACTACGGAAGCCCCACCCCCGACGACGTCGAGTGGTCGTCGTTCGTGATTCTCTTCAAGAGTCTCTACGAGGAAGGCTTCGCGCGGCCGGAAGGCGGCGTGCGGCGCGTCCTCGACCTCCTGCGGAACCGCTTCAAGGAACTCGGCGGCGAGCTGCGCATGCGCGCGGGCGTGGCCGAGATCCTCGTCAATGCCAAGGGCGAAACCGAGGGCGTGCGCCTCGACGACGGCACGGAACTCCGCGCGTCCACGGTGATCTCCAGCGCGGGCTACGTCGAGACGATGCAGATGACGCCCAAGGCCAGCGAGGTGACGCCCAAGGACGTGGGTCCGCTCACCTTCGTGGAGTACCTGACGGTCCTCGACAAGCGGCCCGCAGAGCTCGGCCACGACGACACGATCGTCTTCTTCAACACCGAAGACCGTCTGGTCTACGGTCCGCCCGCCGCCGGTGAGCCCGTGGACATGCGCAGCGGCGTGATCTGCTGCCCCGATAACTACTCGTCCCAGGAGCCCCTGCCAGAAGGCCTCTTCCGGCTCACGCTCCTCGCGCGCCACGATCTTTGGACCGGCTACTCCGAAGAGGAATACGCCGCTAAGAAAGAAGCCATCTGGGAGGAGGCCCACGGCATCGCGGCCCCGTTCTCCTTCGACGCGCGCCCCCACTCTGTGTTCGTCGACGGCTTCACGCCGCGCACCATCCAGAAGTTCACCGGTCACCTCGGCGGCGCCGTGTACGGATCTCCAAACAAGCAGCGCTCCGGACGCACGTCCATCGACGGCCTTTTCCTCATGGGCACCGACCAAGGCTACCTCGGCATCGTCGGCGCGATGCTGTCCGGCATCGCCATGGCGAACCAGCACGGCCTCACCCGCGTAGGGGTTTGAATCCAATGACACCCAGTGGCAACGAAACGGCGGCCAACGCCCCACGGACCAAGAAGTTCTTTGCGGGTAGCCGCGACGGCAAGCGCCCGCTGACGAGCGATCCGCTGAAGGGCGCGAAGGAGCGCTACGACGTCGTCGTCATTGGCTCCGGGCTGGGCGGCCTCACCGCCGCGAACATCCTCGCCCGCAACGGCCACAGCGTCTGCGTCCTCGAGCAGCACTACAACTTCGGGGGCCTCGCGACCTGGTTCAAGCGCAAGGGCGGCCACGTCTTTGACATCTCGCTGCACGGCTTCCCCTTCGGGATGAAGAAGACCACCCGGAAGTACTTTGGGCCGGACCTCGCGAACCGCATCGTCCAGCTCGACGGCATTCGCTTCGACAACCCCCAGTTCAGCTTCGACACCAAGTTCACGCGCGAGTGTTTCACCGACAAGCTCGTCAGCGTGCTCGGCTGCGACCC
>CAYQKK010000002.1:0-37051 GCA_964417955.1 uncultured Planctomycetaceae bacterium
TGCCAGAGATACAGTTGCCTCAGCGGTAGTTCGGCTCGGCCCCACGTGCATTGGTAGCAGTCGCTCCCGGTACCGCGCCGCACGCCGCCGAGCTGCCGGTACCGGTCACCTGCCGTCGGCGCGAAGCGCTCGACGCGTGGCGGCCGGCTTGAGCCCTTCTGCCCTGAGCCCCTGAGCCCTCCCGGCAATGCTCTATCGCGGCAACGTAACCGTGATCGTAAAGCGCTCGTCGACTACCTCAACCCCCACAGTCCCGCCAAGCGCCTCAACACACTGAGCCACAAGCGTCAGCCCAAGCCCCGCATGTAGCGAAGCCTCGCTGCGCGCGGCGTCGGCGCGCCACAACGGATCAAACGCGCGCTCCGCAGTATCACTCGGCAGATTGGCTGTTTCGTTGCTGACCGACCACCAAACATGATCCGCGTCTTCCCCGATCGAGCACGCGATGACGCTACCCTCCTTCGCGTACTGAACCGCGTTGCGGGTGACGTTCGCGAAGATGCGCTCGATCAGCACGTGGCTCGACTGAACGATTGGCCGCGCCGCCAGGTTCACCTCAGCCGTGAGCGACCTCAAGGAAATGTCTTGCGCACGATTGCCCAACGCCGCATCGAGCACCGAAGCAAGATCCACCGGAGAGCGCTCTAGCTCGTGGGCCGCACCCTTCGCCAAGAGCAGCAGCGACTCGACCATCCCCTGCATCGACTCGGTGATACCCAGGCATTCGGTCATCGTGTCCCGGTAGTGGTCCTGTGAACGTTCTCGTCGCAGCGCCACTTCCATGGAGGCTCGCAAACCAGCGAGGGGGGTGCGCAGCTCGTGGGCTGCATCCGAGGTGAACCGCTTCTCGCGCACAAAGGCCGCGCTCAGCCTTTCGCGCGCACCTTCAAACGACTGAACAATGGGGGCCAGTTCCGCTGGCGCCGCCTCGATCTCAAGCGCCTGATCGAGCCTGTCGGCGTCCATCCGCCCGATCTCCTCAGAGATCTTCCGGACTGGGCGTAGACCGCGGCGAACGGCCAAAGGGATAAAGACGGCCGCTAGCACAAGGGCGAGTGCGCCGGCCAGCAGCAGCGTACGGACGAGAATGTCGAGAAACGCTCTCTCTTCCACGATGGAAGTCGCGACTGATACTCTGAAGCTGTCCTCCGGACGAGATCCTGGCCCGGGACCATCAGGGCGTCCCCGGTTTGAGCCCAGCTCCCCCCTAGGAGGGCCACCCCGACGTGAAGGGGGACCATCGGGCCTTCCTCGCTCGCCGCCTCGGTCATCAGGGCGGCCACGAGGTCGACCCACTCCACCGCGCCTTGGGCCGTCCGGCCGATCGAGTTCGGGGACGATGATAAAAGACGCGATGCGGAAGGGTTCGCCGTCCGCTCCCTCCACCACGGTGAACGCAACTTCGGACTCAACGACCGGTAGATCGACCTGATTGAATGCCTCAGCGGGGAAAGCGGCGGTTCGAGCAAGCTGCTCGAAGATCGGCTGCGGGTCCTCGGCGTCCTGCGGAAGGTCAGCATCCACGAGCCAAGAGAACTGCCCCATCCCTGACCCGATGAGGTCCTCCGTCGCTTCGCGGTCCTCGCGGTGGGCAAACCGCGCTTCCCCCGATGCTCGCAAAGCGCCGAGCCGAAGCACCGTCTCAAGGCCATCTTCGGCCTCGGCCACAATCCTCTCCCTCACCGTACGCTCGATAAATACGCCGCTGAGGCCGACGCTGGCCCCCACCGTGAGGAGGGCCGCCAGCGTGAGCCTACGCTGGATGCTGCCCTTCGACCTCACTCTGTCTCCGCGCCGGCCGCGTCGTCGCGATGTTCGAGGATGTAGCCCTGCCCGCGGCGCGTGTGAAGAATGCGGGGGGTATCGCCGGCCTCAAGCTTCTTCCGCAGGTAGCCCACGTACACGTCCACCACGTTGCTCGATGCAGACGCCCCGCTGTCCCCGTACAGATTGGAGTGGAGCTCTTCTCGACTAACGAGTTCGCCGGCCCGGAACATGAAGTACTCCAGGAGGGCGTACTCCCGAGCCGTCAGGTCGATGGCCTCGCCGTTGACCGTGACGCGGTGATCCGTGACCGTCACGGATACCGCTCCCACGCTGAGCACAGGGGATTTCTTGGCGTAGTGGCGCCGCAGGAGCGCACGCGCGCGCGCGACGAGCTCCTCCATCGCGAAGGGTTTGGTGAGGTAGTCGTCGGCGCCCGCATTCAGTGCGTTGACCCGCGACTCGACCTCGTCCCTTGCGGTCAGGACTAACACATGGGAGTCAATCCCCGCCGAGCGCAGCGCGCCGAGGAGCGACAGGCCGTCCATCCCGGGGATCATCAAATCGAGAACGACGAGGTCAAAGGAATGACCATCTTTAAAGAACTGGTGCGCGGTATCCCCGTCCGCCGCGAGCTCCACGGTCCATCCTTCATCCCGAAGGGCGGTCACGACGGCTCCCCGAATGGGCCCATAATCCTCGACAACTAGAACGCGCATGGCTGCCAAGAGTATCGGCATTTGCGGCCCATTCGAGCCGGGACTCTCACGGTTCTATCATCATGGAGCGTGGAGTCCCTAGAGACCCAGCCAAACGACGTAGCCGATCCAAGCAAGTAGCAAAACAGCCGCTCGTGGGCGGGCGAAGCGACCGCGGAAGAGCGACGGGGCCGCCACGAGGAAGAGCGCGAATGCGAGGTTGACGGGGAGGTCGCGGCTCAGCGCTTCTGAGACAGCGACGGGCCAGCCTTCCTGCATCGAGCCCTCGACCCCGAACGGCGTGATCATGCCGGCGATGCCGACCACGGCGAGGGTGTTGAAGACGTTGCTTCCGACGATGTTGCCGAGTCCGATCTCCGTGTGCCCTTTCCGCGCGCTGACGATGCCCGCGGCTAGCTCGGGAAGTGAGGTACCGAGGGCGAGGATCACGAGTCCGACGAAGCCCTCCTTCAGGCCCAACACCGCTGCGACGCCGAAAGCGCCGGTGAGCACAAACTGCGCGCCGCCGGCGATGGCAGCGGAGCCGATGATCACACGCAGCCAAGGGTAGGGCTTGTGCAGCTCTTCCTCTTGGATGTCCGCCACCGGCGACTGCTTGCCGCGACCGCGCACGAAGATCAGCTCGCACGTATAGACCACGAAGAGCACCGTCATCACGATCGCTTCCGTGCGGGTAAGTACGTCGTCGCTCAGCGCGTACCAGAGAACACCGAGGGACGCGAGCAGCGGCAGGCTCTCGCGGAGCGACAGGCGCCCCACGAGGGCCCGCGGGAGAATGAGTCCAACCGTGCCCAGTACGAGGCCCGCGTTCGCCACGTTGGAGCCCAGCACATTGCCGAGGGCCGCGCCCGGCTTGCCGTCCTGGGCCGCCATCGAGGAGACCAGAATCTCGGGCAGCGAGGTTCCCCAAGCAACAATGGTCAGCCCCACCACCCAGCGGTCCATGCCCAGCTTCGTCGCGATCGTCGCGGCGCCTTCCACAAGGGAATCGGCACCTTTGGCGAGGAGAAAGAAACCGAGGATGAGCGTGAGGACGTCGATGAGCATGGCGTGGTGTCCGGTGGACGGGAGCAGCAGACTAGCGCCCCCGGGTTCAGTTCCCCACCGGAACCCAGAGAACGCATAATGGACGACGTCATGGCCGCCTCCCCACGCCCGCTCATCGCCATCAACGGCCTCTATCACGCCGAGGATCCGATGCTCCGACTGCGCCAGCGCTACGTGGACTACGTGCGCCGCGGTGGCGGGATCCCCGTCTCCCTGACCGCGAGGCTGCTTCCGGACGACGCGACCGTGGAGATGGAAGCCGAGCTCGACGCGGAGCTGGACGAGGTGCTGAGCCGCGTCGACGGCCTCTTACTCACCGGCGGCGATGACTTTCACGCGGGCCCCCTCGGCCTCGGCGCGACCCACCCCTCCGCTGAGGCCACCCACCTCGGCAAGCAGCGCTACGACCTCGCCCTCACCCGGGCCGCCCTCCGCCGCGACCTTCCCACCCTTGGGATCTGCTTCGGAATGCAGTGCCTCGGGCTCAGTGGCGGCGGCACCCTGCACCAGGACCTGCCGAAAAACCTGCCTGACGGGGCCCCCAGGGGCATCCCCCACGCCGATAGCGCCATTCACGCGGTCCACGCGAAAGTGGGAACGAAACTAGCGAACTCCTCGGGTCTAGCTCCGTTTCCCGTGGTCTCTCGGCATCATCAAGCACTTCGAACGGTCCCTCCCCCTTGGATCGTGGCCGCAATGGACGAGGAGAACCTCATCGAGGCCATCGAACACCCGGGGCTCCGCTTTGCCGTCGGCGTCCAATGGCATCCTGAACTCGGGATCAGCCTCCTGCCTGAAGACCCCTCCGCGGACGCCCTTTGCCAGGCGTTCATCGCTGCCGCGCAAGGTAGCCCCTCGAGGTAGAAGAAAATCACCATGAAGCACACACGCATCTCCAAGGAAGAAGCCGCCCGTCTCGCGCAGCGCGATCGCAATCGGATCATCGGTCTTGCGATCTTCGCCGTCCTCGTCGGCGGCCTCTACCTCTACTCCGCTAGCAACGCCCAGGACAAGCGCGAGCAGCAGGATGCCGAGCTCGCGGGTGCTGCGCCGAGCCGCGAGCTCCAGGCCAAAGACATCGCGGTCATTCCCTTCGATCGCACCGACGTCCTCGAACAGATCGAGGACGCCACGGAGGCCCAGCAAGAGCTCCTGCAAACCGAGCCCCTGCGCGTCGTGTTCGACTACGCGCGCCTACAGCCCGCCTCCGCGCTGAACGCCCTTGGCCTGCGCGACCTCGAGCCGGATGCGCTCGCTGGTCTCGTCGCTGACCCGAGCGCTCACCGCCTCGAGGCCTTCCGCGCACGCGGCGTCATCATCGAGGCTTCCGAGCGCGCGCGGCCCAACGGACTCGGGAACGATTGGCTTGGCTCCATGCGCACGATGTCCGGGGACGTCGTGTACTTCCTCGTCGGTTCCGCGCCTCTGCAGCCGAGTGGCGAGCGCCTCATTGAGGCCGGGGACTACCTGCGCGTGGAAGGGCTTTTCTACGGCGCCTACCGCGCTACGCTCGATCCCGGGCTCGATCCCGGGCTCGATTCCGGCAACGGCGAGGGAGCGCGAGCCATATCAGGTCCGCTGATCGTCGGCGCGAAAGCGGCGCCCTCTACGGCTCCCATGGACGCGAGCGTTGCCCTCGAGATGCCGAGCCTCGGCGCGGTCCTGGACGACTCGATCGGAGAGATTCATCCGAAGACCGACTTCGCCCAGGCTCAGTGGGAGCTCATGGGCCACGCGCTCATGCACGGCGGCGACCTCGACTGGGAGAACGTGCCGGAGATCACGAGCGAACTCCTGCGCGAGATGTACGACGACGGTTCGGCCTTCCGCGGCAAGCCGTTCCGCATCCCGGTGAGTATCAACATGGACGCCAACGCCCTCGGCGCCGGTGACAACGCGCTGCGCATCGAGGACTACACCGACGGCTGGATCGGCAACATCCTGTGGAAGAAGCCGGCCCACGTCGTGCACTGGTACGGTCCTTTCAAACGCACCGATCTGTTGCGCGATACGCTCGTCGATGAGAACCGCTACGTGATGGCCCAGGGCTACTTCTTCCGCAACGAGGTTTACACGACCTCCCAGGGAGAACCCGCGCGGACGCCGCTCTTCATCATGCACTCCGTAGACGTCTTCACCCCCGAAGCCGACCCCTCCGTTGCTTGGTTCGCCAAGGGAGTGCTGGCATTGACCGTCGCGCTGATCGGGCTGATCTACTTCTTGATGCGCGCGGACAAGCGCAAGTCCACGAAGCTCTACGAAGACATGCTGCGTCGCAAGCGCGCTCGACGGGAAACAGCCAAGGCTGCCACGCCCGCGTGAACCAGCCGCCCGTCATCCACGTTCCGCTAGCGAGCACCCCCTACGACGTTCACGTCGGAGAGGGTGTTCGCCATAGCGCAGCCGTAGCGGTGGCCGCTTCCGTGGCCGGCGGCAGCGCCGATCGCGTCGCGGTGGTCGCCGACGAGCGGGTTGGCGAGCTTCACGGTGCCCTCGGCGTGGACGCCCCGACCCTAAAGCTCAAGGGCGGCGAGGGCATCAAGTCGCTTGGGGTGCTCGGCGAAGTCCTCGACTTCTGCGCGCAGTCTTCGCTTTCGCGGCAGTCACTTCTCGTGGCCTACGGCGGCGGAACGGTGGGCGATCTCACGGGCCTCGCGGCGTCGCTCTTCAAGCGCGGTCTTCGCGTGGTCCAAGTACCGACAACGCTGCTCGCCCAAGTGGACGCATCGGTAGGCGGCAAGACCGGAATCAATCTCGCGGCGGGTAAGAACCTCGCGGGGACGTTCCATCAGCCCCACGCGGTCTACTGCGACACGGGCCTACTCGGAACGCTCACCGACGCTGAGTACCAGAGCGGACTGGGAGAGGTGCTCAAGACGGCCCTGGTGGATGGAGTCGAGAGCCTCGAACAGCTAGAGCGGAGCGCGCCCCAGCTCGCGGCCCGCGACGCTGGAGCGCTACGCGACACCGTCGCCCAATGCGTCGCAACGAAAGCGCGCGTCGTCGTATCGGATCCGGAGGAGCGCGGCGCGCGCAGGGCCCTCAACCTCGGGCACACCTTTGGCCACGCTATCGAGCACGCAGCGGGCTACGGACGGGTTCCCCACGGTGTCGCCGTTGCCGTCGGGCTGCGACTCGCGGCGGCTGCATCGAAGGCCGTGTTCGAAGACAGCGACATGGATCCCGCACGGATCGGCGCACTCCTCGGAGCATTCGGCCTGCCGAGCGATCTCAACGCGCTTCGCGATCGCTACGACCTGCGGGCCGAACTCAAGACCGAGGCCCTCATCGAAGGACTCGGGCACGACAAGAAGGGCCGCGTGGGCGCCCCCGAATTCGTTTTGATTCGAAAGCCTGGCCAGCTGGAACTTGGGGTTCCGCTTGAAGCTCAGCTGCTGCGGGAACTCTTCGATTGAGCGAACCCATGGACATCGCCCAGGACGGCAACCTCTTTCCCCGGGAGGACATCCTCGAAGCGGTTGCGCAGTCCGATTGGCGCGACCAAGCCGTGCCCATGGGCGCTTGGGCCCTCACCGCGCTTGGGCTTACGCTGCTCGCTCTCGGCACGCCGACCCTCGCGCCCCTCGCGATGGAGCCCACTGAGTTTGCGGCCGCCGGCGAACGCCTTTGGGCCCATCCCCTGCACGGGCTCAGCGGCATCCTCGGACGCGCTGGGCTCGGCATCGAGTCCGCGTGGTATCTGATCTCCGCCCTGCTGCTCGGACTCTCATTGCCCGCCCTCGGCTGGGCCCTGCGGGTCGTCGGTATCGGACCGCGCCTCGCTCTGGTGGTGAGCCTCGTGTCGCTGCTCACCCCCATCACCCTCGGACACGGGCAGCTTCCGTCCGACTTTACGGCGGGCGTATTCGGCGCGTGCCTGGTCCTAGGTCTCACCTGCGCGCCGTCTGACCCTGGCGAAGCAGGAAGCCGCGGCTACGGCATTCGACTCGGCGTTGCGCTCGCCATCGCGTCCGCGCTGAATCCCTTGAATGCTGCGCTGGCTCCGGCCTTGCTCCTGGCCGCCCAAGCAAGGGGCGGCACGCGGGCTTCTGCTCCCGTCCTTGTGGGGTCGGCCCTCGCCGCGATCATGGCGATGGATGCCGTGCGCGCGTCCGCAGGTCCGCTGTTCCCACCGCTCTTCGGAGCAACCCTTCTCAGCTTTGGCGGCCTCATCGTGGTGTCGGCCCTTGCCTGGTCCGTGGAGGCAGAAGAGTCGCCGCCGCCCCTTTGGCTGACCGTGCAGTGGGGCAGCGCGGTGATTCTGTCGATCCTTTCGGCCTACCTCGGCGGCCCGATGCTCCCGATGCTAGTCGCTGCGTCAGCCGCCCTCGGCGCATCGGTCCTGGTGCGCTTTGCTCGGCCAGACAACGCGTTTCGCGTGCTTGGCGCCGCTCTTGTGTTCCAGCTGTTGCTGTTCGGCGGTGCGAGGTACCTACGGCCCTCCATGGGAGCCAAAGGCCTCGCCGAGGCGGAACCGTCGCTCTTCCAGGCCAACGATACGGTCTATGTTCCTGCGAGCGAGATGGCGAGCCCCGCCGCGTACCTCGTGCGGCGACGATTCGGCGTGACCGTCGCTCCGCTCGCCCAGGATTCGCCGAGCGGTGCACGTTCGGCGTCGGCTGCAGGCCGCTCCGTTGGGCTAGGTGCTCCCAGCGGCGCGCTGCCGTGGACCCTCGATCCAGAGACCGGCACGATCAGCGTCCATGAGTAACGCGACCGAAACCTCGGTCTCGGTACAAGGTCGCAGACGCAGGCTTCTGTTCCGACTGCGCCGCGCCACCCGCGTACTGGAACAGCGCGAGCGTCTGCAGGACGTCGGCCTAGGACTCCTCGCAGCGGCCCTTGCCCTCGCGCTACCCGCCTCCCAGCCCTTTCAAACGGGAGACGAAGCGCTCCTGCGCATGTCCGGCGAGACTGCGCTGACCCAAGGCCTCCTCTACCCGCTCGGAAGAGGCGCTATGGAAGTGGCGCCGGGCACGTCCCCGGAAGAGGCCATGCGCCTGCTCGCTGGCATCGCCTTCGGCGTGGCCATCGCCTTCACCCTCGCGTTCCTACGCAACCTCGGGTTCCGCCGCACGGCGACCGTGCCCGCCACGTTCACCGCTTTTGTGACTCCTTTCGCGTGGCTCGGCGGCACGTCGCCCGTGGACTACGCCCCGGGAATGCTCGGCGCTGCGTTGCTTCTCTGGTCGCTGTTCCACCAAGAGCAAACGACCCGCCGCGGGTACCACTGGCGGGCGATCCTGTACTTCGGCGTCGCGTACATGCTGCACATGGAGATCGCGCTCTTGGTGCCGGCGGTCGCCTGGGCCGTGTCGCGGCATCCGAAGTATCGCCATGAAGCGCACATCAACTTCATGGCGGTCGTGGTCGTTCTCACCATGTCGATTGCGATCGGACTCAGCGGCAGCTCAGAGTCGGCGCGCATGGAGCACCTCGCCCGGCGCGCGCTAGCGGGCGCTGACGACTACGGCCTCACCGCCCTAGGTGGCTGGGTGCTCACCCTCGCCGTGGGCCTTCCCTCGGTGCTCTTCGGCGTGTACCAGTTGCTCTTCGCCCGCCGCGTGGAAGCCGCGAAGCGGGCGCCGGCATGGATCGTTCCATGGTGCCTCGCGTTCCTTGCGCCCGTGGTCGCCGGCTCCCCCAACTTCGCCCCAATCGCGCCCTACCTCGTACCCGCGGGCGCGCTCGGGATCGCGGACTGGCTCAATCGTCGCGGGACCTCGGCTCGCGAGGTGCGCTTTGGCGGAGCGATGCTCGCGGCGCAAATGCTCGCCACGTTCGCGACCCTCACGTGGGTGACGCTGTGAACATGACAGGACGCACTGCGCAGCAGGAGCAGGCGTACTTCGGCGCGCTAGACGGACTCCGCGCACTCAGCGTACTCGCCGTGGTTTGGCACCACGCTCGACCCACCGGCCTTGAGTCGCCGCTGGCCTCCCGTGGTTTCCTCGGCGTGGACGTATTCTTCGTCATTAGCGGCTTCTTGATCACGCACCTCCTGATGCGCGAAGAGGCACGCACTGGGAGAGTCCAGCTGGGCAAGTTCTGGGTGCGACGGGCGCTCCGCCTTTGGCCACTCTGGTTCGCCATTCTGATCGCGCTGTCTGCCCTGTTCGCGTTCGTTCTACCCAATGCGCCCATGGCCTCCGCGTTTTGGCGCGATCTACCGTGGAACGCGACGTACACCAGCAACCTCATCGTCCCCGGGACCTTCCTGGCGATCTCATGGTCCCTCGCCCTAGAAGAGCAGTTCTACCTTGTGTGGCCTCTCGTTTGGTCCAAGCTGCGCGCGGGGGCCGTCCCGATGCTCGTTTTCCTGGGTGGGCTCTCCGTTGGCATTCACCTAGGTCTCTTCGAGGCACAGTTCCTCGAGTGGTTCGGCCCGCACGGGTCCCAAACCGTCGCGGTGAAAGCCACCGTGCTGCCGCTTGTGCTCGGCTGCGCGCTGGCGCTTGCGCCCCAATGGACCGCTAAGCTCGCGAAACCGGCGCTCGCTCCGCTGTGGCTCGCCGCGCTCCTTGGCCTTGCATCGCTGGGTGAATCGGTGACCGACGGACAGGTCAGGCTCGGCGCCCAGTGGATGAGCGCAGGGCTCGTCGCGTCATGCGTGGGAGCCAAAGGCCCCAAGTGGCTGACGCTGCCGCCGCTGCGGTGGATCGGCGAGCGAGCCTACGGTGTCTATCTCCTCCACATCTTCTGCGTGCAGCTATTGCCCATCGCCGGTAGCCGCGCACTTCCCTTGGGTGAGGCCTGGGCCAAGGGAGAGCGCGGACTCGGAGCGTTCGCGTTCGTGCTGGCGACGTCGCTCGTCGCGGCCTTCCTCTCCTACAGGCTGCTCGAACAGCCGTTCCTGAAGCTCAAGGCGCGGTTTCGCTAGCAGCCCGTTGAAGAAGTCCGCGCTAACCAATAGTGTCCATCGGAGCCCTGACAAGGCGCTTGAAGCCCCCCATAGCGAGCTATTCGGGGCCCTTCAAGCAACGAAGTCAGGGCTTCGAGGGGCGCTGTTGGTTGGTGTGGCCTTGTTCAACGGGCTGCTAGTCGTCTTTCTCTAGCGATAGCGTGAGCGGGAACTGATCGGCGCGGGCCATCGCGTGGGCGCGGTTGACCTTCTTGCGCGCGACGCTCTCGGGCCAGAGGCCAATGACGGCGGCTTTCTGGGTGTGCACCCGCAGCATCAGCTCCATCGCGCGGGCCAGCGGCAGGCGGAAGACCTTCGTGAGCATCTCGACCACAAAGTCCATCGTTGTGATGGGGTCATCGTGGCAGATCACTTTCCAGAGGGGAGCCAGCTGCTGCTCGTTCACCGTTTCCGGCTCGTCGAGCACCACCACACCCGGCGCCGTATCGGGCACCTCCTTGCTTGCTGCCGCCCCGAACGGGGGGGCCGTCTCTGTATCACAGCCGCGCATCCCTCTAGAATGCCGGAAGAGGGCCGTATCCGCGAGCCCCTAGCGCTTCCCGTCCATCCCGATCCCCTCTGCACCCTCTAGATCCCACCCTGTGACCGAACTCCAAGACCTCGACGAAGAGATTCAGGACCTGAGGGAGAGCGTACGTACGCTGCGGCAGAGCCTTGAGGAGCGTTTCCTCGGACAGTCCGAGACCGTCGAGCGGCTCATTCTGGCGCTCCTCGCGGGCGGCCATGTTCTCTTGGAAGGAGCGCCGGGCCTCGGTAAGACGACCCTAGTGCATGCGCTGAGCTCCGCCGTGCACCTCGACTTCCAGCGCCTTCAGTGCACCCCCGACCTGATGCCGTCTGACGTCCTCGGAACGCGGATGCTCCGGGTCCATGAGGAGACCGGCGCGCGCTCCTTTGACTTCGAGAAGGGGCCGATCTTCACCAACGTGCTGCTCGCCGACGAGATCAATCGCGCGACCCCGAGAACGCAAAGCGCGCTCCTGGAAGCGATGCAGGAGTCCCAGGTCACGCTCAACGGCACGACGTACGCGTTGGACGCGCCGTTCTTCGTGGTCGCTACCCAGAACCCGATTGAGATGGAGGGGACCTACCCTCTTCCCGAAGCCCAGCTCGACCGCTTTCTCTTCAAGCTGGAGGTCGCGCTGCCCAGCGAAAAGGAGCTCACGCGGATTCTCGGCGCGACGACGGGCGAACGCCCCGCGCCCATCTCGCGCTGCATCACGAAGGCCCAGCTCGTTCGCCTGCAGGAGCTCGTGCGCCAAGTGCCTACCTCCTCCGCCGTCGTGGAGTCGGTGTCTCGGATCGTTCTCGGTTCGCATCCGAATCACGCGACCGCCGCGAGCGACGTCAAGAACTTCGTGCGCCACGGTGCAAGCCTACGCGCGGGGCAGTCGATCCTGCTCGCGTCCAAGGCCCGGGCGCTGATCGCTGGACGACTGCACGTGAGCGAAGGTGACGTGCGGGCCGTGGCTCAGCCTGCTATGCGGCACCGACTGATCCTCAGCTTCGAGGGCGATGCCATGGACCTTGACCTCGATCAGCTCGTGGCCTCTATCGTCGAAGCGGCGCTCTGACCCGAACGGCTACTGGTCTGGCTCTGCCGCGATCTCGATGAGACGCGTGATCTCTTCGTCGAGATCCCGAAGGCGTTGCTCGGCGCGTTCAGCGCGGGCCTGGCCGGTGGAACCGTTCTTGGCGATCCGCCAGCGGGACGAGAGCTGCGAGAGCCAATCAGCCGCGCGGCTTGGTTCGCCTAGCTCCAACGATACGTCCGCAAGCCCCCTCAGAAGGAACTCAGACTTGTCGCCGAGCGTGAACGCGTCCTCGAGGAAGCGCAGAGCCTCCTTGGGCTTTTCATGCTTGATCAGAAAGCGCCCAACATCGTGGTAGGCCGCTGCGAGGTCGGTATTCGGGTCGAGCTGACCGAGAGCCAAATGAAGAGACTCGATAGCAGCCTCGGCGTCGTCGGACTCAAGGAGCTGCTCGGCCTGAAGCAAGACGACTTGTTCCATGCACGGGTACAGCTCGAGCGCTCGCTTGAGAGCCTCGCTCGCGCGCTCGCCGTCATCGCCTGAGTGGAGCGCAGTGACGTAGTCCACGGTGAGGCGCGCCGCAGGAGTTCCAACCTGCCACTTGTCGTCGGCGACCCCTTGGAGATCCGCGTGGAGCTTCGTCACGCCTGCCTCAAGGCACTGGATCTGGGGGCCTTCTTCGCCTCGACGGCGATAGAACTGCGCCAGTTCACGGTAGCCGCGGGCATCCGTCGGATCGGTCTCGATGGCGGCTTCCAGTGCGTACTCCGCCGCTTCCACGTCACCGGCTCGGTCGAGTTGGCGAGCCTGGGTGAGCCAAGCCTCTACGCCGCAGGCGTGCTTGTCAGAGAGCACAAGGGAGCAAACGCTGAAGGTTGGATCCGCGGCGTCGGCTGAGTCAGCGACGAGCAGGGAGTTCTGATCAGCGTCAGGAAGGTCCACGTCCACGAGGGCCACGCTGCCACACTCAAGATGAATGGTGAGACAGGTCCCCTCAAGCGTCGAGACGAGGGAGACCGGATCGCGGGTGCGCTTGACGCCTTCGGGAAGCACGTCGCTGAGGGCCCTGTCTGCCAAGCGACGTCCATTGAGGTTGAACGCGGTGAGCGTCTGGCCGCCGGTCGATTCTGTGTTGAGGCAGACGAACCGGTCTTCCGCCACCACGATCGCAGCCTCCGGGAGGTTCGAGACCGGGAGCGAAACCCAGCGAACGAGTTCGCCTGGCTTTTGAATGAGTGCGTGAACGGATCGCTGCGCGACGGCCAGATCGTGGGACCCGACGATCGTGACGCGCGTGTCGGAGGCCCGGGCCCTAGCCGTGATGGGCCCGTACATGAGGGTCGGTGACCTGCTCAGCCCTGGGTCCACCAAGGGAGCCCCGGGGTCTGCCACCGGGGTACTTCCCTCTCCAGCCCAGACGGGGGCCATGGCCGCCCAGCCGGCCACCAGCGCTAAGCGCCTTTGTTTCATTGATCCGATTCGCATTCCCCTCGTGTGGAGTGGCCCGCATGGGACCATCGCCACGGGGAAGTGATCGGACAGCGCTTGGACGATCTGAACCGCAATCCACATTGGCCTCCCCGGCATGCCCGTAACGCCTCGGATCGGTGCAAGTCTGCCCTCCTCTGATCCAGAAGAGTGCCAGCTTGGGAGTAGACTCCCGCCAGCGCCTGTGCTCCCCAAGCCCATTGAACAGCCCCCATCACAGCCCATCGTCCGAGGGACCGCCGCGGCGAATTCGCCCCCTGCTGGGCCGGGCAGCAGCGGCCCTCGCGGTGCTGTGGGCCGTCTTGTCGTTCCTGTTCGTCGCCGGCGGGTCCGGGCAGCTCGGTCTAGCACGAGCCCTTTGCGCGGGAGCGTGGGCTGCGGTCTGCTGGGCCGCCGTCCACTACCTACGGCCACCCCAAGGAGTCGCTCTTTCGGTGGCCCTGAGTCTCGCCGTCATCTGGGCTCTGTATCGAATCCCTCCGAAGGGCGATCGCGATTGGGCCACCGACCACGCGCACGCTCCGTCCGCGGCCATCGAGGGCGACCGCGTGACAGTGAGTCACTTTCGCTCCTTTCGCTACCCAGGCGCCTCCACCGTCGAGCCTCGCTGGACGGAGCAGTCCTTCGACCTGCGTCAGCTGGAAGGCTGCGACTTCATCGTCGTTCCCTTCGCCGCGAACCAGCGCTTGGCGCACACGATGGTGTCGTTTCGCTTCGCTGAGGGGCCTAACCTCGCCCTCTCCGTCGAAGCCCGCCGCGAGAAGGGTGAAGCCTACTCCGTGCTGCGCGGCGTCCTCCATCAGTTCGAGCTCGTGTACGTCATCGGCGACGAAGACGATCTGCTGGGCGTCCGGCTAGAGCGCCTCAAGGACACGCTGTACATCCACCCAGTCCACGTGGAGCCCGCGACCTGCAGGCAGTTCTTGGTGGATCTGCTGGGTGCGGCGAACGAAGTGAGTGCTAAGCCCCAGTGGTACGGCACGCTCCGTTCGAATTGCACGACTAACCTCGTCGACAGCCTTGAGCGAACGCGCGGTGCGCCCGTGTCGTGGGACGCTCGCATGCTGCTGCCCGGTGGTTCAGCCGAGCTTGTCTACGACCTAGGGCTGCTCGACTCCACGGAGCCGTTCGAGACGTTGAAGGAGCGAGCACGGATGGCACCTGGCGGCACGCCGAGACTCGCTGACGAGAGCTTTTCCGACTGGATCCGCTAGGCAGGCTAAGGCTCCCGCGGAAGCCCAAGCGACTTCAGGCGATTGCCTAGTTCCGCCGAGTAGCGCAGCGCAGCGGGGCGCATGAGGTGGAAGGGGTTTTGCAGATCAGTCGCGTCGAAGGTCTGTATTGGCCCGGGCAGATGCCACGCACGCTCCGAGGTAGCGCAGATCGCGTCGATGTACTCGTGGAACTGACGCGTCAGTTCGACCTGCTCGGGCAAATCAACCATGCCGCTATAGATGGGGCCGTCCACGAAGACGAGGTCGTAGCCGCGCGAGTCGGCGTCTTGGATCATGCGCTCGATGTTCTGTCGGTCGCTCACCGAAGGGATGGGGCCGACGTGCTCCTTGATCTCTGGAATGGCCTTGTCGGTCACGTAGTCAGGAATCCCCGGCGGATACTGGTAGATCGGAAGGATCGACGAGCTGCCGTCGGGATCGATCGGCATCTGATTGGGATCAACGGTCCATTTCCCAGAACGAATGGCGTTGCCGATGCTCGTGGACTGTGAGAAGAGAGGGAAGAGCCGCGCGACAATCAGTTGCCCGAGATCATTCGTTGAGAGACCGGCGGAGCCAGCTGCGGCGGACCGAACTGACACCGGGATCTGCGCAAACTGGAAGCCGGTCGGCTTCTTGACGAGCGTCTGCGTGCCAATCACCACAAGCGCTAACGCCGGCGGCGCTTCCGATTTGGAACAGGCGCGATCGAGCATCCAACGTGGGCCGGTCATTACGAAACGGCCGTAGGTGCAAAGGTTGACCGTAGGCACCCCGAGCGCTTCTGTGAGAACAGATCCCACGACCGCGAAGTTGCCGCCTGAATCCCCTACCACGACCACCGAACCGGGCGCGACCCCGTTGGACGCTAGCTCCCACTTGCTGCCCACGATGAGCCCGTCGCTAGTGCGTGTACGGAGCGGAGACTTCTGGAGGGCCCACGCGTTCATCCCCAAAACAGCCACCAAGACCATGAGCAGCGTAGCCGCCACCTGCTTGCCCGTCGCTGCGTGCTCGCGCTCGTCCGTGAGCCGTTCGTGCATGAGTGCCATGTGGACCGCCCCCTAGAACTGGAAGTAGAAGAACTCGACGGGCTCGCGCACGCCGAACACCATCATCGCGAGGATCATGGCGGTGAAGAGCGCCGCACGGCCGATGACCGGAAGGCGCAGCGGGACCAAGAGGTCCTTTGAGAAGTGCTGCGCAAGCTGCACGACAATCAAAGGCCAAGTGAAGTAGAGCAGCGTGCGGAAGCCATCGATCGCCTCTTTCGAAAGGTCGAACGACTGGTGGGTCATCAGGTGCCAAAACTGCTCCACCGACACGCAGCGAACGATGGCCATGCCGATCAGCATCGGCACCCAGAAGAGAACGATGCGCGTCCATTCTCCGAGGAAGCCGTAGTCACGTTCGTTCGGCGCCTTGCCACGGGCGTCGAGGATGACCCGCTCCAGCACCAAGAGGACGCCGTGATAGCTGCCCCATAGAACGTAGGGCCAGGCCGCGCCGTGCCACAGGCCGCCAAGCGCCATGACGAGGAACATGTTCCGGTAGGTCTTGGCCGTCGAGACCCTGTTGCCACCCAGGGGAATGTAGAGGTAGTCCCGCAGCCAGGTGGAGAGGCTGATGTGCCAGCGCGCCCAGAAGTCGCTGGGTCCCGTCGCAAAGTACGGCAGCTTGAAGTTCAGCAGAAACTCGAACCCAAGGAGCTTCGCGAGGCCGCGCGCGATGTCCGAGTAGCCGGAGAAGTCGCAGTAGATCTGAATCGTGAAAGCGAGCACCGCAAGGAGCGGCTCCAGCCCTGAGAGTTCCTGCCACGTTCCATCGGCGAACAGCCGGTTCGCCACCTCGGCCGCATGGTCCGCGATCACGGACTTCTTGAAGTAGCCCCAGCAAAGTAGCCACAGGCCCGACTGCACCTTGGTCCCTGTGATCTCCCGCGGCGCCAAGATCTGGGGCAGCAGGCGCGACGCGCGTTCGATGGGGCCCGCCACCAGCTGCGGGAAGAAGCTCACGAAGAGGCCGAAGCCGATGAAGTCATTCGTGGCCGGCATCCGCCGGCGGTAGACGTCGATCGTGTAGCTCAGCGTCTGAAACGTGTAGAAGCTGATGCCCACCGGCAGAACGATCTGCAGGGTCGGCAGGTGCGCCTCAAAGCCGATCTTCTCCAGGAAGGCGGCCGTGCTCTCGACGAAGAACCCGAAGTACTTGAAGAATCCTAGGACCCCGAGGTTCGCCAGCACCGACAGGGTGACTAGGCGCTTGCGGCTCTTCTCCGTCTCAGAGGCAGCGAGTTTCTTCCCGATGAAGAAGTCAAGGACCGTAGACAGCGCAAGGAGCGCCATGAAGCGCTGATCCCAAACCCCGTAGAAGAGGTAGCTCGCCGCGAGGAGCCACGCGTTCTGAAGGCGAAAACGCCTCTTCCCCAACGCCAGGTAAACGGCGTAGACGATGGCAAAGAAGAGCGGGAAGACCCAGGAGTTGAACTGCACGACGGGTGGGGAGGGGCCCTAAAGAAAAACCGTGACCGCGTCCTGTGCAGGTCGCGGCCACGGTGAGAGTAGCGGCTTGAGAAGGCCGGTGGCTTCGCTAGTCTGAGATCAGCCCTGCAGCTTTGAAGCGAGATCGTCCATGTCGACCGCCTCAAGCTCTTCGCGGTTGATGCGGCCCATGCGCTCGAAGCGGCGGCGCTCATCCGTCGAGGACATCTCTGCACCCGATCCGATGGGCAGACGCTTGGGCTCGATGCGGTTCTTGCCGGCGGCGCGAACGACCTCGGCGAGGTTCTCTGGGAGGCCCTCGGGCAGCTCTTCCCGGCGCTCTAACGCCTTGCGGGCGCGGCGGCAAACCTCGAGGGTGCTCGTCAGGTTGGTGCGAATCTTCGAGAGCCGGTCGATATCGGCGCCTGGTCCGTCGATCGAGCGATCGACCTTGGCGCTAGCTACTTCGAGTACGGCGATGAGCGTGTTGAGCTTGCGCATCAGGCGCTCGCGGTACTCAGGCGACTCGAGATCGGAGTTCTTGAAGGGTTCGGACGGTTGCTGACTCATGGCGGCGGTGTTGGGCAGTAGATCCGGACGAGCAACGTGCTCGCCACACTTCAATCTACCCGCCTCTCAACGTCCGGGGCGCTGACTCGGATCCGTTCTCCTTTTAGGACAATCTCAGCGTGAGATCCGGCGCGAGGGTCACAGCCAGGAGCACCGTCGCGCACATGGGCGAACGGTCGCCGGGGCCAGGGCCCTTCCCTAGAACACCGAAGCGATGATCTGCTGGAGCATCTCGACAGAGACGCGGGCCGAGCAGATGAAGTTCATGCCTTGGGCGCGCCCGAAGGCGAGCTTCCAATCGAACTCGACGGCGAGGTTGAGCTCTCCGGCAACCGTGGAGACCGACGGATCGGGAGCACTGTGCATGAACGTGATGATCTCTACCCCGTCCGTCGCGAGAAACCGAATCCACTGACCGGGCAAGAGGTAGCTGACCTCGCCCATGAGAAGAGGATCGGCAAGCGAGGGTGGGACGGCCATCAGCTCTGCGGCGACGACCTCAAAGCCTTCTGGGAGCGCTTGGGGCATGCGCACCGGAAAGCCAACCTGCGGACCGAAGGGCTGGCCCAAGGAGATCGGCGTTGCGTTGAAGGTACGACTGCGAAGCTGCATGTCCGACAGGTCGCCGTCGTACTCAAAGCTCTCGTAAACCATCGAGCTCATGAGCAGCCCAGCGGCGTCGTATTCACGCCACGCCAGCGCGAACCCAGTGTCGCGATCGACATCGACCTCATAGTCCGCGGGGCGATCTCCCAGGGGTCCATGGCGCTCGAAGCGAAGGCGAACGCACTGGATACCGGCGATCATGGGCGTTTCCGGGAGCGTCGAGATCGCGTAGTTCTGCGCTGCTGCGAAGGCGCTGACGATCTTGGGATCGCGGAGCGTCATTTGGAAGCGCCACGCGTTCTCGGCCTCGATGGAATAGCCGAACGGATCCATGGACAGCGGCACCGAGACGACGTCGACGAGCTCGAACGCTAGCCGTCCCTGACCGTCCGCACCGACGTCCTCGACCTGCTCGAGTGACTCAACTCCGAAGCGGGAGCGGTAGCGGCGCACCCCGCGGAAGGCCGTCGTGTTAGCCGCCTCCTGCATCAGCTGGAGGATGGGCGATCCGCTGGAGGAGGCAGCAATCCTTGCCGAATCCGATGGATCCGACGCGCCGGCGGAGCTGCCGCTCTGATCAGCACATGCGGCCAGGGAGGCCACCGAGAGCACGGCTGCTAGGCCGAGCTGCCAACGCTGGTTGAGGGCACGCAGCACAGCTAGCTCCCTCCCACCCCGGTCAAGCCCATCGCGCTAAGAACCGCGCGGTCGGACGCCGACATCGTTTCCCGGCTGACGTACTTCACCTCGAAGGTGAGTCCGCTGGAGGCCGTCAGAATGTTCTCGCTGACCTGGTCTCCCGTCGCCTGAGGCGCGCCACCTATCTCGGTGGATCCAACGTCCATCTTGGCCATCAGCAAGACACCGGCGGCCAAGGCAACTGCAGCCGTTGCGGACCTGAGCCAAAGGCGTCGCCCAAGGTCGCGCTGCATGGGACGCGGATCGCCTGCTGCATCCAGCTGGCGCTCCAAGCGCGCTTCGAGTTCGCGGGGGGCCTGGACTGAACCTAAGCGCCGAGCCATTCCCTTAACGAGGCCAGCCTCGGGAGCTTCCACGCGCTCTTCCACAAGCTGGTCGAGGGCAGAAGGTGCCGGCTCGATCGATGCTGGCTCGTCGCCCAGGATCACTTTGGCGACGTGCGCGTCAAGCTGCTGCGGCACGGCGAGGCGCGAGAGAACTGACACCGACTCGGCGGCGCGACTCTGGCGCTGGCCGGGGTTCATCGCCGCGACCACGAGACCTTCCAAGCTGAACGGAGCGCTCGGGCGCTCCATCTGCTGCATCCACTGGGCGACGACTCGTCCGCGGGCGATCGCCGTGAGCTGCTCAGGCGTGAGGCGGTCGAGTGCCTCCGTGCCCAGGCCATCCACCCCTGCGGCATCCGGTGAGCCCGCAGCTGCGCTTCCCAAAATTGGGACCTCCGGCAGATACTCTTCCGGGATCAGGAGGCTCTTAGGCTCCTCGGAATCGTCTGCGGGATGGTGGTGGGATGGTGAGGAGGACATGGCGGCGGTGGAGGCAGCTCGACGGGAAGGGGAGGCTGCTGAGCGATTCAGCTGGGTAGGAGAGGAAGGCCCGGCGTGAGAGACCGGAACCTGCCCCAAGAGGCAATGGCTGCGCCTGAGAAGGAGAGTGGCGGGGAAAAGGAGAGATGATCTAGCTCTCACAGGACGAGAACCGCCTTCCGGTTGTTCCATCAGAGATGAGTGCGTTGATCAGGCTCCGATCTCCTTTTGGGAGCGGAGAGGTCCGCTGCCACTTGGACCACGGCATCGCCACGGTAGAAATCAAGGAAAGCCCCTTTGCAGACCCCGGAAGGGGCCACCAACGGGGCGAGCTCGGGACTCTCTTGGAGACCCGTTTGGAGACTCAGCGAGTCCGAGCCGCAGCCCGCCGACGGGTCAAATCACTCGACAAAATGCCGATCGAGCATAGGGGTCAGCTCGCGATCGAGGGCCGCGTGGGCCCGGGACAGCCGTGACTTCACCGTTCCGAGGGAGATCTGAAGCGACTCCGAGATCTCCTCGTAGCTCAGGCTCTCGAGGTAGCGCAGCACGATGATGGCGCGCATCTTGGGCGAAAGCCGATCGATGGCCTTCTGAACGTCAGCCTCAAGCTCGTGTCGAGAGGCAGCGGCCGAAGGAGCCTCCGTACCGTCATCGCGGATCTCCAGTGGGGAGGAGCCGCCGCCGTCACCAGACGCCCTGATGGCATCGAGGGACGCCACGGAACGGGCGCCAGAACGGCGCTTGATATCGATGCTCGCGTTGACCGCGATGCGGTAGATCCAGCTGGAGAACTTCGACTCGAAGCGAAAGGCACCGATCTTCCGGTGCAGGATCCCAAAGGTCTCCTGGGAAGCGTCCATCGCATCCGTCGCATTGCCGGTGATGCGGAAGCAGACGTTGTAGACGCGGTCCTTGTACAGATCGTAGAGCTGCCGAAACGGTCCTTGGAAACCACGGTCAGGCTCGCCTTGGCACTCCAAGACAAGGTCTCTATCGGGGTCTGCTCGGAGGGGGCCTGTCATGTGAACTGGGTAAAGACGAGTACGAGCGAGGCGGGGTTCCTCTCGTAGCCCGAATTCCGCAGCGAAGGGAGCACTTGGGTCAGTTCTCTTTCGAGACTGCTCTGGGAGCACCTTGGCGCGGCTGAAGTATGCCCGATCCTGCGGCGCGGGAAGGGAAGGTTCATGTCATCCCTGTGAACCGGATCAATGCAGGAGACCGGCATGCCTCCTTACGAGACATGCCGGCCAACCTGTATGAGCGCGCGATCAGGAGGAGAGCCTCAACCCCCGATGAACACACCCGGGTCGATCGTGCGGAAGGTCGTGTTGACCGAGGAGGCGCAGTCTGATGCGCAGTACGAATCGAAGCCTTGGAGGCATTCAGCCTCGATGATCTCCTTGAGAACCGTGGCGCCGTTGCCGCCCACGGTGATCGAGCGCTGGAAACAAACCGCGCCCGGAACCCAAGAAGTCGGGACCGATGGGCTGCTGCTGGGCGGGATGGGCTGACGGATGCTGCCGCCCTGCTGGAAGCTCGCGTTGTTCGTTGCGACGGGGCGAAGCAGCAACAGCACGTTGTCCGTGGACATGACGTCGACCTTCGCGGCCGCAGAGTACGCGGGTTGGTGCTTGTTGCCCGCCGCCAAGAAGAACGTGACGTTCTCGTTCGCGTGGACGAAGCCCGAGTGGATCGGAATGTCGACGCTCGTCACCTGCGATCCATCGGTGCCCGTGCTGGTCAGGATGTCGGCGTAGGCGATGAAGCGGCCGAGCGGCACGGAAACCGTGCCGTGGTCCGTCAAGGCACCGATCCGGACCTTAGAGTTCCCAATCTCCCCCGCGGGCTCGTGCATGACGATCACGAGGCGAAGCGTCGATTCTCCCCCGTGGGCCGTGATCGAGGCGGAGATGTCCGTGGAGACGGGGGTCGACCACTCGTCGAAGGGATCGCTCTGACGCGCGATTTCCTCGCCGTCGTTGAATCCATCAAAGTCCGTGTCCGCCAGAAAGGGCTCGAGTCCAAGGATCTCTTCCTGAGCGTCGGACAGACCATCACCATCGAAGTCGTCGAGGGACATGGCAAGGGGAGCAGCCTGCAGCTGCTCGATGGGCTGACCCAAAAGATCGACGGGCCCGAGGTCAACTCCACCGGCCCAGGAACCCGCATGGGAGCCCGCAAGCGAAACAACACCTACACCCAGCACCACCTTCGAGCCCACGTGTACGCCTGCTAGAACGCGACTCAGCCAGGACGACTCAGACGTCGAGACAGCGACTGACGTCGCTGGCAAGTTCAGGCGGGAGTTGGTGGACTCGCTCATTGAGGGCTCCGTGCTGGGCTGGAAAAGGACGTGCGGGCGGGGGGCCCGACAGAGTCGACTAGGGGATCGCGGGATCTAGGTTACTAGAGATCCGACGTTTACATTGGAAAGATGGCGTCTGAACCCGGTTTCACACAGTGGGACACGCCGCTTACGTCAGGGACTTCGCCGCGGCGGGGGCGCCGTCCCGGAAAGAGTGTCGCGGACTGTTTAGATCCGTCTCATTTTAGATAGGCCCCATGGTGGCGGAATGCAGCCCCCGGGCCGTAGGATCCGCGCTCAGAAGCGCCCGTAGCTCAGCTGGATAGAGCGTTCGCCTCCGAAGCGAAAGGTCGCAGGTTCGACTCCTGCCGGGCGCACCAGCCGTGCCTCTTCCGACGGTGTCTCCCAAGGGAGCACGAGACTGAGAACTTGGGCACGCGCCTCAGAATGAGGCATCCAGCGCCTCCGAGGACGCATTGTCGCGCATGATTTCCTCTGCGACAAAGGACGCGGCGGCTCGTTGGCCGGAAGCGTTCCAATGGATGTCGACCCCGCCGACGAAGTGGCGGTCGGCAGAGCCCTCCCCCACTAGCGCCGGTGTCACGTCGATCGCGATACCGCCAGCGAGACCCACCGCTCCGAAGAGAGCGTCCACCAGTGCCGTCTTGCTGTGGGTGGGGAACCTGAGCGGGTCGACCTTCACACCGAAGTCCTCACAAAGGTCCACGGCCGAGGGCACGATCACGAACACGATCGGGACGTCTTCTTGGGAGGTCAACTTGACCATGCGGAACAAGACCCCGGTCATCAGCTCGACCTTGGCTGCAGCGAACGAGTTCGGAAGCGATGCGGCTACATCGATGTCGTAGAAGTCCTGGAAGAGCGACACCACCTCAGGGTTTCGGTCTTCTAGGTGCTCCCGCGCCTGTTCATTCAGCGCCGCGGCGTAGCCGCTGACCGTGCCCGGGGTGACGGACTCGACCGCCGGAGGGGCGCCGCGGCTGTCCTTCCAAAAGCGCCAGAGTCGCTGCAGCGCCGGCTGGGAGCTTTTTCGCTGCCGCTCGGCGAACAGATCGACCTCGCGCTGTCCAACAATCGGCGTCGCGCGCTCCGCAGCGCCGCTTTCGCCAAGGCGGAACAGCTTGTTGCGCATCAAATCACCGAAGTCATTGTGAGCGCAGAGCACGCACACGACGAGATCGGGGTCGACGGGTTCAAGCTCACGTTCGAGCAACAAGAGCGCTTGATCTGGACCGTAGCCGGAGCGGCCGGCGTTGATGGTCTCCACCGCGTTTGCGTCGTTGCCGGCTGTGGCCCCGAGGCGCTCGCTCAGTTCACGTCCAAGCCAATGCACGAAGGTCGACTCAAGGGGCACATTCTCGGCCATCACGAGCGAGTCGCCGATCACGAGGACACGCTTGCGCCGCTTGGGCTCCTCCAGGTTCGCGCCGCGGAACCCGTCGGCGCCAATGCGCACTGGAACACGGACAGCATCACCGGCCCCACCGGAGCGTGCGGGCATCACTTGGATCCGTGCGGCCCCGGGAACCGCGTCGAAGAGGAGCTCTTCGTTTAACGCGTAGACCTGGCCACCCACGGGGAAGTAGCGGCCCACCGCCCACTCGAGGAACCCGAGCATGATGGCCGTCATGCCCAAGAACACGAGGAGCTTCTTGAAAGCAGCGCCGCGCCTGGAGGAGTGCCCAAGGGAGTGCCTGTCGAGGCGATGTGGTGCGTTCAAGACGAAAAGACCTCGCTGAGCTGTTGAGCCACATCGTCCGACAGCTCCAAGTCCGCAGCCTCAACGTTCATCGCGACGTGCTCTGCGCGAGTCGCACCGGTGATCACGCTGGTGATCTCGGGTCGACGCAGAATCCAGGCCAAGGCTAGTTGGGAAGGCTGCACGCCGAGCCCATCCGCCGCGGTGCTGAGGCGCCTGAGCCGCTCGATCGTTGGGTCATTGAGTTTCTCGTTCAACCACTCCGTCTCGGCGCCGCGGCTCCCTTGGGGCACTCCATCGTTGTACTTGCCCGTTAAGAGTCCGCCTGCCAAGGGGCTCCACACAACCACCCCCATGCCAAGCCGCGCAGCTTCGGGCAGCACGTCCGCTTCGATCGAGCGCTCGAGGAGACTGTACTGCGGTTGTTCGACGAGGGGTGCGTAGTAGCCGCGCCGGGCACAAAGGTCGTGGGCGTCCGTCAACGCATCAGAAGGCCACACGCTCGTTCCCCAGTAGTGCACCTTGCCCTGGTGCACCAGGTCGTCCATCGCGCGCACGGTTTCCTCGAGCGGCGTGTCCGCGTCACGCCGGTGACAGAAGTACAGATCCAGGTAGTCCGTCTTGAGGCGCTTCAAGGATCCCTCGACGCTCTCCATGATGTGCTTGCGCGACAGACCCCGATCGTTGGCTCCGTCGCCCATTCGCCCAAAGACCTTGCTCGATAGCACGAGATCACTGCGCCTGTACTCGCCCAGCAAATCGCCAATGACCGACTCAGCGGCGCCCTTCGAGTACACATCGGCGAGATCGATGAAGTTGACGCCGGCATCCACGGCAGCGCGAATGATCGCCTGGGTGTTGGCAGCATCGACGCTGCCCCCAAAAGTCAACCAGCCGCCAATCGAAACGCTGCTGATCTGAAGGCCCGTTCGGCCCATTCTGCGGTAGTTCATGGTTGGAGATTCGGCAGGTAGCCAGCGAGTCCGCGAGCGGCCAGCAGGACACCATAGGGCCGGAGCCCACGGTTGTTGCTACGCTTTCATGGCAACCTACTGTGACGATTCCAGACGACAATCCCAACGAGGCGAGGCCCGACGATTCAGCGTCCTACCGCATCAGCGATCGACACGCAGCCGTACGCCGGGCCAACCGAACCGAAACGGCGGAAGACTACGTAGAGACCATCGCGGATCTCCAAGACGAGAATGGGGAAGCACGCGTCCGCGACCTCGCAGAGTGCTTTGGCGTCAGCCATGTCACTGTCAGTCGAACCATCGACCGCCTCCAACGTGACGGATTGGTCATCACCGCCCCATACCGCTCGATCGATCTGACCGATGCCGGCCGCGCCATGGCCAAGACCTCGAAGGCGCGCCACGCCGTCGTGCTGCGCTTCCTGCTCGCCATCGGTGTCCCCGATGATTCCGCCCAGCTCGACGCCGAAGGCATCGAACACCACGTTGGCCCAGAGACCCTCGCGGCCTTCTCTCAGCACGCGGAGTCCGCCCATCTGCGCGGCCCGAACCCACCGGAAGACAGCCCAACCACGTCTCCGGCACCCCGCTTCGAGCGCGTGCGCGAAGCCCACGCGAAAGAACTCGCCGAGGACTACGTGGAGGCGATCGACGACCTCATTCGAGAACGAGGCGAGGCCCGTGTCGTCGATCTCGCCCACCACTTTGGCGTCAGCCACGTCACGGTCAGCCGCGCCCTCGGCCGGCTCCAGAGGGATGGTCTCGTGCAAACCCAACCCTACCGCCCCGTTCACCTCACACCCTCCGGCCGACAACTCGCCGCGAGCTCCCGCCAACGACACCAAATCGTGCTCGCCTTCCTCCTCTGGCTCGGCATCTCACCCCGCGCGGCCGAGATTGATGCCGAAGGCGTCGAGCACCACGTCAGCCTCCCCACTCTCCAACTCTTCGCCCAGCTCTCCGGCTCTCCCCCTCCGACGGCCCCTGGAATCGAATCGTAAGGCAGGAGTAAATATCCACTCCTTGCCGTCACCAGGCCCATTTCTCCCTGGTCTAGGACCATGAAGGGGCCTCCATCCGTAGCCTATGCTACACTTTCGCCCCTAGGGCCTCCCCGACCCGTTGGACCTGCCCGACGGGTCCAACCGCGAGATGGTCCCACGCACCCATATGAACCGTCGCCAACTCACCGCACTCTGCTTTCTGGCGGCTTCGACCTACGTGCTCTCAGCCGCAACGGGCTGCGGGGACCAGACGGATTCCGACGGAGTCCAAGCCGATGGCTCCCGTCTCCCGCAAGTGGTCTGCACCACCACCATGATTGGTGACATCGCGCGGGAGGTTGCCGGCGATCTTGCCGAGGTCCATGTGCTCTTCGGTCCCACCGTTGATCCCCACCTCTTTCGGGCGACGCGCGACGACGTGGCACGCCTCATGCGCGCGGACCTCGTCATCGTCAATGGCTTCGGACTGGAGGGATACCTTGAGCCCCACCTGCGGCGTGTCAGCGAGGCGGGGATACCTCTGCTCCCTGTCGCTGAGTCGATTCTTCAGGACACCGAGACCATGTCCGACGCCGGAGTTGTCGATCCACACGTTTGGATGGACCCATCCCTTTGGTCCCGCACTGCGCCTGCTATTGCTTCGGCCCTAAGCAACGCGATGTCCGCGACCGGTGCGCCACTGGAAGCCCTCGACGCTCGAGCTGCGTCCATCGAAGAGCGCCTCCTGCAGCTGGACGCCCAGTCCCAAAGCGTCATCGACACCATTCCGAAAGAGGCGCGCATCCTCGTCACCGCCCACGATGCATTTCGCTACTTCGGGCGGCGCTACGATATCCGCGTCGAAGGCATCCAAGGCCTTTCCACCGCTAGCGAGAGTGGCCTGCAGGCGATCGAATCCCTCGTCGATCTGCTCGTCGAGGCAAGGATCCCCGCCGTATTCGTGGAGTCGACCGTGTCCGACCGAAACATCAAGGCCCTCGTAGAGGGCGCGGGCGCGCGCGGTCAGGCCGTGGCACTTGGCGGAACGCTCCATTCGGACGCCCCCGGAGACGCGGGCACCTACATTCGGATGGTCGAGCACAACATCAAGACCATCGCAGCCGCCCTAGGCGGCTCTCAAGATCCAGCGGCGCACAGCGATTCCCCGACCGCTAGCCCCCAATGATCGTCCGCAATGCAGGCGCTGAGCCTTTCGTCGTCGAAGGACTCGTGGTCGCTTATCGCGCAGAGCCCGTGCTTTGGGATGTCAGTTGGGCCGCGCGCGAAGGCGCCATGTCCGCCATCGTCGGCCCCAACGGCGCTGGCAAGTCTTCCCTCTTGAATGCGGCGATCGGCCTCGCGCCGATCATCAGCGGTCGCGCGAGCTTCTGGGGCTTGGACTTCAGCGCGGCACGCCAGCGAGTTGCCTATGTGCCGCAGCGGGAATCCATCGACTGGGACTTTCCGATCACCGCAGCCCAGGTCGTACAAATGGGCATCACGCAAGGCGCGGGCTGGCTAGTCCCTGACTTGCTTTCTCGATGGGGCAATCGACTGCTCGGTAAGAGCCGTCAAGGCACAAGCAAGCCAACCCGCGACGCCCTGATGAGAGTGGGCATGGGCCCCTTCGCCGACCGTCCCATCGGCGAGCTCTCTGGCGGCCAACAGCAGCGCATCTTCCTCGCGCGCGCCCTCGCGCAGGATGCCGATCTCTATCTCCTCGACGAACCGTTTGCAGGCATCGACGTGGCCACAGAGGATCTGCTGACCCAACAGCTAAGGGACCTTACGTCCGCGGGCAAGACGGTCGTCGCCGTCCACCACGATCTTGATGACGTCGCCGAGCGCTTCGACGACGTGCTTGTACTCAACAAGGAGCGCATCGCAAGCGGTTCCTGCAAGGAAGCCCTGACGCCTGAGATCATCGCCAAGGCATATAGGCTCCCCGAGAGAACCGGCACGCCGGAGCGTCCGCCCGAGCACGTCCTTCCGCACTAGCGGCCCCCCGATGCCGACGCAGGAGACACTCCTCGCCCAGTGGTTCGACGTACTCACCCTCGGGGGCGGGTACAACACCAACGTCGTCCTCCTTGGCGTCGCACTCCTTGGCCTCGCCGCCGGAGCGGTGGGCTCGTTCGCGATGCTCAAGAAGCAGTCCCTTGTGGCTGATGCCTTCGCCCACGCTTCGCTCGTTGGCGTTGCGGTGGCGTTCTTGATCCACGCGCAGCTGCGTTCGAGCGGCGGAGCGGCGGGACCTCCCCCCGCGCGCAACATGGTCGTTCTCCTCATTGGAGCGGGCGTGGCCGGTGCCCTCGCCGTTGGCGCGATCGAGTGGTTGACTCGGAAGACTCGGCTGCAAGCGGACACCGCAACCGCGGCGGTCTCCAGCGCGTCGTTCGGCGCAGGCATCGCCACCTTGTCCATCGCGCGCAGGGTCAGCGGTGCGGATCAGGCGGGGCTTGACTCGCTCATCTTCGGCGCAGCGTCGAGCATGACCCGCGCGGACGCGTTGGCCATGGGTTCACTCGCCTTTGCCGCCACACTGTTCACGGCCGTCCTGTTCAAGCCACTTCGAGCCGTCGCGTTCAACGAACGCTTTGCGCGTACCTCTGGCCTCCCCGTGGGCGCCATCGACGCAGCGCTCGGCGCCCTCGTCGCCGCGGTCACCCTCGCGGGAATGCAGGCCGTCGGCATGCTCTTGGTGGTCGCACTCCTCGTCACCCCTAGCGCTGCCGCTCGCCTCTGGACACGCGCGGTGGGTCCGTTGGTCGTTCTCAGCGCCACCATCGGTGCGACAAGCGGCGTCCTCGGTGTTTCGCTTTCGCGGGTGCTGCCCTCCGTTCCAACCGGTTCGGTGGTGGTATTGATTTCCGCTCTCTTTTTCGCTCTCAGCGCTCTCTTCGCGCCTGAGCGCGGACTCCTCGCGGGTCTACGCCGCGAGCGCCTCTTGCGGCAGCGCGTCAAGGCCCGGCTCCTCGCCCGCCAATCGCCATCAGGAGAGCAACCCTAGTGGCTTCCCCCAGCGACTTCCTGCTGCTCGACGCCGCCCCCTTGGCCGCCGTCGTCCTGAGCGCGACCACGCTCGCGCTGCTCGGGTCGTTCCTCGTGCTCCAGCGGCGCGCCATGATGGGCGACGCCATGGCTCACTCGGTGCTCCCTGGCCTCGTTGTCGCCTTCATCTTGACGGGCTCACGCGCGCCGCTCCCCATGTTCTTGGGAGCCCTCGGCGCCGCACTCTTCGCCAGCCTCGCGATCTCGGCGCTCACGCGGTACGCCCGCGTCGAACCCACCGCAGCGATCGGTGTCGTGTTCACCACACTTTTTGCCTTGGGAGTTCTCTTGGTGGAAACCAGCGGCGCGCGCAACGTCGACCTCGATCTCGACTGCGTTCTTAGCGGCCAGCTCGAGCTGCTCTTCTGGCCGATCCAACAGGGTGCTTCCCCCTGGAGCGCTGCCTCCCTCACCGCGCTACCGCAACCGATCTTCACTCTGAGCGTGACCCTCGCAGCCACCCTCGCCGTTGTCTTCTTTGGCTGGCGCCTGTTGCGCGCAATGCTATTCGACCCACAGTTCGCTGGCACACGCGGACTTCGACCGGGCGCCATTCGCACGGCCCTGCAGCTCCTCACCACCGCCGCGGTCATCGCCAGCTTCGAAGCTCTGGGTTCTATCCTCGTCATCGCACTGCTGACCTGCCCCCCCGCCGCCGCCCGACTCTTGACCCAGCGGCTCGGCTCCTACGTCATGCTGTCAGCCGCGTTGGGCGCGACAGCCGGGTTCACGGGCTATGCCCTCGCGACCCACGCAGCACCTCTCGTCATCGGCAGCGCGATCGACGCGAGCGGCACCGTCGCCGCCACGGCGGGCGCCATCCTTATCTCCGCCGCGTTCTACGTGACAAAGCGTGTGCCATGACAAGACAACCCCGCGGCGCTCCTGCACGATCTGACACTCCTTACGGCTTATTTCAGAACTAGTGCGGGCTCCCGGCTCCCAGTGCGCGCTAGTGATAGTGCCCCAGCAGCACCCTGCCCGCCGCTCCCACGTCCCCCCCCCGTGCACTCCAGCCTGCGCCCCATCTGATGGCAGATCCAGCAACCCAAGGCGACCCAGCCCCAGATGACCTCCTTGGCGCCGTGTACGACGAGCTGAGACAGCTCGCGAAAGCGTATCTCTCTCGCGAAAGGAACGACCACACGCTGCAGCCCACCGCCCTAGTCCACGAGGCCTATGTGAAGCTGGCGCCCCAGGGGGTGAAGTGGGCGAGCCGGTCCCATTTTGTAGGCGTCGCGGCAGTCGCCATGCGCCGCATCCTTGTGGACCACGCCCGAAGGCACAAGAGCGCCAAGCGCGGCGGCGAGGTACGCAGAATGGACCTCGATCTATCCATCGTGGGCGAAGAGGAGGAGGAACTTGACCTCCTTCACCTTGACGAAGCGCTGACGGGCCTGGCCAAGCTCTCGGAGCGCCAAGCTCGTATCGTTGAACTCCGCTTCTTCGGCGGGCTCACGATGGAGGAGATCGCAGAGGTGGTCGGGGTTTCGGCACGCACCGTTGAGAACGACTGGCGCTTCGCCCGCGCGTGGCTCAAGGACCAGCTCGAGACGGATGCGGACTAGTCTCGTCAAGGACAACACCCAGCGACTCACCGGGGTGAGGACGCTGCCAGGGGACGCTGCGCAGGATCCAAGGTTTTTGGGTCACGGAATCTGCCTGCACGGCACTGACCCTCCATCATGGAAAAGCAAGAACAGTTAGTGCAGGAGCTCGCTTGGCTTCGCCGAGTGGCGGTTCGCCTTGTGGGCGACGACGCGGCAGCGGGAGATTTGACGCAGGAAGTGGCCCTTGAGGCCCTGCGTAAGCCGCCGACGATCGAGGGCCTGGCCCTTGAGGGCGCCAGGCTCCGCGGCTGGCTCTGGACCGTGGCACGACGTAAGGCAGGAAGGCGGCGCGAACGGGCCGCCTCACAGGCTTGGTCGGAGTCGAAAGCGTCTCGACCCGACGCCGTGGACGACACGACGCGATCGGTGCAGCAACTCGAAGTGCACCGAGCGCTCCTCGACGAAATCAGTGCACTCGATGCGAATGACGGGCGGCTTATTACCCAGCGCTACCTCGATCGGCAGCCTCCGAGGGAGATGGCTCGCACCATGGGGCTGCCCGTCGCCACCGTCCGCAAGCGGCTCTCGCGTGCGATGGAGCGTCTGCGGCAGCGGCTCGTGGAATCAGAGCGAGGCGCTGACGGCTGGAGCCTGGGTCTGTGCTTGATCGTTGGCTCGCACTCGACGCCGGGGCCACTCACAAATGAGCCGCGGGCCCATGGCAGCCCCCACGCAACCGCCTCCATGGGCGGCACAACCCTCGTTCCGTGGGCGAGCGTCGCGGTCGTGCTAGTGGCGGCTGCCGCTACGTGGTGGTGGCTCTCCCCGTCCACGACTTCTGAGTCCCGTGCAGCCACCGTCCCACTTGCCCAGGGCGATCCAACGGAGCCAGAGACCGCGCGAACTGGCGACGTCGCCCAAGCGGCGGTAGCCAACGCCACCGCGCGGCAACGGATCATCGGCGAGCCAACTGCATTGGCCCCCGAGACTTCGTTGGAACCTGCCACGATTGGGAAGTCTACGCTGCGGTTCGTCGACGAGGCCGGGCGACCGCTCTCGGCCGCCAGGGCCGTCTGGGCGGACGAAGACTGGACACCGCTTCCGCTCGAAATCGACGCCGACGGCGTAGCCGAACTTCCCCAAGACGCGCGGGGTCTTGTGTACGCCGGAGCCAATGGCTACGAGAACCAGCGCTGGCGACTCGAGTGGTCGGAACGCCAAGACATGCAGCTCACGCTGCAGCCCCAGCGCCGCATTCCCGGCCAAATCCTGATCGACGGCCTCCCGCCGGGACGCAAGATCACGCTTTGGCGGAGCCGGGGCCAAATGAACCACTGGCCGGTTGAAATCAACAGCGACGACCGCATGCAGGCGGTGCTGCGAGAGCACGGACTGGCATGGACTCAAGGTGTGATTGAGACGGACCCAGACGGCGGCTTCGAGTTCACAACCCGCGCGAGCTGGCCCGGCTACTCCCTCGAGCTTCCCGCTGAGTTCGAGCTCGTCCGCGCCAGCGGTTTCCGAACGGCAACTCCGGGGAAGCGTAGGCTCTCGTTTGAACGGGACTCCGACGCTCTTCGCATCGAGGTCGTCCCGCGGGCCTGCGTGACGGGCCGAATCGTCTGGGCCGACGACCGGCAGCCCTACACCGGGCTCATCAACATGTTCCCAACGGACAGCGACGGCAAGTGGATGGCCGAGGTGCGGACCTTGGTCGATCAAGAGGGTCGATTCCAGGTTCCAGTCGTCCTCGAGCGCCCCTATCGGCGCGGTAGTGAGGATCCGTGGCATGGGCTCGAGCTGCTCCAAGAAGGGGTCGTCATCACCCACCCTGCGCCGCATCCCGGAGAGGTTCATGATCTAGGGATCATCGAGATCCCAAGGGCGCCGTTGGCCCACTTCCAGCTGCGCGTGGATGCCGGCGATGGCAAAGCCGAGCCCGTGACCGCCGCCGTGGCTTCAGCCTCCGAGGAAGCGCTTACGGACGAGGCAGGCATCGCCTCAGTTCACGCCGCGGCCGGCTCGAAAATTCGAGTTCTCGCCGAGGGGTATGGCTACCGTGAAGTCACCGTCGAACGCCAAGCGCACTCCCCCGCAACGCCTCAGGTCATAGAGCTGCGCCGGAACCCGCGCCTCGGGGTGCGTTTCAGCCTGGGCGATCGCTCGGGATTCGATCCGGACAAGTCCGTCAACTTGGTGCTCCGTATGGCCGTCAGTGCGTTCGAGGGAGACCACCTTTCCAAACGCGCTTCGGAGCGCTTTTGGACGGTCTACCGTCGCCTCGGGGGAAAGCGCGTCAAGTACTTCCGCTCCGCCGGAGACCAGTGGAAGGACGGCAAGGGGCAAGCCTTCCTGCAGGCAGTCCCCGATCGCGACCTGTGGGTCGACGGTCTTCGCCCCGGTTCCACCTTCGACGTGGAGCTCCAGGATATTCTCGGCCAGACCTTGGTCCAAAAGACCGTCACGATGCCGCTCAACATCGACGCCCCCCAGGCATTCGTCGACTTCGGCGACCTGTACGAAGCCGGCGCCGCGGCCGTCGAACTCAGCTGTTCACGACAGAACGGGGAACCCTTCAACGGACAGCTCTACATTGGGCGAGTCGATCAACCTAGGGTCCAGTCGCTATCCGTGCCTGAGAATGGACGCCTCTCCTTGGGCCCGCTCCTCCCTGGCGCCTACGCGTTCACGGAGGGTTCCCGGGGGACGCCTCGTCAAGGAGAAGGTGAAGTCGTCACGCTTCAGCAAGGGGCCAACCTTCAGACCTTGCGATCCGTCGACGTTCCATCGCCGAGGTAGGCGACGTGGATCGTTCGAGTAGACTAGACCCATGTGCGGACGATACGCCCTGACAGCTGAGCCTGACGTGCTGGCCGCGCTCTTTGCGCTCAAGGTGCTCCAGGAGTACGACGTCCGCTACAACCTCGCGCCCAGCCAGGAGGCTCCGGTTGTCGTGCAATCGGCGGGCGACAGTGAGCGCAAGGTAGAGGCGATGAGATGGGGACTCATTCCTTCATGGTCGAAGGACCCCAAGATCGCCTACCGAACGATCAATGCGCGCTCTGAGACGGCCGCGATCAAACCCTCGTTCCGCGCCGCCTTCAAACGGCGGCGGTGCCTCGTTCCCGCCAGCTGGTTCTACGAGTGGAAACGCGACGGCAAGGAGAAGATCCCGTTCCGCATCCGCCGGGCGGACGAACAGCCCCTTGCCTTCGCAGGGCTCTGGGAACAGTGGAAAGGCAACGACAGCGAGGGACCTCGCACGACGTTCACGGTGCTGACGACCGAAGCGAACGAGGACCTCGACGGCCTGCACGACCGGATGCCTTGCCTGATCGAAGAGAACGACTTCGATCGATGGCTCACACCCGAGATCATCGACGACGCAGCCACGGCACGCCTCTTGGCGCCGGCTCCCAAAGGAACGCTCGTCACAGACCGCGTCAGCACCCAGGTCAACAACGTGCGCAACGAAGGACCGCAGCTATTGACCCCAGACACGCTCTTCTGATAGATCAATCGAGGCCCGCGGGGGACCACGTCACCCGCGCCTTGTCGCCGCGTCCCTTGGGAAAGCGCGGCTTCGTGCGTTCCGCCGGCCCTTGGAGCATGCGCAGCGCTTCAGTGAGAACTTCTGGGTCCACGTCTTGCACTTTCTCAAGCTGCGCGTAGTGGATACGGCGGCCCTCCTTGATCCAGCGGTCTTCAAAAGCCGTGATGAAGCCCAAGGACTCGGCGATTTCCTCGTCGAACAGCTCTTGGCGTTCGCCGTGAACGTTCGCAGTTTGGCCGGTGACCTTCATCCCCGACTCGGCGGCGTGTTCAAGCGTGCGCTCGTACAGGTCCTGGCTGTCCGTCTTCACATGCACGCGGCCGCCCATGCGCAGCACGCTCTGATAGATCGCCTGGTAGTAGGGCGATGTGAGGCGCTTGGTGCCGCGCTTGTCGCCTTCCTGGGGATCTGAGAACGTCAGCCAGATCTCCGACACCTCATCGGGCGCGAAGAAGCGGTCGAGCCACTGAATCCGAGTTCGAAGAAACGCCACGTTGGTCACGCCCGCGACCTCCGAGTCCTTTGCGCCGCGGTAGAAGCGGTGGCTCTTGACGTCGACGCCGAGCACGTTGCGATCCGGAAAGCGACGCGCAAGGTCCATGGCAAAAAGCCCCTGGCCGCAGCCCAGCTCGAGCGTTAGCGGCTGATCGTCGTCAAACGCCTTCGTGCCCCACTCCCCCTTCATGTAGGTGGCGTTCTCCGAGACGATCGCATCCCGATCGGGTTCGTGGACGCGTTCGAGTTCCTGGTTTTCCGCCCACTTATCGCGCTTGCTGAGTCTTCTGGCCATGCCGCCGGGATTCTAGCGGGAGTTGCCGAGAGGGATCTTCGGGATTCGGCTAAACGCCCATTCTGGGTCAGCAGTCAGTGCCTCCGAGCCGCCGCACCCCGCGGCAGCGCCCGTCCCTCACGTTGATTTCAAGGCACGTCCCTACCGCTATGCATCACAAACTTCTCTGCTCTACATCCATCGCTCTCGCTGCGGGCGCGATCGCTGCCCCTGCCGCTGCCCTGCAGGCCCAGGTCGAGGTCCTTCCCAAGGATCGCAACGCACTCCTGAGGGGCGATACGCCCCACTCCCTGGAGCCGCGCGGCATCGAGTCGCCAGCCAACGGTGAGTTCTTCGTGCAGCCGCTCCCTGCAGCCAGCGCGGCTACCCCAGACTCCGAGGTTCGCGGCCCCGCCGAGTCCATTGCGATCGATCGGGATCGGCTGTACTTCCAGCCAGGCGAGGACTCAACGTGGGTCCGCGGCAAGACCTACAAGGCAGAGGCTGCGAAGGACGGCTTCACCTACGTTCCATTCCTCGGGTCCGACGCGCCGCGCAACTACCCGGTGAGTTTCCGCCTCACGAGCGCATCGCTTGGGGGCCGCGAGATCGAGCTCTCGGAGCGCGCAAGCGTGACGCGCACGGGCGACCGCATCGTCCTCGATCGTGGCGCCGTTGAGGTGATCTACGACTTTGCCGTGGAGTCCGTCGAACAGAGCTTCGCCCTGGATGTGGCGGGCGCCACAACGGACCTCGAGCTTGAGATGGAGGTTTCTACGGACCTCGTCGCCGCGCCCGAGGGGGCCGCGTTCACCTTTTCGAACGAACTGGGCGGCATGCGCTACGGCGAAGCCGTCGTGCTCGACGGTGCGGGCCGCACTGCCCACGTCCCGGCGGAACTGCAAGGCAACCACCTGACCCTCACGGTCCCGGCAGCCTTCTTGAGAGACGCGACCGGGGCCATCATTGTGGATCCGCTCTTCAACACCTTCAATGTCGATACGGCGGGCGGCTTCCAGCGTGACGTAGAGATCACCTACCAGTTTGGAACGGATCGCTTCCTCTATGTCTACGAGGATCAGTTCTCGGGCACGGACGTCGATATCTACGTAACGGACGTGGAGACGCTCGGTGGCAACCCGCGTGGCAGCTACATGGACTCCGGCACGGAGAACTGGACGGACCCGAGCGCAGCCACCGTGAACAGCGCCGGTAAGGCACTCGTCGTCGCTCGGAACGAAGGGACAGCGTCGGGCAACTCCATCGTCGCTCGCACCTGGGACTTCGCGAGCGGCTCGTTCGACACTGGGATCATCCAAGTCACGACGCCGTCGACCACGGTGACCCAATCCCAGCCCGACGTTGGAGGCAGCTGGGCTGGCACGTCTGACGCACGGTTCGTCGTCGTGTGGAACGCAGACTTCGGGCCCGACTCCGACGCCCAGGGGCGAGTCGTATTCGCTGACGGGTCGCTGGGTTCCTCACTCTTCTTTGACCCTTCGATAGACCACGACTCGACCGACATCTGCATTTCGGAGTCCACGGGAAATCCGAGCAACGTCAACCGCTGGAGCGTCGCCTGGATCAACCGCCGCCTCTCCGACCAGCAGTACACCGTCGAGGTCGAGCAGCTGAATGCCAACGGTACGCCCGCGTTCTCCCACTCTTCTGCCGTCACCCTTCCGATAGGGTCCTCCATCGGGGAGCTCGATGTCTCTGATGCCATCCTCTTCGAGGGAAGCACAGCCCCCACCTACACGATCGCCTACGACCAGTTCTCGACGCCCGAAGAAGACACCTTCGTTTGCTTTGTCCAGGGTGCGTCTACGATCAACACCGTAGAGCTCCAACGGAGCGAGCACGCTGACCTCGACATCGATCAGGCCGAGGCTCGACTTTCCTCGAACGCGGAGGAGTTCATTGTCAGCTACCTCGAGGCAAGTCCGACGTCGAACGGCTACGTCGGCTTCATCACTGCCTTTGACTTTACGGAAGGCGAGTACCTTTCGATCTCAGAGCGACGCGTTCCGGTAGGCCCCGTCGGCCAGCCAACCGCCACCACGATCTACACGGTCCGCGGCGGCGTCGCGCTTGCCTCGCGCTACTCGGGTGGATTTACGTCGAGCCGCTACGTAGGCATTGGGCACGACATTGGGGTCGGTGGCGATGCGGACGTCAGAGGCAACACCTACTTCCCGTCCAACGGAGACTCTCCTGCGTTT
Source organism: uncultured Planctomycetaceae bacterium (assembly GCA_964417955.1). Taxonomy (GTDB): domain Bacteria; phylum Planctomycetota; class UBA1135; order UBA1135; genus Saltatorellus. The sequence continues at coordinate 36,978 of CAYQKK010000002.1, forward strand.
CAGTACTGCTACGGCAACCCCAACAGCACCGGTGACCGCGGCTTCATCCGCTTGGAAGGCAGCCGCAGCACGAC
>CAYQKK010000002.1:37151-48248 GCA_964417955.1 uncultured Planctomycetaceae bacterium
TCCGCGACGTCGAACTTCACGAACGCCGTGTCGATCCTCTTTGAGTGATCAGGCGATGCCCTGAATGGAGGCTATGACTCGCCGACGAACGCCCTCAGCTCGGCTTCGCTTGCGACGATGGCCTCCTCAAGGTCGCGGATGAGCTGCGGATCAAGGGTTCCTCCGATCCCAGCTTCTACGAGACCAGCCTTGAGGGCCGCGTGCGCCGTGCGCACCGGCTCGCTGTTCCCGTCCAGGACGAAGGCCATGAGGGTGCCGACTCGCAGGAGCTGAAGGCGCGCTTTCTTTGCCTCCGCTGGGTCCAGGTGAACCTCGAAGACCTCGGCCATTTCCCCGAGGCCGCCGGCGTCCTTCAGGTTCGAAAGGGACCAAGCCCGGGCCCACCACGGGTCAGCGTCCGGGGTCTTCTCCAGGTCGATCTTCGTGTCGCGAAAGAAGCGCTCGGCGTAGACCGCGGTGCCCCAGGCAAGCCACGCGGGTAGCCGCTTCTCGGCCTCGAGGTCGCTCAAGAAGTCGGCCCCCGGACCGTTCTTGGCGGCCGCCTTGGCCGCCTTTGGGCTCGGGTCGACCGCGTCCACCCACGACAGCGCATAGGCCAGGCGAGACGAGTGCAGCCCGAAGGCGTCCCCGTGGAGGATCTCGGCGTTCCAGGTGCCAACGCCAGCGCCGTCGTACACGAATTTCGAGCGATCGCGCTCGAACCTTCGCTCGGCAAAGTAGCCCCCGTAGAGCACGTGACGGCCCGCGCCGTGCAGCGGCGCAAAGCGCCCGTCGGGTGCCCCGAAGGCGAGCCGGTCCGCCTGCTCCTCCGTGCGCGCAAGGACAACATCCAGAGGCAGCGGCGGAACGACGCCGAGGGCACGCTCAAGGTCCGGAATCGCGGCGGCCATGTTCACGAGCGCCGCGATCGCCGTCGAGCGATCCGTCGTCGCGTGGATCTTTGCGAACGCCGTGGGGATGATCCACGGATTGTCCAGCCGCGTGTGCCGCCGGTTCGCGAGGGCTAGGTCGCACCAATCGCCATCGATCGGAAACAAGCCCTCGGCCCACTTCTCGGCGTCCTCTGCGCCGACCCATTCGTCATCGGCTCGAACGGCGCCCTTGCTCTCGAGCTTAGCCTCGGCACGCGTCTTCCAGAGCCCCGTCTTTGGGTCTCGTCGATCGCCCGAGCGTAGGCGCGATCGGTCTTCGGGAGAGAACCACTGTCCGTCACGCTCCACCCAGCCCCGAGCCTCGGCGAGCCCTGGATTCCGCAGCGAGGCCATCAGCTTGGTCGTGCCCAACGTCAGCTCCTTGGTTCCCGGAAGCACGGTATCCGTGGGCGCGCGTAGGTCCACGACGAGCTGAGCCGTGTACATCACGCCAAGGTCGCTGACGCCGTCCAAGAAATTCTCGCGCGTCGACCGCACGCTGCGCTGGACTCGCTCCTCCCGAAGCTCCCCGTTCACCTGCAGAGCGATCGGCTTGTCCAGATCGAGCATGTCATCCGACAGGTACAGCCGCACGAACGAGACCCCACCGCCGTTGAGTACGATCGAATTGGCTTCCGGCCGCAGCTGGACCCGCGCGTACGCGCCCCCTGTCCACGGGTCGATGGGTGCCACGCCGACCCAGTAGCAGCGAGTCGGAAACGGCTTACCCACCACGACTCGGACCTCAAGGGGCGCAGGCGTACGGCGCTGCTGCAGGAGCCACTCGACCAAGGGGCCCTCGTCCGGACGCATGTCCAAGGTGACCGTATCGACGCCCTTCTCCTTGCACCTCTCCGCAAACGCCTTCGAGTTGGCGCCGCCCACCGTAATGCGGACGGCCAAGTTGTTGAGCCCATCAACCTGCTCGATCCCCGCGTCCGATGCGCGGCATGCGATGCCGGCGAAGCGCTGGGGGAACTGGCGACCCGCTTCCAGCGCGGCGTTGCCGCCTTCTCCAGTTCCCACGCACAGCACCCGATCAGGATCGACGTCAAAGGACTCCGTGCAGACCCGGATGGCCGTGAGGATCCGTGCAAGGCCGCCGGGGGCGCCGAGCACCATGACCTGGCTCCAAGCGTCGCGCTCCTCCGGCATCGCCGGGCTGACAAGAATCGCACTCCTCAGAAGGTCCCTGTCAAGCCAGCGCTGACGCAGGTGCTGCTCCGGCGTCTCCCCCTCGTCGGGAAGGCTCAGAACGAGAGGCCAGGGCCCCGGCTTCTTGCCGAAGTCGAGCGGCAGCCGCACGGCGTACTCAAGGGGCACCCGGGCAAAGCCTCCCCCGTCGAAGGTGAGATTGCGGACGTTGCCCGGCTTCAAGCGCGAGTCTTCGGGCTGAAGCGCCTCTCGGAGCGCCGCCAGCACCTCGGAAGGCTGCTTGAGAGACTTGGCGGTCTGGGTCTCCAGAACGGCATCGACGGCGGCAGCGCGGTCCTCACCGCCGGCGGCGGCAAGGGTCAGGAGCATGAAGGGAGTGAACATTGCCTCTTTAGAGCAGCTGACGCAGGCGGTCACACGCCTCAATCGACGAAACAGCCGGGCTCAACAAACTCGCTCGTTTGGGATTACGATGGTCCCATGCTTCAGCTCGCGTCACTCCTCGTTCTCTCCCTCCCCGTCCCTCTCACGACCCACCCTGACGACGGCCTCCAAGGAACCGACTTCCCCGGGGCCAAGTATCCGATTGGACTCGGCGGCTCCCCCCCTGAAAAGGCTGACCTCGACGGGGACGGAGCGATGGACATCGTCGTCGCCAACGGGGTCAACGCAGCCGCGAACCTCTCCATTCTCTACGGTCGAGGGGACGGGACTTTTGAACCTCAACGGGAGCTCGCGACGGGGAACCAGGGCACCGATCTTGCGATCGCTGACGTAGACGGAGACGGCGACTTGGACATCGTCTGCGTCGCTCTCGAAGGCGACGAGGTGACGTTCCATCGCAACCTAGGCGCTCGTCAATTCGCTGACCCCGTATCCACTCCCGTGGGGGACACTCCGGTGGCCGGCGACCTCGGCGATATGACGGGCGATGGACTGCTCGACTTGGTGACCGCACGCTTTTGGGACTCAACGCTCGAAGTGCGCCCAGGCGACGGCGACGGCAACTTCGGAGCGCCGAGCACGCGCTCCTTGAGTTCCAACCCGTCCTTCCTCGACCTTGGTGACGCCAACGGCGACGGGCTTATCGACGCACTGGTGACCCTCACCGGCGATGGCGAAGTCGCGGTGTACCTCGGAGACGGCGCCGGTGGATTCGGCGCAGCGCTGACGCTTGCCATGGGAAGCGGCGTCACCCGCGCGCTCTGGCGCGACGCGAACAGCGACGGGATCCTCGACATCGTGTCCGTCGCACGCAACAACGGCAACGTCACGGTGCGCATGGGCGCGGGCAACGGAACGTTCGGGAACCGGCGCGTTCGCAGCGTCGGAGATGAGCCCCAGTCGGTGGAGGTGGCAGACCTCAACGGGGACGGACAGCCCGATTTCGTTGTGACGCGGGAAAGCACCTTCGGGCAGCTGGGCGGGCGGATCACCACCGTTCGCGGTATCGGCGGGGAGCCCACCGGCGTGCTGCGGACCTTCAGGAGCGGGAGCAACCCCCAAGGCGTGGCGATCCACGACCTGGACGGGGATGGCTTCCTCGACCTCGCCGCGACCAACGGCATCGGAGGCGACGTCGCGGTGCTGCTAGGCGAGGAGAACGGCCGCTTTGACGTACCGGAAGAGGTCGACGTGGGGCTAGAGCCGCGCGCGCTGATGACCGGGGACTTCAACGGAGACGGCGCCGCGGACGTGGTCGTGGGCAACGACCAAGACGCCAACGTCGTGACGCTCCTCGGCGACGGGGAAGGCTCTTTCCAAGGCACGGTCATCGTCACCCCCACCGACATCGAGGCATTCGGTGGGCTCGCGAGCGACTTCAACGGCGACGGGCACCTCGACGTGGCGGTTTCGGGCCGCCGCAACTTCTCGACAGAGACCATCATCGCCTTCGGCGACGGCACGGGTGCTTTCACAAGCCAGCAACAGGTCGGAACGGTGCAGCTCTTTGAGGGCAACTTCGATATCGCCGACGCGGACGGCGACGGCAACATGGACCTTTTTGTAGGGGCCACAGACGGCTTCCGAGTTTCCTTGGCTACGGGTTCGGGCAGCTTCGCGTTCCCGCTGCACACCAGCTCGTTCGGCATGGATGGATCGATCACGGTGGCGGACTTCAACCTCGATGGGAACGTCGACGTAGCCATGCCCCGATCGGGGAACCTTGAGGTCAACGTCTTCCTTGGGGACGGGGCTGGCGGCTTCACCGCAGGCTCGGCCTTCCTGGCTGGATCCGCGCACACCGCGATCGCTGCCGGTGACGTGAACGGTGACGGGCTGATGGACCTGGCGTACGCAGGGCGCGCCTTCCCCGGCGCCGCGAGGATGGAAGTGGCCCTTGGCGACGGCCTCGGGGGCTTCGCTCCCCAGGGCGCACACCTCACTCGACGCGACGCCCGCGAGATCAGCGTGGCCGACGTGGACTTGGACGGGCACGGAGAGGTCATCGTCAGCGGAGGCGGTGTGTTGGTGGAAGTGGAGGTGTTCCAGTTCGACTCGTCCGGTTCCCTCACCGCTCTCGATGGCTACACGGGAGGCGCAGGATGGGGTCAGCACACCACCGCCGACATGAACGGAGATGGCAACCTCGATATCGTGGCAGCCAACGTGGATTCAGGTTCGATCACGGTCTTCCTGAACCGGGCGCAGACGAGGCTGACCACGTACTGCGACGCCCTCGCGAACTCCACCGGCGAAGCGGCAGTGCTTTCCAGCGAGGGCTCACGGAGCCTCGCGGCGGCGGACTTCGCTATCACGGTCTCTTCGGTCCCCGCCAACGAGACGGTGGTCTGGTTCTCCGGTCCGATGGAAGGGCTGCGAACGCTACCCGGCGGGCTCCTCTGCATCGGCGGCTCGCTGACGCGCAACTCAGCGCCGCTGGCTGCAGGACCGGACGGAACGGCTTCGCTGCCCGTGGATTTCGGCGGACTTGGACTCCTTCCGGGTAGCACGCGACACTTCCAGTGCTGGTACACCGATCCGCTTGGAGTGCCGCGCGCCTTCAACTTCTCCAACGCGCTCACGGTGCTCGTATGCCCGTAAAAGGCGGTGGATCGAAGGCTATGGAAACGAAGAGCACCATCGAGAGAGCGCGCAATGCTGCGCTCCGATCGCTGCGTCCGGCGCGAACAGGGCTGCGGGTCGGCCTCTGGCTCGCCCTCGTGTCACTCGGGTTCGCCGCGTTCGCGACCCTGAAGGGCAGCGAGTGGTCGATCGCGCCGATGCTCGTGGCCCTCGCGGTGGCGGTGCCCTGCGGCTTGGGCGCGTGGCAATTCGAACGGAACCCCGTGGTCGTGGCGAAGTGGGCCTCGCGCGGCTCGATGCTCGCGATCAGTGCGTTGATCGTCGCACTGATCGTGGGAGGGGAGTTCATCTGGGTCGCGCTCTATGTTCTGACGCTGCTCCCGTTCACTTCCCAGGCCGTCAAGAGTCAGCCCGAGCAAGTGGTGGGCAAGTACGTCGCGGCGGGTGGACGGATGGACGAGCTCTTCCTCGCCTCCAGCGCTAGGGATCGCCGGCTGATCACGCCCCACGGCGTGCTCACCGTTGGCATCGCATTGGGGATCTTCGCCTCGCTGGTACTGGTCCTTGGCAGCGCTGTCAGATCAGGTCACTTCGGTAACGAATCTGTTATCGGAATTGGCGGTCGGTAAGGCCGAGGCCCCCACCGGGTGCTTGGCTCCGCGGCTGCTATGGTGGGGACCATGCAGCATCCATCACCGCGAGAGAACGAGCCCGTACGCCACGACCGACGACGTCTCCTTGGAGCCGCGGCTGGCGTCGCCCTCGTTGGCAGTGTCGCTGGCCCCTTCACACCAGCCGCGCTGGGCTCCGGGGCCAGGCCGACGGACGAAGGCGACGGGGTGGAGCCGCGACGCTCGGCCATCCGAAGCCTTCGCATTCCGCGCACCGGTGAGCTGCTCCCCCAAATCGGCCTCGGCACCTCGCGCACCTTCGACGTCGACCCCGCGGCCGAGAACCCCGCGCAGCTGGCGGTCATGCAGCGCTTTCTGGAGTGGGGCGGCACCCTCGTCGATTCCTCGCCGATGTACAAGCGCAGCGAAGCCGTCGTCGGCGCGCTGACAAAGAAGCTCCAGCGCAAGGATCTCTTCTACGCGACGAAGGTCTGGACAGACAAGGGCAAAGCAGCCGGCGTCGAGCAGATGACCCGTAGCGAAGAGCTCATGGGCACCGAGCGCTTCGATCTCATGCAGGTGCACAACCTCGTGGGGCTTGAAGGCCACCTAGAGACGCTGAAAGAGTGGAAGGCGAGCGGCCGGATTCGCTACGTCGGCGTCACCGAGATGCGGAACATGGAGAGGGTCGAAGAGCTCGTCGCGGGCGGCACCCTCGACTTCATCCAGATCCCCTACTCGGTCACCGATCGCACCGTCGAAGCGCGCGTGCTGCCTGCTTGCATCGAGCACGGCGTCGGCGTGCTCGTGATGCGACCCTTCCAAAGGGGCGGCTTGTTCAAGGCCACCAAGGGGATCGAACTGCCCGCGTGGGCGGCGGACTTCGGCGCGAGCTCTTGGGCGCAGCTCTTCCTGAAGTTCATTCTCGGCCACCCTGCGGCTACGCTGCCGATTCCGGCTACGAGCAAGGCCCATCACCTAGACGACAACATGGCAGCCGGCGTCGGCCCGGCCCTCGACGATGCGGCGCGGAAGAAGCTCATCGCTATCCTCGAGGCATAGGTCAATGGACGCTGATGCCTATCGCAAGGCGTACTTCGTGGAGCCGGCCCCCACGGCACGCTTCGCGTTCACGGGGGCTTTTGGCGTGACCCTGTTCTACGAGGACTTCGCCTCTGCGGTCGCCTACTTCGAGCGCGTGTTCGGCCCGCCCGCCTACGTAGAAGGCTCGGACACGCGCGGCTGGAGAATCGGAGATGGGTGGCTAACCCTCCTCAAGGGCGAGAACGGAACATCACGCCACGTCGAAGTCCAGCTGCAAGTCGCGACCCCTGAAGAGGCAGAGCGTCTCCAGGGGTCGTTCATTGAGGCGGGAGGCATCGGCGCCGCCCCCTCCGATCAGCTGATGTACGAGCCCATCCGCTCTTGCCCCGCACGGGATCCGTTCGGGGTAGATTGGCTCGTCTTCAGTCGGCAGTAGTTATTGGAGCGTGCCCGGAAGGGTCAGCAGGCGCGTCTCGCCGCTATTGTCGTCCAAGCCGTCGTTGTCGTTCACGATGACCACGTCGCCCGAGGAAAGGACGGTCATGCCTTCGATCTTCTCCGGGATCGCGCCGGCGAAGGGAGCAAGAGCGCCGGAGGTCATCAGGTCCACCTCGAGGGTCTTGGCCACAACGTCCGGGGTACCCTGGCTCGTGGTCTTGAAGGTGACGGTGGAGAGGTCGACGGAGTACACGCGCTTGATGGCTGCGTCGGGACCTACTTGGTTGTCACGCTCAAGGACCACGAGCACGCCGGGAGCGGCCTCCGAGATGTCGGAGAGGCCGACCCAGCCGCCGTTGTCAGACGTCGGAGCGTCCAGCGGGTAGAGAGCGAAGGTCCAGGCACCCGTGGCCGGGTCGAACCGCCCGAGGCGGGCTTGGTCGCCGGGGTCACCGATGCCGGTCCAGGCGCGCTGAACGATGACGTAGAGGCTGCCGTCGGAACCGACGGTGACCCCTTCCAGGCCAAAGCGAAGCTGCTGCTCGGAAAGCTCAGCGGGCAGGCCCACGACCTGGACGATCTCGTATGCGTCGCCCTCGACGCTCTCGACTAGCCCCAGGAGGAGGTTCGGGGACTCGAACGGACGATCGTTCGGGTTGCTGGCTCCATGGCTCAGGTTGCCGCTGCCTTCTGAGACGACCCACAGCTCGTTGCCAGTGGCCGTCTGGCCGGCAGCTACGCCTTCGAGGTCGAGGTTGACCGTGAGGTCGGCGTTGATGAGCGCGTCGATCTCGAAGTCGGGCGTGTCCGGGTAGACGAACTTGACCCTGCGCAGGGCGTTTCCAAGGACGCCGTTTGAGTCCATGAGGGGCAGCGAAGAAAGTACGCGCGCGGGGGTCATGGAGGAGTCAATGCTCAGCACGCTGGAGCGCTGGTAGAAGCTATCCGCGACGGCGTAGAGCAATGCGTCGTTGCCGGGAGCGGCGCTCAGACCCGAGAGGGCGCTCCACGGAACGGGCACGGCCTCGCCGGCCTGGGGCACGGACTCGATGGACGGGTAGTTGCCGGCGCCGGTGCGCTCGTAGATCATCAGCGAGGAGCGAATCTTGTCGTCGCGGCTGTCCACTTCGGACGCTACGACGAAGAGGTCGCGGGACGGAATCGCCAGGAGACCTTCGGGGCCGACCCCCGTGGGCAAGACCTGGACGAGGCGTGGGTCTTGCCGGGGACCGAACGGGCCGGATTGGCTGACCTCGTAGACGAGCACGATGTTGGCGCGCTCGGCACCAACGAAGAGATACGTTCCGTCCGTATAGGTGCCCGAGGTCACGCCTTCGGGCTCGGTGCCCTTGTTCTCCGAGCGGTTCTCCGGGTAGTGCCCCACGCTGGCGGCGATGTGCTCGACCGTGCTGCCAGCCTCGAAGAGCGTGCCGCCGAAGGGCTGCCACGTCGTGAAGCCGCGGCTTCCCCCGTAGAGGTCCCCTTCATCCGCTGTCGCCAAGGTGAACGGCGTGACCCAGGTGATCGCGTCGGGCTCGCGGGGGACGTCCACGAGCATCGAGGTCTGGTTGATGAAATCGTCCTCAACGGTATCGATGTCTGCGAGGTCCACGGTGCCGGCCGAGAAGTCGAGGAGCACCTCGCCGGTGCCAAGGGCCACGAGCGCGATGTGGTTGTTCTCCTGCATCGTCACGGCGGCGATGTTGAATTCGTTGATGGCGACGAATTCGGGCTCCGGATCCTCCGGGAACAGGTCAGGGACGCCGATGAGGCTGACGTCGCGGGTCGTCCAATCGGCGGGGTTGTCGCCAACGAGGTCGGCGATCACCAAGAAGCCAGCGGGGGTCTGGGGTGGCTCTCCGTTCCCGAGATCCTCGTCGCGCTCGTTCTCGATCGCGATCGCTGCATACTGGCCGTCTGGGCTGACGGCGACGGAATCGGGCTGGCCGCCGAGGGGCAGCGACTGAACCACGCTTTGGGTGGCGATGTCGACGACAAGAAGGTCGCCGGACGTGTTCACGAAGTCGTCGCTGGTGTTGATCGCAACGAGAGCGTGGCCGCCGCGGACAGCGACGCTCGTGGGCTCGCCCCCGAGGTCCAGGGTCCCGGCTGGCTGCGGGTTACGAGCGTCCGTGATGTCGACGAAGCCGAGCTGCTCCTGCTCGGAGTCGGTGTAGATGAGGGTCAGGCCGTCATCGGTGGCGGCGACGATTTCAGCGACGGCTTCGTTGTCGACGTCGCTGTTCTCGAAGACGTAGAAGGTAGAGACCCGCTCGAAGGGGCCCTGGGGCATGGGGAGTACCGTGGCGGCCGATGCAACGAGGGCTGCAAGGCCGAAGGCGGCAGCGCCGGACGTCTGTGTGGAGTTGAGTTTCAGGTCGAGCGCTAGGGTCCCGATGACCGTTAGGAGGCGCCCGGGAAGCGATCAAGAAGCGATGAACCATCGCTCCAGTTAGCTACGCTTGAACCGCCCTTGATCGGTGCTTTCGATCGACCCGTCGATCGTCAAGATCTTGAGACTCCGTGCTCTGTCTTTCCTTCGCCCTGACGGCGCATCGATCATGGACCCGGCGCTCATCATCCTTGGGTTCTGCGCCAGGGGTCGCGCTGGAACAGCGCAGCCCACTGATCTACCGTGCCGTCCCCCATCCGCCAGCCAGCATGGCTGTCCCCACGTTTCCCCCACCCTATGCTCCTTCACCGATCAAGCGCCGCCGTGCGCCTCACTCTTGCCTCACTCTTGCCTCACTCTTGCCTTCCTCTGCACCTCGATTCTCGTGCCCGCAGGAGCGCTTGCCCAGGACTCTGCGCCCGCGAAGCTGATCGTGGGCACGAAGGAAGCCGCGCCGTTTTCCTTCAAGGGTGAAGACGGCACCTGGCAGGGCATGAGCATCGACCTGTGGCGTTCTATCGCGTCGGAGCTCGAGCTTGAATTCGAGTTCCAGGAGGCGTCGCTGAAGGAGCTCGTCACTGGCCTCACCGACGGACGCTTCGACGCTTCTGTCGCGGCCCTGACGGTGACGCCAGCCAGAGAGAAGATCGTGGACTTCAGCCACGCCTTCCACCCCTCGGGGCTCGGCATCGCGGTCCGCAAGGATGAGCGCGCGACGGGCCTCTTGGCCGTCTTCCAAAACCTCTTCGCCATTCAGTTCCTTGAGGCCATCGGTACGCTCATCGTCGTGCTCTTTCTCGGTGGCGCGGTCGTCTGGTTTCTAGAGCGCAAGCGCAACCCGGAGCAGTTTGGTGGATCGACTGCGGATGGGCTCGGCTCAGCGTTCTAGTGGTCCGCGGTGACCATGACGACCGTGGGCTACGGCGACAAGGCGCCGGTCAGCGCAGGCGGGCGTTTCATCGGCGTGATCTGGATGTTCGCGGGTGTGATCACGATCTCAGGCCTGACGGCGACGATCGCGTCGTCGTTGACGGTGTCGCGTCTCGAGCACGCGATCCAGGGCCCAGAAGATCTGCGCAGCATCGGGCGAGTGGCGTGTGTCGAGGGCTCGACCGGCGAGGAGTTTCTGGCCTCCGAGGGTATTCCGACCGCGTCGTTTTCCACGGCTCGAGAGGCGCTGGGCGCCGTTGTCGCCGGAACGTCCCAGGCGGCTGTGTACGACCAGCCCATTCTGCGCTACCTGACGCTCAAGGACCTCGCCCAGGAGATCGACGTGCTTCCCGCAACGTTCGAGCGCCAAGACTACGCCTTCGCGCTCCCCCTGCAGAGCCCGCTGCGCAAGCAGATCAACCAAACGCTGCTGGAGCAGCTCAATCGCCCCCAGTGGCATGACGCGAAGCAGCTCTACCTCGGCGTGGACTGACGCCGGCGCCTCACGCGCAGCATGAAAGTGAGAGGGGGCGCGCCCCCCCCCCGGACGCGGGCCCGCGGGGTTGGATTGGGGGGGGGGTTGTTTTTT
>CAYQKK010000002.1:48258-64307 GCA_964417955.1 uncultured Planctomycetaceae bacterium
CCTCCCTCGGCGGGGCCGGCCCCCGGCGCCCCCCGCGCAGCATGAACGGGCGCGGGCCCGAGCCACCAACGCTGACTCGGGCCCTCTCTTTGTCATGCTGGCGACTGTTCTTTAGACGATGCCCGCAAGCTTGCGGTAGGACGCGTCCATCTGTGCGGCGCGATCAGCGTCGATTCCCATCTTGCCAGCCGCTTCGTTGGCGGCGTCGAAGGCCTCGTCGTTGCGGTTGCCGCTGGCGTAGACGCCGGCGAGTGCCTGCTCGAAGAGGAACTGCTGTGCGTCGTTCTTGACGCTCGTGTTCTGCTCGTCGTTGAGGCCAAAGCCAGTGCTGAGCTCGTCCAGTCGCGTGACCTCTTCGTCGGCGAGCTCTTCATCGCTCATGGCGCAGGCCCAGGCCAGCATCATGATCGAGCTACGGGCGGCCTCGCTGGTCTCGGAGAGCTCGGCCGGGGTGAGCGGCGGACGCTTCGCAAAGTCCTCGACGCTGCCAAGCTCGGGATCGATGAAGTCGGCGATGAAGGCCACCTCGTCGGCGCTGATTTCACCGTCTGCGGCGCTCAGCTCGACGAGGGTCCGGGCCAGAACGCCTTGGTCAAAGCGCTCCGAAACCGGAGCTTCTGCGAGGCGCTTCTCGAAGCCGTTGGCGGGCTTCTTCATCCCGACCCAGGTGCCCGATGCGTTGAGCTTGAAGCTCGACTGAACGGCCACGAAGGCCTCGACAACGGCGTTCTGAATCTCTTCTTTGGAGAAGGCGGTCTTCTGCTCGCCCTGGCGCATGCCGGTGTTGGTGATGTCGCGGGCGATGCGGCCAGCGGCACCGTTGCCGAGGGCGTCCGAGACGGCACGGGTCACGGAACGGCGAAGGCCGGACCAAAGGTTCTTCTTGACGGAGCGCGCTGCCTCCGACTTGACGCCGCCGGAGCGCTTGAGCGACCCGGTGCTGGGGACTTCGACATCCGTCTCCGAGCAGCGGAACGTGACGGACACGGACGATCCTCGTACCTCTTTGCTGGCGACGAGGGCTTCGATATCTGAGTAGTTGGGGATGGTCATGACGGGGAGATCGGTGCTTCGTGGGAGGACCTTGAGAAAAACTTTCCATGCGCGATCCGTCGGTGTTTGACGTGCGCGGTTTGGAAGTAGAACAGCCCGCCACAGGCCTGGGCAGGTCACGTTTCCTCCGGTGACGCTCCCGTGACAACGTCAGCGCTGGGGTCCATTCGCGAGGCGCTTTGTTCTCCGACTGAGGCACTCGTTGGGGGTTCCGAGGGCTCTCATTGGCTTCTCACTGTGCGGAGTCCGTAGGTCACTGGCCCACTGGGGTATAGCTCATATGGACCTACTCCTTCCATTGACTCCAAACACCCGATATGAAGTCACCACTCCTAGCCATCGCGCCCCTGCTCATGGCAGGCAGCGTAGAGCCCGCGGAAGCTGCCATCCGAGCAGCCACCGCAGCCCAAGGACAACGGCTGTTCGCTCCGCTCGCAGAGACCCGCTCCATCGACGGAACGGGCAACAACCTCGCCAATACTGACATGGGGTCGACCTTCACGCCGTTCAGACGCGTGACATCGACCCAGTACGCTGATGGCACAGACTCACCCTCTGGTGCCGCGCGCCCGAGTGCTCGGCGTATCAGCAACTTCGTCTTCACCCAGAGCCAGAGCGTGCCGGCACAAAGCGGGATTAGCGACCTGTTCTGGCAGTGGGGACAGTTTCTCGACCACGACATCACCGAGACGCCGCTGGCCGACCCGGCCGAGCCCTTCAACATTGCTGTCCCCACGGGCGACCCCTGGTTTGATCCGGCTGGCACCGGCATCGAGGAGATCCCCCTTAGCCGTTCCGCACCTGAGTTTGTGAACGGTGTGCGCGAGCAGATCAATGCGATCACGTCGTGGATCGACGCTAGCCAGGTCTATGGGTCGGACACTGAGCGCGCAGAGTTCATTCGGGCCTTCGACGGCAGAGGCCGTCTCAAGTCGAGCGCTGGCGACCTCCTGCCCTTCAACGTGGATGGGCTCCACAACGCGCCGACCAACCACGACCCGAGCTTCTTCCTCGCCGGTGACGTACGCGCCAATGAGCAGGTGGGCTTGATCGCGCTTCACACGCTTTGGATGCGTGAGCACAACTACTGGGCTGGCTTCATCAGCGACGAAGATCGACGCTGGCAGGCTAGCGGCGCCGCTGGCTCCGAGCCCTATCTGACAGGCGACGAGATCTACGAGCTAGCCCGGGGCATGGTGTCCGCAGAGATGCAGATCATCACGTACCGCGAGTGGCTTCCGATCCTCTTGGGGCCGGGCGTCTTGAGCCTTGACTCGGTCTATCGGCCGGGTCTCGACGCGGCGATCAGCAACGAGTTCGCGACCGCCGCATTCCGAATCGGCCATACGATGCTGTCCTCGCAGCTTCTGCGTCTAGACAGCCAGGGAGCACCGAGCGCGGAGGGGCACCTATCCCTCGCAGACGCGTTCTTCGCACCCCACGAGATCACGGCCAACGGGATCGACTCGGTCCTTCAGGGCTTGATCACGCAGAACGCGCAGTCCCTTGACATGAAGCTGATCGACGACGTGCGGAACCTCCTGTTCGGCGCGCCCGGGACAGGCGGGCTAGACCTCGGCTCGCTCAATCTTCAGCGCGGACGCGACCATGGAATCGCCAGCTACTCACAGGCTCGGCGAGACCTCGGTCTCGGCGCACCGCTCACCTTCGCAGACATCGACGGGGAGCCCATGGTGATCCGCAGCCTGACCAAAGTCGCAAGGACGCCGGAAGATCTCGACCTTTGGGTCGGCGGCCTCTCCGAGGCGCCGATCGCTGGCGGCCTCGTGGGAGAGACTCTCCATACTCTGATCGTCGAGCAGTTCGAGGCCCTGCGGGACGGCGACCGGCTGTGGTACAGCCGTCAACTGCCCCCAGCGCTCGTGCAACTGGCCGAGGATCAGTCGATGGCGACGGTCCTGGCTCGAAACTCAGCGGTCGCGATCAGTGCCTCCCCGACGCCGTTCTTGGTGGAGTAGCGCCAAGCAGCCAAACGTAGGTGCCCGGTGAACTCTCCGTCGTTCCTGGGCACACCAGCCAATCAAGTCCACCCGAAAGCGAGGAGGCCTCGGCTGCACCGGGGGCAAGGCTCGTGCAATCGGGCGAAGTCCACGTTCGCGATGTGGCAGGTAGGGCAGTAGACGCCGTCACCTTCGACGCCCACTTCTTCTCGGATGGCAGAGAGCTCCACGGCTGCCGCGTAGACCTCGTCATTGTCCGCGGTCAGGGGTGGAAGTCCGCGCACACCCTCCGCCCCCGCCTGCGTGTTGATAGGGCTCGTCTCGATCCAGTCGTCCCGTGAGGCACCGGGTGGGACGCCGAACTCCTCGGTGATATCGAGCTGCGTAAAGCCGACCTCTCCCGGGTCAACCGACTCCACGCGGGCCACGTACACGTCCAGTCGCCCAGACTTCTCAAAGTCCCGTCGATGCGCGGGGACTGCCTCCAGCACCTGCCACTCGTCGTCTCCGATCTGCAGTTGAGTGGCCACCGCGAAGGTCTCTGGGAGCTGCTCCACCTGTTGCGCCACCTGGGCGATGGGTTGCGTGGACTCGTCTCCGCGCGCCCCCTCGTAAAAGGTCACGTCGATGAGCTTCTGCTTCTTCTTCCAGAACACCATTCCTTACCTCTCTTCGCCATTGGGATGCCAAGCACATCCCCGGTAGGGATCATACGGGCGATCGGCCGGCCAAGGAGGCGCCGGTGAGGTGAGAGCTGGGCTTACTCCCTCATGCTCCGCCGGCGTTTCCGCCGATACCCCCCCCTATGCCGACGGCGAATCACAGCCTCCCCTCGAAGCTGAGATGGAGAGAGAGCATGCTCTTCCCCATCGAAACTCCCGAGGCCCGTCGCGATATCGTTCTCGGAGGCCTCGCGGTCGTGTTCTTGCTCGTCTTCGGCTGGATCCTCAACCTTGGGGCACGGCTCGATGTCGTCCAGCGGCTGTACAGGGGCGAGAGGCCGTACTTCCGAGGCATGAAGCCTCTGCGGCATACGTTCCGACGTGGCTGCATCTCTGCCACAACGATCTTCGCCTACCTCGCGCCCGCAAACGTGTGCTTCGCCGCGGGGTACTGGGCCGCCATGGGTGGAGAGTGGCGTCTAGCCTCGGCATGGTCGGATCTCCAGGCGGCGCCCCTCGCGATTACGCTCTCTATCGCCGGACTCCTCTTCTTCATCCTCGGTGTCTTCACTCTTCCGGGCTGCATGACGGTCTACGCCTGCGAAGAAGACCCCAGCGTCCTTCGGGACCCAGTCCGAGCCTTCAGGCGCGCATGGGCGCAGCGGCGCATGTACGGCAAGGCGTGGGCCATCGCGCTCTCTGCGGTATCGCTGTCCTTCTTAGGGATCTTTGCCTTTGTGATCGGGTTCTTCATAGCCAGCGTCTGGGCCTGGGAAGTCGTTGGCTACGCCTTCACCGTAGCCATGTACTCCGAACTGGAGGCAGGCAGCCATGAAGCCTGAGACCCTCCTCAAGGCCCTCGTCTTCTTCATCGGCCTCTACCACCTCGTCATTGGTGCAGGCCTGATGTTCTCGCAAACGTTCCAGCACTTCGCTGTGGAGACGTACGGGGCAAACTTCGAGTGGACGGTACGCGACACCTATTTCATCCGCATCGTCGGTTCATTCGTCTTCGTTCTAGGATCCCTCGCCCTCGCCGCGAGTGTGGATCCAGTGCGCTATGCGCTGTTCCTGCTGTGCTACGTAGAGTTCTTTGTGCTACGGGACATCCACCGCCATCTCTACTCTGCCGAGCTCTACGAAGGCTTCCACGTGAGCCCCGCCATCAACGTCCTCACCTCGGTCGTGTTCGCCGTCCAAGCGGTTGCGCTCGGGTGGCTCCTCTGGCGCTGCAAGCGAGCGCCCCAGGCAGATCCCTAAGCGCCTACCGAGCTGCGCCGCCCCGCATCCATGTCCAACCACGCCGCCCAACTGCGCGTTTCCTTAGCACCCGCTGGTGGAACGAGTGTCACGATGACCGTCCGGAACACCTCGGACGCCGAGGCAAGCTTCTGTCGCTATCACACGGCCTTTGAAGGCATTCGTAACAACATCTTCGTGGTGAGCCGCGGCGGCCGTGAACTTCGCTTTGAGGGGAAGATGGCCAAGCGCATTCCACCGGGAACCGAGGATCACGTCACCTTGCAGCCGGGGCAGTCCCTGGATGCAACGGTCGACCTCGCGCCCCATTGGCCGCTGAAGCGTGGCGCTTGGACCGTCCGATACCGAGGGACCAGCATCAGCGGCCTGGGCGACTCGGAGCCTGTTGAAGTCGTGGTTGGCTAAAACGCGCTAAGCGCAGCGAGTGCGCCTGACCCGGTCTACTTCTTGCCGAGATCGAGGGTTCCCAAGGTGGCCGCCACGTTCGCTGCTCCCTCCAGTGAGAACGCGACCGAGGAGACTTCGCCACCGGCGAAGGGCGTGCACAGAATTCGAGCTCGGTGGGATGCCATTTTCTGACAGGCGAAGCGCCTAACCAAGGGCTTTCCATCGCGCCCCTTGCCCGTGAGAAGCACTGCGGCTGTGCCCTCGCCGCCGCTCCAGGAGAGATCGATAAAGTCATCCCGACCGATCTCCTTGCCTGCTAGATCAGCTTCCCAGCTGGAGGCAGTGGCCACGTTCATAGGAATTGCCTCGACGCCCTCCGCCGCAGGATCCGCCAGCACGCGTACGCGCACCTCCGTCTCCGGGGGCAGGAGTCGATCCGGCTGAAGCTGAAGGGAGCCGACGTTGCCAGCGGGCTCGATCCACGGCAGAACGATGCGTTCCGGCGTTCCTTTCTCGAGTTTCACGGGGTAGGAGATGTGACCCGTGAGCACCCGCAGGGTGCTCGGCCTTGAGCTGGTCAACTCCACTTCCACGTAGACTGCGCCGTCACCCGATGTCAGGAGCGTACCTACTGGCAAGACCATCGGCTGCTGTCGCAGCTCGCCGATCGTCACTGACCTCTGCAGCTCGCTCCATTCCTCCATCGCGTCGGAAGGCGTGGATCGGAAGAGCTCCACCGTGCCCTTCATCATGGGGCCATGTTGCCGCGCCAAAAGAAGGACCTGGTAAAGGGGGATCTCCACAATCACCGTCTGCGCTAACCCGGCATCTAGGTAGCTCGTAGCCCATTGCCCCAGCGTCTTGAGCGCAGGTGATCCTGGACCTACAGCGCTCAGAATCGGGCATTGGAAAGCTGCGGCGAGCCGTGCCGACATCGTCGAGGTCCCCGAGAAGCTCGTGCCAACGTGGACCACCTCCGCCGTCGCCAATCCAAACTCTGTTTGCTTCCGGAAAGGCCGGATCATGTCCGGTGGTTCGACCCTATGAATCACCCGTGTGGGAAGATCGAACAGCGACTCTGTAGCGGGGTGTCCGCGGACAATGCGCATCCGCTTGAGTAGATCCGCTTCGCGATCGACTGGCTCAGAGAGCTGCTCGACGACCACGTCCTCTCCGGCACGCAGTTTCCCAAACTGCCCACGGAGAGTCTCAACGAACAACTGCACGCCGCCCTCCGCCCAGTGAGTGTCGTTCTTGATGTAGGCATCATTCGGCTTGAGCGCCCGCATCGGACCGAGGATGTTGATCATGTCCACCTGCGACAGCTCAAGCGCCTTGAAGAGAGCCTGATCGAGCTCTAGCTCGCTCGCGTCTCCATCGAGCATCTCGTACGCAATCGCCGCCTTCCGCGGAATCGGCGCGAGGATCAAGCGATGGCCTGCTCGTCTAAGCCTCACGTCCATGGCCCGCACGAACCGGGGGATCGACAAGGGCGCGCTGGCTTGCAGCCTGCTTGGGTAGTCGCTTCTGTCCTTGAGGAAGATCCAGCCGTCCCGACCAAGGCTCAGGGATCTGGCGTCCGAGTCCGGAAGCCGACCGAGCTTCAAGAAGAGCCCGGTCGCGAAGGGCCCGAGGAAGGCCTGCGTACGCGAGCGTTTCCGAACCTGACGTTCGAGGTGTGCTGCGGCGGTTCCATCGAAGAACTTCGCGTCTGCCGCGCGCTTGGCCTCTGCGATAGCTTCGCCTCCCTGCAGCTTTACCTCGATGGGTGCGGCCGTGTCGATGCCTGCCGTCACGAGGCATACCAACAAGAAGAGCACCGCCGACGCGCTGACCCAGACCGCCGCCGAAGGCTCGACTCGGTCGTCTGGAAAGATGAGGTTCTCCATCAGAACTGGAAGTAGAGGAAGGGCACGTTGTCCGAGCTATGCAGCATCGAGATCGCGACGAAAAACAGAACCGTGATCGTCGCTACCCACCAGCCGCGCAGTCTCCTCGCGTGCTCCTGGGTAGTGGAGAATCCCCAAATCACAATGGGAGCCACCACGAACGCCACTCGCTCGATCGAGTCGAACGACTGAAGAACATCGAAACCCCAGCCATGGTGAGGGGTGAACATGGAGCGCAGCATCCTCGCTGCAGAACCCAGCGTCTCTGCGCGGAACAGGACCCATCCGCACACAACGATGATGAACGTGATTCCGTTCTGCAGCGCCGAAGGCAACGATGCGTACAGCGTCTTGCGGCCGCACAGTCGCTCGAAGACAAGCCACGCGCCCTGGTAGACGCCCCAAGCGATGAAGGTCCAGGCGGCGCCGTGCCAAAGCCCACCCAGCAGCATCGTCAGGCCTAGGTTGACGTACGTTCGAACCGGCCCCTTCTTGTTGCCGCCTAGTGGGATGTAGAGGTAGTCGCGAAGGAACGACGACAGGGAGATATGCCAGCGCCTCCAGAACTCTGTGATGCTCTTCGAGGTGTACGGCCGATCGAAGTTGATCGGGAACCGGAACCCCATGATGAGGCCGAGCCCGATCGCCATGTCCGAGTAGCCCGAGAAGTCGAAGTAGATCTGGAACGTGTAGGCCACAGCCGCCGCCCATGCCTCGAGCATCGATTGCCCGGAGCTCGCGAACCCAGCGTCCGCGATTCGTCCGAAGAGGTCAGCTAAGAGGACTTTCTTAACAAGGCCTGCCTGGAAGATCACCAGCCCGGTAGCGACCTTCGCCCAGGTGTGCGTTCTTGAGTGCAGCTGCTCGGCGACGGATCGATAGCGAACGATCGGGCCAGCGATCAGCTGGGGAAACATGGCCACGTAGCAAGCGAAGTGCGAAAACGAGCGCACGGGCTCGGCGTCGCGCCGGTAGACGTCAACCGTGTAGCTAAGCGTCTGGAAGGTGTAGAACGAGATCCCCACCGGGAGAATCACTGAAGTCCACGCCACTTCGGTCGCGCCCATCTGCACCAGAATCGCGTTCAGCGACTCGATGCCAAAGTTGGCGTACTTGAAGTACGCGAGTAGGCCGAGGTTCACACAGCACGACAGAACCACGAACTTCTTCCCTGAACGATCTTCGGCCTGACTGCGCCCAATCGCGCGACCGCAGGAGTAGTCGACCAGCGTCGAGAACACCATCAACAGAACGAAGTCGGGCCTCCACCAGCCGTAGAAGACGTAGCTGGCCAGGGTCAGGACGATCTCCTTCGCCCCCCGTGGCGCAAGGAAGTAGAGCGCCAGGAAGAGCGGAAGGAAGTAGTAGAGGAAAACTGCGTCGACGAACAGCATTGGATGGGCAGGGTCCCTCGTTCACCAAGTTGACCTAGGTGAGCTAAGGGTCGTCAGACCGTGCGGCAGCGCCGACGCGGTGACTCTTTCGAGCGCGAGACCTGACAGGTCAGGTGATTTCTCGAAGCGAAGGGGGAGCGAGGTGCGGAACAGCGCGAAGAGGCGAGGGGGCGGGGAGCGGATGATAGCGTGCCACTGCCCGGCCCGGCGGGACCGTACAGAAGAGATTCACACGGTTCCTTAGGGCGCTTAATGCAGCCCATGACTTTCCCGGCTTCTTCGGAGACTCAGGCTGCGAGTAAGACGGGAGAGACGGCACCACGGGCAACGCAAACTCGACGACGGCAGGCCAAAGCGTGATAGCGTAGTGCCATGGTCGAGCCTAGAAACCGCAGCGTCGAGCGACTGGAACGGGCCGCCGAGCGCAGGGGCCAACGCCGCGTCCCGCGGACGCGGCTTGGAATCGCTGCGGGCCTACTGGCCCTGGTGATCGCGCCGCTCGTGGTCCATCTAACTTTGCAGAGCCTTGAAACAACGCAGAGCACGTACGGAGTCGTTGCGATGAAGAGGTCGCCGTTCCTCTTGACCTACATCATCGGCGGCAGCCTCGCCATCGGTGGAGTCGGGCTCCTTGCCCCGAAGGCGTGGGGCTGGTGGCTGACGGCAATCGCGGCGATCTTCGGACCGCTCGACCTACTGCGCATCTACCGCAACCTCTACGCGACCCTCAACTTCGATCACCCTGACATCGACAAGGTGCTCGGCAAGCTAGCGCTGCTCGCGGGGGTCCCGGCGGCGCTGTACCTGGTACTGCTTGGGCTGCTCCTCGTGCGCCGGATGCGCGAGACCTACCGGGTGGTTAGCGCATAGGGAGCGTCGCGGCAGCTCCCCCTTGGATGGTCGCGCTGCCGGAGCGCCCTTCGGCGTCGGTAACGTGGAGCGTGTACTCGGTCCCCGGGTCAAGCCCGTTGAGCGTGAGCGGCTGCCCGTGAATGTACACGCGGGGCCGGTAGGAGGTCCTCAGCAGCCTGCCGGACGCATCCTCCAGCCTCCACGACTGCCCGTAGCTCATCCATTCCCCGTCGGCGGGCGGAGCGGCTCCGGTGTCGAGGGCGGAGTAGTCAATCGTGATCCGGGTCGGCGCCGTTCTCTCAATACGGAGCGTCTCGCGGGTCTCGCCGTCGGGCGCCACTTGAAGCGTGAGTGACTCGTAGACTCCAGCGCCCCGCAGGACCAGCTTCACCTCGCCCGGAATCACCGGACCCAGGGGCTCGCCTGCGTCGCCGGCACCCCCAAGGTAGGTCCAGAACTTGCCCGACTCGCCGCTGATCCGCCGCTCATAGATCTCGACGCGGTCACTCTTACTTAGGGGCGGATCGAAGGTCAGGTCGAGGCGAAACTTCGAACCCTCTTGCAGGGTCAGGACGCCGAGATCGACTGTCTCGTTCGCCTCGACGTCGATCGTCTGCACGAACTCAAAGCCACCAGGTCCACGGACCAAGAGAACGTGCTTTCCGGCGGGCACTTCATCGAACCCAAAGGTGCCATTAGAGAGGCCGTCCATGAACTTCCACCCGGACCCACCGATGAACTCTAGTTCAACGTCGAAGTCCGCGATGGGCTTGCCGTCCGTTCCGACTGCCAACCCTCGGACACCGCCGGTCTGGAGCTGCCGTTGCGAAACAACGACCGTGACGGGTCCGACACTCGGCAGCGCCCGTGGCAAGGACGCCAGCAGCCTGTCGCCGCTCGCGTCGTAGACCACAAGCGCCGTGGCCGTCTGCGGCGCGTTGTGGATGCGGAACGCGCCGTCGCTGTCTGTGTGCACGGTGTACGAGCTATCGCCCTTGCCCTCGGCGCAGACGTCGCAGCCAGCTATGGGCTGCCCCTCCTCATCGACCACAAAGCCGTGGACGGAATGGGTGCTCGTTTCGACGCGGAACTCCAGTTCTTTGGTGGCCCAGTCCGCTGGCTGAATCTGCTGGCGATGCACGACGTCGCCCAAGATCTCAACGGTGAGCTCTGCGGACCCAACCGGGGTTCGCTCGATCAGAAACTCACCGCGCTCGTCCGTCGCGGCCCCTGTGTACGTTGGAGCGCCGCGCTCCCCCACCAAGACGTACGCCTGAACAATGGGTTTATCCGTGGCATCGTTGATCACTCGGCCGGTCAAGGCAACGCCGGGATCGAGCTGTACCAAGACCTCCGCGATGCCTCCATTGGGGATCTCCACCTCGCTGACGTCCACCACGTGATCTGCCGTTCGTACGACCAGTTTCCCGGGGCCCGGACGCAGTGCTTCCATCCGAAACGCTCCATGCTCGTCTGTGTAGCCCGACGTGCGCGCAGGGTCCGAGGGTGGATCCGTTTCCGCCCCGAGGCGCCGAGGTTCATAGAGAATGTAGGCCCCTGAAATTGCCGCGTCGTCTGGCGCCACGACCACTCCATCGAGCGCGCCCGTTCCGCCGCGAACCACGAGCTTGATCTGTTCTTCCCTGGGGTCATCCCTGGTGATACGCACGGTCTGCGAGACGCCTTTCAACCCATGCCGCGCGCTGAGGTACATGGTGCCTGCCAAACCGTCGAGGCCAAACCGCCCGTCCGCACCAGTCTTCGCCAAGGGGACGCTCGGCCCGTTCGAAGTCGCGCACACCAGCACGTCCGCGCCGCTCACAGGCGCACCTGATTCATCGTGCACCTGCCCCTCGATGACGAACTGCCGCCGGATCGGAAACGTCAGGGCACGGACCTCTCCGGGTTCAAGCTTCAGGTTGGTCTGTGAGCCTGCGCCATTCGTGAGTCCGCCATACCCCGGCGGAAGATCGGTGAAGCGCACGCGGCCGAAGGCGTCGGTGCGAGCGGACTGATGCCCGCAGCCGAGCCACTGATCCGCGGCGGGCTCTTCGGTGAACTCCCACACGGCCAACACGTCGAGGGTCGCGCGCTCTAGCTTGGACGGGACCGGGTAGGCGGGGCGGCTAGCCCGGGAGGGCTCGATCTCGGCCAGTTCGCCTGCGGGGGCGGCGGGTGCCTCCCTCATGGCCTGCTGGTCGTCCACGGCCACCAGCGGATCCACTTCCGTGCTGTCGTCCTCCGCGCTGGCGTCGGTCGAGGAACGGAGAAGCGATGCGCCAGCGTCTCCGCCCCGTCCGTTCACCCAGAAGAGTGCGCAGAAGGCCAGGACGAGGGTGCCAGTCAAGAATGTGGCAGGTCGGATGCGAGCACCTTGGAGAGGGGTTGATGGCGTGGCTGCCGGGGAAGAGGACTTATTAACCACGTCTAGGCCCCTAGCCACAACCCAAACAAAACCCTACCCTCGCGATATGACTCTCCCGCGAGCCACCCGAACCGTCCCCACCGGCTGGCAGGCGGTGGATGGTTCCCTTGGGAGTGGCCTCGTGCGGGGCGCTCTGCATGAGTGGTTCGGCGTGAGCTCACCTGGGGAGGCCGCGGGGGCGATCCGGGGTGAAGGCTGGTCGCCGCCGCTGTTCCTGCTGACTCACCTCGCCAAGCAGGCCGTGCTCGAGGCCCAGGATCGCGGGGCCCCCGACCAGGTCGTGTGGATCGGCCGGAACGTTTGGCCTTACCCGCGTGCGTTGTCGGGTTCGGCCCCTGTGATTCGCGGGGAAGGTGCCGCCGCTCGACAGCACCAGCTGAGCGTCCGCATCTCGTTGGCAGAGGACCGTCCAATGCGGGGGCCCAACCTACTCGATCGTTCGCTCTTCGTAGCACCGGACGGTTCGTCGAGCCGCAGGGAGGCTGGCGAGCAATTCAGCAAGAGACTCTGGGCCATCGACACAGCCCTGCGCTGTCCGGGCGTAACCGCGGTGGTAGCCGACGGAACCGGGCTCACCATGGCGGCCACGCGCAGGCTGCAGCTCGCGGGAGCTTCCACGGGCGCCTTGGTGCTCCTCGCGCGGCCGCCCCACGAGACGGGCGAGATCTCCGCGGCGACGACCCGCTGGTCGGTGACGCGCGGAAGCGGCGGGCCGGCCCTCTCCTGGGACCTGACGCTCCTGCGCGCCAAAGGAGCCCAGCAAGTGTCCCTCGGTTCTCAGTCGCCAGAGACACAGCGCACACCAAGAAAGATCACCGCGGCCCTCATGGAAGCTCTCACGGCTTCCGCGGGCAGCGGCGGGGAAGACATGGGAAGGAGGAGGAACCAACCCAGTATTCAACCGCACCGTATCCACCGATACGTGCACAGCTATGCGGCGCGTCCTAGCCCTCCATCTACGTTCGTTCTCTACCGACCTATCCCAGCGCCGACGCCAAAGGGCGATGCGCCAACCTGGTGCCCCGAAGACCTCCTGTCTTCTCTTGACCAAAACGAGCGGCGGGCGCGCCTCGATCGTCGCGCGCTGCAATGAAGCCGCGCGGCGCGGCGTGCGCGTGGGCCTCTCCCTAGCGGAGGCCGAAGCCCTCATCGATCCACGCATTCGCCAGACCCTGGGAGCCCCCTGGGTCGAGGAGGCCTCGGAAGAGCGCGACCTGCGCGCGCTCCATGCCCTGGGCATGTGGCTCATGGGACGCTTCTCGCCCGTCGTCGCGCTGGATCCACCG
The DNA here is from genome assembly GCA_964417955.1 of uncultured Planctomycetaceae bacterium. Classification (GTDB taxonomy): domain Bacteria; phylum Planctomycetota; class UBA1135; order UBA1135; genus Saltatorellus. The sequence continues at coordinate 61,428 of CAYQKK010000002.1, forward strand.
GACGGGCTCTTCCTGGACGTGGCGGGGACCGAGCGCCTGTTCGGGGACGAGCACGAACTGTGCCGCACGATCCTCGGCGGCATGCACCGCTTTGGCCTGGGCGCGCGCATCGCGGTGGCCGACACGATCGGTGCCGCGTGGGCGGTCTCGCGCTACGGCCAGACGCCGCGCACGATCCTGGACTCTGGGGAAGAGCAGGCTGCCCTCGGCTCCCTGCCCATCGAAGCCCTGCGCCTGCCCAACCAGTCGCTCGTCGACGCGCTGCGCGAGCTTGGGGTGAGCGAGATCAAGCAGCTCATGGACCTCGACCGCGACCGCGTGGCGGCGCGCTTTGGGGCCGACGTCGGGCTGCGCCTCGACCAAGCCCTCGGCCGCGCCTTCGAACCCATCACGCCCCTCGTCTACGAAACGCCGCCGGTGGCAGAGCGCACCTTTGAGGGACCCGTCAAAAGCCTCGCGGCCATCATCGAGACGGCGCAGGCCCTTGTGACCGAGCTCACGCGCGACCTCGCGCGGGCGCGGCGCGGGCTCCTCGAGGGCCGCCTCGTGCTCAAGGCCTCCGACCTCCCGGCGCGCCACGTGCCCTTGACCCTCGCGCGGCCCAGCGCGGACGCGAAGCACCTATGGGCGATGCTGAAACCCAAGGTCGACCTCGTGCACATGGGCTTTGGCATCGAAAGTGTTCGCCTCGTCGCGATCCGCACCGGCCGCCTGCCCACGCGTCAGTCGAGCGCCTTTGGCGCGGACGGCGAAGAGCGCCCAGCCAGCGGGTGCTCCCTCGACAAACACGTGGGCGAGCTGATCGACATCCTCGTCGCGCGCCTCGGTCTACCGGCGGTCGTCGTACCCCAAGAAGAGGCCACCCACCTGCCCGAACGCGCCTTCACCCTTCACCCGCCAGGCGAGCCGCGAAGCCGCGCCCAAGCCGCGGCGCCAGCAGCCGCCCCCCACCGGGATCACCCGCGCCCCTCCAAACTCTTCACGCCCCCCGAGCCCGCCACCTTCGATCTGCAAGACAATCAAGGCGCCCCCCAGCGCCTCCGCTGGCGCGGCATCGCCTACCGCGTCCAGCGCGCCCGCGGCCCCGAACGCATCGCCCGCCCCTGGTGGGACGACACCCCCGCCTGGCCCGACGGCTCGGCCCACACGGTCCGCGACTACTTCCGTCTCGAAACAAGCTGCGGCCGCTCCCTCTGGACGTTCCAAGAACCAAAACACGGCCGCGCCTTCGTCCACGGTGAATGGACATGAGACCGCTTCGTGGCGGCGGAGTGACCGTGACGGTATGACGTGGGGTGGTGACGGCGGGATGCCGTTCACAGGACTCTGCGGCGCTTTCCAAGGGCCAAAATGTGGCCCCGCCTTCGTCCAGGGTGAAGGGACATGAAGGCCGGAAAAGGTTTCCAACGTGGAAACGGATGGCTCCCCGCGTGTCTTGGTCCAGACTTACGGCTAAATCGCCGATGAGACGGATTCAGACCCCCCTCTAAGTCCGCTCAAGGACGCCACCCAGCCAGCGCTAGAACAGCTACACACCTTTGAAGATCTCGATTTTTGGAATGGGCTACGTCGGAGCCGTCTCCTCAGCGTGCCTTGCCGAACTCGGCCATGAAATCGTCGGGGTGGACCTCAACCCTGCGAAGCTGGAGTCCATCTCCCAGGGCAAGTCGCCCGTGATCGAGGCGGGCGTCGCCGAGCGCATCGCGAAAGCCCACGGCGAGGGCCGGGTGCATGCGACCAGCAACGCCCACGAGGCCGTCCAGCGCACCGACCTCAGCATCGTCTGCGTGGGCACGCCCAGCAACGCCGCCGGCGAGCTCTCGCTCGGTGCCGTCGACGCGGTGGTCAAGGAGATCGGCGAGTCCATCGCCAAGAAGGACAGCTCCCACACGCTCGTGCTGCGCAGCACGGTCATCCCAGGCGTCACCGAGGACCGCGTCGGTCCCGCCCTGGAGAAGGCCAGCGGGCGCAAGCTCGGTGACGGCATCGAGCTCGCCTTCAACCCGGAGTTCCTCCGGGAGGGCAGCGCGGTCCGCGACTTCTACGCTCCCCCCTTCACCCTCGCCGGGAGCGCCAGCCCCGGCGGCGCCGAGGAAGTGCGCCGGATCTACGAAGGCGTCGACGCGGCTTTCCACGCAACGAGCTGCCGCGCCGCCGAGTCGGTGAAGTTCCTCTCGAACGCGTTCCACGCGGTGAAGATCGTCTTCGCCAACGAAGCAGGCTCGCTCCTGAAGGACATGGGCGTGGACTCCCGCGAAGCCCTCAAGCTCTTCTGCGAAGACAAGAGCCTCAACATCTCACCCGCCTACCTGCGCCCCGGTGGCGCCTTCGGCGGCTCCTGCCTCCCGAAGGAGATCCGCGCGTTCATGGCCCTCGCCGGCATCCGCAACATCTCGATGCCCATGATCGAGAACGTGATGGCCAGCAACCTCAGCCAGAAGGAGCGCGCCTTCGACCTCGTGGCCAAGCACGGCCGCGGCCGCGTCGCGCTGTTCGGCCTCGCCTTCAAGCCCGGCACCGACGACCTGCGCGAGTCTCCCCACGTGGACCTCGCGGAGCGCCTGCTCGGCAAAGGCTATGAAGTCGTCATCTACGACGAAGCCCTCGAGATGGGCCGCATCCTCGGCGCCAACCGCGAGTTCATCGAGCGTGAGATCCCGCACCTCAACGAACTGCTCGTGAACGATCCGGCCAAGGTGCTGGACGGCGCCGACACGATCGTCGTCGCCCACGCGCCCGCGGCCGTCCTTGACCTCATCAAGACAAGCCACGGCGGCCGCCCGATCGTGGACGTCAGCGGCATCGACGCCCTGCGCCGCATCGATGGCGCCAAGTACGAAGGCCTCTCCTGGTAATGAGCTCGCCGGACGATCGTCCCAG
>CAYQKK010000002.1:64407-83061 GCA_964417955.1 uncultured Planctomycetaceae bacterium
GGCGCCAAGTACGAAGGCCTCTCCTGGTAATGAGCTCGCCGGACGATCGTCCCAGGCTTCTCTTTGTAGTGCCGTGGTTTCTGTTCCCCACCATCAGCGGGGGTCGGATTCGCACGGCTGATATTCTGCGCGGGATGCTGGGCGGTGAGTTCCACGTCACGCTCCTCCAGCCGGAGCCGCCGGAGGGAGTCGAGGTGCACAAGGCCGAACTAGACCGCGCCGCCGACGAAGTGATCTTTTGGAAGGACGACACCAAGCGCTCTAACCTGCGTCGCGTGGCCGCGGTCGCGTCTTCGCTGCCCATCTCCGTTGCGACCGACGACTCCCCCAACGCGCGCGCCGCGATCCAGGCCGCGCTTGCGAAGAAGCCCGACGTAGTCGTCGTCGACTTCGTCCACACGGCTCTCGTTTGCCCCGATGCCTTCGAGGTCCCGAGCGTCGTCTTCACACACAACGTCGAGGCCGAGATCTACAAGCGCCAGGCCGAGCGAGCTGACAAGCCCTGGATGCGCACGATCTGGAAGGGCCAGGCCAAGAAGATGCACCGCTTCGAAGCGACGAATCTCAAGCGCTTCGACACCGTCATTGCCGTCTCCGACCGCGACGCCGAACAGTTCAACCAGAACTTCGGCGTTCCCCACACCGCTACGATCCCCACGGGCGTCGACATCGAGTTCCACTCCCCCGCGGAGTCCGCACGCGAAGGCGATCTCACGAACGAGAAGCCCGAGCTCGTCTTCACAGGCTCGATGAACTGGCTGCCGAACATCGAGGGCCTCGAGTGGTTCCTCGCCGAGTCCTGGCCCAAGATTGCCAAGGCCTGCCCGGGCGCACGCCTCAAAGTCATCGGCCGCAACCCCGACGAAGGCCTCGTGCAAGCCGCGAAGCAGGCCGGCGCCAACTGGGAGTTCACGGGTTTCGTGGACGACGTGCGCCCCCACATCCATGGCGGCGACCTCTCGATCATTCCGCTGCGCATCGGCGGCGGCACGCGCCTCAAGGCCTACGAGGCCATGGCCCTCGGCTCGCCGCTCATCTCCACCACCCTGGGCGTCGAAGGCCTCCCCATCGACGATGGGACCCACTGTCTGATGGCCGACACCGCCGAGGCCTTCGCCGACGCCTGCATCGACCTCCTGCGCGACGGCGACAAGCGTGCGAGCATCCGCACCGCCGCCCGCCAGGTCGTCGAAGACCGCTTCTCGTCGAAGAAGGTCGCCGAGGTTTTCGAGACGATCTGCCTCGAGGCGATCGCCAAGAAGTCGTAGCTGAGCCCCTGGTCAGGGGCCTGGGATCGAGCACGGCGCTTTTTGCGCCTATCTCGAAGAGTTGAGGTCACGGGGTATCCGGAGCTCCGTAGAGGTGGCTATCTACGAGGAAGACAGATCTGTCCACCTCACATCAAGCCCGGCACTGCGGGCCCCCCCCAGCCAAGCCCGCCCACGCGGGCCAACCACCAGAACGACATGCGCCTCTCCATCACTCCCCTCCTCCTCGCCCTCACCGCCACCCTCATCGCAGCCTGCTCGGCCCCTTCACCAAGCATTGACACAGCCGCTGCCGCTCCCGCAGCCAACCTGCAGAACGCCGTCGTAGTCGCGGAGGGCAGTTTCACCGGCATGAACGACCACGTCGTCACGGGCAACGTTCAGATCGTCGAATGGAACGGCAAGTCCTTCCTGCGCCTCGAGGACTCCTTCTCGCTGGACGGAGCTCCCGACCCAAAGGTCGGCTTCGGAACGTCGGGTGAGTACAACCAAGCCAGCACAGTCAGCCCCCTCCGCCAGCACAGCGGCGCCCAGGACTATGAACTGCCGGCGAACTTCACGCTCGAGCATTTCAACCAAGCCTACATCTGGTGCGACCAGTTCTCCGTCGGCCTAGGCGTCGCGAACCTACGCTGACCCCAAAAAGTCGATTCTGCACCACGAAAAGGCGATTCTGCACCAATCGGAACCAGGTTCCAATTGGTGCAGAATCGGCTTTTTTTTGGGGGGGTCGGGGGTCATCCGATGATGGATTCGAGCGCGTCGAAGGCTTGGTCGATGCACTTGGCGAGTGAGGCTTTTGGGCCTTCGCGCTGCCAGGCTTCGAAGCCCGCGACGAGGGCTTGGAGACCGACGCGGGCGGTCATCTCGGCTTGCCGCTCGTTGCACTTCTTCTTGTAGACGGCACGCAGCGCGCCTTGGATTTCGATCCGTGCCTTGGCGAAGTCGCCGGCCATCGCGGCGAAGACCTGGGGCGTCTCGTCGATGAGCGCGCCGCGCCTGCGCTGGAGCGTGAGTTCTTCGTCGGTCAGACCGCTGTAGGCCTCGACGAACGCGGATCGGAGCGCTGCGAGCGGAGGCACCGTCCCGAGGTACTTGCGCAACGCCTGCTCGATGGCCGCATCGGACTCATCCCAGAGGACGAGCTGCTCCTTAGTGCCGAAATGGCGGTAGATCGTGCTGGGCGAGGCCTCCGATACCTCGCTGATCTCCTCCACCGACACCTCGTCGAACCCGTACTCCTCGAACAGATCGAGGGCTGTGCGCTGGACGCTGCGCATCGCGAGGCGCTTTTTACGTTTCCGAAGGGACATGGGCACGGGAATCATAGTCCAGGGGTTGAGCCGAGGCCAGAAATGTGATAGTCACTCTCATAATGACAGTGACTATCACTTCTGGATCATCCCCGCCCACACCGAGAATCACGGGACTGGATCTCGCTCGAGCGCTTGCGCTCTTGGGGATGATCCTCGTGCACTTTGACCTCGTCGTAGCTGGGGATGTGAAGGAGCCCTCCTGGCTGGTCTCGCTCGTGGAGTCACTCCAAGGCCGCGCTGCTGCGACCTTTGTGGTGCTGGCGGGAGTCGGCGGCAGCCTCGGCTCGGCTCGGGCGCGCATGAGCCGAGACCCCGCACTCCAGAGCGCAGCTCGTCGCTCGCTCTTGCGCCGCGGCCTCTTTCTCTTCGTCGTGGGCTGCCTGTTCCTCTTGATGTGGCCCGCTGACATCCTGCACTCCTACGGACTGTGGCTGAGCCTGGGTGCGGCACTCCTCTTCGCGCGAACCTCCGTCCTCATCGCCGTCGCGCTCGCGAGCGTTGCTGGCGGGATCGCCTTCGCCCTGACGAACCGTTTCTTCACCCACTGGAACCTCACGGACCTCACCTACAACGGGCTTTGGACCCCGGTGGGTTTCCTGCGCAACCTCATCTTCGACGGTTGGAACCCACTCTTCCCCTGGTTCGCCCTTTACGTCTTCGGATTGATCCTCGGGCGCCTCGATCTACGCAGTCCAGCGCTTCGGACGCGCCTTGCCCTGGCCTCGTTGGTCGTCGGCGCCGTCGTCATCGCCATCTCGAAGACGTGGGCCCCCGCGCTTCTGCTGTCATTCGAGCCGGCGCACCTGATGATGATCGACGCCACGCCGCCGACCCCATTCTTCATCGAGCTTGGGGCCTCCATCGCGACCCTAGTGATCGTCGTTTCGATTGAGGTCGCAGATCGCGCCCCGAAACTAGTCGCGCCGCTCGTCTCCACGGGCCAGCTAGCGCTCACCCTCTACATCGCCCACGTGATGGTCGGTCTCGGCGCCCTTGAGGAGATGGGCCGGCTGGAAGGCCAGTCGCTCTCCTTCGCGATCACTTCCGGGCTCATCTTCTTCGGCATCGCTGTCTTGGCTTCTCATCTTTGGCGCAAGCGGTTCTCAAGGGGGCCGTTGGAGGCGCTCATGCGCGCTTTCGGCTAGAGGCTACGATGGGAGCATGTTCCACCTCGCTCTGCCCGTCATCTCGGGGCTCGCTAGCCTGTCTCTTCAGGATCCGGCTGCCCCCATTGCCGAGCTCATTCCCAAGGACGCCCTCGCGGCCGTACAGTTCGCTTCCGCGGACAAATTCGCCGTGGCATTCGACGCGCTTGACGCGGTCTTCTCCCCCGACGATCCATCTTCCCCCGACGACGTCTTGAGGGGCCTCTTGGGCTTCGATCTGGAGCCGCTCCGCCGGGACCTCCCGATCGTCCTGACGTTTAGCTTTGTGGGGCAAGAGCCCGTGCCCGGCTTCATTGTGCCGGTGAAGGATCACGATCAGTTTGCGGAGGTCATCAAGGAGTCTCTGCCGAGCGGGACCGCGGTCCAACGCAGCGGGACCTACGCGGCGTTTCAGAGCGTTGGCGACTACGTGCCGGGTGGATCGAAGCTTGTGGAGAGCTGGCCTACCTCGAGCCTGGACCGCCCGGTGTTCTTCGCGCGCGCAGACATGGAGGCGGTGGAGACGGCCTTTGGCCCGCTGATCGGCCTCGCGCTTGGTGTGATGGAGTCGCAGCTGGCAGAGGCGCGCGTGCCCGAGGGCAGCCCCATGGACATGTCGGCCTTTGCTGAGATCATCCGCGAGATGATGGAGACGCTGGTGGGTTCGGGAGAGCGCCTCGATCTGGCGATTGGGTTGGAGGGGGGCGAATTCCACTCCTCGATGAACCTCCTCGTGAGGGAAGGAAGCGGCATGGATGGCATGGGCTCTGACAAGGCGCCGACGTACTCCAACCTGCCGGGCGTCGTCTCCGCCGACTCCGCGATTCAGATCGTTGGCAACATCGAAGACGAGCAGCTCCCCCTGTGGTACGAACCGATGCGTGAGGTTGGCGCCGTCATGGTGCCCTCGGCCTCTTCTTCCCGCTTCAACACGGAGTGGCTGATGAAGCACGCCGCAGAAATCGGGCCCGCGGTGGCCCTGTCCATCAACCCTACGGAAGGTGGGCCGGTGGTGACAGCGGCCGTGGAGGTCGCGGAGTCGAGCGACAACGTCTTTCAACAGATGCTCGATGCAGCGAAGTACCACGCGGAGGGGCGGGGTGCAGAAGTCCAGACCCTCGAAGCCATCACGGTAGACGGTGTCGACGTACAGAGACTCGCCACCGTGGAAGCGGAGGAGCCAAAAGATCCAACCGGCGCCGCCCAGCCGGACCTGCCTGATATGACGGCGCACTTCGCGCGCAGCGAAGGCCGGGCCTTGATCCATCTCCTTCCGACGGAAAGGGCTGCCGCGACCGACCAGCTCGCGGCCCAGGTAGCTCGCCTGAAAGCACCGGAAGCGACCTCCGATCTGATGGCTAGCGCGATCAAGGCGCTCGGAAAGGCGAACCCTGCCATGGCCATGACGGTCGACATGTCTCGCCGCGCGGAGGAGAAGATCCAGTCAGGAGAGCTCGAGCGCGAGCTCGCCCCCAAGTTCGAAGGGCCTGCGTCCCTATCGATCTACGGTGGCATCACCGGTCGCCACTGGCACGGCGACCTCGTGATTCCCATGTCCGTCCTGGAGACCCTCAGCGAGATGGGCGGCGGCCGCTGATCCAGAAACCGCCGAGAAAAGTCGGTTTGGCGGTCCCGGTGGCGCCCTGCCCGGCAGTTCTACACTGGGTCTAGAGCAGGGGCACTTCCGCCCCCCGCGAAGTGACACCTCCTCTGCCTCGGGGTCCCCCAACTCGCCATGCTGAAGACTCGCCTCTCTGCCTACCTCACGCCCGCCTTCCTCGTCCCCGTCGCGATGACATCCGCGGCCGCGGCACCCCAAGGCTCCCTCGGGCCTCCTTCGGCTCCGGCCGAGAATCCCATGACGGAGGCCAAGGTGCGCCTCGGTCGCGCGCTCTTTTGGGATGAGCAGCTTTCCACGCTCGACACGATGGCGTGCGCCACCTGCCACCTGCCCGAGGCGGGCGGCGCGGATCCAAGGACGCTGCAGGACCTTGAAGGTTCAACCTACATTGGCTGGGACCGGACGCTCGGCACCGAGGACGACACGCATTCGTCACTCGGAATCTCGGGACACGGGAGCCACCTCGGGCTCACGTTTCGAAAGCAAACCGAGCTCGGACCGCAGCTGACCATTCGCAACACCCCGATGGTCTTTGATTCGGCGTACGCGCCGATCCTGCTGGTAGACGGCAAGGCGACGCCCGAGTTCATCGATCCGACGACCGGCCAGATGATCTCGCCCACCGGCGCCGCGCTCGAATCCCAAGCGATCATCCCGTTCTCGGACCAGAAGGAGATGAGCTTCTTCGAGCGACCCGTGCCGGACGTTATCGCCGACGTGCGCGCATCTGAGCCGTTGGCGATCGCCGAGAACGTACCGGCGGACCTCGCGAGCTGGATCGCGGACCGCTCCTACGAGGAGCTGTTCGAAGAGGCCTTCGGCTCCCCCGGCGTCGACATCGTTCGCGTCGCGCAGGCTGTCGCCTCCTACGAGCGAACGCTCGTGACCCACGACGCGATTCCGTTCGACGCCTACCTCGACGGCGACATCGATGCGCTGACCCCCACGGAGCGCGCGGGTCACGCAGTCTTCTTAGAGAAGGGGTGCGCCGACTGCCACCCGGGCGCCATCATGAGCGACCACGAGTTCCGCAACATTGGACTCGACAGCATCTACGACGACGTGGGCCGCCAATTCATCACCGGCGATCCGGCCGACCACGGCCGCTTCCGCACGCCGACCCTGCGCAACCTCGCGCTGACTGCGCCGTACTTCCATGACGGGAGTGCGTTGAGCATCGAGGAGGCGATCGAGTTCTTTGATTTAGGCGGCGTTCACTACGCGCCGAACAAGGATCCGCTGATGGTGCCGCTTGGCATGACCGTGCTGGAAAAGGCACAGCTGGCCGCCTTCCTCGATCGTCCCTTGACGGATCCCCGCGCAGCGAACTTTGAGGGGCCGTACGAGCGGATCGGTCTCTACTCGGAGTCAGACCTTGCTCCCAAAATCTACGGCGAGGGCACCGTGGGCAGCAACGGCGAGACCCCGAGGATGTGGGCGAACGAACCGACGCGGCTCGGTCGAACCATCAACGTGGGGGTGACCCGCGCCGCCACGGGTGCCCCCGCGATCCTGATCGTGTCACCGGAGGGCGACACGCTTGGCTCGCCGTTCCAAGGCGCGACCCTCCACGTCCGACTCGTGGCGGGTATGTCGAGCCACCGAGTCCAAGTCGCCTCCCAAGGCTTCGGTGAAGGAAGCCACTCCCTGCGCATGACGCTGCCTGGCTCCCCGGCGCTTGCGGGCACGAGCCTCTACGCCCAGTGGCTTATCCTTGATCCGAGTCCAACCGGCAGGCTCACCTCGTCGCCGGCGGTGCGCATACAGCTCATTCACTGAGCGCGACCGATCCCCGAACCGTTGAGAACCCTAAGCAGTTCTCGCCTTCACCCGATCTGCGTAATTTTTCGCACTTCATCTCCCGCAGCCCGGGCGCTTGTGCTAAAAAATTAGCATGTCAGCACCCACACTCAGTCGCCGTGAGCGCGAGATCCTGGACATCCTCCATCGGATCCACCCGGGGTCCGCTGTGGACGTCCGAGCTGAGATGGGGAGTCCCCCAAGCGACTCCGCCGTGAGAACCATTCTTGGGCTGCTCTGTGAGAAGGGTCACGTATGTCGGGAGAAACAGGGCCGCAAGTTCCTGTACGCACCCGCTGCACCCGAGGCCCGAGCCAGGCGCAGCGCGCTCTCTCACTTGGCTCGCACTTTCTTTGGAGGTCGAACCGAGGACGCATTCGCGTACTGGATCGACCAAGAAGCGGACAAGCTCAGTGACGAAGAGCTCGACCGACTCGCCGCTCGTATTCAGGATGCTCGCAAGAGCAGGAAACAATGATGCACCTTCCCCACGTTGCCGACGCGCTATTGCGCATGGCGCTCTTTAGCTCACTCTTCCTCGTCCTCGCACACGCCGCGGCGTTCCTGTTGCGAAAGCAGTCGGCGGCATTCCGCCACCAGGCCTGGTCGGCGGCGCTGCTCGCGGCGGTACTCCTTCCGCTCGCGTCGCTCATCCCCGCGCGTCTTGCGTGGATCCCGCCGGTAGCGACTGGGTCAGTGTCTGCTCCAGTGCTGACGGACAGTGCGCAAGTTCCTGTGAGTGCTGAGGCGCTTCCGGCGACCCTTCATCCCGCGACGACAGCGATAGTGGCCAGCGAACCGGTCGACGTGGCTTCCGTCCCCCACAGTCACCCGCAATCCGGCGCTGTAGCCCCTACAGCTTCTGCCTCCACTCCATGGCAGTTCATCGGGGCATGGCTCTGGATCGTCGGGAGCGCCATTCTTCTCCTTCGTCTCGCCGTCATCGCCCTGGCCGCTCGACGTGCCGTTCGCGGAGCCGCGCCCGCCAATGATGCTCAGTCGAAGCGCTTCCGCGGGCTTGCGGAGCGCATGGGCGCCCCCGCGGCGACAAGGCTGATGGTGACGGACGCCCTGGGTGGGCCTTGCACGACGGGAATCGTCTCTCCGGTCGTCGTCGCCCCCGCGGCCAAGGACTGGCACAGCAGCGTCGAAGGAGAGATCGCGCTGCTTCACGAGCTGGGCCATGTGAAACGCCGCGATGTGGCCTCACAGTTCATCGGCTTCTTAGCTTCGGCGCTCTACTGGTGGAATCCGCTCGTGTGGTCGGCGACGAAGAACCAGCGAAGGGAAGCCGAGCTTGCGTGCGACGACGCAGTCTTGCTCACCGGCACGAATCCGGAAGACTATGCAGGCAGCCTGCTTTCCGCAGCGCGCAGGTTCAGTGGCAGTCCCCGGGCCCTTCAGCTCGCCATGGCGTCGCCTCGCGGAATCGAGGGACGGATCGATGCCGCGCTGGACGACGCAGTCTGCCGCCGGCCGTTCTCTCCCTGGGCTCGAGCTTGTGCATGGAGCACGATGGGCCTTCTGACGATCTGTGGCGGAACGCTGGCGCGCGCCACGGAGTCCGCTGCTGGGCCCACGGCTGAGTCGACGGCTGAGTCGACGGCTGAGTCGACGGCTGGGCCTGCCGCTGAGACGGCTCCCACGGCTGTGGCCGTAGTTCCCGCACGGCCCAACGCGGTCGCTGTGAGCCAGGAGGCTGACTCCATCGATAGCCTTCGGAAGGAAGTGGCCGCAGATCCGGGTAACCCCAAGTTCGTGAAGAAGCTGGCCTCTGCGCTCGCGCGGGCCGGTGAGAACAAGGAGGCCCTCGAGCTCATGCTCTGGTGCTTTGACCACGGGGAAGACCCGCCCCATCAGTCGTTCTCCGGGGTCCGCCTTTCGTTCCTTCTTGGCGACTTGAAGAAGCTCTCCGAAACGTATCCACCCGCACTGACGGCGATGGTCGAGCGCCGCGACAGCGCCAAGAAAATCGTGCTGGGCCAGAGCCCGACCATCACCGCGACGAGGAACTTGATCAGGCTCAATTCGACCCTCGGGGACACTGCCATGACCCTCCTCGTCTACGATCAGCTCGTCACGAACTCTGACAAGGCAAGCATCGCAACGAAGGCCCCGCTGCTGAAATCTAGAGCGTGGCTCTTCCGAGAAGTCGTCCCCGTTCTGCTCGAAGCCAAGCGCTACGACGAGGTCATTGCAGAGTTCGGCGATCCCGTCGATTGGCTCAAGGGCAAGCAGCGGCTTGTGAAGATGGTTCAGCTTTCAGCCAAAGGTCGCGAGGCGAGCGCACAGACCGCGGCGGAACACATGGTCAGCCGAACGATCGAGGAGGGTGGGCATGTCTATCAGGCCCTTGTAGGCGCCCGAAAGCACGACCTCGTGGCGGCAGAGTTCGCGAAAGGACTGATCGAAGCTTCCCCAGCGCTGAACACCTGGAGAACGCTGGTGGAGAGCGCGAAGAAGTCCGATCGAGAGGATCTCGTGAAGAGCCTTCGGGCCGAGGCTCAGGAGGCGCTACCCGAAGCCGAGTTCGCACGGCTCGACTTCAAGCGCAAGTAATAGGACGCAGCTACCTCAACGCCACCGACGCGACGCCGCCGGAGATCTCCATGCGGATGCGATCCTCCGACTGCAGCGTGTCGATGGCCGCTCCGATGGGAGCGCGGACGGCGGCCGTCATGCGCTTGCCGCCGAAGACGGCTAGCACTTCGCGCTGGAGATCGTCGAGGGGCCAGAGTGGGCGCTCGGCGAGCTTAGCCAGCATCGCAGCCACGAGTTCTGGCTGGGGCACCTCGCTGAACGGGCGGGTGTCCTGGGTGGCCTGGGATCTGTAGGCCCTATAGGTCGAAGGCTCGTCCGCAGTTCGCCAGAGCAATCGCTGGGTGGCGCCGTCCCCGGCTGCGTGCTCTGTCGAGGTCGGGTTCGCCGCGGCGACCAGGGCAGCGACGCGTTCGCGGAACTTCTTGGAGACCGCAGCAAAGCCCCAGGTGCTCGCCACGCGGCGCACGAGCGCCTCGTCCGTCAGCGGCGCTTCTATATCGATGACCTGCGAGATCGTCGCGAGCACGTGCTCGTCCTGTTCGTCGTCGTAGAACTCTGCAACTCGGTCCTCGAAACCTGGAATGACCGCTGGCTCGTAGTTCACGGCAGCGACCGGATCGGTCGTTGCAGCGACCACGGGCGCCCCGACCAAGAGCGGCTCGTCGACTGCGACAGGCAGCGCTAGCTGCTGCGGCTTCTCAACGGGCGGCGTCTCGGCCGATGGGAGCTGGGCCGCTGGAAGCGTCAGCTCTTCAGCTGGCTTTTCCGTGGGCTCCTCTTCGAGCATCCGCTGAAGTTCCTGATGGATCCGACTCACCTCGGCGTCTGCGTCGCGCCAGAAGTCCACCGCCCAGACGGAAACAAGCCTCCACCCAAGCCCCGCGAGCACGTCCGAGCGTAGGCGGTCGCGGTCGCGGGCGGTGGAAGCGCGACGGTAGTTGACGCCGTCGGTCTCGATGCCCGCCATGAACGTATTGGGACGCTCGGGGTGATGCACGCCGATGTCCACGCGGACATCGGAGCGGCCGACCTCGTACTCGATGGCCCAGCCAAGACGGGACAGGCGCTCGCCGATCGCCGACACAAGCGCATCGCGGCTCTGCCCGACCGGCTCGCTTGTCCCGGCAGCTCCTTCTCTCTGGGCAGCTTCCGCGAAGGATAGGAACGCGCGGAGATCCCGTACGCCCCTGGCGCCCGTGCGCGCGAGATCGATCTGGTCCGAACGGATCGACGTGTGCACCAGCACTTCTTCACGGGCCCGCGTGATCGCCACGTTGAGGCGCCGCTCGCCCCCATCGTTGTTGAGCGGTCCGAAGTTCATGGACACGCGGCCGTTCGCGTCCGGGCCGTAGCCGATCGAAAAGATGATGACGTCGCGCTCGTCGCCCTGAACGTTCTCCAGGTTCTTGACGAACACGGGTTCCTGGATCGAATCGTCGAAGAAGCGCTCGATCGTCGGGTGCTTGCGCATCGCTGCGTCGAGCAGGTCAAGCACCAGGGTCTGCTGCGCTTGGCTGAAGGTCACGACGCCTATCGTTCGGTCCGCTTCCTTTGGATCGAGCAGGCGTCGCACGACTTCGGCCGTCACGGCCTGAGCCTCGATCTTGTTCGTGCGGGTCGAGCCCTTGTCGTAAACGGCGTCAGGGTGGTACGCGACCTGAACGCCGCGCCCCTCCGACGCGCCGGAAGGGAAAGTCAGCAGCTTCGAGTCGTAGTAGCGCTCGTTGCTGAACGCGATGAGGCTCTCGTGGCGGCTGCGGTAGTGCCAGCGCAGCCGGTGGGTCGGCACTTGGGCACCGATGCACTCCTCGAGGATGCTCTCCAAGTCCTCGACCTCGTCTTCGTCCACGAAGTCGGTCTCGGCGCTGCGGCTGAAGAAGCTCGTGGGCGGAAGCTGCTTCGGGTCCCCTACGATCACGGCTTGGCTGCCGCGCGCGATGGCGCCGATGGCGTCCCAAACCGGAATCTGCGAGGCCTCGTCGAAGACCACGATGTCGAACGGCGGGTGGTCCGCATCAAGGTACTGGGCCACCGACATCGGGCTCATGAGGAAGCACGGCTTAAGCTGCATGGCGACCTCGTCGAGCTCGGCCAAGAGGCGCCGGATCGCGAGATGGCGCGTCTTCTTGGTGATCTCGCGCTGGAGGAGACCGAGGCCGGTCTTTGCGCTCTTGGCGGTAGCCGCCGCCGCAGTGGCCACCGTTGGACGCCGACTGCCCGTGCGCTGGCGCACTTCCTCGCGGGCCGCGTTCAGGCGTTCGTCGTCGAGACTTCGGAAGCCGCCCAGCGCGCGCATGTGATCTGCGCCGTCGAAGGCCTTGAGCGCGGCATCCCCAGAGATCTCATGCAGAGCCCACGACTTGGCGAAGGCCGTATCGAAGCGCGCGCGCACCTCGCCCGGCCTGCACTCGTCCTTCTCCAGTGACGCGATGACCGCCCCGAGCCCGCCCGCGGCCGTTTCGGCCCCGAGGCACTGGCGGCGCAGCCCCTGCCAGCGCGACCAGCCGCGGAGGCTCGACCAGCTGTCCGCCCAGCGGATCGAGAGGGACTGCAGCGCTTCGACGTCGTCGAGCGAATGGCTGAGCGGAGCCCCTGGGTGTGGCTTGGCCGCGTTGATCAGCGGCTCCTTCGCAGCGCGCAGCTGGGCGAGAGCGTCCGCCAACCGTTCGCCGCGCGCAGCGTGGGATGGGTCGCCCATGGAAGCCGCGACGGATTCACTGAGCCCCGTCAGCGCACGTTCGCCCATTCCCACGCCTCGGGTCACAGCCGCCCAGCCGGCGGCCAAGGCGTTGGCGTCTTCCGTCGCTGAACGCGCTGCGGATTCGTCGGTGTCCGGCCCCTTCCAAACCTCGCCGAGAACGCACTCTGCGTCCGCGCGCACGTCCGTGAAGAGCGGCTCGATCTCCACCTGACGCTGCGCTGCGTCCACTGCGCGGATCGCTGCGTCGATGTCCAGCTGCTTGGGGTTCGCCGCGATCCCTCGAAGCTCGCTGAGGAGCGCGCTCTTGCGGCGCCAGCGCGTGAAGAACCCACCGCCCACGTACTCGCGGCGCAGAGCCTCTAACGAGTCGAGGGACAGGGTCGTGGGCGACACGCGGAAGTCTTTGCCGAGCTCTGCCACCAGCCGCCCGTGCTCGGCGGCAAGCTCCGTCGCGTCCGCCGCGCCTTCGCGCTTCGCCTCTGAATCCAGCCAGATGGCCGCCGCCTTCGACCCGGGGTGCGGCGAACTGAGCTGCCTGAGGAAACCTGAGAGCGCGGTCCACTGCTCGTCGCTCACGAGAGCTGCCGAGAGAGCCTCTTTGGCAGAGTCCCCTAGCCCCGCAAGCGCCGCGTTCGCCGCCGATAGGAACTCGGCGGCTGGGTCGTCGAACGCCGCCACCGCAACACGGGACTCGTTCTCGAAGATCGGCGAGTAGTCGTCCTGGCCCACGAGCAGCAGCGGGTGCGAGGCGCCCACCGCCTGCTCCGCCGCCACCACGTCGACCTCCTGAAGAAGTCCGCGCCACCGGCCGAGGGTTTCCGCATCCACAGCCTTCGGGTCGGCGATGCCAAGGTCCGCGTGTAGATCCCAGCCGCCTTCGTCCTGCGCCTCGATCCCCGAGGTTTGACCGATCACCTCGTGCAGGCTCTCTCCGCTGGCTCGCTCGCGGTGCATCGCGTCGACGTGACCGTTGAGCCGCTGCCGTGCCGCGTCAAGATCCTCGGCAATCTCAGTCCACGGGCGCCGACGAGCACCGCGGACCCGGCCTTCCTCGAGGGACTCGCGGAACTGCTCGAGCACGGCCTTCTTGTTCGCCTTGTTGGAATGCAGCTCGAGGCAAGCCGGACCGAGCCCAAGGTGCCGCAGCCTGCGATGCACGACGTCAAGGGCCGCCATCTTCTCGCTGACGAAGAGCACCGTCTTCTCCTGGGCGATCGCATGGGCGATGAGGTTCGTAATCGTCTGGGACTTGCCGGTGCCGGGCGGCCCCTCCAAGACCATCGTCTTGCCACCGGCCGCGGCGAGGATCGCGCTGAGCTGCGAAGAATCGTAAGACAGCGGCGCGAAGACCTCGGCCGCGCTGAATTCCTCGTCCAAGCGATCGGGATCGGGGACCGCCACGCGGTCGGGGAAAGGCTCGCTCGGACGCTCGATCAGGTGCGCGACCAGCTCGTTCCGCCGTAGCACATCGGCGCGGTCCTTGAGATCGCGCCACAGGAGGTACTTCGCGAACGAGTAGAGGCCAATCTCGGCCTCATCGATGATCTCCCAGCCGTCCTCGTCCTTGATGGCGTTCTTGAACACCTGGAGCACGAGCGGCACATCGATGCCCTGTGCGTCCGTCGGCAGCGGTTCAAGGCCCGTGACGTCGATCTGATGGTCGCGGCGGAGGTATTCGAGGAGCGTCACGTTCGCGCGCGGCTCGTCGGCCCCTTGGGCCAGCGTGTAGCCGCGGCGCGCGGACTTGCGCGTGAGTTCGAGCGGCAACAGCAGGAGCGGCGCGCGGCGCACCTTCGTGGACTGCTTGGTTTCGCGGTACACCAAGAATCCAACGGCGAGGTAGAGCGCACCGGCGCCGCCTTCCTCCCGCGCCGTTCGAGCGTCGCGATAGAGGTTGAGGAGCCGCTCGTCGAGCTCGTTGGAACCGAGCCAGGATCGCAGCTCGCCGGCTTGAACCCCGGCCGCCAAGAGCGGCGCAATGCGCTCGGCCTCCGAGTGCGCGGGCTTTGTGCCCTCCAGCTCGACCGGACGATCCAGGATGCGGAACGACTTGCCGTCCGCCAGGCGATCCTCAATCGCGCCGAGGTTGCCCGGGATCAGAGGGATGATGCGCTTGCTACTCGTCGCTGAATTCAAGAGACGGTTGCGCATCGTCAGGTCGAGGAGCTGACGCAGCCAACGATCGAGCCGGGTATCGGGGGTCTCTTCCTCTTCACGGCGTCGACGCTCCGCCTCTAGGTAGACCCGCAGCTCTTCATCAAGATCCCGCGCGGACTTGGTGGGCGCGGCGTTCTCCTGGGCCACTCCATCGGATCCGGTGTGGACGCCGGCTTCCAGGGTCGGGAGCGGTAGCACTCCGCCGAGACGGGCTCGCTGGACGTCGATCGCCAGGCGGAACTCGGAAGGATCAGACAGCCGCTCCGCCGCGGCTTCCCGCGCGCCCGCGAAGTCGGGGGAAGGCCGCATAGAAACGCACGTGGCATCGAAGGCCACGATCTCGGAGAGCTCGATGCGCTTTGCGAGGCGCGTGGGCTCTTCCACCACCGGGTTCGCAAACGTCTCCTCCACGAGCCAAACGGCGACGAACGCATGTCCCTCGGTCACCACCACCAAGGGATGCAGACCCGCCTGCTCGAGGAGCGCGGCCGCGAAGAGCGCTAGATCAAGGCACGTGCCCAGACGCGACGAGGTCACCGCACTGGGAAAGCGGACGCGCTGTCCGTCGTTCTCGAAGCTCGCGGGCGGATTGGCGTAGGTGACCTCGGCATTTTGGAGCGCCGCGTACACGGCTTCTACGATCCGGAGCGCACGCACCGGGTCCTTGGACTGATAGCCGTCGATCGACGGGGAGTCCGCGAGCTGGCTGAGGTGCTGGGCTGCCCGGGAGAGCGTCGCGTCCACCGCTGGGTCGTTCGGAAGGACGTACGCCGAGAGCAGCTCGGGCAGCGTGCCTAGGCCAAACCAGGTGTCAGTGGGGAATAGCGTCCAGTCGGAGGAGACGGACGCGAGGGTCGTCCCTTGGCTGTCCCGAACCGTCACGGAGACTGAGCCAGCGGCGCGCTCCGAAAGCCGTCCAAGAATCCCGCGATCGTGGGATAGGAAGGACGCGATGCGGCGGGGGCCGAGGTCGAGCTCTTCGCCGGCACCGAGCCGATCGATTCGCAGCGTCGAGGGGCGAACAAATGGCGGGTCGGAGGTCACCTCGAGCTCGAGCCCCTCAAGGAGGTCCGCGCTTTGATTGACGAGCGTCAGGGTGTGAACGCCTGCGCGACGCTCCTGCAGCATGGCGAGGTGCACGCGCGGCAAAAGGCCGAGGGTCACATCCACGCGCGGAAGAGCTTTGGACGGCTCGCCTCCCGATCCTTGATCCTCGCGGGCGGACTCGGCCGCGACCCCCTCGGAAAGGTCTTCGAGATCGACCGTCAGTGCAGGCTGAGGTTCGACCAGTGCGATCGCAGCACCCGGCTCACCTGCCACAGATGCGTTCTCTGCGAGCTCCGACAGGCGGCGATCAACCTGGGCCAGGAGATCAGACAGCTCCTCCCCATGGACCGCTTCGTCCGATGCCAGCCCCGCGGACAGGATCTCGCGGGCCTCCGTCAGTCGCTCGGTCTGGGTTTCGACTCGCTTAGAGGCCTCGGCCCGCTCCACTGCCCCCCGCGCTGCGTTGATTCGCCAGGCCGTCGGGAAGCGCTCGACCATGGACTCAGTGAACCCCGTGATCTTGTCCGCGATCTCAGGCGGCAACCCCATGGACGCCAGCTGGTGGTAGCACTCCAGCGCCAGCTCGTAGCGTGACTGGGCGGTCTCCGCCACCTTGGACTCCAGGGCGATCTGAAGCGAATCGCGCAGCACCTGGAACAGTCGCTCGACGTCTAGGGTGTTCTCGTACTGGCCTTGGTAGCGCGAGGTAGCGCGTTCTGGGATCGGTGCCTGCATAGGTGGGGCGAATGATAGTCGGTCGAGCGCGACGTGGACCGCGATCCCCTTGATCATCCCCGCCCCTTGGTCGTTACGATGACGTCATGGGTACGAGACTCGTCATCGCACTGGCCGCACTCGGCGCCTTGATGGGGCTGGTGGCTGTCAAGCTGCTCGTGGAGGAACCTGGGTCGATTCAGGCTGCTGAACAGGATGCTGAAGTGGCCGCCGAGCTGGGGCCGGACGGCTCCGTTGTGCCCGATGTCGCGATTGCGTCCGGCGCCAGCTCCACCGTGGATGAAGCGGGACTCACCGGGGTGAGAGGCGACTCCGGCCGGGTCGCCGTCGCGCTCGACGAGAACCCCGTAGGTCTCGGGGTTCTCATCGTCGAAACCCTGCTGAACGGTCAGCCCCATGATCAGGTGAAAGTGGCGATCCGCGGAGACGCAGATCCGCTCAGGGCACGGGCCGATACGGAACCATGGGCCTTCTACCTACCCGCGAAGTCGTCGGTCGTCCTGGACATCACGGACGAGGTGAGCGGCTGGACGCAAGTCGAAACCACCCTCGCACCCGTGGCAGGGGACGTGCGCACCCTCACCGTAGATCTCGATCCACCGCAGATTGACGGCGAAGTGTTGCTCCAGGTGCGCTCGGAGTCGGCGGGCACCCCCGTCTTGGGCGCCCGCGTGGTCGCCATTTCGGAGAGCCCGCCCGATCTATCCATCCTCGAGACCGACGGCGGCGGGAACGCTAAGGCGCCGCGCGGTCCTGGGATCAGCTATGTGATTAACGCCGACGGATTCCAGGCGGTGTCGGTCCCACCGCTGACCACGTCAGACAGAGCCTTCCAGATTGTCGAGCTGCGATCGTTCGCCCGACTCTTCGGCAGGGTTCAAAGCCAGGGTGGTGCGACGACCCAGGTCCAGCTGATGCGTGGAGATCCAAATTCTGCGACGGACCGCCACTCGGTTGCATCGGCAACAGTCGCCGCTTCCGGGGCTTGGTCCATCGAGGGGATCGTCGTACCCAAGGGCCAGGAGGCCATGACGGGCATGTGGATCGAACTGAACTCGAAAGCAACGATGCGCACGCTCGCAACGGGCTTGGTGATCGAGCCGGACGCAGACCTTGAGGTCATCGATCCTTGGATCAGCGGCCTCCCCGTCTCCCTTGAGTTCCTCTACCCGTCGGGTACACCTGTCCAAGCCGGAACGAAGGTCTTTCTGCGTCGGGAGGCAGAGACTGAGATCGGCTCCGGCGAGTCGGTGGGCGGCGTGGTCGACGACCGCGGACGCATTGAGTTCCCGACCCTCTACGTAGGCCGCTGGAGCTGCGAGATTGGTCCCGCTCGAATACCAGAACTCGTGATCACCGGCGATCTAACCCAGCGCGTCGAGGTCGAAGGCTTCGACTGCATCGCAGGCACCCTCCGCTGGGCCGCCCAGTCGGAGCGCAGCCTCGCCAAGGCCATCGTCACGGTCGCCGATGGCAGCGAGGCCAAGCTGGCCGTCACCCAGGCCGAAGAGAACGGGGCCTTCCGCGTCGATTTCGTTCCCGTTCACCGAATGCCACTGTTGCGAGCCTACACCGGGGATAGCTTTCGATTCACGGACGGCGACGGCGGCTTCTTTAGCTCGGGTAAAGCCGTGGAGGTAGCCCCCGGCACCCTCGACGTTTCGCTGACGCTAGTCCCAGATCAGCGCAAGGATCGCATCACCGTGAAGAGGCGTGCGGTCCCGCAGCCGGCGCTCAACTTCGATAAGTGACGGTTTAGCCGTAACCCTCGCTCAGCTGAATCGTGTCTCCCTTGGGAGGCCGCGCTTGGCGGCCTCGTTCTTCATCCATGAAGTCGAGGAGTACAGGTGCAGAGAAAGACGGAAAGGGGCGATTCGGGCTCAGGTGAATCAGAGCGCAAGGAGGTCCTCGAGGACATCGTCATGGAGCTCGAGGCTTGCCTTGTGGACGCTGGGGTCTTCGATCTCTTCGAAGAGCCCCAGATGATCTCGATGCGGTTACCCAACCGACCCCATCCTGTGGCCTGCTCCTTTCTTTCCCTGCCTGACTGCGGGCCTTGGATCATCTTCGACCTGCAGATTGGGGGGCTCAGCTCGCGGGCACTAGCGATCGCTGGGCACACCACCCACGAGGAGGCCGATGCCATCGGAACGACGCTCTCCCTGGCTCCTCTCGTCGAGCTAGATGAACTTGAGGGACTTCACGGGTCGCAGAGGGACATTGTTGAAGACTTCGTCCATCAGCAGGAAGGAAGCGTGCTGTCGATGGGACGCCACCCGGGCAAGGCGCCCCACGATCCCGACCTGGAAGAGCTGGAGACCCT
>CAYQKK010000002.1:83161-148992 GCA_964417955.1 uncultured Planctomycetaceae bacterium
ACCGCTGAAGCGATCGGTCAGTGCTTCGCGGAGATCATCCATGAAGCCGGGTTCCGTCCGGGCTCCGCGATCACCACGTCGCCGCGGCTCGACGAGATTCTTGGCGAGGCGCTGCAGGGCCTTGGCATTCGCTACATCATGCGCAAGCGACTGAGAGCCTCGGACAGTCGGGTCCAAGCGCTTGAGGACTTCATGCGCTGGGCCAAGCCGAATATTGCGGCCAACATGCTGGCAGACTCTCACGAACCCGGCCAATGAGAAAGAGCGGCCGCCCCTGCCTCTGGCAAGGGCGACCGCTCTTGATCACTCGGGTGAGTCGGGTGACTACTGCCAGACGACGTTGAGTCCGTCGGAGTAGTTCGAGCCCACGCCAACACTGTCGCGGTGCCAGAGCTGGAAGTTGAGGTCAGCGCCCGGAATCACCGTCGCGGCGATAATTGGAACCGTGAGGTCCACGGCGCTCGTCGCGACCCCCGAGACCGTGGCTTGGGTAGCCGGCAAGATCCGCAGCAGGTTACCGCCGACACAGCGGAATCCGTTCTGAGCGGGTAGCTGAACCTGGTCCGGACCGAAGAAGTAGATTCCGAAGGAGTTCGCAGGCAGCCCTTCCGTAATCAGCGTGAAGTCGTTGTCGGCCACTGCATGGCTGCCAACCCCGCGGATGCTCGACGGTGAACCTGTGGAGTTCGCGGCGGCCGAGCAGTAGCCGGTCCCGACGCTCCCGTCGTCGCAGTCCACGTTGAGCACACGCAAGAAGTCGACGCCAGCCTCGGTGATGGTGCCTGAGTCCATCACGGAAAAGCGAAGCCGAACGGTCGCGGACGGAACCACGAAATCAGTCACGCGGAGGGTCTCGATGACCCATTCGTCGAAGCTCGGGTGCGACACAACAGCCGTCCAGGTGGCGCCGTCGTCACCTGAGATGTCGACGAGGAGCGGCTCGCCACCCGTGCTGCTGATCCAACGCGCGTAGCTGAGATAGGGATCCGACTCGCCCGACAGGTCAAACACGCGGGAGATCAGGCGCGTGGGGCCTCCATCAACATCGGAGTTGCCGGCAACGTTGTCGGTCAAGAAGCATCGACCTGAGCCGTCGAAGTCTGATGCGGGGTCGTTGCGGACACCGCCGCCAGCGGGAACAGCGGGGGCCGCGCTCCACGATCCGTCGGTCAGGCTAGGGTCGTTGACAACAGACCACCCAGCGCCGCTCTCCGCGTTGTCTACAAGAAGGGGGTTGATAGCGCACGCGCTGAAGGTGCGGGTGAAAGCGCCCGCCATCGGAGTGCCAAACGGATTCTGAAGGTTAGGCGCCACCGCCGTGAAGCGGTAGTCGCCTGCATTCGCGAAGGTCCCGGTCACCGTGAAGGTCACTTCGTTGCCCGCCACCAAGTACTCGTCCCATGAGAAAGCCACGGGTACGTCGTCCGCCGTGCCAAAGGTTCCATCAGTACCGGCGTACGCCAGGGTGAAAGAGCCCGCCGCATTGACCGTCGCCGGATCCATGATCTGGTCGAAGCGAAGCGTGAATCCCGCGAGGCTACCGAGAAGCGCGCTGCCTTCGGAGGGCAGCCCCACCGCTGAGATCACGTTCGGCGCCGGCAGCGTCTGGGTCAGTGCACGGAACGAGTTCACGCGGCCGCCGCCGAGAAGTCCAGCGTAGGTCGGGTTCTGGGCGTCGATGTTCTCCGCCGTATAGGTGATCTGCGCAGCGACTTGATCCCGGGTCCACGTGGGATTGTGGGCCCAGACCAGCGCAGCCACGGCTGCTGCGTTCGGAGAGGCCATGCTCGTGCCAGACTTGAAGCCGTACGTGTCGTTCAACTCCGTGGAGAGCACATTGCCACCGGGCGCTGCGAGGTCGACACCCGTCCCGTAATTGGTGAAGCTGCTGGCTACATCACCAGCCTCCGTGCTCGCCACCAAGAAGGTCTGATGGAATGCCTGACGCGCGGGATTGAGCTGGGCTCCGTTGCCCGCTGAATTGAAGTGAAGGACACCTGCGTCATAGATGTAGTCAAACGCCGCGGTCACCACGGGATCGCCCACCCAGCCGTTGATGTTGTAGCTGGTAGTCATGATCTGTGCGCCGTTGTCCGCTCCGTAGGTGAAGGCCTCGGCGATGTCTACAGCGGTCCATGCCTGGCCAGAGGAGAAGAACTGCAGGGGCATCATCGTCGTGTCGCCGGCCGTTCCCGCCACACCGAGGTTGTTGTTCGTCTTGGCGGCCACGATTCCGCTGACGTGGGTGCCGTGGTCGTCCCCGGTGCTGTTCGGGTTCGCATCGGGAACGTCGAAGACGAAGTCGAAACCGTTGACGTCATCAATAAAACCGTTGCCGTCGTTGTCGATCCCATCCCCAGGCGTCTCGCCGGAGTTCACAAAAAGGTTGTCCACCAGATCCTCGTGATCGGTGTCCATGCCATCGTCCGTGACAGCAACGATGATGCTCGCGTCACCGAGGGTAATGTCCCAGGCGAGGTCGTTCTCCATCAGCGGGTGGTGATACTGGCTGCCGTACTGGGTGTCGTTCGGGACGAGCTCTTTCACTTCACCTACGTAGCCGACGTTTGGCACGGCCCAGCGAACGCCGGGCATCGAGCTGATCTGCTGGCGCAGCGCTGCTTCGTCGACGCCAGAGCCCGACACCTCAAGCACCGTGACGTTGGAGAACACGGTCTCACCGCGCCGCTGCCAACGCATCAGAGTGCGGACGCTGTCGATGTTGAGCGAACTGTCCACCGACTTGAGCCCCCAGCCTGCGACCTGACTCTCGAGGTCGACCGCATCGGGTCCAGATTCGAAGCAAACGACGATTTGACCTGGCATCTCAATGCGCTCGGCTTCCGTCATCTGCGCCGAGGCGGCAACTGGAAAAGCGAGGGATGAGAGTAGGCAGGCGGAAGCAACAGATAGGGGGATAGGCAGTTTCATCGCCGCATCGTAGGGGGAGCCCGGCGATTTCGACAGTCACTGTTCTACCCGAACTCTGTGCGCTCATTCCGACACTGCAACCCTGCCTCCAAGATGGCTGCGACTAAGTGATCCAGATCCGCTTCTTCCGTTCTCCAGTTCGAGATGGCCGGGCGAAAAATGACGCGACTTCGATAGCGCGTCGTGCCGACGTAAACCTTGCCGTCAGCGAGGACTTGAGCAGCCGCTTCCTCGTTGAGAGCATCTAGGTCTCGCTTCCGAACGCCACGGGGGGCCAAACGAAATGGAACCACATTGAGGTGCGGTTCGTCGACCAGCTCTAGGTCGTCGTGGGCTGCGACCTGTTCCGCAAGGTACTTCGCCAGCCGTAGGTGTTTGTCCACCATGGCAGCGACCCCGCTGCGGCCCGACGCGAGGAGCGTGGCAAAGACGGGCAGCGCCCGCGCTCGGCGACTGCATTCGGGCCCGAGGTTTGCGGGGACGCGGCGCCGCGTGGCGCCCTGCGGAGTCTTCGGCAAGTAGTCCGCCACCATGCGGAACGACTTGGCGAGGAGCGAGCGCTCGCGCACGAACGCGAACCCGCAGTCGTAGGGCACGTTCAACCATTTGTGCGCGTCGGAGGCAATCGAGTCAGCGCGCTCGATCCCTCGGCATCGGGCCCGCGTCTCTGGATCGGAACTCGCGCGTGCGAACAGCCCGAAGGCGCCGTCGACATGAAGCCAAGCCCCGTGCAATCGGCATAGGTCCGCTAGCTCGTCGATCGGGTCAAAGCGGCCAGCGTTGACCTCACCGGCGGTGGCCACGACGATCGCGGGGCCGCTCGACGTAGGCAGCGACTCAAGCCGCGCAGCGAACGCCGCGAGGTCGACGCTCCCACGATTGTCTGCAGTGAATGTCTCGATGGAGCGACGGCCGACCCCCACCATCGCAAGGGACTTCACTACGCTCGCGTGAACATAGCCGCCCGTGAGAACTACGGGACGGGGCAGCCCCGCAAGGCCCTCTTCCGCGACGTCCACCCCGTGGGCCATCCCCCACCACTGACGCGCGGCGCTGAGCCCCACGAAACTCGCCATCGTCGCACCGGTCGTGAACTGCCCCGTCCAGTCCTCGGGCGCGCCGAGGTCAAAGAGCTCGATCAGCCACTGGGTCGCAAGCTCTTCAAGGTCGACGGCGAGGGGTGAGCCCAGTGCGGAAGAGGCGACCTGGTCCAGCGCCGATGCATACCAGTCCGCTCCGAGGGCCGCTGGTGTGGCGCCGCCCACCACGTAGTGGAAGTAGCGCGGGCCCGTGCTCCCCATGGCGCGCTCGCGAGCGCGGGCCTCTAGCTCTCGAATTGCGACCGCGGCGCCCACGCCCGTCTCGGGCAACGGAACAGGGTCGGGCGCCTCGCCTGAGCGCGGTGCCACGGGGGCATTCGAGAGTCCCTCCAACCACTGGAGCGACGCTTTCAGCGCTGCTCGGAGCACCTCCTCCATCTCTGTTCCGTCGACGCTCATGATCTCAAGTGCTCCGGATCAGAAGTTCGTTGAATTGGTTTCAGTCACTTTCGTTTCGTAGCAAGGCGTCCGAACCGCAGCGCGTAGCAGTAGTTCCGTCCAAGGTTCGGCAACGCAGCTACGGAGCGAAAGGGGCGAAACGAATTCAACGAACTTCTGATTCGGGGCACTAGCCCCATTGTTTCTCATGGTGGAACAGGGGGCACCCAGTATGAACCCCAAGGCGAGGTGGACGGAGACCATTCTTCATTCGGATAGCTAGACCCAGGCGTCGAAGAGAAAGGATGTCGCTGGGCGCCAGGCCTAGGGACGGCCCTGGAACCCAGACAGACTGAATCGCGATGAACACGGCTAGCTCCCACTTCGAATCCGCCCCCGTCCCGTCAGCGATCACGATCGAGCGCCTGATGGCATCCCTGGTCGGCGACATCCGAGCCCACGGGATCCAGCGGGCTCTCGTCTTCCCAGAGGGTGAGGATCGGGGCGCTGTCTCGCGCGCAGAGTTAGCGCTCGCCCTTGCGGGGCTGCTCTTCGAGGACGTCCAGCGCCGCGTGCCCATGGCTCGCGCCTACGTCGAGGATTCAGTGAACGCCGGCCACGCTTTGACCTTCGACCACGGCGCGCTACGCACGGTCGCCAGCAACTGCGGAAGCCTGCCCTCGGGCGCCGAGGCCTTCGCTCGGATCCTCGAGCCCCTCGGCTACCGCCGGGTAGGCACCTACGATCTCTCCAAGATCCACATGACGGGCTTCTCGTACTGTCACGAGGACTTGCCCGAGGCGATCCCCCAGTACTTCGTCTCAGAGCTGCACCCCGAGCGCTTCTCCGACAACTTCCAGGCGGCGGCAGCCCGGGTCGT
Organism: uncultured Planctomycetaceae bacterium; assembly: GCA_964417955.1. Taxonomy (GTDB): domain Bacteria; phylum Planctomycetota; class UBA1135; order UBA1135; genus Saltatorellus. The sequence goes on from CAYQKK010000002.1 coordinate 88,451, forward strand.
GGGCGAGAGCCAGGACCCGCTGACCCCGGAAGCGATGGACATTCTGGAGCGCCTCAGCCGCGCCGGTTCCCTAGAGATGGACGACGCCCGCCGCGTCCTCCCCGAGCTCTTCGCCGCCTTCGATCGACAGCACGAGGAGCCGACGGTCGAAGACTATGAGACTCTTCTCGCGGAGAGCGCCGAGATGGCGTGGATCTCCACCGAGGGCAATGCGTTCAACCACGCCACCGATCGCGTAGACGATGTCTTCGCCGTCGCAGAGGGCCAGAAGGCGCTGGGACGACCGATCAAGGAGGCCGTCGAGGTTTCGCGCAACGGCAACGTGCTGCAGACAGCGTTCCGGGCCGCGATGACCCAGCGTCTCTTCCGCTCCGCCGCCGGCCACATGGTCGTGCGCGAAGTCCCCGGATCGTTTCACGAGTTCATCACGCGCAAGACGCTGCCGAGCGGCGAGCTGGACCTCACCTTTGACGCTGGCAACGCCACGTCGATCTTCAAGATGACCGCAGGTACGGAAGCAGCGGGGCAGCAAGAGTCCGCCTAACCGTCACGTCCCCAGGCAGAACCAGGCCCCGCTCGTACTCCCGCCAGTTCGTGGCGCGATAACTACTCCAGCTGGACTGTGGCGTTGCCGCCACCCAAGAGCTCTACTTCGCCGGCGTACTCCGCCCTTGGACCTTCGTTCGTGCCGAAGACGGCTTCGCCGGTGCCGATGCGATTGGGCGCAATGCGTTCGTCAAAGATGGATGCGCTGACCGTCCAACTTCCCGGGGCCACCCTTCCTAGGCGCCAACCGCGCGTGGCTTCATCGTATTCGACGCCAAAGCCCTCCTCGATCTCACCATCATCAAAGCCGATCGTCACGAGGGACCGAATCCGAGCTTCGCTCTTGGACACGAGCTTGATGCGCAAGCTTCCGTGCTCTGGGAGCTTGGCATCTTCGGGGAGCACGACCGTGACCGTGGCCGTCTCAAACGCCACTCTCTCGTCGACGGCCATGCCCAGGCTCATGTCCAACCTGGTGGTGGGGTGCGCGATCACCGACCAGCTATTGATGTGCAGGACTGGAATTCGCCTTCCACGCGCTCGGCCGTAGGCTGATAGGCGGCCCTCTGCATCGGTGCGACCGACGTATGCCTCGTACGTCTCGTTGAAGTCCATGGTGAGGCGGTTGGGCCAGAAGTCCTCATCGACGAGGCGTACTTCGATGCCCGGTACCGGCTCGCCGTCCAGCTCGATCTGAAGCTTGACCGGCACGATGTGGAAGTCGGTCAGGTCCATGGAGACCTGCACTTCACCGCCTGCTGGCACGTTCACCTCTAGGTTTCCACCCATGATGAAATCCTGGCGCAGCGCTCCCTGCCGGATCGTTCGAAGCCCAGCCGGAACTCCTTCCATTCGAAAGGAGCCGTCGGCCGCCACCTTAGCCGTGGGGAGCCCGACGAGATCGACGACCTCAATGAAGAGGTTCGTGGCGTCGATCGCTGGGTTCACCTGGACCTGGCCAACGATCGTGCCGCCCTGGACGAGCTCTAGATTGCCGAGGTCTGTGACCTCACCGAACCGCACGTTCACGGGTGGGATGCCCAGCGAATTCGCCTCTGACTGGGTCAGGACCGTGTAGCGACCCGGTGCAAGGTCGAGGACCGCAAACTCTCCGGTCTCGCTGTCCGCGGCCACTTCGGTGACCTGACCTTTCCTTTGCAGCGTCACGAAGAGATTGCCTTCCACCGGCGCGCGAGTCACGGACACGGTCGCGGCGGTGGGCGCTCCCGCTGTGGTCACTCGCCCCTTGATAGAGCCACCGCGGGACATAGAAATCGGCTGTAAGATATCCTCGGCCCCAGGCGTCTTGAACTGAGCGGGGCTGACGACGGGCCGTGTGACGCCGTCCACCCAGGTTGCGCCGGCGAGGTCGGCGTAGCGAATTGGATAGCCCTCCGCCGCAACGACCAAGAGGTCCCGGCCAGGCCGCCCAAAGACCTCGACGTAGCCGCCTTTGACTTTTCTTACGCGAGGTTCGGAGCGCCGCCCAAATTCAGGCGCGTTCGCCTTCGAGCCACCGTCCCTCACGAGTAGCACACCGAACTCTTCCAGCGGCTCACCGGAAGCTTCGTCCACTGCGGTCACTCTCACGCGGGCAAGCGGCTTGAGCGTCAGGGTGACCCCGTCCTGAGTTCCAGCGATGCGCAAAGCCTGCGCAGCCGCGGATCGATACTCCGCGTGCCGCGGCGTGAGGTCGAACGCGAGGTTTGTAGGCAATGTCAGCTCGAAGTCACCGGACTCATCCGTGCGGGCCGAGGCGGACTTTGCGGACCTTGGACGTCCGACGGGTTCTGCCGTGACCGTGGCACCGGGCACGGGCTCGAGGTCGCTTGTCACGACACGTCCTCGAACGATGGGAGCGCTGAAGAGCTGCAGGCGTAGCGCCTCTAGCTCGGAGCCAGCGGCAACGGAAACTTCCAAAGGCGGCGAGTCCATCAGCCCATCGGCACTCGCTTGCAGGCGCCACTCCCCAGGGACGAGATGGCCCATGGAGAACGTGCCGTTCTCGTCCGTCTCCAGTTGGATGCGGTTCTCATCGTCAGAGGGCATCAAGAGAACGCGCGCCTTCGGAATAGCATCGCCGGTTTCAGACACGACGGCTCCAGAGGCAGCGCCACACGGGACGAGGACGAGGTCTCCGAGCTCGCGGAGGCCGCCCTCGAGCGGCGCGGCACGGGTGCTCCCCTTGCCGAAGACGACGCTGGCGTAGCTGAAGAGAGGTCCTGCGCTGATGAAGAGCTCAGCTCGCTTCGCACTGGGCACCGGCGCATCGAGGACGAACTGACCTGTGGCGTCCGTCATCGCTTCGAAGCCAACCCAGCGTTCTTGACGCCGCGGTCCGAACTCGCCGAACTCGAGGGCTTCCTTCTCCTTGCTCCAACGACGCTTTGCCCCGAGTCGGCAGGTGAGGCCGGATAGCGGATTCCCGTTGGTGTCCAGGACCCGGCCTGTGACCGCGCACCGCCCGTCTGCCACTTCCACGGCGACTGAAGAAGACCCTGAAGAAGCCGCTACCACCGGCTGAATCGAGCGATCCTGCCCAACATCTCCAACGCCTTCCGAAGGTGCGAGTTCCGCGAGCGTAGCCATTGAATCTTCAGCGGGCCGCGGATCCACGAACTCCGCCGGGGAGACCGTGGAAGTCGACTCCGCGGGGAGCCGCCCCTCGACGGGTTCACTCTTGCCGAGGAGCTGATGGGCGACCACAGCGCTCGCGACGACGCCCACCAACAAGACAACCCGCTTGATCTTCGAGCTCATAGCTCAAGTGTATCCGTCGCCCTCCGAATGCGGGCGTGGCTGCTGTTGGTTGGCCGTCTCTGGCGCCGAAGGTCGATCGAGGCTCCGTCTCGACTAACGTTCGCTGAACTCAGGGCAACGTCGCGCCCGCTACTTACGCCGCAGCGTCTCCCACGTCTTTGACAGCCCGTGCAGGGCGCGAGCAGGCAGGTCCCGCAGCCTCTTTGGGGGCATGCGAACGCGCGAAGGGAGCGGACGCGGATAAGTCTGCACGTTCCTCGCAGCGCCGAGCGCAACATCACGGCCGCGGTAGCGCGGCGTGACGAATGAGTCCGTGGCAATGTCGATGACTTCGCGGAAGCAGAGCCTGCCCGCCACCAGATCCGACGCCATCGGCAGGTAGTAAAGCCCCTCGTCGAAGTAGTAGTGCGTCACCTGACTCTTGCGCGTCGACTTGGGATCGGAAACCGCGCTGCCGCCGTGGAACAGGTTGGCGCTCCACACGATCGCCTGTCCCTTGCGCACCGTCATCGGCTGCGCTTCGTAGCCTGAGCTCGCCAGGATGTCGCGCACCTTGACCTCGTAGCCGCCGTACGCCTCGGAGCGTGCGTCGAGCCCAAGATCTGTCATCTCGTACGTCGGCAGGCGGTGGCTACCGGGGTACACGACAAGGGGGCCGCTGCCGGCCTCAATGTCTTCCAAGGCGAACCACACGCCGCACATGAAGTGGCGCGGCACACAGTGGAAGTGAATCGTGTCGCTGTGCGCAGCCTGCTCGGTCCCGTGCTCGAAGTTCAGTGTTTGGAACGGGATGGGACGCCGCTGGTAGAGGGCCGCAAGTCGGTCGAGAACCTTCGGATGCGCCGCGAGTTCAGCCACGGCGTCCGACGTATACCACGCCTCGACCACGCGGTTCCCGGCGTCCGCGTGCATCGGGCCCACATCGCTGAGCACGCGCGCGGCGAGGTCATCGAACTCATCGATGTCGAGGTCGAGCACCACGTAGCCGTCGCGCGCCAGCTTGCTCAGATCCTCGGCATCGCGGCCCCGCAGCGCGCCGCTCTGCAGGAACTCGTCCAGAAAGGGCGAGTCGTGCGGCGGTACGTCGAGACCACGTAGGCGTTCGGGCGATTTAGGAGACACGGGATCGATTGAACAAGAGTCCATCACGGTAGCTGATCAGTCCAGCCGTGAGCTGTCCGAGGACCGCGCGGCGTTGATCTTCTTCTGTAGTTCGCCGCTTCGATCGCGGTGCGACTCGACGAGATTCGCGGACTCGAAGGGGTCGTCGCACACGTTGTAGAGTGCCCGCACGACACTTGAAGAATCTCGCCTCAACCCTTCACCGCTGGTGGGGACGCCTTCAACATACTTCCAGTCACCCTCCCGGATGGCAAATGTGCCGAGGAGGCAGCGGGTGACAAAGGGTGCTGCATCGGTGCGGTCCATGGGCTCTCCCAGGCAGGCAGGGTAGACGCTCACGCTGTCCTCTGCGCCGTTGGTCTTGTCTGGAAGCGGTAGCTCCAAGGCCTCGGCCACGGTGGCGAAGGTGTCCACTAGATTGACACGAGTATCGGTGACGCGGGGCAAAAGCCTGCCGGGCCAACTGACGACGTATGGCACAGCCGTACCGCCATCTTCAATCATGCCTTTTCCGCCGCGTACGTTGCCGTTGTACTCCAACCCGGCTTGGCGAGCTAGGTAGCCGAAGTAGTTGTGCTTGCGCCGACGTGACGTTTCGTCACTCTCGTCACCGCGGACTCCACCATTGTCCGAGGTGAAGATAAAGAGCGTGTTCTCGCTGCGTCCGCTTCGATCGAGCGCGTCCATCAGCTGACCAAGGCTCCAGTCAACGTCCTGGATATACTCGGCATAGGGCCCGGCCTTGCACGTTCCGGTGAATCGCGCGGAGGGGGTGATTGGTTCGTGCACGGCCGTGGCAGCGAAGTAGAGGAAGACTGGCTTCTCCTCGGGCTGTGCGTCCAGCCAAGTCACGGCCTTCTCTACCAGCCGGTCCATCACCTCTTCGTCCACGCGCTGCGGTGCATCGATTCCAAGGAACTTGCGTCCGTAGGTCGACGCCCTGGCAATGGGAACGATCTTGTCCGACCGTTTCCCCCAGACCGAGTCTCCTTCAAGGTAGATGCCGCTCTTGTCACCGTGGTTGTTGGGCACGCCAAAGAAGTAGTCGAAGCCCACAGCAAGCGGGCCTGAACGCGAGGGCCCAAACAGTCGCTTGGGATGGCTCTCTCCACGACCGAAACCGAGGTGCCACTTGCCGATGATCGCCGTCGTGTAGCCCTGCTCTCCTAGGAATGTCGCGATCGTCGGACGCTCGGCATCAATCGCGAGCGGGTCGGTGACCTTCACTAAGCTGGAGTTCCGATTCTTGCGCCAGTAGTAGCGCCCCGTGAGCAGGCCGTAGCGCGAGGGCGAGCAGACCGCCGACGGAGAATGGGCGCGGGTGAACCGCACGCCGGACTTTGCCAACCGGTCAATGTTCGGTGTCGCGAGCAGGTCTGCGGGAGCGCCGTAGCATCCGGCGCTGCCTCGCCCAAGATCATCCGCGAGGAAGATCACCACATTGGGTCGATCTGTCGTCAATTGAGCAGACGCCAGCAACGCTAGACCGATGCAACCAGTGATCACCATGACTCGAAACCTGATGGCTGTCCCCGATACATTCGCAGCATTCGCACGGGCGTACAGTAAGTACCCAGGTCCAATTCCGCCATTCCCCCGAACGGAGAACGCTGCGAGAGGGACGCTTGGCAGATTCCGTCCCGCCAACCCTCACGGGTCGAAGACACCGCGCTGGGGAACGGTGGAAACGACTACGGATCGGCTCCACTGGTCAACCCCAATGGACAGAGGCGCCGCTCCTGGGATCCGCCTGATTGCTACTGGCAGAGGTTCCGGATGACCGTGACGCTGCCTCCGATCCTCTCTGTAGCCAAGATATCAAGGCGCCCGTCGCCATCGATGTCTCCGAGGACGCCGTCCCCGGGGGCGAAGCCCAACCCGTAGCGAGTGGGGTCCCCCCAAGTCAGGTCGCCGCCGCCGAGGAACACGCTTGCCACTTGCCCCATGGTGACCACGTCCAGATGGCCGTCGAGGTCGATGTCGCCCACCGCTAAGCCGTCGATGAAAATCCCGTGGAAGGGCACGGCCTGGGCTGGCGCGAAACTGAAGCCCCCGAGGTTCTCGAACACCTCGAAGGTGAACTCGTTCAAGGTAACGACGTCCGCGTCTCCGTCTCCGTCAAGATCGGCCGTGATCATCTCCCGGACTCTTCGGTCGGTGGCGATCTGAATGGGGGCGCCAAACAATCCTTGACCGTTCCCGGGCATGACCGTGAAGCCCGTGAACGGCATCTCGTGAACCGAGAAGACGGCGTCGAGGTGGCCGTCCTGGTCAAGGTCCACAAGGTCTAGACCGCCCGGCGTCGCACCTTGCTCGTAGATCGGGCCCTGCTGTTGAAAAGTGCCAGCACCGTTATTCAGGAAGACGCTGAGCCCCCGCTCGGGAGCAAGCCCCTGATTGGTGACCACAAGGTCCACGTCTCCATCTTCGTCCACATCTGCGAAGGCCACCTCGCCCGGCCGAATGGCCGTCGGGAGATCTTGACGGCCATCAAAGACGCCGCCGCCTCGGTTGAAGTAGAGCGTAACGGTGTTGCCCGAGTAGTTTGCAACCGCCAAGTCCGGGTCGCCGTCTGCATCGACATCGCCCAGCGCCACATGGATCGGGGACTCCCCCACCGAGAGCGCAGGCGCCAGCTGGAACGAGCCGTCGGGACGTCCTATCCCGATGGAGACAGTGTCGTCGAAACTGCTCGCCACCACGAAGTCTTGGTTGCCGTCACCGTTCACGTCCCCAAGCACCAGCCCGTCCGGACTGCGTCCCACCTCGAAGGAGTCCAGCGTATGAAAACCAGCATTGCCGTCACGGGTGATCACGATGATGTCGGAGGAGTTCATCAGGGGCGCAACGAGCTCAAGCCCCGGTGCCCCATAGAGGTCGACAGCGACCACGGACCGGGGCACCCGGCCAGTAGGAACCTGAACGGGCGCTAAGAAGGTCCCGTCACCGAGCCCTTCGAAGAACTCAAGTCTCGACTTCCCAGACGCGCGGGCGCCGATCAGGTCGAGGTCTCCGTCGCCATCAATATCGGCCGCATCCAAGTGCCCTAGTGCGGCGGATGCAGTGAGCGCGGACGTACCGCTGAACGTCCCATCGCCCGCGCCGAACATGACCAGCAAATCAAGGCCGATTGAATTGGCGACTGCGAGGTCTACGTGGCCGTCGCCGTTGAAGTCGCCGACGTCGAGCTGGATCGGACGGCCCGTAGCCGTGGTGTACTGTCCCGAGCCAGAGAAGCTCCCTCCGGTGTTCATCCAGATCGCGACGGTTCCGCTGTCGTTGCCGATCACAAGATCTTCGTCTCCGTCAGCGTTGAGATCCACGAGCTTGACCGCGCGCGGGGTGTTCGTGCTCACGAGGGTGGTCCACGGGGTGAGCAGTCCGCCGCCGCTGTTGCGGAGAACCGTGACGGTGTTGACCGTCCAAGCCGCGTCGGCCACCACGACGTCGAGGTCGCCGTCCCCGTCGATGTCGCTGAGGTCAACGCCGGCGAGCTCGGAACCCACCTGAACAGGGACCTGCGGCGTAAACGTGCTACCGCCTTGATTGATGACAACGGACACCGTGCCCGACGTGAAGTTGGAGGTCACGACGTCTAGTTCGCCGTCGCCATCCATGTCCCCCACCGCGAGCCCCGTGGACTCGGCGCCGAGGTCGATCGGAATGAAGTCGAGGAAGCGGCCGTCCCCCGTCCCGAGGAGGATGCTGAGCCAGTTCGACTCATCACTGTTCTTGACGACATCCATGAAGCCGTCTCCGTTGAAGTCGGCCGCCTCGATGAGGTCGGCCGAGCCGTACGTCACAAAACGCGCGCCGGGAAAGAAGCCGCTCCCGAGTTCGCAGCGACCGGAGAACTCAATCTCTAAGCCGTCGCTGAAGTTCGAGGTGGGTCCCGCAGGGCTGGTATCCCGGTGCCAGTATTGGAAGGAAACCGTGTCGCCGGGGCTGACGGCGTAGGGACCGAGGGGATCAGGGATCGCACCGAGGTCGATGGGGAGCGAAACGATTCCCGTCGAACCCGTGACCTGAACGGAATTGACGTAGCGCCCAACAGGCTGACTCAGGCAGAGGTTGCCCGCCGAGCCGGCGGGGTTCGCGACGAAGCCGCGCGTCATGCTGGCCAAATAGTAGCCAGTCGATCCAACCGGGAGCTGCTGGCACTGGAGGGTCAGCTGGTTGGCGTTGACGTTCGCGCTTCCGCCGGCACCCATGGATGCGGCGGAGCCGGTGGAGTTGGGTGCAGCCGCGCAGTAGTTGGTGCCGAGCTGGGCGGTCGCTGCGGAAGCGAGCGCCAGCAGCGAGAGAAGTGAGAGCGGCGCGCTAGTGAGCGTGAGGGCCATGAAAGCGAGAGGTGAGGTCTGGGATGACGTGGGATGCGCCTATCAAGGGTACTGGGCCGATGCCCCCTACGCCGAAGTTCGAGAAAACGAGAGCTCTGGGACTGCGCTCCGGGGCCCACTTGGAGCTTTTCAGTCTCGAATGGAAATCCACAATGGGCCGCGCGTAGGGTCAAGCCATGGGACCCCTCACTCTTCCGACGGTTGCCGCTGCGACCCTCATTGCCTTCCCCTCTCTCGCTCGCGCCAACGTCGGGGTGTTCTCCGGATCTGGTCATACGGTCAAGCTCAGCGAGTCAGCTGAGGTGCAGCTCGTTCGGGAGCGCGTGGAGATCCACCCCCACCGGGGGCCGCGGCTCTTTGCCGGAGGTGCGCCCGTTGACCGCGTGGACTTTGACTGCACGTTCGAGCTGCGGAACCTGAGCGATCAGGCGGTTGCGATCCAGGTGGGCTTCCCCCTCGACTCCCAGTTCTTGTCTCGGCCCTACGATCCCAAGGCGGAGTCCGAGACGGCGGATCTCGTGCACGAGTACGGCTTCATCGCCCGCGACGACAGCCGGACCTACCACACCTCGTTCCAGCCGTACACTGAGAGCTACGGTTCGACGTTTCTGTGGTCCATGGACTTCGCTCCGGGTGAGACCCGAACCCTGCGCGTATCGTATGGCATGGACATGTCGTCCAGTCTGGGCGACATGCTCGTTCAGGGTGAAGATCGTGAGGAGTACTACAAGACGGCGCTTGCGGCGAGAAAGGCGGTGGAGGAGCTTCCATGGCTGCAGCATCAGAACGGCGCGATCGCTGAGGGCTTCCAGTACATCACCGCCACGGGTGCATCGTGGGCAGGGACGATCGAGCGCGCTGAGTTCATCGTCTACACATGGCAGTTCGAGGAGTACCTCAGCGTGCGTGCCCCCATAGAGGTTTCTCCCCTCGACGATGGCCGAGGGGCTTCGATGTTCGGCAACTATCCAACGCGCTTCACCAGGGACATTCGACCGACCGGGTACGAGTCAAGGGATCTGAAGGCACGGGAAGGGAAGGAGGCGTCGCTCAAGTGGACGTATGCGCCCTTCGACGCGGGCGAGCCCCTCGTTGGCCGCTACCTCAAGTCTGCCGTCCCGTCGACGGCCGAAGGCGCTCTCGTTTTTTGTCGAAAGCTCGTCGAGGAGCACAGCGCGGACCTGAATCTCGTCCGCCAGTACTTTGCGGCATGGATGGGAAGCGCGCCAATCCACGAGACGCTCCGGAGCTACTGCGCGACCCAGCGCTGGTACAAGCCCGTGGACGACTGGCGAATGGACGACCTCGGCGAAGCGGACCGCGCGATCTTGGTCGCCATCGATCAGTTGATTCAAGAAGCCAAGTGAACGGCGGGGTTAGGCGGGACCGAGCACTGTCGATAGACTCTGCGGGATGTCCACCAATACCTCTCCCGCTGGAACGGCGGGCCAGCTAGAAGCCAATCTTGTCGCCAGCCTTGGGGCTGACTGCGTCTTCACCGAAGCGCCTGACCTCGCCGCCTATGAGAGCGGTTGGCGCTACGGCCACGGCAAGGCGCGGGCCGTGTGCAAGCCGCGGACGGTGGAGGCCGTCGCGTCGGCGGTGGCGCTCTGCCGCGCGGCGGGCGTTCCGGTGCAGCCGATCGGGGCGAACACGGGTCTCGTCGCCGCGTCGAACCCAGACGACTCAGGCGAGATGATCGTGCTCTCGCTAGAGCGACTCTCGAAGACCGTTCAATACTTTCCGGAAGACGGCACGGTCCTCGTCGATGGCGGTGTCCTTCTCTCTCAGCTGAACGAAGAGCTGAAGAAGCACGGTCGAACCTTCCCCATCGACCTGGGCGCGGACCCGCAGATCGGCGGCATGATCGTGACGAACACCGGTGGGTCACGGCTTGTGCGCTACGGCGACGTTCGCGCGAACCTCTTGGGCGTCGAAGTGGTGCTCCCCACCGGGGAGATCCTGAGCGAGCTGAGGCGGCTCGCTAAAAACAACACCGGCCTCGATGCCAAGCAGCTGTTCGTGGGCACCAGCGGCGCCTTCGGCATCGTGACCCGCGCTACGCTGCGCACTTGGCCCCTGCCGAAGCAAACCGCGGGCGCCCTCGTTTGCGCGCATTCAGGGGGCGCGGTCGTGGAGCTGCTCCAGCGCATCGAACCCCACGTCGGCGACTTCCTCAGCGCGTTCGAAGCCATCTCTAAGAACGCCACGGAAGCGGTTCTCCGGCACGGCTCCCTAGATCGTCAACCGTTCGCAGACGGCGCCCCTGCCTATGCGGTCTTGGTAGAGCTGCAGTGCAGCCTACCGCCGGAGACCCTAGACCTAGAGGACGTCCTTGGCATGGCCCTCGCAGATGCGATGGAGGAGATGCCCGAGGGCATCGATGACGTGGTCGTTGGCGACGTCGAGGACTTCTGGTCGATCCGCCACCAAGTGTCTGAGTCATTGCGCGAGGACGGCGTTGTCCTCGGTCTTGACGTCTCGACGCCGCGGGGAGACATGGCGCGCTTCACGAGCGAGGTGGAGCGCCGCGTGGGAGAGGTCGCGCCCGACGTGCGCGTTTGCGACTTCGGCCACTGGGGCGACGGCGGTAGCCACCTCAATCTCGTGCTCGACTCTTCGCTCGAGTCAGGGGCTCTCGCCGTGCTAAAGAGCCAGCTCCAGGAACTCGTCTACGGCATCTGCGTCGATGAATTCGGCGGCAGCTACAGCGCCGAGCACGGCGTCGGGCCCCACAACATCAAGGCTTACCACCGCTATACCAACCCCTTGGTGCGAGAGATTTGCGCGAGGGTCGCACCGGACCGCTTTGGAACGGTCGACCTATAGCGGGCGGCATGCACAGCGCCAACGGAGCAGATCCTGGGCCGCTCTGATACGGTCTCTGGAAGTTCCCGTCCGCTGACAGCCACACGCGCAGCTCTTTCGCAAGCGACGCCAGTGTCAGACCTATTCTTCCCTACGACAATGATGCCTAAGTTTAGCTTCGCCCTCGCGGCCCTCGCTCTCACAGCTCCCGCCCTCGCACAAGGTGGTGACACCTGCGACGTCCCCACCACCCTTCCAGGCCTCGGTTCCTTCTCTTTCGACACAACGCCCGCCACCACGAGCGGATTCGACGGCCTCGCGGGATGCGGCCTATTCCTGATCAACCAGGATCTCTTCTTTGAAGTCACCGCTCCCATCACGGGAGAACTGGTCATAGACACCCTCGGGTCGACCTTTGACACCTGGCTCTCCGTACATGGTGCGGGAGGCTGCGCTGCCACCTGCATCGCCACCAACGACGATTCGTCGGGTCTCACGAGCGAGGTACGCATACTCGTCACCGCAGGAGACGAGCTTCTGATTCAGGTGGGCGGCTTCGGAACCTCATCCGGTGCTGGGCTACTCAACTTGGCGGACGCGGGCCCAAGCTGCGCTTCGCTCCCCGACGACATGTTCGAAGACAACGATGACTGCCCTACTGCCTTTCTATTGGGCGACGGCACCTACACCGACCTGAAGGTCTTGGACACGGACAACGACTACTTCACCTTCTCGCTTGATGCGGGTGCCACCGTGGACGCGTCGATCTTCTTCAGCGACGCGGAGGGCGACGTCGACCTCTACCTTTGGAATCCGCTCGTGGAGTGCGACACCAACGTGGCGGGTACTGGCGGCGCGTTCCTCGTGCGCGGATTCAGCGCGACAGACGATGAGGTCATCACGTACACCAACATCACCGGCGCGTCCCAGCAGCTGGTGCTCGAGATTGACATGTTCACGCTGGGTGGCTGCAACACATACGACCTTGTGCTCGCAGGGGTAAGCGCCTCAGGCGGCAGCGTAGGTACGGCGTATTGCATGGCCGCTCCGAACTCCACGGGGAGCCCGAGCTCGATCAGCGGCTTTGGATCCTCGGCCGCGGCCGACAACCAGCTAGAGCTCACGGTCAACGGCCTGCCCCAGGACTCGTTTGGCTACTTCCTGAGCGCCACGACCGCCGCCTTCGTCCCGCTGGCCGGTGGCAGCCAAGGCAACCTCTGCCTGGGCTCGAACATCGGTCGCTTCGTCGGAGACATCCAGGTGCTGAACTCGGGCGCGTCCGGCACGTCGAGCCTCGCGGTGGATCTGACCGCGGTGCCCCAGCCGGGCGGCTCTGTGGCCGTGAACGCGGGGGAAACCTGGTTCTTCCAGCTCTGGCACCGTGACTCATCGAGCGGCATGAGCACGTCGAACTTCTCGGACGGCCTCGAGGTTCTGTTCAACTGACCAGTGGCGCAGCACGTTGGAACTGCCAGCGTGCGCGGCCCGAACGCGCGGGATCAACGCGAATCCCTGGACCCACGGGAAGTTGATGCGCTTGCTCAGCAGTGCATACCAAGTTCACGTAGGCCACCAGCGGTTCGTCGATCCACGCTTGGGCCACGGACGAAAGCGGCGGACCGAGGAGGTCACTTCCTCGGCCGTAGGGCGCGTCCCCCACGATGTAGAGCGGTGGGCTATCAGGCTCGGCTGTCATGGTCGCCAGCTGTTCTTGGGCCAGGGCGCACTCGACCCGGGTCGCCACCGCTGTCTCGGCGGCCCGCTCGATCCTCGGCAGTAGCCGCCTCAGGTATCCTTCCACTTCGCCCCAGCGTCGATCGGACTTTGGGTTCTGGCCGCGGAGTCCGGCGACGTAGCTCAACCGCTGCGTAGCCGCCGCGACGTTTGACACGAGGGCCAAGTTCTTGGCTGACGCTTCAACCGCTGCGGTGGAAGCGTCTGAGCCAGCTATCGCAGAAAAGGCGCCCGGGAAGAAGACGCGCGCGAGTGCCGGAATGAGACCGCTACCGGCGAACGGGTCCCAAAGGCATCCGGCTCCGGCGCTGAGCTCCGCCGCCTCGCCCACCATCGCCCAGGCGAGCCGCGGTGAGAACCGCACGGCGTCCGAGTTCTCGAAGCGCCAGAAGAGCCGGCCGTGGGCAAAGAACTCAGGGTCGAAGTCAGGGTCCATGGAGGATGTGATTCTAGGAGCCTGCGCCACGGAACGCGGATTCGATGGTGCGGTCAGGATCTGCGCCAGCAAGGCGCGTCCGAACCCCGCATGGTCGGCTCCATTCGGGGTTTGGCGCAACGCAGCTGGCGCTGATCCTGGCCGTGCCAGCGGATTCGCGTTCCGTGGCGCAGACTCCTAGGACTTCGCCTCTAAGTAACGGTCATGACATCCAAGCGGCTCAATTCGAGTCGAAAAGCCACTTACTGAAAGTTCGCAAGTTCGTAGCGGAACTTTGGGATGGGGCGATCCACTCATAGGTATCCAGCGGTCGGGCGCCTAAGTCTCCTAATGAGGGTAGGCTCAAGTCCGTGCGAGTTCTCCCCCCCTCGCTCTACTCCTATACGTCCCCTAGGCCGAGACACCAGCCTGCACCTTCTCTCCACTCCCTGTTCCATGCGAACTCCCCACTCCCCATCGGTCGGACTTGGCGCCACGCTCGCCCTTGTCGCCCTTTCGCTGACAGCGCCCTCGTTGGGCCAAGATATCTTCGAGCCCAACGATGACTGCGTTGCGCCCCCGCTGGTCCTGCTCGGTACCACTTCGGGATTGACCTCGGGCCCAGACGACGACTACTTCACCGTCGCGGTTCCCGGCAACGCCGACATCACGATCAACGCGCTGGATGGACTCGGCAACAACCTCAGCGTCAGGCTCTATGAGAGCGCCTGCGGGGTGACCCTGGCCTCCGCCGTTGGAACGCCGCTCAACTACTTCGACTGCGGCGGCGTGGCCCGTGACCTCGTCGTTCAGGTTGCCGGTGCAGGGCTCGTCGACGAGGCCTACACCCTGGAAGTCATCGCGGCAGAGATCCTCGACGACGTCAACGAGGACAACGACACCTGCAATACCGGCTCACTGGTTTCACTCAGCTCATTCACCATGCCTGACCTTATGGTCACCGCATGCGACGAAGATTACTACGTGGGTCGCGTGCAGAACGCGGGCGTCGAGATTCAGGTCGACCTCGTCTTCAGCCACGATCAAGGCGACATCGACTTGGAGATCTACGACCTTGGCTGCACGACGCTCCTCGCGAGCTCGACTTCGATGACGGACAACGAGTCCGTGCGCTACATGAACACGTCGTTTCCTTCGACGCCGGAACCGGTGGTCGTTCGCGTCTTCATGAAGAACGGAATCGGCTTCGGCGAGTACAGCCTCACCGCCTGCTTCGGCGACTCTACGCTGCCCACGATTGGCAACCAGGTCTGCAGCGCCGAACTGAACTCTACGAGCCGCCCTGGCACCCTCTGCGCCCGAGGCAGTGACGTTGCGGCCGACGATTCGGTCTTCCTCTACGTAGTGGACCTGCCAACCAACTCCGTTGGCTACTTCATCACCTCGCCGATCTTCAAGCTCGCCATCAACCCCGGCGGCTCCCTCGGAAACCTCTGCCTTGACGTTCCCGGACGCTACAACTTCGACGCGCTGTTCACGAACAACAGCAACGCGGTGTTCTACGCACCCGACCTGACCGCCACCCCCGTGGGCGGTGGAGGGTTCACCGCGATGACAGCGGGAACCACCCAGCTGTGGCAGTTCTGGTACCGGGACTCTGTGGGCGGAAGCGCCGTCTCGAACTTCTCGACCGCACTAGAGATTCCGTTCCTCTAGGCCTGGAATAAGCGCTAAGGATCGTCAGATCGTGCAGCAGTGCCGTGGCCGTGGTCCTTTCGAGGATGATGCCTGGCTAGTCAGGTGAATCCTCGAAGCGAAGCGCAAGGGCCGCGGACGCGGCGGCGCTGCGCGAAACGCAGTGGTCTGTCGATTCTTAGCGCTTATTTCAGGTCTAGGACGAGTACCTCGGTGGCGCACTCGCGCAGCTCCGACCGGTGAACGGTCGATAGAAACAAGGCCTCCCCCATGACCGCGTCGCGCAGCGTCCCGATCATGCGGCGGAGGTCTGTTTCTGCCAGTCCGGTCCCCGGTTGATCGAGTAGGCACAAGGAACCTGGCTCGATATGCATGAGCCCCGCGGCTAAGGCGAGGCGCTGCGCCTCGCCGCCCGATAGCGTTGACACGCGCCGACCCAGGGTCAAGTGACCAAGGCCCACGTCGGTCAAGATAGCGGCGGCTCTCTCCAGCCCTGGGGGCAATGGCTCCGCTTGGTCCGTGAGCTCGTTGACGGGGGTCGACAGGAACGCAGCCACGTGCATCCCTGCCCATGTGACCCCGAGCACCTCCGGTCGGTACCGCGTTCCGTCGCACGTCTCGCACGGCACGTCTAAGTCGGCCATGAAGTCGAGGGCGACGCGATGGGCACCGCTGCCAGCGCAGACGGGGCAGCGCCCCTTGGGACTCATGAAGGAGAACGCCGAGCGGGACAAGCCCTTGCCTGAAGCGGCCTTCTGGTAGAGCTTCTGCAGGTCGCCCATGACGCCCATGGCCGTCAAGGGCATCGCGGCCTGAACGCGGGCTCGGGCGTCGACGACGCGGCTCCATGTAGCTGCGCTTTGAATGTCCTGCCAAAGACCCGCCACTGCCTCGGGCGAGCCGTCGACGGCCACGAAGCCACAACGGGGAACGCTGGCACCGGACGCCAACGAGACGCGCTCCCCCGCGCCCGGAATAGGCGCCATCGGCTCGATCGATGCACGCGCCGGCGTTGGAATCAACTCGCCCCCCTGCCTTCCACTGCCAGGTCCGATGGTCAGCACGTGATCCGCAGCCTCGATCACGGGCTCGCGGTGCGTCACGACGACTACGGTGTTGCCGTCCTTTGCAAGCTGAGCCATGCGTTCGCTCAGGCCCACTAGTTCCGCATCGACCAACCCAGCTCCTGGCTCGTCCAGGACAATCGTCGCCCCCGACAGCCCAGAGAACAGAACGCTCGCTAGACGTATCCGCTGGAGGTCGCAAACCGCGAGCCGATGGGAGCGCGTGCCCAGCGTCAGACCTCCGAGGCCGAGCGCTTCGAGCGAGCTGGCTCGCTCATGGATCGCCGGGCCGAGCTCTTCCCAGGCCGCGTGACCACCAACACCTTCCTCAAGCTGAAGAACGAGGTCCGCGATCCTGATCCCTAGCACCGACTCGATCCCAAGGGTTCCGAGGCGTACGCGGCGTGCCTCCGAGCCGAGCCCCGTGCCGGCACACTCGCTACACGGCGCAGGTACCAGCGCCTCCAACCAAGGCTTGCCCGTCTTTGTTCTACCACGGCGCTGTGCCTCGCGCTCGACGAGGGTCAAGAAGCCCTCCCAGGGCCCCACGAAGGTATGGGTTCCCGCGCGTCCGCCGCGCTGAAAGGACCAAGTCACGTCGTGCTCTACGTCCCCCGTCCCGTGCATGGCGACCTTCTGAACGGCAGCGGGCAGATCCGACCACGGTCCCACAAGGTCGTGCCCCGACGCGACTCGCAGCGTCGCAAGGTACTGGCCGTCGGGCTCGGTGAAGAAAGCTCCCGCCTTCGTGCCCCCGAACGCGCCGGCATCCAGAGCAAGAGAGGGATCCGTGACCAGCGTCTCGGGCAGCGCTCGAAGTCGTTCGCCGCGCCCCTCGCACGTAGCGCAGGCCCCTACCGCTCGATCGGGGCTAAAGTGCGACTGCGTTAGTCCGCAGGGCTTCCCTTCCAGGGTGCCCGCGCGAGCGAAGAGCAAGCGCACTAGCGGTCCAATCTCGGACTGCGTGGCGACGGTTGATCTCAGCCCCGACTGGGCGGGTGACTGCTTGAGCACAACGGTAGGCGTCAGCCCCTCTATCGAATCCACGGGCGGACGCGGCACCTGACTCATGTACCGGCGCACTTGGAAGGGAAGCGTCTCGGCATAGCGATGGAGCGCCTCGGCAGCCAATGTGCCGAACGCGAGCGACGACTTCCCGCTGCCTGACACGCCCGTAATCGCCGTCACGGCTCCGTGGGCGATATCGACGTCCACACCCTTCAAGTTGTGGGTTCGCGCGCCTCGGATCCGGATGGCACGGGCAGGTCCAGCGCCCGGCTTGGCGGGACGGCGCGGTGCGATCCCTACTGAGCTTTCCAATGCCGACCAGGTGACACGCTCGGCGCGGCCATCGCGCACTTCCGTGAGGGCATCGGCTGCGCGCCATACATGTCGATGGTGAGAGATCGCCACCACCGTGTGCCCGCGCTCGCAAAGCCCATGGAGAGCTGCAACGAGCTTCTGAATGTCCCTCGGGTCGAGACCCCGGTCGGGCTCGTCGAAGACGAATAGCGACGGTGCCATGCGTTCCTTGGCCAAGAGCGTCGCAAGGCGGATGCGCTGTGCTTCACCGCTGGAGAGCTGGGTCGATGGCGTGCCGAGTTGAAGGTAGCCGACCCCTAGCTGGACCATGGCGTCGATAGGTGCACTCACCGATGCGGGCCAGCTCGTCGAGCTCTCATCGCTGGCCGCGAAAAATCCGGCAGCCTCCTCGACGGAGAGGGAGAGAACGTCGGCGATGGACAGCCCGTCTATCCGTACCTTGAGCACGCTGCTCTCGTACCGCTTGCCGTGGCAGGTGCCGCACGCTTGAATCGCATCTTCCAGGAGGTGCAATCCGATGCGAGTGGTCCCGATGCCTTCGCACGTTGCGCAGCGTCCCCCCTTAGCGTTGAACGAGAAGTGGCTCGCGGTAAGCCCGCCTGCCTTGGCTTCATCCGTGGCCGCGAACGCCTTGCGAATTCCGTCGAACGCGCCGCACCAGGTGGCGGGCGTGCTGCGCGAAGAACGCCCCATAGGCCGAGCGTCGACCGCCTCCACCCGAATGCCCTTGGGTAGATCCAGCTCGGCATAGGCGCCGCCTCGCTTCCGGCGCAGCGCCGGAAGCAACGTCCCGAGGACTAACGAGGTCTTCCCCGCGCCAGAGGGGCCGAGCACGACGTTCAGGACGCCGAGGTCGACGCTGATCTCTGCGTGATCGAGATTGTGGAGCGTCGCACCGCGCAGCGCGATCACACCGGTGCGAGTCCGTGGAACCAGGGCGGACGGTTCGGGCGCGAGGCTCCAGTCCGCACCGGGGCCGCTCGCAACGATCTCGCCGCCTTGTGGCCCAGCGCCCGGGCCAAGGGCGATCACTTGGTCTGCACAGCGCACCATGTCAGGGTCGTGCTCCACCACAACCAAGGTGTTCCCCTGGGCCACGAGTTCGTCCAAGAGGTCGCGCATGCCAGCCCGGCTGCTTGGGTGCAGGCCGAGCGTGGGCTCGTCGAGTGCGTAGAGCGCGCCGCCGAGCCCGCCCGTAAGGTGAGCGGCGAGCCGCAGGCGCTTGGCCTCCCCCGCCGAGAGGGTTGTGGCAGATCGGTCGAAGGCGAGGTGGCCGAGCCCCAGCTGGGCCATGCGGCCAGCGCGTGCGACGAGGGATTCGTGGAGCGCTGCCAGCACAGGATCCTGCGGCAACGAATCGAGCAACGCGCTGAACTCCCCCGCGGGCACCGACAGAATCTCAGGCAGCGTCTTGTCGCCCAGCTGCGCCTCGCGTCCGAGAGCGCCGAGCCGCGTGCCCGCGCACTCCGCGCACGGAACCGACTCCACGAAGCGCAGAATGTTGTCGTTGCGACTGCGCTTCAGCGTCTCCTCGATCACAGGAATAAGGCCGCGGTAGTAGCCCTCTTCCCGGGGCCGCGCCGTGATGCCCTCCCACTTCATGCGGGACTCTAAGGCGTGCTTACCGAACGGCACCTTGAGCTTCTTAGTGCCATAGAACACGACGTGCCGCTGCTCGTCCTTCAGATCATTCCACGGGGTATCGACGTCGAACCCATGGGCATGGGCGATCTGATCCATGACGTCGAGGGTGACCTGGCTGTAGACCGTGTACCCATTCTTGAGGGTTGGAACGAGCGCGCCGTCGCGGATGGACTTGGAGCCGTCCGCCACGAGCAGCGCCGGCTCAACGCGGTCTTCCACGCCCGATCCAGAGCAGGCCCCGCAGGCTCCGAGCTCGGTGTTGAAGCTAAAGTGGCTGCGGGAGAGCTGGTCGGTTTCGGGGTGCACGCTTGAGCGCGCGTACAGCAGTCGCAGGAGGTCGAGGACGCCTGACTGGGTGCCCACGGTGGATCGCGGGTTGGACGTGATCGACCGATGGCCAACGGCTATCGGCACGGGCAGGCCGCTGAGCCCACGAACGCGGCTGCGGCCGAGCTTGCCGAAGAACTGACGCGCCTTGGCCGACAGCGCACCGAGGTACCGACGCTCTCCCTCGCGCACGAGTGTCTCAAATACGAGCGTCGACTTGCCTGATCCCGAAGGTCCGACCACCGAGGTCCATGCGCCGTGCGGGATCTCTACGTCGACCCCCCGGAGGTTGTGATCGGACGCGCCGGTGACGCGAATCGCGGATGACTGACGACTCTCCATGTTAGCCTTGCACTATGCAAAGCAAAGCGTCTACGCCCAAGGAGTACCTCGCAAGCCTCGACCCCGATCGTCGCAAAGCGATGGAGGCCGTTCGCAAGGTCATCAAAGCGAACCTCGACCCGAAGATCAAAGAGGTCATGAGCTACGGAATGCTCGGGTACTGCATCCCGTTCAGCGTCTACAAATACGGCTATCACTGCAATCCCGACCAGCCGTTGCCCTTCATCAACCTGGGTTCGCAGAAGAACCACATGGGCCTGTACCTCTTCTGCATCTACGGCAACGACAAGGAAATCGCGTGGTTCGAGAAGGCCTGGAAGAAGACCGGGAAGAAGCTCGACATGGGTAAGTCCTGTCTGCGCTTCAAGAAGCTTGAGGACCTCGCGCTCGACGTGATCGGAGAGGCTGTAAGCCGGATGTCCGCGGCGCAGTTTATCGAGCAGTACGAAGCGGCTCTGGAGGGAACCACGGCGGGCAAGAAGCTCGCGAAGCTGAAGGCCAAGGAAGCGGGTGGTGGCACCGCGCCGACGGCGAAGAAGGCCCCCCGGAAGAAGGTGGCTGCCAAGAAAGCTGCCACTAAGAAGGCTCCCCAAAGAAAGACCGCGAAGAAGGCAGCCAAGAAGGCGCCCGCAAAGAAGAAGGTCGCCAAGAAGTCTGCCGCCAAGAAGAAGGTGACGAAGAAGCCGGCAAGGAAAGCAGCAAAGAAGGCTGTAGCGCGCAAGAAGAAGATCTAAGACCTGCGAACCATGAACGCATCCCGAGAGATCTCCCTCCCCAGCGACCCAGCGGAAGCGGTCGCGGCCCTGCGCGCCGCCTCGGCCGAGACTGACGTCGTCGTCTTCAAGAAGAGCCCGATTTGCCCCGTCAGCACCCGGGCCGAGTTCGAGTTCAAGACCTGGCTGAAGGGCGTGCCTGAGTCCAGCACGACGCGCTACGCCATGATCGACGTGATCGCCGAGAAGCCCCTGGCCCGTGGGCTGACGGCCGAGCTCGGCGTCGACCACCAGTCCCCCCAGGCCCTCTGGTTCTCGAAGGGCGAGCTCGCTTGGCACGATAGCCACGGCTCGCTGACTGCGAGCCGTTTTGCGGCCGGCGCGACCGCCTAGATCCACCCTTCGATGGGGCCCGCTACAATGGGGCTATGAAAGCCTCACGTCGCCAGTTTGTGCAGGGCCTCGGCCTTGCCGCCCCCGCCCTTCTCACCGCCTCCGTCTCGGCGCAGGAGCCTGCGAAGGAAGCGCCCTCTGCGAAGCTCCAGGCCGTCCTGATCCTCGTGCGGCACACGGAGAAGTCCACCGACGATCGCGTGGACCCGAGCCTCGCGGAGGAAGGCGTGGCCCGCGCCAAGGAGCTCGCGCGCCTCGTGGGTTCGAACGGCGTCACCAGCCTGCTCCACACGGAGTACAAGCGCACGCGGGACACGCTGGCTCCGCTGGCCAAGGAGCTGTCACTGGAGAGCGAGACCATCGGCGCCAGCGAGATGCCGAAGCTCCTCGAGCGGCTCCGCGCCGCAAAGCCCGGCGAGGTCATCGCCGTCGCCGGCCACTCCAACACGATCCCCGCCATCGCCTACGCCATGGGCGTCACGCTCCCGGGCCTCGACCCGGTTCCGAAGGGCTCGAAGGCCGCCCACGGGTACCTCCCCCACGGCGCGTACGACCGCGTCCACGTGCTCACGCCGGGCGCCAGCGGAGCCCAGCTGATCGAGCTGCGCTACGGCGACCCCAGCCACTAGGCCGCTACCTCGCGTCGATCGTCAGCGGGTCCATGGGCTCGGTCCAGTAGAGAACCTCGACGGTGGTTTCGATATTGGACTTCACGCCGTCCATCCACACTTCGATGCGCGTGAGTCCCAGGGGTGAGGCGTCTCGGAAGCTCAGCTTTTCCTCCTCGTTGAGGTCCGCCTTCGTTCGGCTGCGGCTGACCTGCATGAGCTCGTTCGACTGGCTGTAAAAGCGCAGCTCAACTCGGCCCCAGTCCGCGGCCGGATCCATCAGCGCCCAGATCATCATGGGGCGGCCGACGACCGCTTGCACCTGTACCTCGGCGTTCACACCGGCTTCGATCGTCACCGGCACCCGGGGGATGCAAAGCACTTCACCGCTGCGTCGCTGCAGTTCGTACGTCCCCGGCGGCATCGGATGCGCCGTGCGCCAACCCCCATCGATGCTCTTCATCTCGTAACGCCGGTGGGCGCTCACGAGTTCAAGTTGCTGATCTCTGATGAGACCTGGAAGCTGGCCTTCCGGGAAGATGTCGGGGAGCTCGACGGAGAGCGTGACCTCGGCGGCACCAGCATTCGCGCTGGAGATCTCACCGACCTCCTTCACGTCTCCGTCGCCCACCACGATGCCCTCCAGCGACGCGATCTCCCCCGAATTCGGCAGGTAGATCACTAAGCCGTACGTCCCGGGCGCGATGGGCCCAAAGTGGAAGTCACCGGTTGCCGGGTCGAAGTCGATCGCTCGATTCGTCTCCTCGGTCAGCTTCTTGCCCGTCTGCTGGCTAAGGAACAGCGTCGTATTGGGAGGGATGCCATCACCGAACCCAGCGATACGGCCCTCGATGAATGCCGTGGTGGGTGCGGGGATCGCGGCCACAATCTCGAGGTCCAGCGTGCCCGGCGACACGCCTTCCACCGCTGCGATCTCGACTCGCATACTGTTGTCATTCGTGCGGACGCTGACTTTCCAGCGAGCATCAAACCCCTCAGGAAGGGAGGAGCTCGGGTGGGGCAGGGACGACAGGCGGAACTTGCCGTCCTCGTCCGTCATGATGAGACCATCGGTTCTCTCGAAGTTCCCCATGGTCCCGTCGACGACGAGCCCCTGAAGGGGCTGGCCATACTCGTCAACGACGCGACCGGCAATGACTTGGCCCTCCGCCAGCTGAATCCCGGCGGGCTCGTTCTCGGAGCGGGTCCAAGCGAGACGCGCCTTCAGGACCGCACCATCCGCGTGTCGCGCGCGAAGCTCCCCCGCCTCCGCTCCCACGTGGATCAGCTCAAAGCGCCCCTCATCGTCGGTGTAGTCACCGTGTCGTGGGCCGTAGAAAGTGTCCCACCAGCGGGCCTCCGGATCGGAAAGCGCGACGCTGGCGCCAGCTGCGGGCGAACCGTCCGGACGGACCACGCGGCCTTCGATCGTGACGCCACCTGTGAGCGTGATGGTGAGCTCCTTGGGCTCTCCATCGAAGCTCTCCACGAACGAGTTCGTGGCGTACCCCGGCGCAGACGCCGCGATGGGCTGTTCGCCCGAAGGGAGGGCTACGGGGTACTCAAAGCGCCCGTTGGCATCCGTGAAGACAAGGACGGGCGAGGGACGACGCGTGTGGTCGAGGGGTTCGCCCTGGGCCGCAAAGAGGCCGGCCGTCACGGCCGCTCCTTCCACAGGCGTGCCTTCGCCGTCGACGACACGGCCCGATAGGGTCGCACCCACCGGCCCGATGACGAGGTCGACCTCCCGCGCTCCGCTGGCGCCACCACCATTCGCGGGAGCCCGCATCGGGAGTACGGCCTCGGAG
Organism: uncultured Planctomycetaceae bacterium; assembly: GCA_964417955.1. Lineage (GTDB taxonomy): Bacteria > Planctomycetota > UBA1135 > UBA1135 > Saltatorellus. Next base: position 112,054 of record CAYQKK010000002.1, read on the forward strand.
GGCAGACGGCCCGGAACGACCGCTTCGAAGAGCATCTGGTCCCCGGCTTCGATGGCGTAGTGCCCGGCGGCGTCCGCCTCGGCAATGGGGAACCAAGAGGTCCCGCGATTGTCCATGTACGTGGCGTAGATCGTGGCACCTGGCTGGGGCTCACCTACAGAATCAACGACGCGACCGGAAACGGCGGTGGTGGGTCGAAGGAGCAGCGCTTTCGACAGAGTTCCCCCTTCCTCAAGCGAGGCAAGTTCATCGTCAAGGTAAAGCCAGTTGCTTCCGAGCATGTCGCTCAGCTGGTACTTCAGATCAGGGTCCACCTGGAAGGCCACGCGACCGTTGGCGTCGGTCGTCAAGAGCGACTCGGCACCGGGGGTGCCGCTCCAGCCTCTTTGGGTCAGGACCAGCGGATGCCCCGCGACCGGCTCTCCGCTGACGCGGCACGCCGTGACGACGACTTCCACCCCGTGCTCTGCCGAGGCCGTCGCCCCGGCGCCGGGAGCCAACGACCCTGCCGGATCGACCGCGCTGCCCGCCAACGTCCGTGCCTTGGCTGGCCCAGTCGCCGCGAGAGCTCCCGCAGCAGGCCCCGTCACTCCGGCCAGCGTCACCTCTGAACTTGATGCAATGGGCGGCTCGCCCAACGGAGCCACCGTCTCCGTCCGCTGGTGCCACCAGAGCCCGGCGCCCACCGTGGCCACCGCGAGACCTGCAACGAGTGCCACGGCCGCCGAGCTGATTTTCGCGCCCGCGATGCCTGAGGCGGCACTCGGCGCAGCGTGCGAAGCCGCCCGCCCTCCGGTCGCCAGCAGCGCCATGCCCGAAAGCCATGCCGCGCGTCCCTCCTCTCCGCCGCCGTAGGCTCCATCCAGCTCATCGCGGAGCTTCTGTAGCCCGCGGTGCAGCCAAGAGTTGACCGTCTTCACAGGCACGTCCATGCGCTCGGCGATGGCTTTCGGCTTGAGTCCATCGTGAAAGCGCAGGTACAGCGCGCTGCGGTAGGGCTCCTCCAACGCAACCAGCGCCTGCTGGAGCTTCGTCTCCCGCTCGAGCTGGTGAAGTACCTCGTCCTGGGCAGACTCCCTTGATTGGGTCTCTGGAGCCGCTCCCCCAAGGCTCTCCGGGCGCAGCCGGCGCCCCTCGGAAGCCGCGCGCCGCCGAAGCACCGTCGCTAGCCACGCTCGGGGCTCACGAATCACCCCGGAACGTGCCCCAGCCGCCGCGATCCACACATCCTGCACCAGATCATCCGCATCGGCGGAGTTGCGAACGAGCGACTGAGCCAAGCGGCGCAGGAAGGGCCCGTGATCTGTCATCGCGGACTCAAGGTTGAAAGAGGGTACGGACATGGATTTGCGAGGCATGGGGCTGCTGGGGTCGCCCGGTGGATTCAGGCGACTCCATGGAGAGTGCCGTTCCGGGCGCGTTCACAGGCAGGTCGCGTTGCGCCCCAGTTCACCGCAGCTCTATTCCAGATTCTCTACCAACCGAAGCCCCCGAAGGCATCCGGCGAAGCTCCAAGCCAGAGACGATGTCGGGCGAGGCTACGGACAGAAGGTGATCTGGAGCGCGTCTGACGTATTGGCCCCAGTTCCCATCGCAGCGCTGTCCCGGTACCACGTTTGGAAGATCCAGGTCGAGTAGGCGATCACCGAGGTGTTCACCAAGGGCGCCGATTGGAAATCCAAGTGCTGTGTAAGCCTGCCGTTGCTCCCCACTCGTGCCGGTGAGCCGAAGCGTTGGATTCCCCCGAATGGCGAGATACAAAGCCATCCGTCGCCAAACGGCAGCTGGGCGGGCTCTGCCCCGAAGACCATCAGCGAGTAGGTCTCGGGCGGAGCCGAGCTGAGTTCCAGGGAGAACTGATTCTGCGCAATCCGGGGTTCACCGATCGCCTGCAGCAGGGCCGGTGCGCCGGTGGAGTTGACCGTCGACGCGCAGATGCTCTCCACGGAAGCGACGCAAGGAGCCACATCCGCAATCCCGCACAGCTGACTTCCGACGAGGGCGATGAAGCCGACCTCGCCTTCGAGGACGGCAAAGCGCGTCGGGCTGCTGAACGTACCGAAGGCACACGGAACCGTGACCGAATCGATCTGCGTCTGACTGACCGTATTCCAGGTCTCTACCGTGTTGGTCGGACCCGTAACGAAGACGCGGTTAGGGTCGATGTCAAAGCGTGGGATCCCGTCGCCGACCTGACCGATGACGTCCAATGTATCGGCGTCGAGGATCTGGCCCGTCCGAAGGTGCAACGTGCTCCCGTTCGGATTGAGGTCGTAGTTGAGCGTTCCGCCAACGGATCCGTGATCATCCTCTGCGACGATCGGGGCATTGGCCTGGGTCAGGTCAAGTCGGTACATGGAAGCCGGGCTGAAGCAAGCACCCACGTAGAGGGAAGTGCGGTCCGCGTTCACTTCGAAGGTCGGCGCGCAACGGATGATTCGATTGCTGGCGACCCGCTCGGCCGCATTCCCGTTCAAGAGATCAACCTTGACGATGTAGGCGAATCCGTTGCTCGACGGGTTGGAAGAGACGAACAGCTCACCCGGTCGCGCCTCGATCACGTCGTACGTCCTAGGGTCGTCGAGAAGCGTCGTCAGCTGAATGTCGGACTGCCCGAGGGTCACGAGATCGACCACCGCCACCGAACCTGCGCCGTTCTTCGCCACGAAGAGCCGCGACGAATCGATCGAAAGTGCAAGACCTTGAGGCCGCGGAGCCACGCCGATCGAGCCGATCTCAACCCAGCTATTGGAGTCCACGATCGCCACCCGGTTCTCATCGGGAAGCGAGACGTAGACGCGGGAGCGACTCGCATCCACAGCGAGATCGTGGGCGCTACTCGCGAAATCGAGCGAGACGGACTGTTGAGCGAATACGGAAGCCGTCATCGAAACGGCGGCGACGAGCAGTGCAATAGGAAGAAGCTTCATGCTTCCGAATGTACCACCCGAACTTGAATCCTGCACACCGGCGCGTCGACCGTCGCCCGGTAGCTACGGACACAGTCACTGGGACTCAACGTCGACTAGGGTGACATACCCGTCGCGCAGGCGGAGGAAGATCTGGGTCTCGTAGGTCTCGGTCAGCTCGTTGTAGTCCTCGCCATAGACCCAGTGGACTCCCTTTTCATTGCTCCAGACCTCCGTCGGAGGACCGAACCGCTTCATCAAGTCCCGATCCGACGTGAACTTCAGGTTCTCCTCAGCCGCAGCCTGGTCGAGCTTCCAGTCGTCGATGAAGTTGCGGCACTCCATCCAATCGACTTCATGCTTATCCTCGCGCAGCTCATCGAGGCTGAGGGGGTCAGCTGGGGCCTGGGCGTGCGTCGTCCACATGGCTTCCGTGCGGTCAAGTCGCTGCCTGAGTGACTCGATGGAGAGGACTAGCTCGCGCAGCTCGGCCGCGTCCAGTCCAGCCTCGCCAGCAGGGACGCGCCCGAGATCTCCAGGTGACAAGGACGGTGGTGGGATGAGCTCGCGACTCGGGCCGCGATCCAGAGACGCGACCTCTCGACCCAGCTCATCCAAGCGATCGAGCACCCGCTGCAGCTCGTCGCCGCTGGAGCGATCCGTCCCGCGGCTCGGCTGGGCCACGGGGCCCCTCAACGAACCCAAGTACCAACCGGCAGTGCCAGCCACCAGGGCTACACTCACTGCGATGCTAGCGGTTCGACTCATGGGGTGCTCACCAGCGTACGCGGCACCGCCGAATCCCGCCTAGCGAATCGGCAGCGTGAGCTCGCCTGGCTCGTTCGCGATGGGGACCGCTGTGCTGCCGGGGGCTAGGTCGGTCCAGTAGAGCGGGGCAAACTGGTCCGACTGGGACACATCACGATCTGCAAAGAGCAGCTGGTTCTCCGTAGGAACCAGGATCAGCTCGGCATCCGGGGTCGCAGCCGTGAAAACGAGCTCGGCGCTTGAGAGAGGGTCGTTCGTCGGGTCGCCGCGGCGTAGGACGCGGATCTCTCCGCCGCTGCCCACGAGGGAGATCGCCGCTACATCCCGTGAGCCAGCCGCGGGGACGGCGTCGGAGAGGAACGGCGCGCGTAGGCTGAAACCCGAGAGCTCCTCTGGTGCGGAGGCTCCGGTTGGGTCCAGTGCCAAAACGGACGGAGCGGGCGTCGTAAAGTACGCGACGCCGCTCATGGCCTGGGCGGTGCTCGCGTCGTAGCGGTCGGCCTCGGGCGCGTCCACCAACAGCTCGAACGTTCCGCCTGCTTTGGGAACCGCCATCACGCGGCGCGTTCCGCTGCCGCCGCGCATCGAGAACACCACGTGATCCCCAACGGGAACGAGGTCGCTGAAGGCAGCGCCGCCCGCGCCCACGCTCGCCGTCTGGGCGAGCTCGATGACTCCCACGCCGGCCTCTCGGCTAATGATCGAAGCCCCCGCCAGATCCTCGCGACTGGCGAAGAGTCGCTCGCCGTCGAAGCGGCCGAGGCTATAGGTGGCTCCCACTCCCGTGTCGAGGAAAGTCGTCGAGGTCTCGCCCGGATCGATCACGGCGAGCTGGCCCGCGCGTGCGTAGTAGAGCGCGCCAGCCGGGCTCACCGCGGCAGAAGTGACTCCGGTGGCGATCAACTCCGAGCTCTGCTCGACCGAGAGACGCCGCAGCTCGTCGCCCGCGTCCACCAGCGTAGCCATGCCACGGTACTCACCGTCCGTATCCATCAGCATCCCGAGGACGTCGGTCGACGCCGTGAGAAGCGCCGACGCAGAGGTCGGTGCCACGACCCCAAGCTCGATCATGAAGCGGTCGCTCGCGCGATCGCCTACCACGACCGTCGTCGTCTGGGCACGATCCACGAACACAGCCAGGCTCAGGATCGGCGAGCCGTTGCCCGTGAAGACCCTGACGGGCGGCAGCACAATTCGGCCGCCATCCACGTCGAAGCGCTGGGCGAGGTCCACCCAGTAGATGTCGCCCCCCGCGGTGTAGACCATGGCGTCACGCAACATGGTGACTGAGCCGCTTCCGTCGCCAGCGAGCACCGGCCGTTCGACGACTTCAGCGAAGTTGGCCACGTCGAGGCTGAGCGCGCCCGATCCGAGGGCCTCGCTCCCTAGGGAGTCCACGAGAACCACCACTCCGCTTGATGACGTCGCCTCATCGGGCCGGACGCCCATGAGGGTTTGAGCTCCCTCGACGTCCCTGACGTAGGAGAGAAACGGCGCGCCGACCGCGGGACGTCCACCGGTCACGGTCGCGGTGTAGTCGCAGGAGTCCGCGCCGGAAAGCGAAACGTTGAACTCCCCCATCACGGAGGCCCCGCCCGCATCGATGTTCAGAAACGAAGGCGCGCTGAACTCCATCAGGTCGCCGTTCGCAAGAAGGTCGGAGCCAGAGACATCGAGTCGGTCGCCGCTGAGCACCGCATCGAACTGGAGGCTCTCGCCGCTCTCGAGGCCGAGATCGAGCAAAAACTGATTCTGACGCTTGGGGTACAGCGTGACGTCGAATGCCTGCACGTCGCCGACCGTGGTGCAGCTGCCACTAACCACTGAGGTCCGCGCAGCCCATTCCCAGTCCCCGCGCACCAGGGACACCTGGGTGGCGTCCGCCAGGAACGCTTCCATCTCGCCCATGAAGGCGCAGCTCACTCCGCCTTCCGTAAGTGTCGTCGAGATAGGACCCGCTAGCCGCTGGCCGTTCCCAGCGATCGTCCAAACGGCGGGCTCAAGTTCGAACGTCACATCCCCGACGGTCGACGACCCCGACGCGACGATCGTGTCGCCCTCACGCTGGCCGTTGAACTCGAACACCTGCGGCAACTCCCCGACCTGAAGCAGGTACTCGCCGCTGGAGGTCTCCGTGATCTCAAGCGTCGAGGCGCTGAACTCATCCCCGTCGCAGTCCGTGCCGTCCAGGAAGAGGTTCCAGGTGCCACCGAGGCTCGCGGGAGCCGACGTGCCTCCGTTCGAGCCATCGTCATCGCCGTTGCATGACGTGAATGCAAGACCGGCGGCGAGGGTCAGGGCCGCAAGGGACCGACGACTAGGGGATGAAGAGCGCGGAGAGAGACGGGTGCTATACATGCTGGGTGGCTGGTCGAAAACCAGAATCAGGGGCCCGGGGGAGCGGCGCAATGTACGCATTGCAGCTCCCAATCCAAAAGGATCCCCGCCCAGAGGCACGCACCTGTCAAAGGTGTCTTACTCGAAGTCGATTTGAAGTCCGTCCGTGAAGTTGGAGGTCGGCTGGCCAGACACGTTGTCTCGGAACCAGGCCTGGAAGTTCCAGCTCTGGCCGCTGAGCACCGGCTGCGGCGGGTTCGTGGGAACGACGGACAGGTCGATCTCGACGCTGATGGCACCCAGGCTGCCGGTGCTCTGGGCCTGCAGCGAAAAGCGCGCGACGTCGGAGCTAATGCAGAGATTGCCCTGGCTGCCACCCGGCCCCTGGATGAACCCCTGGGTTCGCGACGCGACGAAGAAGCCCACGCTGCCCGCGGGCAGCAGTGAAGCGGTGAGTCGCAGGTCGTTGTCGCTGGCGACACGGCTACCGGCGGCTGACATCACGCCTGACGTTCCCGCGCTGTTGACCACGGCGGGCCCGCAGTAGTTCTGACCAATACCAGGAAGGCTGTTCGGGTTCGCGGGGTTGCTCCCTGCATCCAGTTCATCCCGGTCGAGCGCTCCATCGAGATCCCGATCGACGCCGAGCCTGACCTGCGTACCGAAGGGAACCACCGTCAGTGTCAGGGGATCCGCTGGCGTCGCGAGGGCCATCATCCCGGCGAAGGTGAGCTGCTGCGAAGAACGGTCCAGTTGGAAGGATCCCCCTGGAGTGTAGACGGCTCCGCGCACCGCGCTGCCAAGGAAGGCCCGAGCAACAAGTCCGACCCGACTGAGGTCCGCTTCGGACTGCATCTCGGCGACGAGCGCCGCTGATTCGGTGTCGAGGGTCGCAAAGTCCGTGATCGTGATCTGCGTCCCGACCCCAGCGTGGGTGTCTTGGCTCGGGGAGCCAGGGGGGAAGAGCGGGTTGCCCGCCGAGCCGTTCGGAAGGTCCGATCCACCGAAGGCCAGCATGAACGCAATCATGTTCGCAAGGCCCTGGTCCCCTTGGAACTCAAAGGCGGGCGATGACAGGAAGTGCGCCAGGGACGGAATGCTGCCGTCGTGTAGGAAACCGAATCCGGCTTGCACGCTCGCCTGGGTGAAGTCGAGGCCAACCTTCTTGTACGAACTGCGGAGCTGCGCAATCTTGATGGCCTTGTTGGTCGAGCCATCCACCGATACGAGTCCGTGGTGCGCTTCCCCGTCAGGACCCGTGGGGAAGTCCACGAACTGGCTCCCGTTGAAGGTCATGTTCGGACCCATGCCCGTGGGCAGCGTGTGACAAGTGACGCATGCAAAAGGGCCGTCGAGGGTCGCCGGCGGCGTGTAGCGATTGAGGCCGAGGGTCGCGTTGCCATTCGGCAGAGGAGTGCCAGGCGCGCTAAAACGCCCAACGCTGAAGTGCCCGGGGAGGGGCAGGCTGGTCGGCAGGCTGTTGTCGAAGTTACGGAAGGGGTTCGGCGGAAAGTGGACCGTCCCAAGGAAGTCCGCGAACTCATCCACATCGGCAGAGCTGGGCGTCGTGTCGTCGCCCTGCAGGCCCGCGAACGCGGGCAGGAACCCACCGAGGTTGTCCCGGTCACCGCGCCAGTGGAACGGCTCGTTGCCGATGATGTCCTGGAAGGTCTGGGTCGTCATCGGACCCTTCATCGGGTGAAAGTCCTCGAACCCAGTGTTGAGCCCGGGCAGGTTCATGCCCAGGTTCTGCCCACCCGAACTCTCTACGATCCCAGCCGGGTCTCCAAGGTCCCATCCAAGACGATCCGTGCGCGCATCCACGTGGCAAGAAGCACAGGAGATGTGACCAAGCCCTGAATTCGCGTGCGTGTCATAGAGGTGCTTGCGCCCTTCGACAATGGACTCGGGCGATGGATCGTAGAAAGGCGTCCGGCTGGTCTCGATGCGTGCCGCGAGGTTGACCGTCGAGATCGAAGCCTCGAACTTGTTGAGCACGAAGGCGCGGCCCCCGGCATCGTCGATCGCGATGCCCGTGGGTCCTTCACCCACCTCGATCGGGGTGCCGATGCGCGCACCGGCTGCGTTGAACACAGCGACGTTATTGGATCCCATACCCGTGACGTAGCCACGCGCGCCGTCGCTTGTCCAAGCGATGCCGCGGGGATCTCCGAGGGAGAGGTCGCGGGTTGCCTGGGGCACTGTCGCGGCCTGGTAGGTGAGATGGGGATTGGTGTCGACCACCGCGCCCGCCAGGGTCGACTCGTCCACAATCCCCATGACCACGCGCAAGAACACGCCGTTGAGCACCGGCTCGAAGCGGACCTCGTTGGTCGCGTCCGTACCGACCACGGTGACGTTGCCGCTGATCGGATGCACCGCAAGGGCCATGTTGATGTTCATGAGGCGGTCGGCGTAGGTCACTCCGAGCGTCGCCGCGTCGATGGCCGCCACATCGTGGTCGGTGACGTCCCACCCAGCGATCCGCCCCGAGTCGGCTGCATCGGGACCGCTCACGAAGTTCGTCCAGTCGCCGCCGTTGTCGTCTAGCCACTGACCCGCGGCGTCCTTCTTGACGATCAGGCCAACGGCCGGGGGCGTGGGATTGCCCGCGCGCATAGCCGGAACGAAGTCCGTGCCGCTGTTGGGCGGTGGGTTCTGACCGCCGTAGGGACCGCTCGGATCCGACACCACGTTCGGCAGCGCGAGGGTCACGGAGTCATCGAGACCGCCGCCTAGCACGGTCGAACCGTTGCCCGACTCGAAGACGGCCGCGTACACCGTGGAACCATCGGCGCTCACCGCCATGGCCCGGGGCTCTTCACCGAGGATCGGGATTTCAGCCAGTGGCGCCGTGGGGGCAACGGGGTCGAAGACCTGCACAAGGTTGGGCTGGGCGCAGGTCACGAAGGCCCTCAGGGGTGAGCCTGCGAAGACCACGTCCGCGGGCTCGTCCTCCGTCTGCACCGTTCGCACCACGGCCCCTCGCGCGAGATCAACGATGCTGATCGAATCGGAGATCGAGTTGACGACCCACACCTCGTTGGCTGTCCGCTGGCGCACCGAAACTGGATCGACCCCCACGGGCACGTCAAAGAGGTGCACAGGCGCGGCACCGGTGACGTCGAAGACCTCTAGGCGTCCGTCTGGCGTGTTGCAGACAAAGAGCCGACCAGCGGCCGCGTCGAGCGCCATGGGCGAGACGTGGGCCGTCTCCCAGTTGACGAGGGTCTCCTGCGTCGCAGAGGCTGCAGGAGTCGCGATGGTCGCTAAAGCGAAAAGGGCGGGGATGCGCATGGGTGCCAGGACGTGGGTTGAAGAGGAGCAGGGGCTAATGCGGTGCGCACGCGTTTCGATTGCACCTCTCTTCAGATTTCGCTCTCAAGAACGTAAAAACAGGGCGTTTAGGGCGTCACGAGCACGGAAGCCACGCTGGTGGTCTCAGCCCCGCTCACGGTGTCGATGAGGGCGCAAAAGTCGAATTGGGTCCCCACCAGCACGGCCGCTTGCCCGGGCGTCAGCTCGAAGCGAGCCTCCGCATGGCCTGCAGCGTCCAAGGTGCCAACGAAGGAGCCAAAGACCAATCCGCGGGTGGGCCCCAGCGTCAATCCGAAGAGGCGGTCCGGGTTGAGCGGCACGAAGGCCCCCTGGAGCGTCGTCCCCGGCATCTGACCTGAAGTGCTCCCCAAGAGGCGGTAGCCGCGCGAAGGGTCGCTGGCGCGGTTGATCGTCAGCACCAAGTTGGCTGCGTCGGGGCCGTTCATCTCGGCTCGGCTCCCGTGGAGATCCACCAAGGGCGCCGTCGTCATCGTCAGTGCGGGCCAAAGCGTTACCTCGCGCACACCGTCATCGACGCGCAGATGCCACTCGCCGTCCCCGGCTGCGGCGGTCGCCTGTAGCTGGAACGAATGGGTGCCATCGCCGTGGTCGACGACGGGGCTCGCCATGGCGGGTGCCGCGCCAGGATGCATGGGCGAGACGGTGAGGGTTTGCCCTCCGCTCGCGAGGGGCTGACCGAACCGGTCCACGAGCCGCACCGTGACGGTCGTGGTGGACAGCCCGTCGGCCACTAGCTCGCTTCGATCGGTGATCACCTCCGTGCGCAGTTGGTCGGTGACCTGAACCAAGCCTTGCTCCCAGGTGTCCATCTTGCCGAGGAGTTTGGTCACCGGATCGATCGCCAAGGCTCCGCCAAGAGTTACGCGCTCGTGGAGGTAGTAGCTACCGTTCGTGCAGCCGGTGTTGCCCACGCAGACCCCGTCGGTATCGCCGATACGCGCAACGATGACGAAGCCAACATCGGACGATTTCGTGAAGCTCACGTTGGGCGGCGAGCCGCAGGAGCCTGGCATGGCGTCGTCGCAGGAGCATCGTCCGTCGCCTCCCATGAGGCGCGACGCTTCCATCGCCGCCGCGAGACGCGGGACAAGGTCGCCGTCCGTGGCGAGCAAGGCTGCCTCCGCTTCGAGGACGACCGGCGCCCCCGTGATCACGTTTCCTTGGATCGCGTAGCGCAGATCACCCACCTGACCCTGGACACCAAAGTTTGGGTCCCAGACGTTCGCGCCGGTAAAGGTCCGCGCGTCGCCAAAGTTCGAGCTCATGCCGATCTGCAAAGACACCGACTCCGGGAACGTCGCCTCGATCCCTTGGAGGATCTGCTCTGGGGATTGTCCCTGCTCCATCCCCGCCCAGATGAACGCGCGCTTGGATCCCGTAGGATCGCCGGCAAACTGAACGGCAGCGGCGCCCTCGCCAACACGCACGAGGCCGAGCACACGCTCGAGGTTGATGTTGCGAACGCAGGTAGCTGAGAAGAGCCCCACTTCACCCGTGCGGGTGTTGACCACCACGATGGACCATGTGGCCGCGGCGGGTGCTGCCAACGCGAGCGCCGCCACCCCGAGGACCGCCAGCTTCTTCTGTACCCGCACCGCGCCTTGAAGCCGCTGCATCGCTCGACGTAGGAAATACACCATCAATGAAGCTTAGCGAATAGCGGTCATGATCGTCAGACTGCTCTCATCATGGCCATCCCCACTGCGCTCCTGTGCCTCACTCAGACACCCGAAATGGAACCGCTTGAGCGGTTGAAGGAAACGTCCTCAATCGAGCTGTGGCTCCACACGGGCGGCGCGTGGCTGGTGGTCTTGCTGATCGCGCTCCTCGCGAACTGGATCGCCAAGAAGATCATCGTCCGCGCCGTCAGCGCACTGGTGAAGCACACCGAGACGACGTGGGACGACCTACTGGTCGAGCACAACGTGCTGGTGCGGCTTTCGCACCTCGCTCCGGCGCTGGTGATCTACATCGCCGCGCCGTTTGTGCTCAGGGAACCAGAGGATGCGATCTACGTTCAGTACCTGCGCCGCTTCGCCAACGTCTGGATGATCGTTGCGGGAGCGAGGGCGCTCCACGCCCTGATTGAGTCGCTCGTCGAGCTTGGGCGGCGATCGGATGCGGCCCGGGCGAAGCCGCTTCGGAGCTACGCCCAGGTGGCCGAGCTTGTGATCTGGATCGCCGCCGCGATCCTCAGCGTCTCCGTGATCATGCAGCGTTCGCCAACGACGCTGCTTGCGGGACTGGGCGCCATGACGGCGATCCTCTTGCTTGTGTTCAAGGACTCCATCCTCGGCTTCCTTGCGAGCATTAGGCTCGCCTCCAACGACATGCTGCGCACCGGAGATTGGGTCGAGGTACCGAAGTACGGGGCCGACGGGGACGTGATCGACATTGGCCTCCACACGGTCAAGGTGCAGAACTGGGACAAGACCATCAGCATGATCCCCACCCACGTGTTCATGACGGACACGTTCAAGAACTGGCGGGGCATGACCGAGTCGGGCGGGCGCCGTATCAAGCGCTCGCTGCATCTCGACATGACGAGCGTTCGCTTCCTTGAGGACGCCGACCTGGAACGCCTAGGCCGCATCCAGTCGCTGGAGCCCTACCTGAGTGAACGCAAGAAGGAGCTTGAGCAGTGGAACCGCGAGAAGAACGTCGATGGCGATTCGCTAGCTAACGGCCGCCGGCTCACGAACATCGGCACGTTCCGCGCCTACATCGAGTGCTACCTGAAAGAGCTCGAGCCCATCCGTGACGATATGACCTTCCTCGTGCGCCAGCTCGCACCGTCATCGGAAGGTGTGCCGCTCGAGATCTACTGCTTCAGCGGCGAGCAGCGCTGGAAGTACTTCGAGGGCATCATGGGCGACATCTTCGACCACCTTCTGGCCGTCGTCCACGAGTTCGACCTGCGCGTCTATCAGCAGCCGGGGTCGGAAGATCTGCGGAGCCTCGTGGCGCGGTCGAAGAGCTAATCACCGGCCGGCGCAGACTTGGGTGCAGCGGCCAGAACGTCGTCCAGCCACGCTTTGAGTCTCAGCTGAACTTCGAAGAGGGGCAGCTGAAACCACGTCTCGATCGCCACCACGGATGAGGCCTTGCCAGAGCCTACCGCCTTTGTGATCGCCCGAAGCGCGCCCGGTTCGGCCCCTTCACACAGGTACGCCACCAAGGCATAGGTCACGGCAACATCCTGGGAGGTCATCTCACTCGTGTTGCGGCCGAGCGCTCGCGCGAGATCGCTGGTCTCATACTCCCCAAGGCAGCGCGAGGCTATCTCAAGCCAGTCCGCCTCGGGATCTTCCAGACCGAGGCTCACCGGCACCTCCCCAGGCGCGGCGTACTGCGTGATCGCCACATGCCGAGAAAGCCGCGTGCCCACCACCGCGTAGTTGACGTAAAGGCCCAGCGCTTCAACGAGCCATCCACGCTTCGTCTTGATGCCAAACGTCACGTCGAGGAAACGTACCGCGATCTGCTTGCAGACCATGTCCGCGCGCTCGACCGCATCCGCACCCCACACGCCGCAGCGCGTCTTGCCCGGCATCCACATGCTGCCGAGCTTTCGGGCGCGACTACGCTGGTCATCATCGAGGCCGGGATAGCTACTGATGTAGCGATTCATGTCCTCCTGACGCTCGAGAAGATAGACGGTCCAAGGCTCCGGCAGCTTCGGTTCCTCACCCACGAGCTTGGCGAGAAAGCCGAGGGAGGTCGCGGCAACGGACAGCGCCGCGTCGCTCTCTGCGGAGGTCGCGCGCCCGACGAGCCGGAGCGGGGGCAGATCGCGCACCAATTTCCACTCGACGTTGATCGACCCGTCGATCTCGTCCTGCTGGCCGTCCTGGGTCACCGCGGCTGCGCCACGCGCTTCGCTCAGCCATCGCTCCAGTTCGGCGCGCCGAGCAGGAGTTCTCACGGCTGCGGCGCTCACCCAGCGGGGAGCTTCCTCTTCCTTCGCAACGTTCTGGTAGCCGAGGCGCATGAGCAGCCTCGGCTGACCCGGCGCAACGCCATAGAGCTCACGCAGCTGCGTCAGCGTCGCCGCGGGTCCGAGATTCGCCTCCGCGGTCTCGATCGCGTCCATCGCCTGGGTGACGAAGGCCGCGTCGAGGGCGTCTCGTCGCTGCACGTACTCCTTCGCCGCCTTCGTGCCTCCATCCGAGGGCGAGCGATAGCTGTCCCGCCGAACCCAGGTGTCCGTCTTCCGATCGAATCGGTAGCGCAGCGACTTCCGGGCCTTCGCGTCATCCGGCCGAAACTTGAGCAAGCTCTCCAGCGCGTGGTTACGCCTCGCATAAGCCCCGTTCTTGTGGCACCAGGCCGCCAGCGCCTCGAGTCCATCCGCGTAGGTCAGTCGCGCCGCCCGGAGGCGCTCGTCGAGCTCCTCGGCCCACACCGACTGGTCCAACTGCGCGTTGGGCTGGACCGATCCGACCGACGTAGGTCTGGGCGCTCCGTGGACCGGTGCGAGTGGAGCGAGAAGAAATGCGATGAGCAGCATGGGTGGTTTCAGGAGGACAGAAAACAACGTCCCGTAGGACCCCGTCGTCGCTGCTAGCCTACCACCGCGGCAGGGTCACGACGTCCGCCCACTACCGCTCACAGGTAAAGGGTCATGAACGCGGAGTTGGGGTCAGGTCCGTACTCCCCGAAAGGACCGCACGGCACGAAGCCGAGCCGAGCGTAGAGCCTCCTCGCGCCCGCAAAGCTCTCCATGGCGCCCGTCTCAAGGCTCAGCCGCCCATAGCCTCGATCCCTGGCCTGCTTGATCAGGAAGACGACGAAGCGCTCGCCGATACCGTGACCCCGCCAGTCCGAGTGCGTGTGCACCGACTTGATCTCGCCACTTGTCGGATCAAGCTGATTGAGCGCGCCGCAGGCAACGAGCTCCGATGACCCTTCGGCCACCGTCTGCGCCGTCCAGAGCGTGACGGATGGGGTCCGGAATCCCTCAACGTCTAGGGCGTAGACGCTCCCCGCCGGTGAGATGGCGTGCATTTCCGCGAGGTGTCGCCTTAGAAGCGCAGCGACCGGGCCTTCAGTCGAGTCCGCGACCATGAAGCGGAGGGGGAGTTGCGGTTCCATGCTCGCCCCGTCAGGGGCCATCCGACTCATCGGTACAGCCCTACGGCTTGTATTGCGGACCACGTCGATCAGAACTAGCCTTGCTCCAGTACTCCTGGAACAGGGTCGGGGATCCCTCGGGCTCCCCGCGCACTTGGGTGCGCTGCCTTTGGCGTGCGTTCGTCTTTGACTTACGATCGCAGTACTTGTCGAAGCGTATCCTCAGCGCCTCCTTCTTCCCGCGGGCTCTCCGCGGTCGAATGTAGCTATCGTGAACGCTGATGTGGGAGTACTTGTCGGCACCGAACTGAACGTCGTTTCGCTCGATCACCGAGTTGTAGATGCTCGCGAATCCGCCGGAGTCGTAGCGCCAGTTCTTCTTGTACGCGTTGATCCCGAGGTCGTTCCCTCGGATCTCTGAGTTCACGATGACCGCTCGCGAACGATCCTTCATCTCGGCACCGATCGCGCCGTCGATCAGCGAACAGTGCAAGAGCATCGCGGTGGTGTCTTCGCCGACGGACACGCCCTTGTCACCGCTATTCACGGACGTCACGTGCATCGCCACAACGGTAGACGTCATCAGGTCCAACGAGTCGTTGCCACTCTCGATGAACTGGCAGTCCGAGACGACCGCCTCGCTGATGTCAATGTCCAAAGCGTCCATGAGCGATCGCACGAACTTGCAGCGAGCGATATGAATCGTGGAATAGACGACGTGAACCATGTCGTCGACCACTTGGCTATCTTCGAACAAGCAGTCCTCGATGACGGCGTCGTCGACGTCGTGAATCGAGAGCATCGCACTGAATTCCGCCTCGGGGGACTTCAGCCCGCTTCCGAACCGCATGTTCATCCACGCGATCTGTGACTCATCCGCGCCAGCCCCTCGTACCGCGAGCGTACCCCAAGGCTCTTGCCCCTCAGCAAGCGGCTCAACGATGATCGGCTCCTGCTTCGTTCCGCGTGCGATCAGGCGACCCTCGAAAATGAGGGAAGCGGCGGGGGCCATCCGGAGCACTGTACCGGGTGCCAAAATCACGTTGTTCTGGATCCGGCGAACACCCTCTACGACCACCTCGCCAGACCAGCGCTCAGTGTCACCGAACGGCGCTGGCGAAACGACCTCGGTGAAGTACTTGAAGGGCTCCATCACGATTCTGCGCACCTTGCGCGCCATGTGAGTGTCCCCGAGCGAGTCGATGCTTGCGAGTCGCAGCACTCGCCTCTCCTCGACGCCGCCGCCGCGCAGCACAAGCTGGTAGCTCGTGGGCTGCGGCTCCATGTAGTTGCGCATGTTGAACGTACGGTGCTCCTTGACCACCCGCTTCAGCTCGGCGCAAAAGGGAACATTGACTCGCAGCCTCGATCCCAATAGGTCGACCTTCGAAGACACGTCAATAGTCTTGGGTTCGCCGCTGGGAGAACGGAAAGCGATGAACGCCTCAACGCGGCCATCGAGCGGCTCATCGAACGCAAGTTCGACGCCGTGGGCGACCTTCCGCCCATTCACCTGAAGCCTGACCATGCCTGACCCGTGGGGGGAGGCAACGTACTGCAGGTCGGGCTCCGCCATGTACTCCGCGCGAAGGTCCCGCCCGATCTGGTTGATCTGGAAGCGTGTCTTGGCTTGTCTACGCCGGACGTTCTCTGGACTGTGCAGCGTCAACATCGACCCGAGACCCGGGTCCCGGTCGAGACTGGGAGACACCTGTGCGATCAGCTCGTCCACGCGCTCGATGAACGCGTCGTGCTTGCCCGTGCCGAACCAGTCTTCGAATGCCCGCTGGCGCGCGGCAAGAAATTGGGGATCGTCGAAGAGCGCGACGTCGAGCTCCGAACTCATGACGTCGGGGCGCGCGGACTCTCCCGGGCGGGGTAGAGCGACCTGGTGCCATCCGAGGGAGTCCCAAACGACCGGGAGGAAGTGGTTCCGCCAAGGGTCGAAGTACAGCCGTTGGTTGTGGCGATCGTCAAAGTGGAACGTCTGACAGACGGTGCGAAAAGCAGAGAAGCGTCCGAACGATTCGATGTCGAGCAGGTCGCGGAGCGCGAGCGTGCGCTCTTCCGAAGGGGGCATGTCCAGCGTCGAGGCGAGCCGGCGAAGGTTCGTATCCTCATCCTCCGGGAAGTGGTTGTTGATCGCGATCTTCTCCCAAAGCGCTGGATTCGAAAAGAGCTGCGAAGCGACGCCCACGAAGCGGTTGCGCTTGACCATATCCCCTGAGTAGAGGTCGCCGGGCATCTTGCCGCTCTTGCGCACCACCATCTCCTCGAGCTGCTCGACGAGCAGGTGCACTCCGCGATTCCTGCCGTTCACCCGCAGGTTGATCATCTCGCTGTGTGGCCCGATGAGGCCGAACCGCAGGGCAAGCTCGTTCGAGAGCTGCTCGACGATTTGATCTCCACTCTTCGGGACGCTGAAGTTCATCGCGCGCATGCGTTCAAAGAGCCGCTTCTTCTTGGTCTTGACCCGAAGGGACTTCTTGCGCGCCCCCCAGTGCCAGAAGTGGTCGCCGCGATAGCGAAGCTTGACTTCGCCGAGAGTCCCATCCGGATACTGCAGCGACCCGGCCACGTACTCCCGCCCTGAGTGGGGTAGCTCGCTGTTCAAGCGGCGCTCGGAAGACTCGGGAACGTAGAGCTCGATGGTGCGGAGCCGTGGCGGCTTATCCCCGGTACGCGGACGGAGGGCCAGCGAGATGTCCCGCATGACTCCGTGGGCCTCATAGCTGCCGATGCGATACAGCGACATGTGGTCGGTATGCGTCGCGAACTTGACCCCTAGGTCCTCGTACTTGTCGCCCGTCCGAAATGCCCAGAGCAGGAATGCGCTGGCCACCGGTACGGTCACGATCAGACTCCAGCGCCAAATGAACGAGACAACGGACTTGATGGAACTAACCACGGAGCACCTCCCTCAGCGCAAGGAGCTGGGCGCGCGTTTGATCTGTTCCGCCACCCGCTTGATGATCCGCTGCCATTTCCTCCATAGCGCGGGCACCTAGGTCGCTCTCCAGAAACTCTTTGACGGCCTCTGACAGGGCGGGCTGAACCTCGGCCGCGAACCGTATGCCGACAATCTGGCTCTCCCCCGGAACCTGGGGCTTGTTGATCACGTAGTTCGGAGCCGCCTTGGCGGTGCCGCGCCAGCCAGTCGGCATCTTCTCCATGTGCCGCGCTCGCCCGACGTCAGACAGCTCGAGGGTGAAGTCCGTTCCGTCCTCAAGGAGGAAGACGAGCTTAGGATCTTCCACGACGAACGTTGTATTTGCGGGCGGATCCAGCCGTACCCCGAGCAGGCTGTCGACCGGCGCGTCGAGCTCGATCGCGCCCGACACCGACACATCGCCGGCAAGGTCGAAGAACTTGGCTTTCGACCAGGGAGCGTTGGCGGATCGGTAGAGCATCTTCCAATCGGAGAGAGGTCTCGCTAGGCCGTTGCCACTGCTCATTCTAAAGAGGAGTTCGAGAGCCTCCTTGCCTTGGGACGCCTGAATGAGCTGGTCAAAGTAGGCGAGCTGATACACGCCGTTCCCTTGCGTCACGTCATCGAGCAATTCGAAGACTGACTTGGATTCCTCCAACATGCCGAGGGCACCGAAGAGCTTCGCGCGCGCCAGCTCGTTGGGCAGAATTCGCTCGTCCAGCATGTGCAGCTGGTTGGCCCATTCGAGGGCCTCTTCGACATTCCCCTCGCGATACGAGACATCCCGCAGAGCCGTGAGGGCGTCGGTTCGAACTTCCTCCAGCCGGTCTCCCCGCTTCGTGTCTGCGGTGCCTTCAGCGACCTTTTCCAAGTGGGCAGTCGCCGCATCGGTATCCCCGGCAGCCAGGGACTCCTTCGCAAGCTCCAGCTGGCTGCGAACCGCCTGCTGGGACTTCTTGATGATCCACTGGTCGAGCTCATCGACCTTCTCAGGATGATAGGTCCAAGCCACTCGCGCGCCGACGGCGACAATGCAGACTCCTAGAAAGAGCACGCGGAGAACGTTGAGGAATCGGCTGAACGGCATGGCGAAACGGGGAACGATGGGCGCAGCGCCCTGGGGTTTAAGCCTGCTCCTAGCATACCCCAGTGAGTCGCGGGGCGTGGGCCGGGGACGGCAAGGTTGCCGTCGCGTTCCGGGACGGTGCCCCGGCGTGGAGTCATCTTGCCGAGCCACCTCTCGAGATTTCCGAGCGCCGCTACCATGGGACCTGATGGCGCACGCCGTTGACTCGGCCGTCGGATCCTCAGTTCCCATGACCACCGCTTCCTATCCGCTCATTCGAGTTCTGTCGCTGGCATCCCTCGCTGCGTTGGTCTCATGTTCTGACAGCCGCGTCGAGGCGAAGGCTCCGTCCCCGCGCTCTGCCGACGCAGCAGCGAAGAGGCCCACGAGGAGTCGCACGGACGACCTCCCGGTAGGGCGCTGGTTCCCGCTGAGGGCGGCCACGGATGGGCCCCGGGATTCGACGCCCAAGGAAATCGCTCGGGAAGGCGACCTCAGCGCCCTCGGCTACGCGGGGGCCTATGAAAAGAGCGATGGCCGAAGCGGAGCGATCGTCCATGACGCCAGCCGGATGGAGCCGGGGCTGACGCTCCATTGCTCGGGCCACGATACGTCGGTGATGCTCATCGACGCCGAAGGAGCCGTCGTCCATCACTGGCACATCGACTACGACGAGGTCTTTCCAGATCCGCTGCCCGAGGTCGTGCAAGAGTTCCACTCCGAGTTCGTGCGCCGCGCATGGCCGTTCCCGAACGGCGACCTGCTCGCGATCTTTGAGTACACCGGCATCACGCGGGTGGATGCGGATGGCAAGCCGCTCTGGGCCCTCGCGAACCTGAGCCACCACGACTTCAAGATCTTGGGGAACGGCACGATCGTGACCCTCGACGTCGCCCGGCGTAGCTTCGATTGGATGCGAAAGCAGTACAAGATCCGCCGCTTTCGCAAGGGCGTCATGGACAGTCACGTGGTGTTCATTGCCCCCGATGGAGAGATCCTCCGGAAGTTCTCGATCTTCGAGGCCATCCTTCGCTCGCCGTTCGCATCGTTCCTGAACACCATCACGCCGACGAGCGAGGACATCTTCCACGCCAACTCCGTCGACGTACTCGACGCCGCTGCTGCCGAAGCGTTTCCGCTCTTCGGCGCGGGGGACGTACTCGTATCGCTGCGGAACCCAAGCGCCTTGGCGGTGTTCGACGGCAGGACAGAGAAGCTCAAGTGGCTCCACCGCGGCGTCCCCACCGCCCAGCACCAGGCGTCGTTCTTGGGGACCGGCTCGATCCTGATGTTCGACAACGCCGGCGCCAACGAGAAGTTCCCGCTGCGATGCAATCGATCCCGAGCCGTGGAGATCGACCCGGTAACGCATCAGCCGGTGTGGCAATACCCGCCTTTGGGTCGCAGGGCCGATCTCTACTCAGAGATGCTGGGCTACGTCGAACGACTTCCCGGGGGCAACACGCTCATCACCGAATCGATGCAAGGGCACCTCTTGGAGGTCACCCCGGCGGGGGACCTCGTGTGGGAGTACTACAGCCCCTATCGCGCAGGGGACGAGGACGAGTTCATCACGACGCTCATGGGCGCCCGCCGCATCCCGCGCTCGGCGCTTCCCTTCCTCGATGAGTAGGTCAATCAACGGACCGCGAAAGGTCCGCTAAACGCCTAGCCTCCGCGAGCATCCTCTCAGCGGCAACCGCGCCGAACGTCTGAGCTAGGTCGGCCTCGCGGTCAAAGGCCGCCGCGTAGAGCACCGCAGCGAGCGCAGCGTACTTCGGCGCATAGTCGGGGCGCTCTAGCTCGTAGTCCGTCACGTTCGCCGAGCGGTCCATCAGCTTGATGGCGAGGGCCTCCGGCGAGCCAGTCGCGAACGTGGCGAGGTAGGCGCTTTTCTCCTGGCCGGCCTCGTCGAAGGTCATCTCATCCACAAAACCAGCGGCGCGGGCGCCGAACTGCTCGGCCACCTGGGCGTGGCTGACGTCGGTGTCTTCCACCACGTCGTGGAGTAGCGCCGCGACGATCACGTCCTCGTCGCGGACCCCGGCGTCCCCGAGGCGCTTCGCGACGTCCACCGTGTGGAACACGTAGGGCACGCCCGAGCCCTTGCGGCGCTGTCCGCGGTGGGCTTCAACGGCAAAGGCGAGTGCTCGCTCGGCGGGACTGAGGTTTTCCATGACCCCCATTCTGCCATTCTGGAGCCCGACTGGCCCCCCAAAACGCTAACAAACCACTACCATCGGCGCGTGCCCGAAGCCCCTCCCCCCAAGCTCATCCAGCATCCAGCCAAGGCCCCCCACGCCTACAAGGGCGGGTCTTCGGCGTCGACTGCCTATGCCGAGCTGAGCGTCACTTCCAACTTCAGCTTCCTCCGGGGTGCCAGTCACCCCGAAGAGTTCGTGCACACCGCCGCTGCGCTCGGGCACCGCTTTGCCGCGATCGCCGACCGCAACTCCCTCGCAGGCGTCGTGCGCGCCCACGTGGCCGCCGAGGAGTGCGGCATCGGACTCGCGGTCGGCGCGCGCATTGTCTTTGCCGAGGAGGAACGCGCTCCCGAAGTGCTCGTCTTTCCCCGCGACCGCGCTAGCTACGGTCGACTCGCACGTCTCTTGACCATCGGCAAGCGTCGGGCCGACAAGGGCAGCTGCCTGCTCGCCGTCGAGGACCTGCTGGAGCACCAAGAGGGGCTGCACGCCGTGATTTGCCCGCCGGGGATCTCGGAGTTTGCGCGCTTCGACGATTCGCTCGAGCGCGCGACGAAGAGGCTGCGCGGCGCCTTCGGCTCTGACCGCCTTTCCCTTGGAGCGGCGCTCCTAGGGACCGCCGACGGGCGCGGCGACCTCGAGCATCTGCTGCGGATCTCCCAAAGGCTCGATGTTCCGCTCACCTGCCTCAACGATGCTCACTACCACATCCGTAGGCGCCGCGCCCTCCAAGATGTCGTGACCGCGGTGCGTCACGGCTGCTCTGTGGATACGGCGGGCTACGCGCTGTTTCCCAACGCCGAGCGGCACCTGAAAGAGCCCGCCGCCATGGCAGAGCTATTCCAAGGGCACCGCGCGCTCCTCGACCGCGCCACCGCCATCGCCGAGGAAGCCGCCGGCTTCAAGCTCAGCGAGCTGCGCTACCACTATCCCTCGGAGGTACGGGAAGACGGGCGTACGGCCTTGGAGACACTGATCCATGAAACGTGGGAAGGCGCCGCAAAACGCTATGGGAAGGCCGTTCCAGAGAATGTCCGGTCGCGCATCGAGTATGAGTTTCGCCTGATCGAGGATCTCGACTACGCGCCCTACTTTCTCACGGTGCACGACATCGTGCGTTTTGCGCGCTCCCGGTCCATTCTGTGCCAAGGACGCGGGGCCGCCGCGAACTCCGCCGTTTGCTACTGCCTCGGCGTCACGGCCGTGGACCCCGATCGGATCGACCTGTTGTTCGAGCGCTTCCTGTCGAAGGAGCGCAACGAACCGCCCGACATCGACATCGATTTTGAGCACGAGCGGCGTGAAGAAGTCCTCCAGTACGTGTACCGACGCTACGGCCGAGAGCGCGCCGCCCTGACCGCCGAAGTGGTCAGCTACCGCGGACGCAGCGCCGTGCGCGAAGTGGGCAAGGCCCTCGCGTTCTCACCGGACCTCGTCGATCGACTCGCGAAGGACATGGAGTGGTGGAACGACAAGATCGAGGGCGGCGAGGGGCTCGCCAAGCACGGTCTGGATCCGAACTCTCCGGTGGCGCGCCGCTTCACTGCGCTCACGGGTGAGATCCTCGGTTTCCCAAGACACCTATCCCAGCACGTAGGTGGCTTCGTGATTACCGAGGACGCGCTGTGCGAGCTCGTCCCCATCGAGAATGCGTCGATGGCGGACCGCACCGTGATCGAATGGGACAAGGACGACATCGACGCGCTCGGGATTCTAAAAGTCGACCTCCTCGGCCTTGGCATGCTCACTGCGGTGCGTAAAACCTTCGAGCTCGTGGCGGAAAGCGGCGTGGACCCAGGCTTCGAGGTTCCAGCCGACGGCGGCTTCACCATGCACACGATTCCCCCGGAGGACCCGGCGGTCTACAGGATGATCTGTCGCGCAGACACGGTCGGGGTCTTCCAAATCGAGTCGCGGGCCCAGATGCAGATGCTGCCGCGGCTCAAGCCAATGGAGTTCTATGACCTCGTGATCGAGGTGGCCATCGTGCGACCAGGACCCATCCAAGGCGACATGGTGCACCCGTACCTGCGGCGGCGTGCGGGCACGGAGCCTGTGACCTACCCCAGCGCGGACGTGCGACGCGTGCTGGAGAAAACCCTGGGCGTGCCGCTCTTCCAAGAGCAGGCCATGGCCTTGGCGGTGGTCGCCGCTGGCTTCACCCCCGGTGAAGCCGACAAGCTTCGTCGCGCCATGGCCGCGTGGAAGCGCAAGGGCGACCTGATGAAGCGCTACGGGGAAAAGCTCGTCGCCGGCATGATCGACAACGGCTACGACGAAGAGTTCGCCCAGCGCATCTTCCGCCAGCTAGAGGGCTTCAGCGAGTACGGCTTTCCCGAGTCCCATGCGGCTAGCTTCGCGCTGCTCGTCTACGTGTCGTCGTGGCTCAAGCTCTATCACCCGGGGGCGTTCTGCGGCGCGCTCATCAACTCCCAGCCGATGGGATTCTATGGGCCCTCCCAGCTCGTGCAGGACGCCCAGGCCCACGGGGTCGAGGTGCGCCCCATCGATGTCAATCACAGCCGCTGGAACTGCACGATGGAGGGCCCGGCCCTGCGCCTCGGCATGCGCCTGATCAAGGGCTTTCGGGAACCCAGCGCGACCGCCTTGGTCGAAGCGCGCGAGCGCCTCGGCCGTCCGTTCCGCTCTATGGACGAAGTCCAGCGCACCACGGGGCTGCGAGCGTCCAGACTGAAGCCCCTCGCCTCTGCCGACGCTTTCGGCTCGTTAGACCTAGGGCGCAAGGCGGCGCTTTGGTCCATCCGCGCCCTTCGGGACGAGGACCTCAGTGCTCCCACTCTCTTCAGCGGCATCGACACGGACGGAAGTGCTGGGGCTGACGCCCTCCCTTCCACCGGGCCGCTCCACGAGGTCGTCAGCGACTACGCCTCCCACAGCCTGTCCCTCAAGGCGCACCCCGTTTCGTTCCTGCGGCCGATGCTCGAACGGCGCGGCGCGGTGACCGCCGCCGCTCTCCAGGACGAAGCACTGTGCGCCGACAAAGCACGCGTCGCGGTGGCGGGCATCGTGCTCGTGCGTCAGCGCCCCGCGACAGCCCAGGGCATCATCTTCATCACCCTCGAGGACGAGACCGGCACCATCAACCTCGTCGTCCACCCGAAGACCTTCGAGCGCTACCGCGCCGCCGCTCGCCACGGTGTGACGCTGATCGTCCACGGCAAGGTGGACCGCGTTGGCCAAGTCGTGCACCTAGTCACATGGCGCATCGAAAGCCTCGACGGCGAGGCCGCAGGCCTCCAGCGGGGCTCCCGCGATTTCCACTAGCCATCTAACAGTTCAATCGCGCGCTCGATCTTGACGGTCAAGGCGGTGAAGACCGCTGCCTGGGCTTCCTTGAAGGTCGAGTTCGACCGCATGAGGTTGCGGAAACGCGGCTCGTTCTCGAGGGCGATGAAGACCGGATGGAGCCCGCTGACCGTCGTGCCGTCCAGCGTCGTGGCGACGTGGGGCCCAAAGTCCTCAAGGTAGGGAAACATCCGCTCCAGCACGAAGTTGCGGTTGATCCGATCCCACTCTTCAGCCTGCGAATAGTCCCGTTCGTAGAGGTGAATCAGCTCACCTAGAACGCCCTTGTCGCGGATGAGGTGCGACCCCCCGGTTTGGCGCAGCTCGGCGTAGGTCGCAAGGGAGCCGCGGAAGCCGGTGTAGGTCAGGGCGATGTCCATGACCTGATCAAGCTCCTGATTCACGAGGGCCACTCGCTTCTCAGGGTCCATCGCCGCGTGCAGGCGATCCACGGACTGCCCGAGCGATTCGATCTGACCACGGAGCACATCCAAGTCCTCACGAAGCTCGCCCTTGAAGCCTGCGAGAAAACGTGCTTCCTCTGCGCGCCCCGCGCGCTGCTCCCGCAGGTCCTGAAGCCAGAACGAGAGCGAGATCCCCGCCACTACGATCACGAACTCAAGGAAGAGCCGGAGCCCATCGAGCCTAGGGCGCCTGGGCTCTGAAGATCTGCTTGCGGGCGCTTCGGTAGGCTCCATAGGAGCGTCATCCTAGCAAACAGCGGCGCCCTACCCTGGGAACCTCGCTACGGCTACAGCGAATAGACGCCGTGGCTCGCTAGTGCGAGCCGAACGGCCGCGGCGCGGCGCTCGATCAATCGAAGGTCCGCCAGCTCTTGGGTAACCTCTACGTTCGAGCGTTCAAGGTAGCCCTGGCGAAGCCGCCCAGCGCCGTTCATGTCGGGCTGACAACTCTCGGGCGCGCCGGACTGGGCGGAGGGCAGGAAATGTGACTGACCAACCGCAGTGAGCGCTGCCGCGTCGGCAAAGACGTGAACCCGGATCGATCCAATCAGGTTGACGTTCGAGCTGACAGGCGCTGGGAAGACGAGTCCGTCCGTCGAAACCAAGAGGCTGTCCGGCCCGAACCCCTCGGGAACCGTCACCTGATCGGTCAGAAGATACCCCTCCGACGTCACAAGCTTCCCCCCGGGGGCTTGTCGAAAGCTCCCCGAGCGCGTGTAGCTCAAGGACCCATCGGGGCGACGGACCTGGAAGAACCCGCTGCCGTCAATCGCGAGATCGAGCCACCGATCGGTGCGTTCGAGCGGGCCCTGGGCCATGTCTTGGCGAGTGTCCGTCACAAGCGGCATGGCAACCCCGGTGGCCTTGTCTCGCCAAGACGCCTCAACGACCTGATGTCGCTTGTACCCTGGAACATGGGCGTTCGCGATGTTTTGACACCGGGCCGCGTGCTCCAACTCCAACCCATTCATCGCGGTTTGGAGCGACTCCACCTCGCTTCCCTCGGAAAGGACCGGAGGTCCAAAGGTAGGAAGAACGGCTTCGGTGAGCTGCCCACCGCCGGACGCGGCCAGGATCGCTCCGAGTTGATCCACACGATCACCCGAGGGCGACAGCTCGGCGTATGGCTGCACGGTCGAGGATGCCGTTTGGCACCCCACGGCAAAGACGAGGGTGGCGAGAGAGCAGGTACGCTGCAGCATGGTGGCGACTCCGGGAAAGCGGCGATAGGTAGTAGGGCGATCCCCACCCCTCTACCGTCGGCAGCCGCTGAGCCAATCTTGCCCCGTGACCCGTCAGGAAGTTTCCGCCCTGGGTGCCCATCGGATGCGACTTCCCGGGCTAGAGCGTCTTGAGGTACTCGATGATGGCGCGGCGTTCTTCCGCGTCGAGTGCTTCGCCAAAGTCGTGGCCCACCGCCGCCATTCCACGCCGCTTCGAACTTCTGACGCGATGGTCGCGCCTTCCCGCGCGGTGCTCTTCCGGTTCGAGGAAGCGTGCCGCAAGCCCGAGGGACTCGTGGTCGTAGGCCGCCGTGTCGAGGGCGACCCATGCGTGCTCGCCGCGCTCCTCAAGGTCGATGCGCAGCTCGTAGTTGAGCAAGTGGTCTACCGTAGGCACCGAACCGTTGTGCAGGTAGGGCGCTGAGGCCCAGATTCCGTGGAGCGGCGGGACAACGTAGCCCTCGTCCGCGACCGAGTCCGCGGCGATCTCGACCTGATGGCCATCGGGGCCCTCCGTTAGGAAGCCCACGAGGCTATCGCGAAACGTTTGATCGAGCGCCGTTGGATACAGCGCATCGGTTCCGATGACGGCCGCGTCGATGCGCCTCGAAACGTAAGCCGGTCCGCTGCCGTCGTAGTGGCCGTGGCACCGGGCGCACGTACGGTTGAAGAGCCCCTGTCCGCGCTCTGCCAAGGCGGCGTCGACCGTGCCTGGGTAGGCGGGCGCCTCGAGTCCGTCGATGAAGGCGAAGATCGACTGAAACTCGTCGTCCCAGCTGCGAATGCGCTCTCCTGAGATGCCGCCGGGCTCGACGAAGCGTGACAGCGACAGCTGAGCGAGGAGCGGCATGGTCGGGATCCCTTGGGCGACACGCGTGAGGAACCTCTCGCTGTCGAAGGGTTCGCCCTTGCGGGTCGCTGCGCGGATGGAGTCCTCGCGAATCACGAAGATCTCGCGGGCAGCGACCGTCCCGATCTTCTTCGCCAGCGCCGCCTCCTCCCCGCTCAGTATCAGCTCACGCACCGGTGCCTTGAACGTCATGTCCTCCAGCCCGAGGGTGAACTGCATCACCGTCCGGTGGTTCTTCTCCACGCTGTGATCAAGGTAGAGATGCGACTTGTGCTGCAGCTGCCACCAGGCCGGCGCATCCAAAGCGAGGAGTCCGTCCGGAAGCGAGCGCAGCCGCGCCACGTTCTTCGATCCGCCGCGCACCAAGCCTGGGATCGGCTTGAGGTCCATGTTGGGTTCGCGAAAGCGCAGCAGGAGCTCGCCGAACAGCGTCGCCTCGGTCGTGCCGACGGTATGGCCTAGCTGGGCCATGGCCATGCCTTCGTCGAGGCCCGTACGGTCGCGAGCTTTCTCGGCGACGACGTCTGTCACAAAGCGCTCCAGCATGAGCGAGCTGTTGGCGAGGCCGGCGTGATACTCGCCCGCGATCGCCCCCCCGTGGCAGGCGAGGCAGTTCATGGTCCAAACGCCTTCGGCCTCGCCAGGCCCGCGGGGCGGCGTCGCAAAGGCGGCGGGGACGTCGCTGCCTCGCTGGGGATCGAGGTGGAGGCCGTAGTAGTCGAGCAGCATCCCGTAGAGCTGACCCTCGGGCTCCCCGTGACCTTCTGGTTCCACCGCCAGACGCGCCGCCTCGTCCCGGAGCCCGCCAGAGGGCCAATGGCGCCAAAGCTCCATGAACTGCGCCCGCGTCAGGGTGAACGACTGCATCGGCACCTCGTACAAGATGCGTAACCCCTCGGGCAGCGATTCCTGCCCGAAGAGCGGATGAGCCCCGCAGAGCTGGCTAGCCCCGGAGATGGCAGCCAGCACGATGATCGGTGTGATTCTCATTCCTGTCGTCCGGTGGCCGCGTCTATGCCCTTGAGGCCGCATGAGCGAGCGAAGAGCCCATCGCGCGGAACTTGTACCCTAGGGGCTGCGTCTTCAGGGACGAAACACGATCCACGCCAGACCTCTCCCCCGCGACACCCATGATCCACTCCACTTCCTTCCCGGCTACACGCGTGCTCGCCGGGGTGTTCGCTCCGTTTGCGCTTTCGGTTGCGGCTTCGGCCCAACTCACGGTGGTCAGCGTGGAGCCCGCCATGAACGCCGGCAACGTGCTACCGAACGCGGACATCGTGGTGAGCTTCGACCGAGCGATCGACCTCAGCGCCCTACCCCCTGCGACCGACGACCTCAAGGTGTTCGGCAAGTCAACGGGTCCCGCGGCGGGCACCTGGACACTGGACGCCGGCGGCCTCGCGGCTCGCTTCACTCCGTCCGCCCCCTTCGCCGCCGGTGAGATCGTCCAGCTGGGCGTCTCCCATGACCTCGTCGCGGCGGACGGATCCCCGCTGAGGAGCGCAGGCTTCCAGAGTGAGTTCCGGATCCGCACGCGCCCCGCGTCGCTGACTTTCACCGAAAGAGACACGCTCAACGTCCGCTCGCCCCAGGGGGGCGGCGTGCGCGTCTACGGCGGTCAGGCCTCTGACCTCAACGACGACGGGTTCGTGGATCTCGCGATCGTCAACCAAGACTCCTCGGACATCCGCGTCTTCCTGAACCGCGCGGACGGCACGCCGACCTTCGAGCCGTTCCTGACGCCGCCCGCCGCCACCGGCAACACCCCGAGTCCGAACGAGTCCTGTGACATGAACGGCGACGGGCTCATGGATATCGTGACGGGCGACAAGTTCGGCGACACCGTCTCCGTGCTCATGGGGCGCGGGGACGGCACGTTTGATCCGAGCGTGCAGTACGCGATGGGCGACCTGCCCCGGGGCCTCGCCGTGTTCGACATGGACGGCGACGGTGACAGCGACGTGGTGAGCGCGAACGCAAACTCCAGCAACCTTGCCATCCGATTGAACAACGGCG
Organism: uncultured Planctomycetaceae bacterium; assembly: GCA_964417955.1. Classification (GTDB taxonomy): domain Bacteria; phylum Planctomycetota; class UBA1135; order UBA1135; genus Saltatorellus. Next base: position 140,541 of record CAYQKK010000002.1, read on the forward strand.
ACGGGACCCTCGGGCCCCAGACCTCGTTCAACGGCGGCGGCAACCTTGAGTGGGGCCTTGCGTCGGGCGACATGAACAACGACGGCATCATCGACCTCGTCGTGGGAGCCCAGGGTTCCCAGCGCCTCATCGTTTGGCTCGGCGACGGCGACGGCACGTTCACCCAGGGCGGCGTCCTCAACGGCGCGGGTCGCGTTTGGATGGTGGTCCTCGGTGACATCAACGGGGACGGCTACCTCGACGCCTCGACCAGCAACGGCGTGGACGCCTCCGGCACGATCGCTCTGGGCGACGGCAACGGCGGCCTGTCGATGCAGCAGGTGCAATCCACGGGCGGGCTCGTCGTCGCCACCGACCTCGGCGACCTCGATGGTGACGGCGACCTCGATTGGATCATGTCGGCCTTCAGCGGTGGCTCGTGGGCCATGCTCGAGAACGACGGCGCCGGCAACTTCTCCACCGAGACGGTATTCATCGCAAGCGACCACCCCGCGTGCGCACTCCTCTTTGACTTCGACGGAGACCAAGACCTAGACATCGCGCTGCTCGACGAGATCGCCGACGAGGTCGTCCTGTGGGAGAATACCTCTCCCGAGACGAACTTCTGCTCGCCCGCGGCCAACTCCACGGGCCTTCCGGCCACCGTCAGCTTCACGGGCAGCACCGCCATCGCGGACAACGACGTCACCCTCCACGTGGGCCCGATGCCCGACGGGTTCGGTTTCTTCTTCTACGGCCAGTCCACTGCGCCTGGAACCTCGGTGGGCAACGGAGTGCTCTGCCTCGGCGGCTCGCTCTTCCGCAGCACGCCCGCCTTCGCGTCGGGCAACCTCCTCTCTACGCCCTTCGACCTCGCGAACCCGCCCGTCCCCGCCGCGGCGATCCTCTCGGGCAGCACCTGGAACTTCCAGCTGGTGTTCCGCGACACAGAGGGCGGCGGCGCCGGCTTCAACTTCTCGGACGGCCTGCAGCTGACGTTCAATTGACGGCAGGGGGTCAGGGGCGTCAGTGACGAATCGCTTCTGCTGCGGCGCTGCTATCCTGATCCCCCATGCAAAGCGTTCCTCAACTTCAAACCGCGCGGCTGCGGCTGCGTGGGCATCGTGCGGCCGACCACCTGCCGGCAGTAAAGATCTGGCAGCGAGAGGAGGTCTACGCTTCGATCACTGGCGTGCCGCTGGACTCAGGTGAAGTTTGGCAGCGCCTGCTTCGGTATAGCGGGCTCTGGGACTTCCTGGGCTTTGGGTACTGGGCCGTTGAGGATCGCTCGAGCGGTGCCTACATCGGCCAGATGGGGTTCGCCGACTTCAAGCGCGGCGTCGCTGGCCTTGAAGACGGGTGCCCGGAAGCGGGCTGGGCCATGCACCCCGAATGGAGAGGGCAAGGATTCGCCAGCGAAGGGATGGCCGCTGCGTGTCGATGGCTAGATGAAGAAACCGACTGGAAGCGAAGCTCGTGCATCATCGGCGCAGACAACGCGACCTCGATCCGGCTCGCGGAGAGGCTTGGGTATCGCCTAGCGCTCACTACGGAGTTCCGATCGGAGCCCACGGGCCTGTATCACCGCGAGCGCGGTGCGAGCTGAGACTTTACGCTAGTGGGATGACCTTCTTCCCAGATCATCTCCATGTGACGCGGCCCCAAGCCGCAGCCGTCCTGCTGCTCCTAGCAGGTTCACTCGCCTCGTGCGCTCCGACCTCTAGCGCCTCATCAGGGGATTCCGATGGACAGTCCGCGGCTGAGTCTTCCGCGGCTGAGTCTTCCGCGGCTGAGTCTTCCGCGGCAGAATCTTCCGCGGCAGATTCCCCCGCGGCAGTCACCACTGACGAACCGGAGGGCGACGCAGTCCAAAGCGAACCCGCCGGGCTCCTTGGTATGGAGTCGCGCATGGAGAAGGTCAGCTCCATGATGGCTCAACTAGAAGAGCTGGGTGATACACCGGACCCTAAGTGGTTCAAGCCATCGGCGATGCTCAGGGACTCGCTGTTCGATCTCGACGCGCTCAAGGAGCACTTCTCCATCGAAGAGAAGCGGTCAGGCGGCCTGCGGATGCACGCTCAGCAGGACCCGGAGGGCGCTTGGTACATCAACTTTGAAGAGGGCGCCATGGACACAGCCGCCCCCGCGGCGGCCTGCGCTATCGAAGTCACCGTGCACGCAAAGCGCGCGTTCGAACGCTTCCTTCCGAATAGTCGCGTGAGCCCGAATGTCAAGACCCCCGCGGAGCAGGCATCGGAGTTCCTTGGGGGCATCTCGGCCGTAGAAACCTCGGGCACGAAGATGGAGGAGTTGCTTGAGAAGGCGCGCGCCGAGGGACGTGAGATTCCGCCCGCGCTGCTGGAACGCATGGCGAAGTTGGACCTCCGGCGTGCGCTCTACCACCCCCTGGAAATGGACTGGGGCGACGAAGTCTGGGCCGGGGTCCTGCGCAGCGACAAGGCCGTGTATGGCAACGCCGTGGTCGCCCGCAAACACAAGCATGTCATCATGCTGGAATGGCGGGGACCCGCCCTCGAGGACGGCGACGAGCTGCTGGCCTTTGTGGAGCCTCACTTGAACCGGATCGCCAAGCTCAAGCCGGGGGAAAGCTGGGTGGACGAGTGGCAGGATTCCTTCGAGATGATCTACGAAAAGGACGAGTAGGACGGGCGTCTCGTCAGCGGGCCGGGGGGACCTTCCGTCCCATTTTCGCCAATGCGCTGACCACCTCGGCACGATCGGGCTCGTCCATAGCGGCCATTTCCTCGCGGATCTTCTGGTCGCTCATGTGGCTGAGGAGGTCGGCCATGCGCTTCTCGATCTTGCTCTGACGGCGCAGGGCCAGCGCATGGGCGGCCACGGCGCCGCCGATCATGACCGCAGCACCCGGCAGCCTCCATCGATCGTATACGGCCAAGGTGAGGATGCCGACCACGAGGGCAAAGGCGACCAGAAGAGGGTACTGCTTCATCGCGGTACGGTAGCAGGTGGTGCGACTTTCGAAGTTGATCTGTTGATGACTCAGCCCTTGAACAGTTGAGGACCTGTGGGTGCGCGGCATTCACTCCTCAATTTCATTCTCACCGGCTACTGTCCCATGTCAGCAACTCTCTTCGTCCGAAGCCTCCTGGTTTCGGCCCTCCTGGTCCCCGCGTTCACGTCCTGCAGCTCGTCCGACGACGACGGCAATCAAACGCAGGCGCCCCCGTCCGTCACGGTGGACAACCTCATCTCCGATATCGCGCTGGATGGAGTGACGGGCGTTGTGACGGTCGAGTCGGGCAGCGCGCCGGCGGGCTCGGACGCGGGCGCGGTCATCGACTTCATGGGAGGCGGTACCGTTGCCCAGGGAAGCACCGCGCAGTCGATCATTTCCTCAACGGACGCCCTCGACGCCATCATCATCCGCCTTGGGGGCGTCAGCGGCTTCTATCAGATCGCGTTGGACAACCCGGAAACGTCCATCAGCGCGCTCTTGTCGCTGGCGTCGACGGCGCCAGCCGGAGCGGTCGATTGCATCTATCAGGGCCGTCGCGCCGGTGACACGTCGTTCGGTGAGCCGCTGACGGTCCCCATCGAAGTCCTCAGCGTGGGATCGGGCGAGCTGCAAATCAACCTGACTTGGAACACCGACGCGGACCTCGACCTGCACCTCTTCGAGCCGGACGACACGCACATCTTCTACGGGAACACGATGTCGGCCGCCGGCGGCGAGCTCGACCTGGACGCCAACGTCGGCTGCGGCAACGTAGGCGTGGAGAACATCTTCTACAACGAAATCCCGCCCACCGGCCAGTTCCGCGTCGCAGTCGACAACTTCTCTGAGTGCTCCCAGACCACGAGCGAATACGTCGTGACCGTCTCCTTGCCGGGTCAAGATCCCATGGTCCTCAACGGCTCCATCACCGAAGCGGACGGCCTTATGGACGTCTTCACGTTCGACCTGTAGGCCAAGGACCAAGGGCCATGCGTTCCGGATTCAACCGCGAAGTGAAGGGGCTTCTCGCCGCTGGCCTGTTGGCCGTGGCGGTGGTGGCGGGCGTGAGCTTTGGCACGGGCCAAGTGCATGCATTTGCCAGCGGGATCCAGCCTTCGAACGGCGACGCGCCAAGTGGGCGCCAGCTACAGGAGAGACCGGCGGAGCCCAAGGTGCAAGTGAACGGCTTGGAGGAACCCTTCCAAGGTCACCCCCGTGGGGAAGCTGCGGCCGCGCCCGTGACCGTGGCTCCAAGGACCCTCCGTCCTCGCAAGCTTCCCGTCCGAGGCCGCGTTGTCGACCTGGGTGGCTACGGGGTGTCGGGGGCCGGAGTTCGGACCTCGAAGAATCGGCTCGAACAGCCCCATCCCACCACAGACGCCAACGGGCACTTCACCCTCGAAGTCGAGGGCGGCGGAAGTCTGCTTGAGCTAGGCGAGACTTCCGGCTACGTGGCGCTCGCGTCTACGCGCGCCGGAGACCGCAAGGATGGTCTCGTCGTTGCAACGTCGACGATGAGTCCACTGCAGGTAGAGGTCGTCGACGCCAGGACGGGGCTCGCATTGCCAGGGGCTAGGGTGGAGCTCGCCATTGATGAGGAGAGCGTCCTCGGCGCGCGGCTGAGTGAACAGATGGCGCGCGAGCCGCGGCTTCACCTCGTTCCGCATCTCAGCCCGAGCGACGTCGCGGGAGTGGCCTTCTTCGCGGCCCCACCGGCTGGCTTAGAACTCGAGTGTGCCGTGAGCCGTCCGGGCTACGACCCCCAGAAGGTGGAGCTCACTTCGGCCTCCACTCTTCGAATGGAACTGAACCCGACGTCATTGGCAACCGCCACGACTGGGCGGGTCATCGACGCTGCGGGCGCTCCCGTCGCCGGCGCAGAAGTTGCTTCTGGCCAGTGGCTCGTGAGAACGCGGCGGGATGGGACCTTCACCCTCAATGGCGCCTTCGAGGAAGGAACATCCACGGTCTCGGTCTATCATCCGCAGCACGGCGTCGCGAGCGATGTCGCATCCAGCGCTGACCACGGGGACATTGTCCTCCCTTCCATGCCGCCGGCGAATCCCCTCCCGCTTCGCAGCGCGCAAGGAGTGGCGCTCTCCTCGGTGCGCGTAGTGCCTCTGGCGGAGAACGGCGAGCCAAATCCGTTCGCCCCCCACTGGCAGTGCGCCCAAGCCGACGCGGACGGGCGCCTAGCCCTGCGCGCCCAGCTTGAAGGCGAAGCCACCCTCGGGCGAGTTGCGGTCGCCAAGGATGGCTCGGTCCTGGGACGCGTCGCCCTGAACGCGGCAGGCGACAGCTGGATCGTTCAGAGCCTCAAATAGTCCCCACTCTTCCCCGCGGAGCGGAAAGCCAAGCCTCAGTCGAATGCGCGCAGGCCGTAGGAGCCGATTCGCTTTCCGATCCAAGAGGCCCGCTTGTCGATGGGGATGACGATGAGGGCCTGGTCGCTCCACGCGCCCCCAATGGGGAAGAGCTCCATGATCCCGAGCCCGCGCTCGGAGAGCTCCCGGCACAGCTCGCTCCAAACGTAGCCCTGCGCGTCGGGAGCCTCGTCCATCTCTTCCTCCAGCACCTCAAGATCGTCCTGCGCGAGCGCAGGCTTCCCGTGCTGCACAAGAATGCCGTTGAGGAGCCTGCCGATCTCGATTGGATCCCAGTGACCCAGAGTCATGACGAGAGAGTGCTCAGCCAGCACGTCGTAGGCCGTCATCAGAAGGTCGTCTTGGCTCTCCTCTCTTTCGTCCTCGATCGCAAGCTCGATGGCTTGCTCGAGTTCGACCAGCGCCTGCGGCACCATGGGCGCCACGTCGCCCACGAGACGAGCCATCTCAGCTGGCGTCGGCACTACGGTCGTCAGGTCCTCGTCGCGCTGGTCCAACGCGCCACCGAGCATGCCAGCCACCATGCCCTCGACCTCATCGAGAGCCGCCTGCTGCTCCTCCTCCGTTTCGATGCCGTCAAGCTGGACGGTAAAACCGAGGGACTCAAGGGCTTGCACGCGATCGGAGACGGATGGTTGGGTCATGTCGAGGTCGGATTCGTAGCGTGGAGGTGGATGAAGTTCGAGGCTCACAGCCTTCCACAAACAAGCTACTCGGCGCCTACGCACCGGGTGTCACAGGCACGTCACCGACCCATCACTGAAAACCTGAGTTTCCTGCAAGAATCGACGCGGCGGTGCAATCTCTCATTGGGATGACACCGACAGACGAGCAGTCCTGGCTGGAGCATGCGCGCTGGGTGCGTGCTCTTGCGCAGGATGTGCTGAGGGACGCGCAGCTCGCGGAGAGCGTGATCCAGGAAGCGCTGATGGCGACCTGGCGCGGGCATTTGGCCGTGGGCAGTGATCCGGTGGGGCTGCGCCGCTGGCTCAAGGCCACCGCTCGCAACATCACGCGGATGAGCCGCCGGTCCGAGTCCTATCGGAGGGCCCGCGAGCAGGAGGTGGGTAGGGCGCGAGCGAACGCGCTCGATCCCATCGATGCCCGCATCGAGGTACAGCGGCGCGTGGCCAAGGCCGTGGCGGCGCTCGCGCCTGAGGATCGCGAGGTAGTGGCCCTGCGCTACTTCGACGGGCTGCCCGCCCGTGAAATCGCGGCGCGCCTTGGATTGACGCCGAACGCCGTGTCGAGCCGCCTTTCCCGTGCGCGCTCGAAGCTGCGTGCTGAGCTGGACGATCGCTCCTCGAAGGGCGGTACCTCCCCCACTTGGGCCCTCGTTGCGGCGATGCCTCCAAAGTCAGCGGCCTCCCGTTCGCTGGTCGCAAGCACATCTACTTCCCCTTGGATTCTCCCGCTCGCTATGAAAAAGCTCATCGTCGCCGCCGTCGCGGTCTCCCTCGTGATGCTCGGTGGCCTGTGGCTTGTCGACACGCAGTCCAACGTTCACGAACTGGAGACAACTAAGCCCACGATCTCTAGCACAGCGGTCAACGACGATCTCGTCGAGTTGTACGCCCTTGAGCTCACAGAGGATCGCGCGCTCGCTGCGGCGCACGGGGTAGTCCATCCACCGAGTGAGCCAGAGGCCGCAGAGGTCCCCGCGGACCTATCCGGCTCTGTGCTCGTTCGTGTCGTAAGCGGCGAATCCGGGCTTCCCGTTCAGGGAGTCACCGTTAGCCTCTACAGCTCGGGAGCATCCAAGTGGTACGACTCCCGGAAGAGCTCCACGAATGAACGGGGAGAGGTGCTGTTCGCTGGTCAACCCGTCGCCCGCACCCAGGTGACAGCATGGCGAATGGGACTCAACGAAGAGAACGCGCCGGCTGAACGCGTCGACATCGGAGCTGGAACAACATCCGACGTCACGCTTCGCTTAGCTGGCGGCGAACGGATCTTCGGCGTGGTCGTCGACGAGCTAGACCGCAGCGTCGCCGGCGCTGAGATCTGGCTCAGCGAGGGCAACGGCTTCCCGTCCATAGCGCAGTTCACGGGCTATGCGGATCAGCAAGGCCGCTTCGAGATTCCCCACACCATGGGCCTCCAAGGGGTCAGCGCCAGAGCCGAGGGCATGGAGCCTTCCGTTCAGCACATGCCAGGGCTCTTCAAGATCCATGATCCTGAAGTGGGCGTGAAGCTCGTGCTCAAAGGGCAGGGGGGTGTCCTTAGTGGGCGCATCGTGACTCCAGCAGGTGATGCGATCGCGGGTGCGGTCGTGCGGATCGAGAGGCAAGGAGCCAAGAGTCCTGGGTACCCCATCGAAGTGGAAGGGGGTTTTGTCTACTCGGCCGCCGCCTTGGAGCTGCGGGCCGATGAGAACGGTGCGTTCACGACGGCGACGATGGGCTCTGGCTCCTTCACCGTTGCGGCGAGAGGACGAACAACGAGTATCGCCGAGCGAGAGGTAGTCGTCGCACCTGGCGGAAGCGTCGACTTCGAAGTCGTCCTTAGGAGCGCTGGATCCCTCTCTGGCATGGTCACCGACCACCTTGGCGCCCCCGTCGCGGACGCTGGCATTTCAGCCCACAGCATCGACTGGAGCCTTGGTGAGTCCGAGACTCTTACCGATAGCGCGGGCCGGTATTCGCTCCCAAACCTACCCACCGGCCCCGTGGACATCTCTGTCTTCGTCAGCGACGACAAACCCGGACTGCAACAGACCGTCCAGATTCACCCGGAGAGCAAGACAGCGTGGAGCCCGTCGCTGCCTGCGCCCCTCGCCATCGTTGGACGCGCGCTTAGCAGAGACGGCTTGCCTCTTCCGGGCTTCGAAGTCCGCGGCCGCACGCCTGACGGCGAAGGCCCCATGGCGCAATTCCAAGTTGATGTCGAAGAGGACGGCCGTTTCGAAGCACCGAGCTGCCTCGACGCAACGTACAGCCTATCGCTGCATGGACCCGGCCAGTGGGTGGGCGAACCGATCGCGCAACTCGAGAAGGTCCGCGCGGGTAGCGTCGACTCGGAGTTCATCATCGATGATGCTCTGGTCCCGCGCTGCGTACTGAGGGGGACGGTGGTGGATGCCGAGGGGAACGCGCTCCCGTTCAAGCTGAGC
>CAYQKK010000003.1:0-38606 GCA_964417955.1 uncultured Planctomycetaceae bacterium
ATGATCGGCGAGATCGGTGGTTCGGCCGAGGAAGAGGCCGCTGACTTCATCAAGGCCAACATCAAGAAGCCCATGGTTGGCTTCATCGCTGGTGCCACCGCGCCTCCGGGCAAGCGCATGGGTCACGCCGGTGCGATCATCGCGGGCGGCAAGGGCACGGCGGCCGAGAAGGTCAAGGCCCTTGAGGCCGCCGGGGTGACCATGAGCCCGAGCCCAGCTCGCCTCGGCGAGATGATGGAGACGCGCATGAAGGAGGCGAGCCTCCTGTAGGTTCGTTCCGCGACCTCTTCGCTGGACCAGCCAGTGCGAGGGACTTATCAGCCGCTGCTTCCCAATGCCAAATGGTGGGGGAGCGGCGGCTCGTGCATTTTTCGGGGCAGGAGCTTCAATCCGATGGAATGGAAGGCCACGATCCCTTGCGATGGAACCCCAATCGGACGCACCAGTGGAAGATCCCTCGGACGCTCACCGTGAACTCTCTTATGAAGAGAGGTACGCAGAGACCGACACGGACCGCACGGTGTTCGTGGGCATCATGGTCGCCGTCATGATGTTCTTCGTCTTCCAAGGAATGATCCTTGGGGCGTTCCAGACACCCGTCATCGGCGGCGAGACTCCGCTATTCGAGCCGCTACGCTTCGCCGGGATCACCCAGCTGATCTACGCTGTCCCAACGCTGCTCTTCTTCGTGAACCGCAAGTGCCCGAAGATGGCCAAGGGCTTCACGATCGTGACGGCGCTGGTCTTCCTTGGCGGAGTGGTCGCGCTCGCCACGAGGTAGTCGCGTCAGTGGCCGGGTAGGGTCTTCACCCGGGATTCCTTGATCCCTGAGTGCCGGAACGCAACGACGGCGTCTTCGACGCTCGAGCGGACACGCGGGTCGCTGTGGTTGCGCAGCTTGAGGATCTCGGCGAGGGTCGACGGATCCCGCAGGGTCGCGAGGCTTGCCACCGCGACTTGGACCTGATCTGCGTCCGAGCGCCGAAGCATCGGAACGAGCTGCTCCGAGATCTCCTTCCGGTAGAGGCGCCGCGTGCTGACCTGCTTGAGGATCGCCATGATCTCGTGCCTGCCCGCGCTGCGCAGTGAGTCAACGAGGGCTCCACCCTTGTCGTCCCACCACTGCTCCTGATCGGCGTGCCAACGTTTCCATCGATCCGCGTTCCCGGAGATGGTCATCCCCGTGAGGTTCTTGAGGGCCTTCAGGGTGTTCGTACGAACCATGTGCTCGGCGTCGTCGAGGCCGGCCACGAGCTTGCCCACGTGACGGCGATCGCCAACGAGCCCAAGAATGGTGGAGGCCTCTGCGCGCTCGAAGGCGTTGTGGCTCTGCAGGAAGGGCACGGTGACACGAGCGGTGAGCTCGGGCGCTACGGGAACCCCACGTTGAATCAGACCGGCGGTTCGGTTGAGGAGCGCGCCCTCGGCGCCTGTTGATTGCGAGAGACAATCCACCAGCACCATCACGGCTTTCGCTTGGTCAACGCCGTCAACGACCGCGGTGGAGAGTGCGGGCCCCGATGCCGCGAGCCAGGTCGAGACCTCCGTGGAGGTTACGTGGGGCTGATCCACGAGGCGCGCCACCGCGTCCGTCACTTGAGCGCGAAGCGTGGCGGCGTAAGGCGTCTTGCCCACGCCCTGGAGCAGCGACGTGAGATCCTGGCTGGAGGCAGCGCTTCCTACGCCGATGATGGCCTCCAGCGCCACCTTGAGCGCGTGGTGCCGGTCAGCAGCGGAGAGCTGTGGCAGTAGCGCGATGCGTACGATCACGGTGGGGGTGCCGCGAAGCGCGGGCTCAAGCCGAGCTCGCTCCACGGGGGCTAGGGCCGCTTCATCGTGTTTCGACGCTTGGAACCACGTGAAGAGAGCGGCGGTCTCTGCGGGCCCAGCGGCCAGCAGAAGTGACGCGGCGGTGGAATCTGAGAGCGTGCCTCCTTTGGCCTCCGTGAGGAGGGCTGAGGCCACGTCGGGTCGGCCGGGGGACTGGCTTGTCCCCTGGGTGGCCGGCTTAGCAGCAGGACGACCAGGGGCTTGCACGAGCTGGCTGGATGAGCTGCCGGCCCCCGGTGCGCCCCATGCCGGTGCGCTCGCGAGGAGGAGTGCCAACACCGCGACGCCATGGCGCCGGGATTCGGGTGTCAGTTTCTGCATGTCACCACGCTCCGCTTGTTTCTTGCCAGTTCGTGCCCCGAGTCATCCTCGCGCGCCACGGTCAGGTGGATGTCGATGGTCCGGCCGAGCATCGTGAAAGCGAGGCCCGCTTCATCGTTGAGCTCGTTGCCGTTGTCATCGGTGAGGTTGTTGAGGACCTCTGCCTCGTAGGCGATAGGCACGTGCTTGGACCAGATCACCGAGCGCTCAGTCGCGTCTCCAGGGTTCTCGCGCCACTGGATCTGGCCTTCGTTTGTGCTCATCTTTGTCCAGCGCACGTCTTCGACGGGGCCATGGACAACGCGTCCGTCGCTCAGTCCTAGGGCGGTCTGATAGCGAACCGTCTCGGATGAGTTGGGGACCTGCAGCGGCCCATCCACTTCCCGCGAGTCGGCAGCCATAAGGGCCAAGGACACGCGGTCGATCGTCAGGTGAAGCTCGTCCTCAATGCTCATCATGAAGGCTCCCGCGGTGGCCGCGGAACGCCCGACCCCGACCACGAGGTTCACGTTGAGGGTGATGAGCAGGAACACGGTGGCTGCAATCAGGACCTCGATGAGGGTGAACCCAGCCCGTGCAAGCGAGGTGCAGGACCGTGGGCCGCTTCCAGAGGCGGCAGTCAGGCGTCGCCGAGGCATTCTCATGACTGAGTCCTCTGTACGTCGACGACAACGGTGGCGATCTCCACGTTGCGATCGCCAAGCTTGCCGCGGTATTGAATGCGGACGATGACCGGGAGGAAGATGTAGCGATTGGAGCAGTCGCCCGTCTCGATGAACATGCTGCCATCGAGGTCCCGCGGCAGGCCGAACTGGGCGTCGGTCAGACTCTCATCCAGGACAGCGCCGTTGCCGGGCATGAGGATCTGGCCGATGGGAATTGGGTTGCCCCGTGCATCACGCTGGGGCTCAAGGCCGGGAACGTCAAATGTGTCGCCAGGTCCGGTTGTAGCTCCGTAGGGATCGTCAGTTCCTACGGTGTTGTAGAGCGAGAACACGTCCTGCGGCGGGCATGCTCGCAGGCGCTCAATCATGTTGGTGGCCGCCTCCACCGCGATGTTCTTCTCGCGCTTCGAACCGCTGTGCGCGACCGACGCCATGATCGTGTAGGTCAAGATGTACGTCGCCACGGTGACGACGAGCAGGGAGACCATGACCTCGACGAGGCTCATGCCAGACTGCTGTGACCGATGGGTGGGGCGGCTTGTTGGGGAGACGATGGGTTTCACAGCGCTTGGAGCTGGGCGTAGAGGTTGTCGGCGTCGTAGCACAGCTTCATAGCTGTCTCAGCGAAGGCAGCGGCTTCTTGCGCAGCCGTGTCCTGGGCGGCGCCGGTGCTTGCGTTGGCGGTGGTGGCCCGGGCCCGTGCGTCGATGGCGGCTTGGTCGCAGTCGTTGACGGCTGCCCTGAGCGCGATGATCAAAGGGTCTGCCGCGACCGGGTTGGTGCCCAGGATCGGCAGCGCCTCAGCGGCGGTTTGAATGACCTGGGCCTTCGCATAGAACTCGTCGGCCATGGCAGTGGCTCGATCGGCCGTCTCGACGGGATCAGGCAAAAGCGTCACATCGGCATCATCCACGCGTTGCACCGCGCGCTGGACCTCAACGGGCTCCGTGGAGACATCGAGTCCAGCCATGATGGCCGCGACCTCCACGACGGCTACGTTGTCCTCGAGGGTTGCCACGTCGACGGTCGCGTTGTTGTTCAGGATGATCGCCTTGAGAGCGCGAATGCGTTTGCGCTCCTGAATCAGTGCGGTGGTGGACTCGACGCCTGCGGGTGTTGCCCAGCTGCGGACGGTTCCATCCCGCGGGTCGGTCCAGCGTGCGCCAACTACGCGCTGGGCGGAGGCAAGAGGGAACGTCGCGAGGGCGCCCGTGTAAGTGGATGGCTGGCCCGTTGAGTCGATGTAGCTGATCTCAACGTCGGTCTCAATGGCCGCCTGAGCGGAGGGCACCGGTGTGACTCCTCGCAGCGCCAAGGCAAAGACCGGATCGATGGGCAGCTGGCGAGCCACCTCTTTGCCGAGGGGCACAACCTGCCATGAGGCTTGCTCTGGCAAGGCCGGGGTTCCGTTGCCACCGACCGTCATCCGACGATCGTGGGTGATGTGCGTTCCAGGCGCGGTGAAAAGAACGCGGCCGACGGCGCTGCCGATCCAGTGCAGGTTCTGCGGGATGCGGATGATGTCGTCTGGCGCGTAGAGCGCCCCGTGGAACGTGCCGGAAGATCGAATGGTGATGCGATCCGACTCGGAGGCGCTCCCGGGTACGAAGATGTAGGTGCCCCGCGCGACGTCTTCGCTGGCGATGGAGTTCACGGTCGACCCCGGACGGAAGTTGAAGCCCTCCGTGGCGTAGATGTGAATGGGCCCGGCGCTGTCGTCGAACTCAATGGCGCTCGATGCCAGCAGCTGGATCGTCTCGCAGCGTATGACGCTCGGCCCCTCGATGGTGAAAGTAGCACCGTCGCCCACCGTGATGTCGCCCTGCACCCACGTCTCGACGTTCACGCCGATTCCCGTTTGGTCAGCCGTGATGTCAACAGAGCCCGTGAGATACTCCGTGGGAGTGGGCAGGCTGATCTCGGGCAGAGTGGGCGGAGCCTCAAAGGGGTCCACGTCTCCAGTGATGACCGAGAGACCTCCCGAACGAACCAGGCTCCGTGCGCCGGGGCGGAGCCGTCCGTACACGTGGGTTGGGAGGGTTGGGACCGTCGTCTCAACGACCCCGGTGAAGGCGGTGAGACTGGGGCCAGCGCTCATCACAAAGGTCGAGCGCGTCCCGGCGCCCGCGCCCGCGCCCGTGCCGCCTGATGACCCGCCGGACGTCGAGCCCGCGAGGGTGGCCCACGCGCCTGCGCTCGATGTAACGGTGCCGCTCAAGCTGGCCCCCGCCAAGGCGGTGACCGTGGTGTCCAGTCCGAGGAACTCCTCGTCAGTGGGCGAGGTCTCGTTCAGCACGATGTCGGAGTCGCTGCCCAGAAGTCCCATGTCGCCGGTCGAGAGCACGGGCAGGGCGGCGTCCACCTGGGAAAGATAGTCGCCGCTGGCGGAGTGGTAGCCGTCGACCACGGAGCCCCAGCCAATGTTGACTCCGTCCGACCCGAAGAAGCCAAGGCTTGTGATCGGGTTGACGTTCGGCACGATCATGGTGCGAACCACGAACTCAGCCGTTCCCACCTGGGCGGTGCAGCGCAGGGCCAGTCGATCTCCGGGGAGGTCGTCGGTCTCTACCCAGTACACGCCGCGGCCGAAGCCGGCCGGCACAAGGTCGCTGGCGATGACGCCGGAGCGCCCTTGGCTGACGGCGAACGACGCCTCTGCCAGGCCAGCTTCCGCCAGGTAGAGAGCCCTGCGGCGATCGATAGCGAACTCATGACGCTTGTCGATGGCCGTATGGAGCTGGACGAGACCAGCCCCGAGGCTCGCGATGATCATGACCGTGATCAACGATAGAACAAGCGCCGTACCCTTCTGCTGAGTGCGAGCTGAGCAGTGGCTACGAGCTTGATGGTCGGGTTGGAGTGCACACATCACTCTCAGAGATCGCCCTTGGAGGGGCGCCCACTGAAGTGGCTAAAACAAACTCGTTACTCGGGTCTCGTTTTGTGCGGGAAATCAGACAGTTTGTCGCAGAGGGCCTATTCGATGAAGCCAAGCTCGGAGAGCTGTCGCTCCGCTTGCTCAGCCCAGCCTCGGTTCGCCATGGGGCTCGCTGGGGACGGGTGCAGCACGGTGCCGATGGGAATGCCCTGGTCACCCAGAACTCTCTTCGCACACGCTTCCGCGAACTTGCCGACGCCGATGATCATCTTGGGTTCGATGAGCTTGGTGACCGCGCGCAGGGATTCATCACATGCAGCGAATAGCGGCTCTCGCTCGGCCGCGCTCAGCTTGTCGGGTGTGCGGTTCTTTCCTGATGCCTCCATGAAGACGAGGGGGCAGTAGTTCCAAACAAAGGCCTCGGCGAAGAAGCCCTTGGCGGTTCCAAAGTGAGCCTCGGCCCAGCCGTAAAGCCGCCTCCCTGAGACCTCGCTCCGTTCGCAGTCAAGGCCGGTGATCGGCCGTTTCGGGTGGGGGTCTCGCGGCTGCTCCACCGGGGCGTCGATGCCCATCCAGTCGCGCACCATCCCGATCTCACCGAAGGGAATGCCCGTCTGCGCCATGCCCCAGGGGCCGGGGTTCATGCCTAGCCAGAGGGCTTTGGGCCCGCGGGTCGCGAACATCTTCAGGTACTGAGCCACCGGAGCCCGCGCGTAGCGCAGCGGGTTGTACACGTGGGTCGTGGGCTCGTCGAAGGCCAGCTCATCCACCTGGATCGAGAGCTCATCGATGGCGCTGAGCAATGCACGGTGCAGCGTCTTGGTTTTGGGCATGCCCCGATTCTAACCGACCGGGTCGTTCCAGCAGCGGACGTGCCCGGACTCGGGCTCAATCTCCACGTGGATGTCATTGGGACGGCAGCAGACCGGGCAATCCTCCACGTAGTCCTGCCGCGTTCCCATGGTCAGGTCGATGGGAATCACAATTTCCTCACCGCAGGCCCAGCAGCCATAGCTCGCTTCCGCATCGGAATCGATGGCCTCCTCCCACTCCTCAGGCAAGGACTCGGATTCATCGATCGCTGAGTCGCTCAGTTCGTCATCCCTTGTGTCGTGATTCATCCTGAGCCTGCTACGCAGCGGTGTCCCTCTATGGGTTGAGACTTCGCGCGGGAAAATGACGCGGATCCATGGGAAACGTTTTCGGCGCGGTCCGAGGATGCCCGCCCTCAGGGGTGAGAGAAACCCGTTTTGCTGACTTCGCCTACCCCGCGGAATTTTCCGAGCGTGCGTGACCGCGATTCAGTGGATCACTTCGCGGGGGAATCAGCCGATAACGACATCATGCAAATCTCCTCTCAGCGCCACTCGACTCCCCCGACGCAGGCCTCCACCGCGCCGCGCGTGGTTCAACCAACGGCCATGCGGGCCGAGCGCGTCGGTACTTCCGTGCGTCCCATGGACGCGCCCGCCCCCAACGAGATGGAGGGCCCGCCCTCCCCGGATCAGATGGCCTCCAGCCTCGCCCGGCTCGACCAGTTCATGGAGTCCGCCATGGGCCGTCTTGAAGAAGCCGTCGCTGATGCCCCTGAGGGCGAGGTCACCTCGTTCCGTGAGGCAGCCGATGCTCTTGAGTCCGGGCTGTCGCGTCTGCGCGATGGGATTCAGAACGGCACCCTGATGCCCCATGACGTCCAGCGCGGCGTCAGCAACTCGTTCCAGAACGCCCGCCAGATCCTAGATGAGGCGCGTCCGACCGAGGAAGGCGACCAGAACCAGGCCATGGGCGTCCCCGCTGATGGCGGCGTGGCTGTGGCACCGGAAGGGGCTATGCCGAGCGATTCGAGCAACATGGGCGAGACGGTTCGTAGCCGCTACCAAGGTCTGGCCGATAGCGTCCTCGCGCGCGTCAGCAACCTCGAGGGCATGGACGACGATGCGATGAAGGCTGTCGGAGACGCCGCCAACGCTTTCGAAAGCGCCACCGCCCGCCTCGACCAGGCACTGTTCAATCCGGAGACCGGTGACCCCATCGATCGCGGCACGTTCCAGCAGCTGTATGATGATGCCCTTAGCACGCTCCAAAGCCAGCTGACGGAACTCATCGGCGGCGATGAGTCGGGCAGCGGGATGGCGAGCATGCTCTACAACGCCCAGAAGGGCGTTGAGGGGATGAACCAGGGCGGTTTCGGCCTCGACGTGGCTGGCTGAGCCCACCGCATCCGGAAGAATTCAGGCGGCGACGCGGGCATTGAGCCTGCGTCGCCGCTTCTTTTGTGGAGCTGGATGGCCTAAAATCCACCCGCACGGCGATGCGCCGCGTACCAGCAGGCTTTCTAATGTCTCCTGCGCAAGCCATGAACATTCTCCCCCAAGCCGTGTCGATCCCCGCTCTCCTCGTCGTCGAGGAACTCAATCGTCCTTCCGAGGGGCCGATGCTGGCCCTCCCTGGCATCGCGGAGATGTGGCCGGTGCTGATCATCGTCGTGCTGATCTTCGGTGGCCGCAAGCTTCCCGAGCTGGCACGCGCCATGGGATCCAGCGTCACGCAGTTCAAGAAAGGTCTTGAGAGCGACGAGGACGAGGATCCCAAGATCGAGAACAAGTCTGAGTCCACGGCCGAGTGAGCCTCGGAGCCAGGTGAGCCTCAGAGTCAGGGGACCTGAGTCGCTGCTCGGTGTCGTGTTCGCGGGGGGTCGATCCTCTCGCATGGGCGGAGACAAGGCGCGGTTGCCCTGGCCGAGCGCGCAGGCGACGGAGGCGTCATGGAGAACAGCGCCCGCGGAATCCGTCACGCTGCTTGAGCGAGCGGCGTCCTCGCTGGGGGAGTTCTGCTTCCAGGTGGAGGTCGCTGCCGGGTCCCAGGTCCACGAGGCCTGGCCCTCCTTCCCCGACGCGATGCCGGCCGTACCGGTTGAGGGGGACGGGTCCATCGGCGCGGGTCCTCTGGCCGGGCTCGTGGCGGCACTCGAGCGGACGAGGCAGCTCCGGCACTCGGGAACCGCCGTTCTGGCCTGTGACATGCCGCTGGTGGAGCCGGAGGACTTTACGCCGCTCCTGGAGAGCCTCCGCGCCGGGGCCGACGTCGCCATGTGGACGGTCCAGGGCTCGGGGTCGGACGAAGGGAAGGAGCCGGTCGATCAGCCCCTCGTCGCCGTGTATGGCCCCCGGGTCCTGCCAGCGGCCCGCGCTGCCTTCGACGGCGGCGCGCGGCGACTGGTCGCCATCGGCGAGTTTCCTGCGGCGGACGGTCGCCATTTGCGGGTAGATCGGCTCCTCGCCACAGAAAACTCCTTCCGACGACTAGTGAACGTGAACACACCGTCCGACTACCATGGCGCCGTTGCTGCCTATCTAAACAGAGAGCCCCGCGATCGCGGCGGGGCCCGCTAGGCATGCGGCCTCTACCATGAGCCCCAAGGACGCATCTCTCCAAGCCCTCGTGGCGCCGATTGCCGACGATCTCGCTGCGATGCGCGAGGTTCTGCAGACGGCGCTCGTGTCCGATGTCCCGGCGGTCTCGGACATGCTCGACCACATCGGACGCTTCCGCGGCAAGCAGCTTCGCGGGGCGCTCGTGATGCTCAACGCAAGCGCCCGGAGCGGGGCGAAGGCGCGGCTGGCAGATCAAACGGAGCTGCCCGTGGTGGCGGCGATCGTCGAGCTGATTCACCTCGCCACCCTCGTGCATGACGACGTGCTCGACGGGGCAGACAAGCGCCGCCGAGTGGCCAGCGTGAACCGCCGCTGGGACAATCAGGTGGCCGTCCTGCTCGGGGATCTGATCTATTCGCGCGCGTTCCACCTTTCGACCACCCTGCGCTCGCCGCTCGTCAGCCAGCTCCTCTCCCAGATCACCCAGGAAATCTGCGCCGGTGAGATCGAGCAGGCCGCGGGTCGGTACGACTTCAATATGTCGCAGGAGTCCTACGAGCGCATCGCGACGGCCAAAACCGGAGCCCTCTATGGCGCTGCCTGCGAGCTCGGCAGCCGGTACCCCGACGGGTCGGAATTTGACGGCGCCGCGATGCGCGCGTTCGGCCGCGAAATTGGACTCGCTTTCCAAATCGTCGACGACCTCATCGACCTAGAGGGCGACGAAGCCGTGGCGGGGAAGAGCACGGGGACCGACGTCGAAGACGGCAAAGTGACCCTGGCTATCCTGCATGTCTACAGGTCCGCCGAGCCAGCCGTGCAGGCCAAGATCAGGGACGCCTACACGCTCCCGGGCCTGGATGAGGCGCCGGGTGGTCGACTGGCTCAGCTCTTGGACGTTTGCGACATCGAACCCGGTGTGGCGATGGCTCGCGCGCGCGCGGCAGAGCTCGTGGAATCGGCCCGCAAGCGCCTGACGCGCCTCCCGGAGGGCCCTGCACGAAAAGCTCTTCATACACTCAGCGAATTCGTTCTCGAACGGCGCTGGTAAACGACGGATAATGACGACGATATGGCCGTGAGTCTCCATCAACGCAAGTCAGGGGCGCGGCCGAGGATGGCCGGAGCTTTGTTTCTACCTTCCCCGAAGTTCGGCCTAGCGGTGTCCGTCCTTGCAGCAGCTCTCGTGGGCTGCGGCGATGCCGGCGGCGACACGGTCCAGATCACGGGCACCCGCTTGGGAGAGCAGCCAAGCCACTCGGCGCGCACGGGGCTCTCGATGCTCGAACGCACCTACGGTCCAGAACAGGTGGCGTCGGCACGGGCCAACGCTCAGGGTAACCGGCCCGGCCTACCCCCGTCCCAGGGCGGACAAAGCCCGCTGGTCTACGACGTGCCGGAGGGCTGGGAAGATCTGCCCCGCGCGCAGTTCCGCGACATCAACCTGCGGCTGAAGCGCGACAACAGCGCCGAGATGGTCCTGACCTTCCTCGCCAGCGATGGCGGCGGGCTCGTGCCGAACATCGACCGATGGCGATCCCAGGTTGGCCTGGAGCCCATGAGCACAGCCGACGTTCAGGCACTCACCACGCGGAAGGTGTTCGGCGACGACGCCACCTACGTGGAGCTGTTCGGCGCGTACCAGGGCATGAAGGGGCCGCGGATCGATGACGGCGGGATCTTCGGCGCCATCATCAGCCGTGGGGGCGGCACGCTCTTCGTCAAGATGACCGGGTCGCGGGATGTGTTGGAAGCAGAGCGCGAGCACTTCCACAGCTTCCTTGACTCCCTCGACCTCAACCTCGATGTGAAGCAGGCCGCGGGTAGCTCGGCGGCTCCCGCGTCCGGCGGGTCATCGCCGCTCACCTGGACCACGCCCGGTGGCTGGACCGAAGACACGACGCCGCGTCAGTTCCGCGAGGCGACCTTCCGCAACGGAGCCGTCGAGATGTACATCTCGGCCGTGCGCGGTACGGCGCTGGACAACATCACTCGTTGGGCGGGGCAGATGGGTCAGCCGGCGCTGGACGAGGCGGCTCTCGCGGCACTAGAGCGCGTCGAGATGATGGGGCGCTCCGGCTACGTCTACGAAGCCGAGGGCTCGATGAAAGGCATGGGCGCCGCCACGGGCACGCCCGGCCAGATGATGCTCGCCGCACTCGTGGAAGGCAATGGACAGATCGTGACCGTCAAGCTCACCGGTAAGGCCGCCGACGTGCGCGCTGCCCGAGCAGATTTCATGGCCCTCGTGACGTCGATTCAGGCGCGCTAGAAAGAGGCTCGAAACCGCACCATGGCAAAGAAACCAAAGACCGCACTGGGCAAATTGTTCGCCGCGCTGGGCTCGTTCTGGCTCGCGATCGCGCTGCTCGTGAACCTGTTCCTCTTGACGTGGCTCGGCACGTTGGAGCAGGTGGACAAAGGCATCCACGCGGTGCAGGGACAGTACTTTGAGTCCTGGCTGGTCTTGGCGAAGGCCGGCCCGCTGAAGGTGCTTCTGCCCGGCGGCTATATCACGATGGGCCTCTTGGTCCTCAACCTCTTCATCGGGGGGCTGGTGCGCATCCGCAAGACGAAGTCGACGGTGGGGATCATCATCGCCCACGTCGGCATCGCACTGATGATGGCGGGTGGCCTCGTGGAGCACATGTACTCGATCTACGGTCGCGTGATTCTGTACGAGGGGCAAGCGTCCGCGCAGTTCGAGGAGTACGCGGGATACGAAGTGGCGATCTGGAACGCCGATACCCTCGGTGCCGTCGAGGAATTCTTGATACCGGCGTCGGACTTCGCCGGTCTGGGTGGCGCGGGTTCCCGGACGTTCCAGCGGGCCGAACTGCCGTTTGACCTGATCCTCAAGCGGTACATGAACAACTGCGAGCTGAAGGAAGCCGTGGGCGTCGGGGTGCCGAGCGCGCCCGTGGTGGACGGCCACTTCCTCGTCGAGCGTCCGGATGAGAAAGAGGAAGAGAGCAACTTTGCTGGGCTGTACGCCACCGTCGTCACCGACGGCGGCTCGACGGTGATCGACTCGCTGCTCTTTGGCCGCGCCGTGCACCCCTGGGTGTTCGAGGCTGGCGGCAAGAAGTGGGCGGTGAAGCTGCGTCACACGGTGCACTCCATGCCTTTTTCGCTGAAGCTTGAGAAGTTCATCAAGGACGATCACCCCGGGATCACCATGGCCCGGTCCTTCAGCAGCGACGTCGTGCGCGTGGACGCTGATGGCACGGAGCACCCGCTGCGCATCGAGATGAACGAGCCGCTGCGCAAGGACGGCTACATCATCTACCAGGCGAGCTACGGGCCGCAGCAGGGCATGCCCGGTCGTCCGTACAGCGTGCTTGCGGTCTCGAAGAACCCCAGCGACCGCATTCCGTGGCTGTCGGTGGCGGTGATCGCCATCGGACTCACCTGGACGTTCTTGGCGAAGCTTCTCGGCTTCCTCGCCAAGCAGAAGCGCTCCGCCCTGAAGGCGGCGCAAGCATCACCCAGTTCTAGCGAAGGGAAGTCAGCAGCATGAAGTTCCAACCCGTGTCGCGCCTACGTTCCATAGCCCAGTGGGTCGCCGTGGCCGTGGCGGTCCTCGTCTCGGCACCCCGTGCATTGGCTGCGCCGGCCCAGCGCCAGGTCCAGAAGATCGTGGTCGAGAACCCACGCCAGAAGCCATGGCCGGACGAGGCCGTGGCAGCCTTCGGCCGCATCCCGGTCCAGGATCGTGGACGCGTTAAGCCGCTCTCGACTTTTGCGGGCTTCCGCATGCTGAACATCAACGGCAAGCGGGTCTACCGCGTGCCGGAGGGCTTCGAGCTGCCGACGGGTAAGGAAAAGCTCGACCCCGTGCGTTGGCTGCTCGACGTATGCCTCTTCCCTGAGCAAGCGCGGCACTACGAGATCTTCGTGGTGGATGACCGCGCGGTACTCGACGCGATTGGGCTTCAGATGGAAGGGCGTAAGCGTCGCGATCGCTATTCCTTCGCCCAGCTGCAGCCCCACACTCGAAAGCTTGAGGAAGAGGCCCAGAAGGCCTTTGCCAAGCGTAGCCGCGAGGAGAAACTCGACAGCGTTGAGTCCCAGACCATCGCGCTGCGCGAGAGCATCATTCAGTACGACCTGTTGGAGTCGATGCTCCCGACGCTGCAGACGTCCCTTGGCGAGTCGCCTTCCGAACGCCTCCTTGAGCTCTTTCCTGAGGGCAAGGACAACGCACCGATGCCCCTCGGCCTTGTGCTTTCGCGCTGGCCGGTGGTCGTCGAGTGGATGAAGGCTGCGGAGCCGAGCAATCAAACCGAGGTGCTGAAGGAGTTCTCCGCCCTTGAGAGCACGATCAACGTGGCGTGGGGCAATCGCCAGTACGCGGTGGCGCTGATTCCGCCGGCGGACTCCAGCGTGGAGGATTGGCGCAACCCCGGCGAGCTGATCGATCACACAATGGGCGAGTCCATGACGATCGCCGAGTCAGAGTACGGCCTGCTCGACGAGCTGGCCGCTGTCTGGATGGCACGGGGATCCGTGGACGACGCCACCGCCGCGATCGTGAAGGCGCAGGCTTCCTTGGAGGCCGCGGCCACGGCGCGCGGGGAGTTCACCAAGGCGTCCCTGGAGCAGACGTACTACAAGGGCGACTTCTTCTACCGCGCGCTGCTCTGCTTCCTTTTCGCTTTTGTCTTGGCGGCGCTGTCGTGGACGACGGCGCGGGGTGGAAAGCTTGGCAAACGACTGAACATGGGCGTTTGGGGCCTCACCACGATCGGGCTGGTGCTCGCCGTGGCCGGCGTGACCATCCGCTGCGTGCTCCTGAGTCGGCCCCCGGTGGCAACGCTCTACGAGACGGTGCTGTTCATCACGTCGGTGGCGGTCTTCGTGTGCCTTTTGGCAGAGAAGATGACCAAGGAGCGCATTGCCCTTGCGAGCGCGGCGGCCCTCGGCGCAGCCGGTATGTTCCTTTCGATGAAGTACGAGCTCGTGGAGGCTGCTTCCCAAGGGGACACCATGGGCGGCCTTGTCGCGGTGCTCAACACGAACTTCTGGCTGGCGACCCACGTGACCACGGTGACGATGGGCTACTCCGCGGGACTCTTGGCCGCAGCGCTGGCCCACGTGTGGATTGTCATGCGCCTCTTCCGCGGCGCCTCCGATCGCGGTCAGCCGATGGACGCTGAGCGCGCGGGTTGGTACCGGCGCTTCGCGCGCATGATCTACGGGGTCCTCTGCTTTGGCCTCCTCTTCTCCGTCGTGGGGACGATCCTCGGCGGCGTATGGGCCAATGACTCGTGGGGCCGCTTCTGGGGCTGGGACCCGAAGGAGAACGGCGCGCTCATGATCGTGCTGTTCGAGCTCGTGATTCTGCACGCCCGCATGGGAGGCTACATCAAGGACTTCGGGGTGTGCGTCCTAGCCGTCATGGGCGGCGCTGTCGTGGCCTTCTCTTGGTGGCACGTGAACCAGCTGGGCGTCGGCCTTCACAGCTACGGCTTCACAGCCGGGGTGCTGAAGACTCTGTGGGCTTACTACGGCTTTGTTGGGGCTTTCGTGCTCGTCAGCGGGCTCGGCTACACAATGCTGCTGCGTCCTCGGCCTAAACTAGAGGCTGCCTGAGGCTGGCTCAGCCTCACCCAATTCAATGACTCAAACGTTTGCGACGAGCGGTGAAGCACCGCACAGCATGGGAACGATTCTCGACGGAAAGGCTACGGCGGCCGCGGTGCGCGGCGAAGTGGCCGCGATTTCAGGTGATCTGACGGCGGCGGGGCGTGCCCCTGGGCTCACCGTGGTCTTGGTGGGAGATGACCCTGCGAGCCAGGTGTACGTGGGGGCCAAAGATCGCGCCGCGACTGCGGCCGGCTTCGTGGTGAACACGGTCAAGCTGCCTGCGATCGCCAGCCAAGAAGAGGTGCTCGCCACGGTGGAGGGCCTCAACGGTGACGCGGCGGTGGACGGGATCCTCGTGCAGCTTCCGCTTCCCAAGGGACTCGATTCCGACGCGATCATCGAGTCGATCGCGGCCTCGAAGGATGTCGACGGGCTGACGTCGGCGAGCGTTGCGAAGCTCGTGACCGGTCGCCCTGGGCTTTTGCCGTGCACGCCCGCGGGCTGCGTTGAGATTCTCGATCGCCATGACATCGACCTGTCGGGCAAGGACGTTGTGGTCGTGGGCCGCTCTATGCTGGTGGGCAAGCCCTTTGCCCAGCTGGCCCTCGCACGGAACGCGACGGTGACGGTGTGCCATAGCCGCACCCGCGACCTGGCCGCCCACTGCCGGAACGCCGATGTCATCGTGGCCGCTGTGGGCGTGGCCAAGCTCATCAAGGGGGACTGGATCAAGCCCGGCGCGGTGCTCCTCGACGTGGGGATCAATCGCGGCGATGACGGCAAGCTGGTGGGGGATATCGACTTCGACGGCGCGGCGGAACAAGCCTCGGCGATCACGCCCGTCCCCGGCGGCATCGGCCCGATGACCATTGCGATGCTGCTTGCGAACACTCTGCGCGCATCGATTCAGGCCCAGCTAAAGGTCGGCGCTATCGATGCCGGCCAAGCGGCTGATTGGCTGACCGAAGTCCCGGGACCCACCGCCTAACCCGATGGCTGGCTACGACGACGGATACAGCGGGCAATCGCAGCCGCAGATGCAGTTTGCGCTGCCTCCGCTGACCCTTTGGGTCAAGCGCCTGATGATCGCCAACGCGACGATCTTCATCGCGCTGTTCATCTTCGGCTTTGCGTCCTTGGACGTTCAGGGCCAGATCGTGGACTTCTTGGGCCTGAACCCAGGGATGTGGCGGGACCTCATTCCAGCCCTTTGGCAGCCTTTCACGTACGCCTTCCTGCACGACTTGCAGGGGCTATCGCACCTACTCTTCAACATGCTGGGGCTGTTCTTCTTCGGCACGATGCTGGAGTCGATGCTTGGGGGTCGCCGCTTCATTGTGTTCTACATGAGCGCCGCCGTTGCCGGCGCCTTGCTTCACCTTGTGTTCATGCTGGCGACGGGCGGCGATCGACCAACGATCGGTGCCTCCGGCGCGGTAGTCGGGGTCGTCGTGGCAGCGGCGACGCTGCGGCCCCAAGCCCAGGTGTTCTTCTTCTTCATCCCCGTGAAGCTGTGGGCTTTGGCGGCCATCATGGTGGCGTTTGACGTCTTCCCGCTGCTGGTTCAGCTGCAGCAGGGTGGGGATTCTGGCCGCGTTGCCCACACGGTTCATCTCGGTGGTGCCATCTTCGGCTTCCTCGCCGTCAGGCTGCGCTGGATCTGGAAGGACCCCGTGGCGGTCATCGCTAACAAGCGAGCCGTTGCCGAGGCCCAGAAGCAGATCAGCGACGACGCCAAGATGGACCAGCTCTTGGCCAAGATCGGTCGGGATGGACTCGGCTCGCTCTCGAAGTCCGAGAAGGCGTTTCTGAACAAGCGTTCAGCCCGAAAGAAGTAGGGCTGGGTTCGGTCTTGAGGGCCGATGGGGCGTGACTTGGCCCCTGCCACGGGTAGAACCCGGGCCGGGTATCCGCTACGGGTAAGGTCTCCCAGGGAGCCTTGGTCGCCGCTATCATGGCGACCCGCCCATCCCCTCGAACCTTCATACCGCCCATGCTTCGCTCCGCAGCCCTTTGCATTCTTCCGGTTCTCTTCGCGCTTCCTGTCTTGGGATCGGCGTCTGCTGCCCTGCCCGCTGGCCTGCCTGCTGGCCTGCCTGCAGGCGTGCCCGCAGCAGGACTCGCAGCCGGGCCCGCAGCGGGGGCACCCGCCGCTTCGGTCCCCACGCCCGTCCGTCCGGCGGCCCAGGCGCGCGTCGACCACGCGAAGTTCCGGCTTGAGTTCGATGCGGCCGTCAAGGTGGGCTCGAAGGTCAAGATGGACAAGCTGATGGAGACCATGCAGAGCGAGGCCATCTTCGCCCTGATTGAGACGTCCGACGCTATCAGCAACGCGCCGAACGACGTGCTCTACGATCGCTTTAACGCGCTACGCGATACCTGGTACCGGCTCTACACGAACGACTTCCCCGATCAGCTCGAGCTGTACTTCGTGAACTTGACGGTTGCCGAGAAAAAGATGCGGCGCAAGGTGAAGGTCAAGTACGACCAGCTGAACAAGCCGAGGGCCGAGGCTGAGAAGGCGCGGGATCTGCCCGCCCTTCTGGCCATCTCCGACAAGTACGAGCGGCTGGCCAAGGAGTTCTTCACGCTGGGCGATCGGTGGTTTGAGTCGGACGCCTGCGTGCAGGCCGCGAACATTGCGGACGAGCTCTACCACAAGAAGCAAACGAACTACCAGCGCGTGACGGGGCTCTACGAGCGCGCGATTGCGCTGCGCGATGATCTCGGCGTGAAGGACCTTACGTACCGTGTGGTCTTCCCGCGGATGAAGGTGCTGGTCGGGCTCGGCTTTGGCTCGGGTACGAAGGAGCCGGAGGAGGTCGTTACGGGGACCCCGGACGCAGAGGGGGAAGCAAGCGATGAGGTCGAGCCGCCCGAGCCCCTCGCTCCCCTGGGCGAGACGGTCACCGCTACGCTGACCTACGAGGAGCTCAAGGGCCTCAAAGACACCCTGCGTCCGAACTTCTACCTCGACGAGCATCGCCAGATTTGGCCGACCGTTTCCCTGGGCGCAGTGGGATCGGTCAAGGACATCCCGCGACTCGGCGCCAACAGCCCGAAGATCATGCGCCTTGGCTCGGCAAAGGTCGGTATCGACCTCGACAAGGACGGCGAGTCCGACATGGAGTGGCCCACCCGCGGCAAGCTCGACACGGTGTCGTTCGAGATTGGCGAAGGCTCGATGAAGCGCATGTGGGGCGTTCAGGTGGAGACCGGCAGAACCCAGGACTTCTATCAGGGCCAGACCACCAACCTGGCGCAGTCAGGCCAGAGCATGAACCTCTACTACGTGCCCGGTGGATGCATGGTTGGCGAGCTGAGCGGTGTGGACATCAAGCTCTTCGATGACAACCTCGACGGCATCTACGGTTCGGCGCCCTCCCACTGGGCCCACCGTGAACTGCGCCCGAAGACGAGCCAGCCCGAGATGGATTCGATCCGGTTTGGCAAGGAGAAGAAGGCCCGCCCGATGAGCGAGCACATCGACATCCCTGGGGCCGGATGGCACAAGGTGGAGATCCAAAACGGCGGCAACCAGATCACGGCAACGCCGGTGCGGTTCAAGACCGGCACGCTTCAGCTAAAGGCAAAAGGCGTCAAGCCCGACTTCGTCATCATGAAGGGCACGGGCGATGTGAACGGCCGCACCTTCATCGATATCTCCAGCGGCAAGAAGGTGGCGGTGCCCACCGGGCGCTGGGACCTGTACTTCGGGCTCTTGAGGAAGGGCAAGAAGATGCAGCTGATGAAGGCCGTCATTCTCCCCTCGAGCAGCTCTCCAGCCTACGACGTGAAGGAAGGGGAGAACGTCGAGGTGACCCTCGGTGCGCCGTTTGCCTTCGACTTCGACGTGACCAAGCAGCAGGACACGGTGACCGTGACTGGTCTTAGCGTCCAGGTGATCGGCGCTGGCGGAGAGGCCTACGATCGCTTCTACGGCGCCGTTCCTCGCCCCGAGGCCTCCGTGCGGAAGACTGGCTCGAAGAGGGGCTACGCCAACGAGAAGATGCGTCCCGGTGAGTCCCAGGGAGACATCGAGAAGTACGGCTGGCACCAGCTCTGGAAGCCGCTCAACGTTGTCTTCGATTCGAAGGGCGACGAGGTGCAGATCTACCTCTACGAGAAGAAGAACAAGCTCTTCGGGACCGTGGAATCGGACTGGCTGTAGTAACTTCCCCGGATGCTCGACCTGAAATTCATCGTTCAGAACCCCGATGCCGTGAAGGCCGGGGCGCTGAAGAAGCACATTCCCTGTGACGTTGATCGGATCCTGGAGCTCGACGTCGAGCGACGGGAGCTCGTGGGCTCGGTGGACGCGGCCCGATCGGCTGCGAAGGCAGCCGGGAAGACGATCGCCCAGGCGCCGCCAGAGGAGCGCAAGGCTCTCGCGGCCAAGCAGGGTGAAAGCAAGGCCGAGCTGAAGGCGATGGAGGCGCGGCAGAAGGAGGTCCAGGACGAGCTCGATGCGCTGCTGCTGTTGGTCCCCAACGTTCCCGCGGCGGAAGTACCCGAGGGTGGGAGCGACGAGGACAACGTGGAGCTCCGCAAGGTGGGTGAGCCCCGCGACTTCGACTTCACGCCCCGCTCCCACTCGGAGCTCGGCGAGGCACACAACTGGATCGACGTAGTGCGCGGGGCGCGTCTGTCCGGCTCGCGCAACTACGTGCTGCTAGGGGATATGAGCCTCCTAGAGCACGCCGTCATGCGTTTCGCCTTCGACTCGATGGTGGCCCGCGGCTTCACGCCGCTGTCCGTGCCGACCCTCGTGCGCAGCGAGACCATGGTGGGTACCGGCTACTTCCCTGGCGGGGAAGATCAAGCGTACAAATGCGACGACCGTGATGATCTCTGCCTTGTGGGGACGGCGGAAGTTCCGGTGACGGCTCTCTACCAGGACGAGATTCTGGACGAAGCGGATCTACCCCTGAAGTTCGTGGCTCAGTCCACGTGCTATCGTCGGGAGGCGGGCACCTACGGCAAGGACACAAAAGGCCTGTACAGGGTGCATCAGTTCCAGAAGGTCGAGCAGGTGGTTCTCGACGTGGCCGACGAGGCGCGCAGCCTTGCGCATCACGAGGCCATCCTCGGGAACTCGGAGGCCATCCTCCAGTCCCTTGAGCTGCCCTACCGGGTGGTGAATGTTTGCGGTGGGGACCTCGGCCAGCCCCAGGTTCAGAAGTTTGACATCGAGACCTGGATGCCCTCGAGGGAGGGCTACGGGGAAACCCATAGTGCCTCTCGATTCCACGACTTCCAGGCGCGGCGGTTGAAGCTCCGGTACCGGGATGCCGAGGGCAAGGTCCGCCACGTGCACACGCTGAACAACACCGTGGCCGCCTCGACCCGCATGTTGATTGCTCTGCTGGAGAATCATCAGAACAGCGACGGCACGGTCGCGATTCCCGAGGCCCTTCAAAGCTATTTAGGCGGCAGAAAGTCCATCGGACAGCCGATCGAGTAGATGGTCTCGGGATGCGTCCCGGGGTGAGCCTAGGCTCATGTTATCGGGTATTTCATCACCCTGAATGAGGGTCGAGGGGCCGGGTTTCGGCATGCTAGTTCGTCAGTGGGCGTCCCTTTTGGCCCGCTACTTCGCTTTTCAATCATTGTTAGCTGTCCCAGGGGACGTTTCTGCCGAGACGTCGCGCTCGCCTGGGTTGTCGAGCCTGTGGGGGGCTCCAAAGGGATGTACGTCAGACTGCAAGGAACAAGCTACCGATCGATTCTCGGGGTGGGGATCCTCGGCATGTGGATGCTGTCGGCCCTGACCTCCGCGGTCAGTGCCCAGGTCACGCAGCCCTTTAATCAGCAGATTGAAGCGCTCATCGTTGGCCAGCGCGGACGCTTTGGAACGAGCGTGGCTGTATCGGAAACCACGGTCATCGTCGGAGCGCCGGGCGACACGGTGGCCGGCCCCGACGCGGGCTCCGTGCATGTGTTCCTGCGCAACAAGCTCAGCGGGACGACCTTCCTGACCCAAAACATCCGGCCCGCGGAAGTAGGGCCGTTCGACCGCTTCGGCGAGGCTATCGCCCTCAGCGGAAACATCTTGGTCGTCGGGGCCAAGGGCGACGACTCCGCCGCGCCCAACGCGGGTGCCGCCTACGTGTTCAGACGATTCGGCGTCGGATCGCCCTTTGAGCTGACGAACAAGCTCCAGGCGCCGAGCGCTGGAATCAGCGATTGCTTCGGGGCCTCGGTGGCCGTCATCGGCAACGTGATCGCCGTCGGTGCACCGCGTGCCGATGACACGGCGTTTGATGCGGGCGCTGTCTACCTGTACTCCTTCAACTTCGGGGCGAACACGGCCAGCCCCGTGGAGATGCTCTTGGATCCGGACGGCGCGGCCGGAGACGGATTCGGAACGTCTGTGGCGGTGGGGCCCTCGTCCATCGCCGTCGGGGCAGCGCGCCTCGATGCGCCCAGCGGGCTTCAGAACACGGGAGGGGTCGTCGTCTACGAGTCCATGGGCTCGAGTACAGCACCTGCCTGGGGCAAGGTTCAGACGCTCCTGCCGAGCACGCCCACGGCGTACTCGAACTTTGGCAGCGCACTCTCCATGGTTCCGCCCCGTCCGGGCGTGATCGGGACTTTGGTGGTGGGCGCACCCGATGCCAAGCACCCGCAGTCCATGGTCTCCAAGGGCTCCGTGAGCGTCTACTCTTCGGACTCCCCCGTGGACTGGAGCCTGGACTTCACCTACGGGCTCGACCTCCCGGGTAGCGGGAACCGGCTCGGCGCGAGCGTTGCAGTGCATGACGGCGTGGCCCTCGCGGGGGCCCCCGGTCGCTATCCTCCGGCCTCGCTGGAGCGGAACATTGGCTCGGTGGATCTCTTGCGCGACTTCCCTTCGGGGGGCTGGGCCGTCGAGACTACGATCGATATCCCGGGTGCCGCCGACGGCTGGTACGTGGGTAGCGGTGTCGCCCTGCAGTCGGGCTTCCCCCTGATTGGTGCACCTGGCGCTGACCTGGCCCCCGGCTTCGACTCCGAGGGCACCGCCTGGTCGGTCGCCTCCACGTGGGCGCCATTCGGCGACCTCCTGTGCGCTCCTGCAGTGAAGAACTCCACGGGCTACTCGGCTTCGCTGGTGGCCCATGGCAGTGACGTGGCTGCCGCAGGGGATCTCACGCTTGAGGTGGCGTTTATGCCGCTCTTCAGCTTTGCCTACGCCCTTGTCAGCCGAGACACGAGCTTCTCCGCTGGCCCCGGTGGCAGTCAGGGGAACATCTGCCTCACCGGGCAGGTGGGTCGACTCGTGGACGTCTTCCAGCAGTCAGGCACCGACGGGTCGATCTCGATCCCCGTCAACCTGAGCGCGATCCCCCAGCCCCTCGGCTTTGTGGCGACCGTGCCCGGGGACACCTGGTGGTTTCAGGTCTGGTACCGCGACGCCAACCCCACGGTGACGTCCAACTTCACGGACGCCGTCGGCGTTCTGTTCAGGTAGCCGCAAAGGACCTACTGGTCCTTTGCGGCGTCGGCGCGTCCGCCCGAAGTGGTTCCTGCGGGGGCGCCGGGCCGACCGTTTCCGCCGGGTCCACCAGGTCCACTGACGACGCCGTTGCTGTCGATCGAGAGCCCGTCCTGGCCGGTTCCGTTGGCGAGGTTCGGGTCGACGCCGCCGGGTCCCGTGCCCGTAGCATCCGCAGCTCCACCAGCCGACGGGGCAGGCGGAATGCCGAGACGGGGGATGCTGCCGTTCGCCACGCGCAGCGCGTCAGGGAACCGGTGGTTCCGAACGTAGGTGATCGTGCGCTTGTTGCCGCCGCTGAAGTCCATGGACTCGCGGTCGATCCGTGGCTTGAGCTCGATGGTCAGGGAGATCTTGATCCAAGCCGGAAGCCCCCCGATGTCCTCTGCATCGCTGTCGATGTTGGAGGTGCCTGAGACGCCCGTGACGGGGTCGGAGCCCGGGGGCGGCGCGACGCTCTCCTCGATCCACTCGTCTTCGGGCTCTGAGTCGGGCCCGTCGGTGTAGAAGACCTCGATGTTGAGTCCTTTGACCTGATCCGAGAGGAAGGTGTACTCGCCGTCCTGCATGGGCTGATCATCGACGCCGAAGTCCTCGCGTCGATAGACCTCCAAGAACTCGTCGTTGTCAGGGTTAGGGCGTAGCACGTAGCCCACTTCGTTGATGTCGGCACGCAGGGGCGTGTCGTCATCCTTCACCATCACCAGCAGTGAATCGGTGGTCGTCACGAAGTCGATCCTGTCGGCATCGAGGCCGTTCACGGTGCGGTCGGTGATACGCAGCCAATCTGTCCTCGGTCGGCCCGTGGTGATCAAGCCCTGAAGGTCGCGGGTGATCATCTCAAGGACCGCAGGCCCGGCGAGCTGCGTCTCTTGGAAGTTGTGGATGGTGTCGCGGGTGCGGCGTGCGGCCTGCATCAGCTTGGAGATGCTGACCATCATCATGCCCATGATCATCGCGACAAGCATGACCTCGATGAGCGTGAAGCCTGCGCGAGGCGTGGACGAGTTGGACGCCGGATTCTGCATGTGTTTAGCTCGTTGGGCGCCCTACTGGCCGCCGACCGTGGTCGTGTCGTTCTGCGTAGCCGCGCCAGCGGCTCCGTCGCCTGCTGCGGGAGTCTCGGTTTCTCCACCCAGCTCTTCTTCGTCCTCTTCAGAGGGTCCGTAGATCTCCTGCCACGGCACCCAGCGCTCTAGGGTGAGCTCGTTGGAGAAGTCCTTCAGCTTCGTGAAGGTCACCCGAATCCGCACCTTTTCGAAGGGCTCTTCTGGTTCTTCGCCGTCCTCGTACTCTTCCTCTTCTTCGTCGCTACGGTTGCGCTCTTCCCAGTCGCGCCGCGCTGCGAAGTTGTCGAACGGGCGGTCTTCGCCGTCTGAGTCTTGCTCTTCGAGCACGTCCTCGCCGAGGGCGAGCTCCCAGTAGAAGTCGGGCTCGTCGAGCTCCGCGAAGTTCCCGGTCATGCCTGACTCGAGCTCTTCACGCCATAGCCCAACGGCGACCTCGCCCATGAGGCCCACGGCGAGCTCGTACGCTGTCTTCTTTTGCCGGGTGTGGTGCGCGCTCAGCTTGGCGCCCTCCATGCCCTGGAGGATCGTCACAAGCACCAGCGCCACGATGGCGAGGGTGATGGCGGCCTCCACAAGGGTGAAGCCGCTGCGTGGGCTAGCGGGGCGCATCCTTAGTTGAAGTCCCCGTCGTCAGGGGCTCGGCGCACGAAGATCCCGCGGTGGAACTTGAACGTACCGGTGAGGGCCATGACCTCCACCGTGTAGTAGTTGTCGTACTCCAGCTGGGCGAGGACCACTTGGTGGTCCGAGGCCGCTCCGCGGGGATCGAAGCGTGCGAAGCAGCGTCCGTCGGAAAAGGAATTGCCGGTGATCGTGACGCTGATGAGGGAGACGCCCGGGGGCAGCGGGTTCCACTGCATGGCGAAACGCTCCTCCTCGTCCATCTCTTCCACGTCGAAGCGGTCACCTTCCCGTGAAAACGGCGTGACCAGTCGGTATCGATCGCCCTCGATGTCGTACTCGATCAGGAACTCAAGGCTCCGTCCGACGGCCTCCGAGCGCGCGTTGCGCAGTGTCGCCGTCAGGTTGCGAACGGCGGTGTTGAGCCGTTCCTTCGGGAGCAGCGAGTCGAGGCTGCCACCGATGACCACGGTGACGAGCCCGATCACGGCTACAACCAGCATCATCTCCGTCAGCGTGAATCCGCTTCGCGCAGCGCGCCTGTGCGCGCTGTGCCGGTGGGCCCGCACATGAGGCCTCTTGGATACTGGGGTGGATGCGGTCAAAGTGAGCCTTGCCTGGCGGAACTAGATCTCGCGGTTGCGGATCATCATGGTGCTGAAGTCCATATCCTCGCCTTCGCCGCCCTCGGCCCCGTCGGCGCCGAGGCACCAGATGATGGGGTCGCCGTCGTCGTCGGTGGACAGCACGTACTCGTTGCCCCACGGATCCTTGGGGACCACGGTGGCGTTCAGGTAGGAGATGCCCTTGCTGTCCTTCTCCACGAGGCGCTCAAGGGAGTCGGGGATCTCGCCGTTGTTCAGCCGGAAGTTGGTGATCTCATCGTCCATGCCGAGCATGTCCGACTTCGCGGCCGAGATGCGTGCTGTCCCGAGCTTGTCGAAGAGCTTGGGAGCCACCACGGTGGCGAGGAGACCGATGATCACGATCACGACCATGAGCTCGGCGAGTGAGAAGCCGGCTTGGCGGCGACGGATCAGAGGATGCGCTTGAGTCTTCATAACAGGGGTCAGTACGCCGCGTGGGCGCGGAACTTTCCAGTGGTCAGGAATTGGACAGTGTTAGATCTCGCCGATCTCCAGGATCGGGACCACGATGGCGAACACGATGTAGCCTACAACGGCCGCGAGAACGATGATCATGATCGGCTCGAGGACGCTCGTAAAGCGGTCTGCGGCGACCTCGATCTCCTCATCGTAGGCCGTGGCAATGCGGTCGAGCATCTGCTCGAGCTCGCCTGACTGCTCGCCGACAGCCACCATGTAGCCCACGGTCGAGGGGAACACGCCGCTCTTTTTGAGAGGGGTGGCGATATCGGTGCCCTCCATCACGCGCTCGCGGACGTGGGCGGTGGCGTCCTTAATGACCCGGTTGCCCACGACGTTTTCGGTGATCTCAAGGGACTGGATCACCGGGACGCCGCTCTGCAGGAGCGTCGAGAGGGTGCGGGTGAAACGGGCCACGGCGGCGCGCCTGAGGAGGTCGCCCAGCACAGGCGTTTTCAGCATGAACCGATCGATCCGCAGGCGACCGTTGCCGCCCTTGGCATAGATGCGCTCGAAGACGAACGAAAGGATCGCGATGCCGAGGAAGATGGCCCACCACCACTGCTTCAAAAAGTCACTCGCGCCCACCAGAATCCTCGTGGCGGGGGGGAGCTCCTTCTTCTGGTCGATGAGCATCTTGGTGATCTCAGGCACGACCTTGGCCATCAGGATGGTGACCACGATCATGCCGACCGTGACCATCATCAGGGGATAGGTGAGCGCGCCTACGATCTTGCGGCGCAGCGCACGCTGTCCTTGGAGGTAGTCCGCGAGGCGCGTGAGCACGCTGTCGAGGTTACCGGCGGCCTGACCCGCGCGAACCATGTTCACGTACAGCGGCGAGAACCAACCGGGATGCTTGCTGAGCGAATCGGCGAGGTTGGCGCCCTGCTGGATGTCCTCGCGGATCTCACGGCAGAGGGTCTCGACGCGGCGCTGCTCGGCTTGATCCACGAGGGCGGACAGGGCCTCGTTGAGCGCGATACCGGATCCGAGCAGCGTCGCGAGCTGCCTCGTGATGCCCGACACGATGTCGATCTCCCGGGACCCGGGTCCCTGGGAGCTCGCCCGCGCCGACTTGAGCTTGGTGATGGTGCTCGTACGGTCGCCGCCCTTAGTCGAGCCAGCGGACTTGAGCCGCCGGCCGCCGCGCGTCTCGTTGAGCTGGGACACCAAGAGGTCCTGGCGCCGGAGCTTGGTCCGCGCGTCTTTCTCGGTGTCGGCGTCGACGATGCCGGACGTGACCTTGCCGCCCGGGGCAAAGGCCTTGTACTGGTAGATCGGCATGCTAGACGTCGAGCTGGGTGACGCGGAGGACCTCGTCCGGAGTGGTCAAGCCATCGCGAACCTTGTCGCGGCCGTCGGACCGCAGGGTTTGGAAGCCCTGCACTGATTGCTCTCGCTTGACGTCCGTTGCCGAGGCACCTTCCATCACGAGGGTCCGGATGGACTCGTTGATGGGCAAGAACTCGTAGATGGCGGTTCGGCCTGAGTAGCCCGAGTGGAAGCACTCGTCGCAGCCGGGACCGTAGGCGATTTCACCGCCGAGCTCAGACCCCTGCATGCCCACCTTCTTGAGCTTGGCCTCCCACTCGTCCGTGATGGGCCCGACCACCTTGCAGTGGGGGCAGAT
The DNA here is from genome assembly GCA_964417955.1 of uncultured Planctomycetaceae bacterium. Lineage (GTDB taxonomy): Bacteria > Planctomycetota > UBA1135 > UBA1135 > Saltatorellus. The sequence continues at coordinate 26,565 of CAYQKK010000003.1, forward strand.
CGTCCGCACGAGGCGCTGGGCGATGATGAGGACGATGGACGATGCTACGAGATAGGGCTCAACGCCCTGGTCGACCATTCGCGTGATCGTGCTGGCGGCGTCGTTCGTGTGCACCGTGGAGAACACGAGGTGACCGGTGAGCGCCGCGCGGATGGCGACCTCGGCCGTCTCGAGGTCCCGGATCTCACCGACCATCATGACGTCCGGGTCCTGGCGCAGGAACGAGCGCAGGCCCGAGGCGAAGGTCAGGCCCTTCTTGGCGTTGACCTGGACCTGGCTGATGCCGCCGATGGCGTACTCGACGGGATCCTCGATGGTGAGGATGTTCTTCTTGGTCGTATCGATCTCGGCCATCGACGCGTAGAGCGTCGTCGTCTTTCCCGAACCCGTCGGGCCCGTCACCAGGATGATGCCGTGGTTGTAGTCGAGGAACCCGCGGATCATCTTGAGGTTTTCCTCCGCGAGACCGATCTCGTGCAGCCTGTACAGCTTCGCCGTCTTGTCCAGCATCCGCATCACGATGCGCTCGCCGGTGCTGGTGGGGACGGAGCTAATACGCACGTCGACCTCGCCGTCGCCGAGGCGGATCGTGGCGCGACCATCCTGGGGCAGGCGCCGCTCGGCGATGTCCATCTTGCCCATCACTTTGACGCGACTGATGATCGCATCCTGCACGCGCTTGGGAATCGCGTCCATGTCGTACAGGAGGCCGTCGATCCGGAAACGCACCTGCATGCGGTCCGGGTACGGCTGGAAGTGAATATCGGACGCGCGCAGCTTCAGCGCCTGGAACATGATCGTGTTCACAAGCTTGATGATCGGCGCCTTGTTGGAGACGTCGAGCACGTCTTCCGAGTCGTCGATCTCGGCGGCCAAGGAGCCGATGTCGCCGTCTTCGGCCACGGCGTCAAGGGCCTCGTCCACCCCGTCGGCCTTGTGGCGATAGGCCCGGGCGATCAGCGTGGTGATCTCAGGCTTGGGCGCTAGGACCGCGTCGACCTCGACCCCGAGGAGAGCCGCGAGGTCGTCCATCGGATGGGGATCCAGGGGCGTGCAAGTGGCGACGCGCAGCACGTCATCCGCCTGCTCAAGGGCGACGAGGTTGTAGTTCCGTGCGAAGTGGACAGGGACGCTGTCCACAAAGTGCATCGGCACCTTGGTGCCATCGAGGCTCTTGCGGAACTCGTAGCCGAGCGCCTTCGCGTAGATCTGGAGCAGGACCGTTTCGTCCATGTACCCCTTTGTGAGGATCACTTTGTCCAGTGATTCCCCGCCCGTAGCGGCTGCGCCGCGGCATTCCTCCAAGCGATCGCGGGTCAAGCCCGCGTCGAGAAGCATGTCACCAATGCTGACCATGATGTGGCTCCCATTTTTGGGAGGGATGATTACGTAGGGGAGGGAGAACTGGGGGGGGCTGAGATGCAGGCGGTCGCCTACTCCTTCTGCGCGTCTTCCAGCATGGAAGCCGCTTCGAACGGCGTGATGCCGACGTTGGATCCGTCGGTTTCGCCGCGGACAGGAGCGGAGTAGAGCGGAAGGTCGAAGCCCTCTAGGTTCACGTCGGAACCGCTGTTGTCTTGGGCACCAAAGGCCGGGTCGATCTTGCGGACTCGATCCATGCCGATTTGCTCCGCCGCCTCCAGCTTCTTCTCGAATGAGATGGCGGCTAGGTCCGCGAACTCCGTGTCCTGCATGATGTGCGGGGTCACGAAGAAGTACAGCACGGTGCGGTCGCGGTTGGAGGTCTCCCTTGAGAACAGCCGTCCGATGATGGGCAGGTCGCCGAGGACCGGGATCTGCGTGCGCGTGTCGCTTTCGTTGTCCACCACGATGCCGCCGATGACCATGGTCGCGCCGTCGGGCACGTTGACCTGGGTCTCGATGGTCCGCGTCAGACGCGGGGGCGGCACGGCGCCTTGGACGGCGCCGATGAACGTCGACACCTCAAGGAACACGTCGAGCCTCAGGTAGCGCGATGCGCTGATCGAGGGGGAAATCTCCATGGTGATACCCGCTTCCTGGTACCCGCTGAAGTTCTCCTGCGTCTGGCCAGCGACTCCGCCGCCGAGGGTCACCGTGGTGGTGGGCTGCTCGTCGAGCGTCGACACCGTAGCGACCGAGTTGTTGTTCACAAGCACGCTCGGAACGTTGAGCACGTTGGAGTTGCTCTTTTGCTCCACAAGGGCCAGCAGCATCGGGATGGAGAAGTTGTCCCCGTCGATGATGCCCGCGGTCAGGCCCTCGCCCACCGTGGGGACGCGGATGTCGACGACACCGTCGCCGTCGCTGTCCTCCAGGGTCGAAAGGCCGAAGCCCGTGACGCCGAAGCCCCCGGTGTCGCCTTCGCCGGGGATGTCGGCAAACCCGAGCTCGACGCCGATGTCGAGGAGGTCGCGACTCGTCAGCTCGATGAGCGCGGTTTCGATCAACACTTGGTCCTGACGGCGATCGAGGAGTTCGATCATGCCCTTCAGGTCCTGATAGCGCGTCCGGTTGGCGGCGATGAGCAGCGAGTTGGTCTCCTCATCCGCCACGACCACGAACTCACGGGAGTTGTTGTTGGTCCGGTTGTTGTTGCCTCGCTGGCCCGCCTGGGCGGTGCCGCCGGCGGTGACGTCTAGCTGAACCGCTTCCTCAAGGAAGTCGTTCAGCGTCTCGGCGAGATCGTCTGCGGCGACGTTCTCAAGGCCGACGATGTGATAGCTGCGCTCACGCTCGACGATGTCGACGTCGAGGCGGGCGATCAGCTCTTTGATCCGCGGCATCTCTTCGGGGAGAGCCACGATGAGGAGCGAGCTCGTGCGCGAGTCGACGATGATCTTTGCCTCGCCCTGGTTGCGGTTGAGTGAGCCCTGGGCTCCCTGGGCCTGCTGCTGCTGGTTGCGCGCCTGGTTGGCGGCCTCAAGCAGCTCCTCGACGATCGAAGCGACGTCGTCCGGGACGGCGTACTCGAGCTTGATCATCTCGAACTCGGGCGTGGGGCTCTCGGACTTCGATGCCTCGTCGATGATCGACAGCATGTTCGCCAAAGCGACGACGTTGCTGCCAAAGCCCACGAGGACCATGGAGTTTGAGTTACCCGCGGGCAGCATCTGCTGCGTGTTCGCGTCCGTGATCATCGTCCGCATCGAGTTCGACACCTGGCGAACGTCGGTGTTCGGCAGGGTCACCACGGTGGTGATCAGGGTGGCGGGCTGCTGCTGGTACTTCGAGAGGTTCTCGGGCTCGACGTAGATCGCACCCGCGCGCAGGTTGTTGCGCGCCGCGGTCTGGAGCGAGTCGATCTTGATGACCGCGATATCGTCCTCGCCAACCTCGGTGCAGACGAAGTCGGAGATGATCATCATCACCTGGAAGAAGGAGTAGAAGTCCTCCTTGCTGATCGACTTCTGGCCCAGCAGCCGCACCTTCTGGCTCTTGAGGATCCCCTCGGTGTCCTGGCTCCAGGTGAACTGGAGATCGGTGACTTCTTGGCAGGCCTGGGTGAACTGGTAGAGCGACATGCTCTCGTCCTCTTCACTCTGGGCGAAGTTGAGGACGTAGCTGCCTTCCCTTTCGACGATGGGGGGAGGCCCGTCACCCTCCTGCGGGATTGCAGGGGCGGAGGGGGTCGCCCAGGCGGTGCTGGGGCTCGCGGCGACGAGAACCGCCGTCGCGATGAGCGTGGCCGCCGAGCGCAGCTTCTGGCGGAGTCCCGTAAGGCCTGCTGGGCCGCTCTGGTGGGAGGCGGATTCAGTGCGGCAAGTTGCCTGGAGCTTCATGATTTCCTCTTCGGAAGACCGCGCTGGCGCACAGCTGGTGCCTGAATTTCTGGCTTGGCCTCGGCCGGTTGCCTGCGTCATGGGGTCGTTCACGTGTCGGTTTTGGGGGTGGCGAGGCCAGCTAGGGCGCGGTGGTGCGGTACCCACATCTAGATGGGTGGGCGCCCTAAGTCTTTGTCGCGTAATGGTTTCTGTTGGCGTGTTGGGCCGGCGGGAGCCTGCCTCAGCTTGAGATCGGGGCCCTTGCGGGCTCATCACTCGGGGGTAGACGCCGTAGCGTTGCGGTATCTTCCCGATTGAGCGCGCCAGATGCACGCTGGTAGCTGGGTCATTCATGTGTGGTTTCCGCATTGCGGCGAGTCGGCCGGCCCGTCAACCTCTCGGGCCATGAGCTCAGATCACCCTGTTCCCGCCGCCACCGCGGGCGCTGCCCGGACCCCGGCCCCTCGGCTGGGCCGTCTGTGGCTGGTGCTGCTGCTGATCGGAGCGATCGCGGCGGCGCTCCTCCGCGGAGAGGGTCCAGCCTCCGATGCTTGGCTGCTTCCAGCCTCCGGTGCCGCGCTCACCGTCTTCTTCGTCCTCCTGGCTAAGTCCTTCGACCTAGTCGTTCCCCAAGCCCGCCCCAGCGAGCAGGGAGATCAGGCGTGAGCGGGCTGAGCGGAATGCAGACCCTTGAGCTCGTCAGCCCCGAGCAGCCAGCGCAGTTCGTGCTGACCGGCGCCGCGCTGGCCCCCGCCTTCGCGCTGGCGGCCGCGGCCGCCCTCGCGTGTTTGGCGAGCCTAGGCCGGCCCCGATCGGGTCTCAGCGCCTCGGGCGTGATGGGAGCCGCGATCTGGTCGTGCGTGGCCCTCCTCGGTGTCCCTGCGGCCATCGCTGCTGTGGCAGCGGAGTCCCTGAACACCGCCGCTATCGCGCTCGCAGCGCTGACCGTGCTCGACCTTCTGCCCAGCGTGCGAGGCGGCCGGGCTCCTCTGGCTTGGCTCGTCGGAGGCGCCTCTGCGGGCCTCTGGTGGTGGGCGAGCGCCCTCCGCGTCGAAGCCGGGGCCGAGGGCAGCGTGGAGTGGCTCGGGACACCGTTCAGCGGCGACACCCCGGCGACCCTGGCGTTCTTGGCTCTGATCGTGCCCTTGGCGCTGCCCGGCTACCTCGGGGGAGTCTGGGCGGGCCTCTCATCGGGCCCAGTGCGGCATCGGGCAAGGATTCTCGGCTACGGGCTGACCGCCACCCTGAGGCCGATCGCCTACGCCGCGCTCTTTGTGAAGACGTTTGGGGGCACCGAGTCGCTGCTTCCGCTCGGCCTGATCCTCGTGGGGCTCGCCGTGCTCGTTGGGCTCTTCCAACGCTGCGCAGATGAGCGACTCAGCACCCTCGCGTACGCCGCCTTCTGGCTCATTCTAGGTCCCCAGGGGATCGCGACCACTCGGTCCGAGGACGCCTTCGCGATGGGGATTCTTGGCTGGGTGATCCCGATCGTCCTGCTGGCTCTGGTCCTTGCCTTCGTGCGACTCGAGGCGGCAGCCGAGCCGGGGCTGGCACCTCTCGGACTGGCTCGGCTGTTTCCATTGACGTACTGGACCAGCCTTCTCGCGGCCGCCGCCGCGGCGGGCGCGCCTTTCGTGGCGACCTTCCACGGCAGAGTCCGGTCAGCGGGGGCATTGGAACGTCACGGCAACGGGCAGGAGGCGCTCGGCTACGCGCTGGCCTCCGCGCCGCTCTTAGTGCTCGTTGCGATGCCGTGGGTTAGGTACGTCTTTTTTCAGCGCTCGGTCGACCTTGACGGGCCGGGGTCCTTTGTCGGAATCCAGCGGCGCCGCCGGGAGCCGGTCTTCCTCTTGGCGGCCCTGCTCGTAGGCTCGGGTGTGACGCTTCTCCTGGGTGTCGCGCCCGGTTTCGTGCACGTGCTGCTCCCTCACGGAGATATCCAGCCAGCGGCATTTCCGACGCCCCTCGGTCAGCTACAGCTCTTGCTGGGTGCCGCGATCGGCGCGTCTTTTTTCGCGGCGAGGATCGATCGGTCGACTCCGCAGCTATCCTCCACCCCATGAAACCGAGCGAGCTCATCGGACCCGAAAGCCTCTGGCTTGGATTCGACCCGACGGACAAGTGGAGCTGCATCCACGATCTGGTCCAGTACCTCGGTGATATCGGTCGCTTGGACGCGGACCTCATCGAGCCGGTCCGTGACGCGGTGCTGTCTCGGGAACGATCCATGTCAACGGGCATGGAGGCAGGGGTCGCCATTCCCCATGCGGCCCTCGATGAGGTCTCCGAAGTGATCGCGTGCCTCGGCGTAGTCCGTCGAGAGGAGGGCCTAGACTTCGAATCGATCGATGGGCGCCCAACGCGTCTCGTGGTGCTGCTGGTGATCCCCAAGAGCCAGAAACTGCTCCATATTCGGACGCTGGCTGACATCGCTCGGGTCCTGTCTAAGGATCTGGTCCGCCAGGAGCTTCTGGCAGCGGACGAGCCAGATCGAGCCCATGCGATACTAGTCGCTGGCGAGGCGTGAGAAATAGTCGCCGACGTGGTACGTATGGCTCAGCTATGACGTTCCCAGCGACGGCGGAAATTCCCATCAGAACGGGACAGCGAGCCCACAATCGCCCTTTGGGCGGGCCTGGATGGGCATTGACGTGCCTTTCTGCCGCATCGGTGGCCGGATGGATCGCTAGCTGCGGATCGGGTGGGCCCCGGGTGGTTCACGGGACCGGTCCCGTCGTTCATGAGCAGCGGGGGCCCTATCGCCCGACGGAGCGCATCGAAATCGAGGGCTATACCGATCTATCCATCGAGGTTCTGCCCCTGCAGCCAGGGAGCCTCCCCGAGTCCTCCGGTGCGGGCACGGTCGTCTTCCTGGAAGGCGCCCAGGATCTTCTGAGCTGGGTCGACACGAGCCTCAGCGGCGACACCCTCACGATCAGTTTCCGGGACGGGGTGCGACTGAATCCGGTCCCGTCCATCGAGGTCCATACCTCCTACCTCGTGCAGCTGACCAGCCGCGGGTCGGGTGACATTCGCCTGAGTGGACTTACGCCCGAGGCGACGCGTGGCGAGGCGCTTCAGCTAGAGTTCGTCGGGTCGGCCGACTTCCAGGCTGAAGGGGAGGTCGGTGAGGTCACCGTCGACCACGTTGGGTCCGGCGACCTGAACATGCGCTTCCTCCATAGCCGTGAGGCGACCTACTCCGGGCTTGGGTCAGGCGCGGCGTGGATCGACGCGAGCGAGTCGGTCTCCGCGTCGGTTCTGGGCAGCGGCGATCTGCACATTCACGGCGCCGTATCGGACGAGCGGGTGACGACCTCGAAGATCGGCGGCGGTCAGGTCATCCGCGTCCGGGAGTAGTCGTTAGACCCAGCTGTAGTTCTTCGACCCAGCTCTACTCCTTAGATCCAGCCGGGGAGGCGCGCCTCGATGAACGACTCAAGGACGTCCGCGGTCTCGCGGTAGACCTCGAGGGGACCACCGAAGGGGTCGGGTACGTCGCGGCCCGCCGGGTCGAGTAGCTCCACCGCGTCTGCGGCGCTTGGGGGTAGCATCGCCAAGAGGGCGGCTTGGTGACTGCGAGTGAGGCAGTACACCCGGTCCGTTTGGGCGACTTCACGGTCGATCGCCGGCCGAGAGCCGTGGGCGGATAGATCCAACCCGCGATCTTTCAGCGCGGTCACCGCGTGCCCCGACGGGGGCGCGCCCACGCCGGCGTAGACGCCAGCGGACGCGACGCTGAATCCGAACGAGGTCTCGTCGAGACCCTTCGACCCTGGGTCGCTGCCGTCAAGCAGCGCCCTACGCAGCGCGGCCCGCGCAAGCCCTTCGGCCATCGGGCTGCGGCAGGTGTTGCCGGTGCAAACAAAGAGGAGCGAGAGTCCCGCCGTGCGGCGAAGCTCTTCCTCCGAAATGATCCCTGGCGTCAACACCTCGAAGCGACCTGGGCCGACGGCGAGGAGCGACGACGGTGAGCCGAGGGATGCGGGGCCGCCGTCCACGATGCACGGTACTTCCGCCTCGGTGAAGAGCTGGCGAACGCCCTCTGCGGTAACGGCTGCAGCCTGACCTTCGGTTTGGGCGGGCACGACGGCCACTGGGAAAGAAGCGGCATCGAGGATGGCGGCGGCCGATGGATGGGCGGGTGCGCGCACCGGCGTCCAGCTCTCCGCGGCAAGGCTGTCTGGCCCCCTCCACGCACCGCCGTTCTCGGCGCCGGAAGGCTGAACGACCATGGTCAAAGGCCCAGGCCAGTAGCGCTCCGCCAAACGACCCGTGATCGATGGCAGCTGGCACGATCCGAAGTCCACCTCGCCCAGCGTGGTATGCCAGGCGGGTGCAGCGCTCCCTGGGCCCGCAAGGGCCTGGAGCTTCGCAAGAGCCTCTGGCTGGTCCGCTCGGGCGGCCAGCAGGTAGGTCGTCTCGGAGGGAAGTCCAACGGCCTGCCCCTCTTCCAGGGCGGCCACGGCCTTCCGCGCCTCCTCCGCCGAGAGGGGCGGCGTGGCTTCAGACGGGGGGGGCGTCACTGGTTCATCCGTGCTTTCGGCGGCCATGGAGCTACCTTGTAGCCTGCTGGGCCAAGCGAAGCAGGGCCTTTGCCAGTAAAACGGCGTCCTCGAGGACGACGGAAGGCCGAGAATGAACGACGAACACCCAACAGGCCCACAGGATCCCTTAGCGCCGGACTGGGGCAACCAAGCGCCGCTCCCCGCGCCTTCCGACGCCGAGGAGCCGGGGGCGGACCCGCGGCTTACGCGGCGCAGGCTGCTCGGCCGCTTGGCGGGGGGGCTCGCCCACGAGATCAAGAACCCGCTCTCCACGATGGCGATCAACTTGACGCTGCTCGAAGAAGAGCTCGTTCCTGCGCCCGGGGGCGATGGGGCGCAGAGCCCGAAGGACAAGCGCTCCCTCAAGCGGGTGCGAACCCTTCAGCGGGAGATCAGCCGCCTGGAGGGGATCCTGGACGACTTCCTGCGCTACGCGCGAGGCGGCGAGATCAACCGTGCCCCGTCGGATCTCGTGGACCTCATCCGCGAGGTCCTGGAGTTTGCGGCTCCTGAGCTCGAGGCAGAGAACGTGCGTCTGCATGCATCGTTGCCGCCCGCGATGCCCCTTGCGATGCTCGACGTGGGGGCCTTCCGCCAGGTGGTCCTGAACCTCTTGGTCAACGCTCGCCAGGCGATGCCCGGCGGGGGAGAGCTCATCGTCGAGCTGCGCCGCGATGGCGCCCGGGCCGAGCTGGCCATCACGGACTCAGGGGTGGGGATGACCGACGAGCAGCTGGAGCGTTGTTTCGACCTGTACTTCTCCACCAAGCGCAACGGGACAGGCCTCGGGCTCGCCACGGTGCGCACCATCGTGGAGATGCACGAGGGTGAAATTGGGGTCCTCAGCGAAGAGGGGCGTGGAACACGTTTTCACATCTGGCTCCCACTTCTGCAGGAAATTCCGATCGTCAAGGAATCGTCCGACGGGCCTGACGCAGAATCAACCCCATGAGTGGTGAAGGATCAGGACGCGTACTCGTGGTCGACGACGACCTCGGTCACGGTGAAGCACTAGGCGACGGCCTGGAAGTAGACGGCTACGAGTGTGTCGTGGTGGGCTCGGGGACGGCGGGCATCGAACAGCTGGAGTCCCACTCGTTCGATGCGGTGCTCACAGACCTCGTGATGCACGATCGATCGGGCCTCGAGGTGCTGCGCGAGGCGAAGAGGCTCGCGCCCGAGACGCCGGTGCTCCTCGTCACGGGGCATGCGACGGTGGAGACCGCCGTGGACGCCATGCGAGAGGGCGCGGAGGACTACCTCTCGAAGCCTGTGAAGCTCGCGGAGCTTCGGGCGAAGCTCGCCAAGGCCGTCGAAAAGAGCCGCCTGCGGAAAGACAACGAGACGCTGCGCACCGAGAACGTCGAGCTGCGCCGTCAGTTCGACAAGAGCTTTGGCTTCGAGGGACTCCATGGGCGTTCGCGCGAGATGACCCGCGTGTTCGAGATTCTCGCGCGCGTCGCACCCACGGACGCGACGGTGTTGGTGCTCGGCGAGAGTGGCACAGGAAAAGAACTGATCGCCCGCGCGATCCACACCAACAGCAAGCGCGCGAAGGGGAACTTCGTGGCGGTCAACTGCGCGGCGCTGACGGAGGGTCTGATCGAGTCCGAGCTCTTCGGCCACGTGAAGGGGGCCTTCACCGGCGCCGTTTCGGACAAGGAAGGTCGCATCGCCTACGCCAATGACGGCACGCTTTTCCTGGATGAGATCGGCGACATGCCGCTGGTCACCCAGGCCAAGATGCTGCGGGTTCTTGAGGCACGCGAGGTGGTTCAGGTGGGCGGTAACGAGCCGCGCAAGGTGAACGTCCGGCTCGTCGCCGCCACGAACCGCGATCTGCGGGACATGGTGGAGAAGGGCACGTTCCGCGAGGACCTGTTCCACCGTCTCCAAGTGGTCGAGCTGAACCTGCCTCCTCTGCGCGATCGCAGCGGGGACATTCCGCTGCTCATCGATCACTTCGTGGCCGAGTTCCGCGATACCCATGAGCGAGAGGTGGCGGGCATTGCCCCCGAGGCCCGCGCGCTACTTGGACGCTACAGCTGGCCGGGCAACGTTCGTGAACTGCGCAACGCGCTTGAGAACATGGTGTTGCTCGCGAGCGGCTCGGTTCTTTCGGTGGACGATGTGCCTGAGGGAATTCGCCGGGTAGCGGGTGGCAAACGTCCCGGGCCGCAGGGGAGCAGCGATGGCTCGAGCGTGGCCGTGGACTCCGGCGGCGGCGGGGGCTACGACCTGGCTGGGCGTTCCCATCAAGAGGTCGAGAAGGCGCTGATTCTGGCGAACCTCGAGCTGATGGAGGGCAACCGAAAAAAGGCCGCGGAGGTCCTCGGGATCGGCGAACGCACCCTCTACCGCAAGCTGAAAGAGTACGGAATGACGTAGCTCGGTAGAGCTCTAGTCAGGACTAGTTTCGCGGTCGGGTTTCGTGGTTCACGTCCTGGGTGCGCACGATGCGCCAGTCGCCTTCATCGCGCACCATGCTCGCCGTGAGCTCGAGATCCCACCACGGGCGGAACTCGGTCTCGCGTTCGCGGCGTTCCAGCAGGCACTTGACCTTCACCGTCGCAGTTCTTGGCTTCACGTCTTCCGAGGAGAGCTCGACGATCTCGAAACCGTCCGGTTCCACGAGCGAGCCCCGGTAGCGCGTGCCGAGCACGATGGAGTTGGCCCATTGGCGGATCTCCTCTCGGCCGTAGCCGGTGTCCGTATCCTCAAAGCGTTTCGAGAAGCCGCGCACGATCCGGCGGGGCTTGCGCTCTTCCAGCGCCTGCAGCATGCCAACGAAGTGGGCCTCGAGGCGCTCTTCCGTCGAGGCCAGGGCGGATTGGATGCGTAGGTAGGCGAAGGGGAGAACGATCGCTGCTAAGAGGATCCAGCGCCCATAGCCTTCGGAGAGTCGGGGGAGGCGCATCGGCTAGCTCTCTGGAGTGGACGCGTCGGCAGGCGGCGCCGTCGGTGGCTGCAGCTCCGTGGGGGGGATGGGATCCGCACCGGGCGGCAGCTCGGGCAGGGTGACGCTGATGGTTTCCTTGGCCCCACGGAAGCGCACGAACTGCTCCACCGGCTCGTACCCCGGGCGCTCAAAGCGGAAGACCCCTTCCTTGAAGGTCTTGATCACTCGGCCGCCCACGCCGAGCACGGTGGCGTCGGTGGTCATCTCGGTGATGGGACACGAATAGTTGACGGGCGTGGTGCCCACCAGCTGGAGCTCCTCCTGGAAGGGGGTGGCCTTCACGTTGCCCTTGAGGAAGCCCACCTTTCCCTGGTAGGTACTTTCGCCACGGCGGCTGATGAAGACCCGCGCGCCGCTTGGTTTCGAGGTCAGCCGGACTTCCAGCGTCTTGGGTGCGCTTCCACAGCTCGTGAGGCCGAGGATCAGGAACAAGATGGGCTGATGGAGAACTCGCATGGTGGTGGCTTGATGGGCTCAAGATGGGTCATCGAGAACCCCGATGGGTTCTGTCGTCTCAGCAGGTTAGAGTGTCGTACGTCCTCACTGACCCTGGCCGAAACGTTTTCCATGAAGACCCTGACTCTCCTCCTCAGTTTGCCCCTCTTCGCCTGCGGCGGGGCCTCAGACCCAGCGGCCACTAGCGAGACGACGGATGCGCCTCCGATCTCTATGGAGACCGCGGATGGCAGCCTTCGGCTGGTGCAGAAGACGGGTGAGGGCGCTGGGTCGGCCACCAAGCCGGGCGGCCCGGCTGGCGCTCCAGGCGGGGTCACTTCAGGGGTTACTTCAGGGG
>CAYQKK010000003.1:38706-61709 GCA_964417955.1 uncultured Planctomycetaceae bacterium
ACTTCAGGGGTTACTTCAGGGGCCTCTTCCGGAGCTATGGAGGGCGGACCCCGCTTTGTGACACCGGAGGGCTGGACGGAACAGCCGCCCGAGAACCGCATGCGCGCCAAGCAGTATTCACTGCCTGGCCCCGAAGGCAGCCAGCCGGCCCTCGCGGTGGTCGCCCACTGGCCCGGCGGAATCGGGGACCCAGAGATGAATCTCGATCGCTGGGTTCGGCAGGTGGGCCGCGAAGGCCCAGCCGCAGAGCTGGGTGCCGACGAGCGCTGGATCACGGAGTCTGACACTTACTTCGTGACCCACGTGCACATCGAGGGAGTCATCAAGCCCATGGAAGGCATGGCGAAGGACATCGCCTCCACCGACGCCGGCGCGATTCTCGCGGCCTTTATCGAGCCCTCGGGCTCGGCGGACCACTGGACGATCAAAGTGACGGGGCCGTCCAAGACGGTAGCCGCCCACAAAGACCGGTACATCGAGTTCGTGAACGGCCTGTAGAGCCGGTACGAACTCCTCCCTTCCCCTTCGCCCACCCCTCTTCGAGCCCATGTTTCAACGCACCCGCCGATTGCTTGAGAAGGTCATGCGGCGCATGCGCTCGGAAGTACCGACGCTGAGCTTGGAGGACTGGGAGGCAAAGCACGAGCCGCTGGTCGCCGCAGCGGTCGACCGCGTCGAGCCCTACCTGCCCCAGGGCGGCCTCTTCCTCGACATCGGCGCGAACGTCGGAGCCTTTTCGCGCCTACTGCGGGCGCGACGCCCAGACGTCCGCGGCATTCTGTTCGAACCGGTGGCCGAGTACTACGGCATCTGCGCCGAGCGGTTTCAAGACGACGACATGATCGAGGTCGTGAACATCGCCCTCGGTGATGAGAACGCCGAGCGCACGATCTTCAAGGCCGCGCACAACCACGGTGCTAACTCCCTCGTGGAAGAGATCATGTACGACCGCAGGCCAGAGGCCTTCGTGCGACCTGACACCGTCATCGACAAGGAGACGATCACGCTCCGTCGGGTGACGGACTTCCTCGACGAGCGGGGCATCACGTCCCTCGATCTAGTGAAGTCAGACACCGAGGGCTACGACTACGCGGTGCTCGATGGGATCCGGCCTTGGATCCAGCGCACGGGCTGCCAGCCGGTATTGCTCGCCGAGGTTCTCCAGGAGGAATTCCACCCTCTGGTCGAAAAGCAGCGAGCCGCACTGGAAGCGTTCTTCGAACTGGGCTACGGCCGCGTCGACGTGGACGAGGAGCTCAACTGGCTGGTGGGTGACGTTCTGCTCTTGCCGCAGGACCGTGCGGCGAAGGGCGGCGCTCAGGCCGAGTGCTAGGCAAGATCAAGCGTGGGCTCAAGAGTCGGTTTGTGCGGCAATCGTCGACGCTTCAAAGCGCCGCGGCCGTCAATGCGGTGAGCAGTGCCCTCGGGATGTTCGCCCTCGTCAGCATCCTCGGCGTCGGCGAACTCTCGATCTTCTATCTCGCCAGCAGCAGCTACTCCGTGCTGTGGGGCCTGCTGAATCTCGGGCTGGCCTCTGTAGCGACGTCGCGAATTTCGGCCAGTCTGCGGGCCGGCGAAACCGGTCGAATGACCGGCTGGGTGGGTGTGATCCTACGGCTGTCGCTGATTCTGTCTGCGACGGCGTTGGTGCTCGGGGTGGTGTTCCTGCCCTCGGTGGTGGAGTTCTTCATCGACGAGAACGGGGCGCGCATTGGATCGTTGAGCGCGATGATGATGCTCATTCCACTGCTCGACGTACCCCGGGTGGTGTGCTGCGCTGCGATGCAGGCGGAGCGCAGAATGCACGCGTTGGCGAGGGTCGACATGGGGCAGGAGCTGTGCCGCTTGCTCTTTGTCGTGTCGGGCGCGCTCGCCCTCGGCACGGCTCTGGGACCCGTCCTTGGGACGCTCGCGGCCTCCGTTGCGGGAAGCCTCTTGGCCTTGGACGCCTACGGCCGCGAGAGACGCAGCGATGGCAGCGTCCTGCCGAAGCTTTCGAAAGCCATCGGAGTCAAGACGGTTCCCGTGCGACTCGCGCTGAGGGAGGGCGCGAAGATCGGCATCGTTCGCAACATTGACTCCCTCGGGACACAGAATCTGCCGACGTTGATTTTGGGCTCGATGGGTGATCAGAAGTGGGTGGCGTACCTACGGGTGGCGCAGCGCATGATCACGATGGCTCGTCTCTTTATGCAGGGCATCAATCGCACCGCACTGCCAGCACTCTCACAGCTGGCGGGCGTGAAGGACCTCGTCGGGCTGCGCCGTCTCTATTGGAGGGCGAGCTTCTACTCGGGGGTGGCGATCACGCTCGGGCTCTTGGTGACGATGCCGATCCTGCCGTTCATCATTCGCGCAGTCCTCCGTGAAGAGTACTGGGATCCCGTTTGGCAGCTCTCGCTCATTCTCGCCCCAGGTCTGGCGATCGTCTCCTTCTCGGTCGCCAACGACATCTTCTATCTCGTGACCGGGCAGATGAAGGTGGCCATCATCATCTCGCTGATTGGGCTGGTGGTGAACACAACGCTACTCGCGCTACTCGTGTACTTCTTCCCGCGGATTGGCGCCGCGCTGGGTCTGACCTTCACCTGTCTCTTTAGTCAGGTGCACCTGGGTTACGCGTGGTACTGGTTCCGAAAGAACGACCATCTTTTCCTCAGAGAACAGCCGGACGGGGTCGTGGCGGCTGGCGTGCCAGCGGTGGCGCGCGACAGCCGCTCCTAGTCCTGGACGCCGTTGAATCTCAGATTCAGGTTGACGTGAACGCTCCCGACGGAATTTCGGGGTCGCTTCTTGGAGCCGGGGGACAGATGAGGTCTCCTTTCCGGGCCGTCCGGAGGACGAAAGCCGCTCCCCAATTATTCTCTGACGTCGACCTGTCCGCGCCCCACGTATGACTGGCCCTGATGCCCCAGGTCCAAACCATGCCGTTTCTATGGTGACTCGCTCCGCAACATGCTGGGATCGCCCCAAGGCTGTTCTCTTTGACCTCGACGGTACGCTCTATGACCAGCGTATCTTGAGGAGAGCTATGCTCCGTGAACTTGCACGGGCGCCATTCACGAAGGGGCCTTTCGCGGCGCTGCGCATCGCGAAGATACTGCGCTCTTTCCGACTCATGCGGGAGGACCTACGCGAGCTCGGGCACGCCGGTGCTGCGCTCGTCGAGCTCCAGTTCTCTCGGCCCGCCGAGGAGCTCGGGGTCGACGCGCAGCAGGTGGAGTCCACGGTCGACGAGTGGATGTTCCGGAAGCCACTTCGTCACTTGGCGGCGGCGGCTTGGCCGGGTTTGCGCACCGCGCTCGTGGCGCTGAATGATGCGGGTCTGCGACTCGGCGTCTACTCGGACTATCCTCCTGATGCGAAGCTCAAGGCCCTCGGCGTCGATGATCTCTTCGAGGTGACACTCGGCGCCACGGACGCGGCCGTGAACGCGTTCAAGCCCAGCCCGATCGGTTTCCTTGCGGGCGCCGATGCCCTGGACGCCGCGCCTGCGGATGTGGTCTACGTCGGGGACCGTCACGACGTGGACGGACAAGGTGCCGCCGCTGCGGGGATGCGTTGTGTGATCCTGGAGACCGGGATGAGCCACGTGGGTGCGGGTGATGTCTCGGCGCCGGCGCAAGCCAATCACCAGTGCCGTTCGGTGCATGAATTCTCGGAGGTGCCCGATGCCGTCGGAATCCTCTAGAGGACCTTCTGAGGTTTCGCCGGACGGCTCGCTCGCCGCCAAGTCCGGAGCCTGGACGCGGGTGCGCCCCTACGTTCAGATCGCGCGGGCTGACCATTGGTTCAAGAACGCATTCATGCTGCTGGGCGTGCTCTTGGCCGTGTTCTATCGCCCCGAGCTGTTCACTCTGACATCCGTTTGGACGCTGGCTGCCGCCCTCGTTGTCGCCTGTCTGGTGGCATCAAGCAACTACGTGTTGAACGAGGTCCTCGATGCTCCGCTCGACCGCGAGCACCCCACCAAGAAAGACCGCCCGGCCGCCCGAGGCGAGGTCTCGACCCCGGTGGCCGTTCTGCTGTGGGGGGCGCTGGGGGCCATTGGTGTCACCGCCGCGTTCGCTCTCAATGCGCCCTTCGGGCTCAGCGCGCTCGCCTTCTGGGTCATGGGGGTGATCTACAACGTCCCCCCGGTGCGGTCGAAGGAGCTCGCCTACATCGACGTCTTGTCAGAGTCGGTCAACAACCCGATCCGTCTTGCCCTTGGCTGGTTCGCACTCATCCCCGATCGGCTCCCTCCGCTGTCTCTGGTGCTGGCATACTGGATGGTGGGGGCGTTCTTCATGGCGACCAAGCGGTTCGCGGAGTTTCGCGCGATCGGCGACCCCGAGCGTGCGGCGCGCTATCGGCGATCGTTCGCCTACTACAACGAGAGCCGCCTGCTCTCGAGCATGATTTTCTACGTGACGTCGTGTGCGCTCTTCTCGGGCATCTTCATCGTCCGGTACAAGGTCGAACTCATTTTGTGCGTCCCGTTCGTCGCGGGCTTCTTCGCCAGCTACGTAACGCTCGGGCTCAAAGAAGACAGTGCCGCGCAGAACCCGGAGAAGCTTTACCGCGAAAAGTCGTTTTTTGCCTACGCCATCGGGACGACGCTGCTGTTTATCGTGTTGATGTTCGTGGAGGTTCCCGCGCTCTACAGCTGGTTTGGAGTCGAGCCGTCCTCCTTCGAGCCGCTCTGGCGAATCGGGCGCTAGGAGCTTGTTGCAAATTGCAGAATCCGAGTAGCACACCGCCCGAAGCGCAATCCTGCGTTGGTTCGAACCTACGTGACGACTGCCACGCGAAGGGTCCGAATCGCCTTGTCTTGCGAGCCGGGCGCTGCACTTTTCAAATCCCTCAATCCGCAACAAGCTCCTAGGAGCCCTGTCGTGAAGCCTCGCGCCCAACGGATCCTGGCCTTCCTCGGGATCCTCCTCATCGCCACGATTGTCCAATGGTCGGTCGGTGCTCTTGAGAGCGGTTTTGGGGGCTTTGAGGACGAGCCCGCCCACCTCGTGACGGCTCTGATGGTTCGGGATTGGCTCGCCAACGCCCTGGGTCTCGTGGAGTCGTCGGGCCCGAGTTGGACAGAGCCGCGCGCGTTTGCGGAGTCGTTCTACATCCACTATCCGAAGGTTGCCGTCGGCCAGTGGCCGCCGGTCTTCCACGGGCTACTGGGTGTTTGGATGCTGGTTGCCGGAACCTCCAAGTTTGCGATCGTGGCGCTCCTGACGCTGCTCACGTCGGCGACCGCGTACCTCGTCTACGGGGCCGTCCGGAACATGCACGGTGTGGCAGCGGGGGCGGTGGCCGCAGCCATCTTCTTGACCGTGCCCATCGTGCAGCTTTGCGGAGCTGCCGCGATGACCGAGATCCCGCTGGCGCTTTTCTCTCTGCTCGCCGTCTTCGCGTTCGGGCGGTTCCTGGAGTACGGGAATGCGCGCTGGATTTACGGCTTCGCGGCCGCATCGGTCCTTACGGTTCTCACGAAGGGCAGTGGCCTCGCGTTGGCGCTCGTTCCGATCTTCTGTCTGCCGTTGAGCGGTCGCTGGGCCATTCTCAAGCGTCCGTCGCTTTGGCTGTCAGGCTTGATCGTGGCTCTGTTCACGGCCCCGTGGTACCTGGCCACGGTGAGCCTGACCCAGGGTTCCTGGGGCGGTGGCACCACGCCGAGCTTTGCGTACGCGCGCTATGCAGCGTCGGAGTACTTCCCCTGGATGCTGGGGCTTCTCGGTCCGCTGGGCGCGCTCTTGGTTCCGCTGGGCATCGCCGTCGGAGTCAGGGACTTTCGCCTCGGTCTCAAGGGCGGGGGGCGCTGGGTCGCCTTCGGGGCGTGGGCTCCCGCACTGATCGTGCTCTACCACGTCGTTCCCAGTAGCGTAGAAGAGCGCCACCTCGCGGTGTTGGCTCCGGCTTGGGTGGCGCTGTCCGCGCTGGGGGCAGGCGGCGTGGCTCGCTGGTTCCTGCGTCGCTCTCAGTACAAGAGATCCCACGCGCAAGCCGTTTCTCGGGAGCAGCAGTGGGCGGCATTGGCCATCGCGGTGATGGGCCTCTCGGCGGTCGTTTGGCAGGGAGCGCCCCCAAAGAAGGACTATCGAGGCTGGGACCAAGCGGGTCAGGAGCTGGTGGCTGGGGCAGAGAATTCCGTACGAATGCTCGTCGCGTCGGACCCGGTGGGTGAGGGTCTGTTCGTGGCGGGGGCGGCCTTGGCCGACAAGGCGAGGCCGGCCCACTACGTCCTGAGGGCGAGCAAGGTCCTCTGCTTTGCGAGTTGGAGCGGGCGTGCGTACGACCAACGCTTCGCCAACCTTGGCGAGCTTGAGGAATGGCTGACTGGTCGTGGCGTGCAGTTCCTCGTGATGGATCGCTCCGTGACCGGCACGCGCCATTGGTACCAGCACATGGGGCAGCTTGAGGCCCTCGTCGCTGAACCAGACAGTGCCTGGGTGGAGTTCAGCCGCTGGGACGTCATCCGTGGGGGAGAGATTCTGGGCGGGGGGCTGATCGCGTACCGGCACAAGGACGCCGCGAACCTGCCCACCGATGCGTTACGACTCGAGGACGTCCGCACATCATCGAGATAGGCGCCCTGCAGTCGGGTCATTCCGCCAGGGCTTGGTCGATCGGAGCTGTCGACAAGTTTGGGCGATAGCCACTCTTGGGCCGATAGGAGCCACCGAATCTCCGGATGCGGGCAGTCGTGGGCGATTCTGAGCTGATAAGGGATCAATCCGATCCGTTTGTGGCCTAAATTGGAGGTGCCGGACGGAGGGCATGCTCCCGTCCCTGCTGCTTCTGCTACAAAGTTGCTTCGCGCAACCGCCGTGGCGGCTGAAGCGACGCGCCCATGGCAAATTTCAGATCACCCTCCCGTGGCGGCAACGTCGTCCACAACCTCGACTTCCCCGGCCTAGGCCGTGGGGGAGCCGCCCGTCGTTCCGCCCGCGTGGCGGCGAGGCGTCGGAGGCCCCTGGCACAGGAGGCGAGGATTGAGCCCGCCGAGCCGGCTGCCAAGCCTGCTCGGATCTACGTGCTTCCGAAGGCGCCAAAGAAGGCCCCGACCGAAGATCCCGCCACCGAAGCAGCGACCGAGGCCCGTCAGGGCAGGTCCATGGATCCGGCCGTTCAGGACAGCCAGGCGCGCAAGCAGATCGACGTGCTGGAGCGCAGGCTGGCCAAAATGGCGAGGCTCCTTGACCAGCGTGACACGGAAATCGTTTCTCGGTCGCGCCCCCCCGAGGACAAGGGCGTTTCCTCGATCTATCGGGACGTCCAGGGCCTTGAGGGCCAAGGGGACGAGGCGCAGCAGAAGCGGGATCTGATGTCCAGTATCTTCGAGGCCAACCTGAAGCTTCGAGAAATGGTCACGTCCAGCGCCAAGAAGTCCGATTAGGTCCGGTGCGGGCTCTTATGGAGCGGTTGCTTGACGTGGGGCCTGTGTTTTTGTCCTCATACAGCAATTGCTAGCTTAGGGGCATCGTGAGACACGCAAGCGTCACCCCCTGATCGACCGCTGCTTGGCAGCGCACCACACCGGACCTATGACCGACACCACGACCGACGCCAACGAGAGCGTCGACGCAGAAGCCCCGAAGAAGGACCACGGCGTTCTCTATCTCGGCATCGACTTGGGTACTTCCCGAACCTCAGTCTCTTCGAGCAACGGTATCCGCGAGACCATCGAGTCGTTCGTTGGCTATCCCAAGGATCCAGTGGCTCGCAAGCTTCTGAAGAAGGACGTTCTCTTCGGCGAGGAGGCTCGCGGCAAGCGCCTGTCCCTCAACTTGCACCGTCCTCTTGAGCACGGCGTGCTGAAGTTCAACGCGGATGGCACCGAGGACATGGAGGGCCGCCGCGCAGCGATGGATCTCGTCAAGGAGATCGTCAGGCTGGCCCGTCCGCGGAAGGACGAACTCGTGTACGCCGTCATCGGTGTCCCAGCCCAGGCGCAGATCAACAACAAGGATGCGATCCTTCAGGCAGCCCGTGAGTCCGTGGACTCCGTGATGCTCTGCTCGGAGCCTTTCTCCGTTGCGTACGGCCTCGACATGCTGGAGGACGTACTCGTCATCGACATCGGCGCGGGTACCGTCGACCTCTGCCGGATGCACGGCACGATGCCGGAAGAGTCGGACCAGATCACCATGGAGACCGCCGGTGACTTCGTCGACGCCGAGCTCGGCAAAGAGATCGCCGCGTCGTACCCCGACGCGCAGTTCACCAAGCAGATGCTCAAGGAGCTGAAGGAGCGCTACTCCACCGTCGATGGAACGACTGAGCCGATCATGGTCCAGTTCCCCGTCAACGGCAAGCCGACTGAGTTCGACATCACCGAGCAAATGCGCACGGCTTGCCAGCGCATCGTGCCGCCCATCGTCGAAGGCCTCGGCGAGCTCATCGGTACCTTCGACCCCGAGTTCCAAGATCGGCTGAAGAACCGCGTCCTGCTCGCGGGCGGCGGTAGCCAGATCAAGGGTCTGGACCGAGCCATCACGGCGGAGATGCACCGCAACCTTGGCAGCGGCAACGTGATCCGCATCGAGGAGCCCATCTACGGCGGCGCCAACGGCGCGCTGAAGATCGCCCACGATATGCCCGAGGACTACTGGGAGCAGCTCAAGTAGTGGGCGATTCTCAGCGCCGCACTGGCACTGAAGCGGCCGACCTTCCAGCGAATTCAAAGACGCTCGAACGGCGGCCCCGGCCCGTTTGTTCCCCGACGGTTCCCCCAGTGGGAGAGAGGGGTAGCTGGTGGTGGGCGGCGGCTCCGCTGCTTGTGGGTGGGGCGCTCACTGTTGCCGCACGGTTCTCACCGGAGCGCGTAGAGGACCTCTACTCCCGTGGCCTCTACCCGAAGATTGGCTTCTGGCTGCAGAAGCTCTCCCAGGCATGGATGGAGCTGTGCGGGGCGCTCAACGGCGACCTCACTGCGCGTCGTCCGTCGCTCTCGGAGGCGATGGTTGGGGTGGCTGTGGGAGTCGCACTCTTTGCGCTCGTCCGCGCAGGTAGGCGCGGGCTAGGCGCCCTTGCACGAAGAATCGTCTGGCTCGCTGGAGCGGCGTATCTGACCTTTCTGCTGTCGTGGGGCCTGAACCACGCACGGCTTCCCTTGGGCGACACGCTCGGGCTGCAAGTAACGGAGGTCTCCGCGGAAGACCTCAACAACGTGGCTCTGGAGTTAGAGCGCGACCTGACCCATCTCCTCCGGGACGAGGATCCGGGGAAGAGCTCAGTCACTGGCACTTTGTTCGACGCCGCACTTGTGGACATTGGCGCCGAGGCCTTGGCCGCCTGGGCGGGTGCGCTGGGTCGTGACGACCGGCTGGGTTGGCAGCCAGCGGCCATACTCTGCGCGCCGGCCTCGTCAGCAGCCCTCGTGGCCTCGGGCATCTCCGGCATCTTCAGCCCTTTCAGTCAAGAGGCGCACGTGGCCTTCGGGCTTCCCCAGGTGGACCTGGCCTTCACGGCGTGTCACGAGATTGCCCATGCCCAGGGCTGGGCGAGGGAGGATGAGGCTAACTACCTCGCATGGCGCGTCGCCTCACGGTCCGGTTCCCGCATCCTCCGCAAGGCGGCGCTCGCCATTGCCCTGATTCACGTGCATCGAGCGCTTCAAGTGGCTGATCCCAAGCTGCAGCGCCGCAGGGCCATGTCGATGGACGTGAGGGTCGTCAACTTGCTTGAGGAACGATCGAGCTATTGGAGCAGGCGCAAGTCGGCGGTTGCGTCGAAGGCGATGGGGGCCGTGAACGATACGTACCTGAAGAGTCAGGGGCAGAAGGGCGGGGTCGCGTCGTATGGACGCATGGTGGATCTACTGGTTGCCGAGCTCCGGTGAGCGGTGCTCCTCGCCGCTATACTGGGCGGTATGGCGACGATCACCGGACTTGCGACACTTCTTCTCGGGCTCACTCCTGGTCTCCTTCAGTCGGATTCGTCAACGGAGGACGCATCCGCCGGTGCCGCCTCCCAAGAATCCGCAGGCCAGCACGGGGAAGAGGTTCTTCCCGACGAGCCCGTCGCCCTCGCTCAGGAGGCGTCCCAAGTCATTTCACGGTTCGTGGTTCCCGAGGGCTTTCGGGTAGAGCTGTTCGCGGCCGAGCCGCTGCTGGCTCACCCGGTGGCGTTCACGTTCGACGTCTTCGGTCGCGCTTACGTGGCAGAGACCTTTCGGCACCACAAAGGCGTGACGGATATGCGCGAGCATATGGAGTGGCTTGAGGATGACATCGCCATCAAGACCGTCGAGCAGCGCGTCGAGATGTTCCGCAAGCACGAGGGCGACGAGGCTCTTCAAGCGGGGTACGCGGTCGAGACGGAGCGCGTCACCCGAGTGGAGGATCGGGACGGCGACGGCGTGGCTGACGCGTCCACTCCCTTCGCTGAGGGCTTCACGGACATCGCCGCAGGCATCGGGGCGGGGGTCCTTACCCGTCCATTGGACGGTGACGGGGCCACCGAGGCGTGGTACACGTGCATTCCCGATGTCTGGCGTCTGACGGACGGTGACGGGGATGGTCTGGCGGAAGGCCGCGAGCAGCACACCACCGGATACGGGCTCCGCGTGGCTCTCCTCGGCCACGATCTCCACGGGCCGATCGTCGGTCCTGACGGGCGCATTTACTTCACGAGCGGTGACCGCGGATTCAACGTCACGACAGCGGAAGGCAAGCGGCTGATTCGCTACGGAACGGGTGCGGTTTTCAGCTGCGAACTCGACGGCTCGGATCTGCAGCTCTACTGCGATGGTCTTCGGAACCCGCAGGAGATCGTCTTCGACGATCGCGGCAATCTCTTCACCCTCGACAACAACTCCGACTCGGGCGACAAAGCGCGCTGGACCTACTTGCTGGCCGGTAGCGACAGCGGGTGGCGCCAAGCCTACCAGTGGGCCAACGAGCCCACGCCCCGGGGACCCTGGAACAGCGAGGGGATGTGGAAGCCATTCCATGGGGACCAGCCGGCCTTCATTCTGCCGCCCATCGCCAACTTCACCAGCGGGCCCTCGGGGATGACGATCTATCCGGGGACGGGCCTGGGTGAAGACTGGCGCGGCAAGTTCTTCGTGTGCGACTTCCGCGGGAATCCCGGGTACAGCGGTATCTACGCGTTCGATCAGAGCGCGGAAGGCGCTGGGTTTGCCTTGGGCGAGCCCGAGCGCTTTGTATGGGATGCACTACCCACCGACGTCGAGTTTGGCGTCGATGGCAACCTCTACTGGAGCGACTGGGTCACGGGCTGGAATCAAACGGGCAAGGGCCGACTCTACCGTGCGGTGCCCGTGGACCGTGACGAAGCCGAGGAGGCTGCGGTCGCCGCCACGCGCGCCGCGCTGCTCGCATTGGCCCATGAGGGAGCGGGTGGCAATGGGACCGAAGCGGGCCGTGCGGCCTCCCTGGGTCGCGCTTCCGGCTTTGGCGACGCGGAACTCGTCGACTTCTTTGCCCATCGCGACCGTCGCGTGCGCCAGGAGGCTCAGCTGGCAGCCACCCATCGGGCGCTGGCTGAGCCCACGATCGAGGCGGGCGTCGAGCGACTCGCGTCCGTGCTGCTGCGAGTGAAGACGGCAGCGGAGGACGAGCGAGGTCGCATCGCTCGGCTGCATGCGCTCTGGGCGTTGGGTCACGCTGCGCGGCGCTCACCGCAGCTCGGCGAACAGCTGATCGCTCCCCTGAGCGAGCTCTTCACGGACGACGACCCCGAGATGCTGGCCCAGCTGGCGCGCGTGTTCGGCTCCCTTCGGTGGGGTCCACCCGCGGGGGCTCTAGTGGCCCTTGTCCATCACGAGGAGCCTCGCGTTCGGCTGCTCGCGGCCGAAGCGCTCGGCGGTCTTCCGCCCGCCCCCGAGAGCTTGTCGGCACTCGTGGGGCTGTTGGAGTCATCAGGGGCGGTGGATCCGTGGCTGCGCCATGGGGCGATTCACTCCCTGGAGAGGCTCGGCGACAAGAAGGCCGTTCATCGTCAGCTAGATCACCCGGACGCTCACGTGCGCCGGGCCGTGGCTGTGGTCATGCGCCGGTGGAAGGATCCGCTGATCGCACGTCTTCTTGGGGATCCAGACCGTCTCGTGCGCGCGGAGGCCGCACGGGCGATCTATGACGGGCGCATCGTGGGGGCCATGACGGATCTGGCAGAGTTCCTTGCGGAGGCGCCGGAGGGCGCAACGGATCTGCTGAGCTGGAGGCGAGCGGTGCACGCCTGTCGCGAGGTGGGTACCGCGCAGGCGGCGGTCTGGCTGGCGGACTTCGCCGCGTCCTTCCGGGGCCCCGCATCGGTGCGCGCGGAGGCCGTGCGCGTCTTGACCCACTGGACCGAGCCCCTGACGCGGGACGGAATCCTGCGGGATCACCGTCCGCTCCCAGGCGGGAGCCGCGCGCACATTGCCGCCCTTGATGGACATCCGTTGCTCTCAGGGACGCTGGCTAGCGGCGCGGCGGCGGCTGCCCGATCCACTGGAGGGGACCCTAAGGTGGACTCTGAGGGGGGCTCCGCCGGAGCCGGTCACGCGGCCTTCGCCACTTCCCTGGTCAACATGCACATGCGCTGGCCCATGGGCGAGATGGAAGAGGCACTGAATTCGGTGGCCGCATCCGAATCGCTGCCGGCTGGGCCCCGTCGGGCCGCGCTCCAGGGGCTCCTGGACTACGCCCCGGATAGCGAGGTCACCCGGTCGCTGCTGGAGACCGCGCTCGAAGTCGTGGGGAGCCCGCTGCGCGCTTTGGCCTTCGGCACCCTCCTCGATGACGAAGCCGCGCTCATGCTCCTAGAGGCCGCCCAGGCGGGGCCCCTAGGGGACCGTGCAGAGGCGGTGAAGATCCTCGCTACCTTGGATGGCGCCCACTCTGCGGAGGCCTTTGCTGTTCTGGGTGAACAGCTCGCCGAGGTCCAGGATGGGGCGATGCAGCCGTCGCTCGTGGAGTGGCTGGAAGGCGCGGCCCAGCACCCCCACGCCGAGGTGAAGGCCGCGCAGGCAGCGCTACTGGATGCTTGGACGAAGAGCGCAGAGAACAGCGACCCCTACTCTGGCTGGCTGATGTGCCTTGCGGGTGGCGACGTGGCCCAGGGCCGAAAGGTGTTTGCCACCAAGGCCGAGACGAGCTGCACGAAGTGTCACATCGTTGGGGCCGAGGGCGGCTCTGAGGCAGGCCCTGCCCTCGATGACGTTGGCGAGCGCCTTCCGGTGCTCTCGCTACTCGAGTCCATTGTCGAGCCGAACAAGACCATCGCGGAGGGCTTTCAAAGCTGGATCCTCGTGGCGGACGGCGAGAGCTTCGCAGGGCGCATCATCGAGGAGACGGAAGAGCTGATTCTGCTGGAGACCGCCCAGAAAGAAGTTCTCGAGTTCACCCCCCAGGAACTCGAGTTCCGCAGGCGCGACGTATCCGCGATGCCGGCAGATGTTTCCACCCACCTGTCCCGACGCGAGATGCGGGACCTATTGGCCTACCTTCAGAGCCTCAAAGGCTCGCAGGATGCTCCGCGATGAGACGATCGCAAAAGCACTAGGCCCGAGGATCAAGCGGCGGCGGCAGTGATGTCGATTTGGACCTGTAGAAGGTCTTTTCTAGGCCTCCGCCAAGCCATGTCGAACACTGCTACGCTCAGCTTCAGCCGCACGGGCCGAGGGCTCTTTACCCGTGACGAAGTCCGGTCGCTCATGCAGATTGAGTTCGAGCGGGCGGAGCGCTACTCGTACCCGATCGCCTGCATGCTGATCCAGGTGGACCACCTGGCGCAGATCCAGACGGTTCACGGCAATGAATCCAAGGAAGAGGTCCTCTTCTCGGTCATCGACCTGGTGAAGAACGCCACCCGCGCCGGTGACCTACTCGGATACATCGTGGACGATCGGCTGATGGCCGTCGTGCCCCACACGCACCCGGTGGCGGCGCGAGCGCTCTCCGAGCGACTCTTGAAAGGCGCGCGGGAGCTCACGTTCAGCGTGGGCGATCGAACGCTCAAGATCACGCTTTCCATCGGCCTGAGCCACAACCAGGACGCGGGCGCCAAGTCGTTTGCGACCTTGGAGCGTGTTTCGGAAGAGGGCGTCACCGTGGCGGACAACGGCGGGGGAGACCGCGTCGTGCAGACCGAGCTCTATCAGCTCTACGAGCGCGAGAAGTCGCCCGTGAGCCGCGAAGACATCGAGGATCTTCTCCAGCGGGCCGAGAAGATGGGCTACCGCCAGCGCCTTGAGTCCCTCGTGAGCGACGGCGAGGATCTGGAAACAGCGGCGGGGACCGTCGCCGACGAGATCATTGACCGTGCGGTGGCCTCGGCACGGACCGAGTGGGAGACCGAGCTTGCGGCCGCCAACGCGGAAGTGGTTCGACTCTCAGCGGAGAGTCTGAAGGCGGGCGCCGACGATGATGGCGGCGAGCTGCGCCGAGAGGTGGAGCAGCTCCACCGCCGCATCGCGAAGCTCACGGGCTCCCTCGAGATGACCGAGCAAGAGATCGTTCGCCTGCGCAAGCTGAAAAACGTCGACGACGGCATCGAGTCTGTCTATCGAGATGTTCAGGGTCTCTCGGATGGCGACGCCCGCAGTGAAGTCAAGAAGGAGCTGATGGGTGAGATCTTCCGAGCCAACATGCACCTTCAAGGCAAGAAGGTGGGCTGAGCCCACGTACGGCTGAGCCAAGGCCCGCAGCGCGCCATGCGCAAAGAAAGCGCCCGCGGCATCCACATGGTGGACGCCGCGGGCGCTTGTCAATGACTCCCCGAAGGGAGCGTGGGTTCGATCACGGGCAGAACAGTGCGTTCAGGCCGTTCGAGAAGTTCCAGCTGGGCGTTCCGTTGTCGTTGTCACGGAACCAGAACTGGAAGTTCAGGGTGTCGCCAGCGTTGATGGCGCCGGCGCCCATGCTCTGGTTCGGAGCCGTGAAGTCGAGGGGGAAGAACGCCGAGCCAAGCACGTCGGTGAAGACGGCCGGGAAGATCCGGATGATCGGGCGCGTGGCGTCGCTGTCGACACAGATGTTGCCGAGACCGCTAGCGGTCATCTGCTGGGCCGGGCCGTAGAAGAAGAGGCCGAGCGTGTTGCTCGGGCCGCCGCTGGCGAAGAGCGTCAGGTTGTTGTCCGTGATGCTGGTGGTGCCAGTCGCCGTGATGGCGACGGGCGAACCACTGCTGCTCGGAACTGCCTGGCAGTAGTTCGAGTAGCCGCACTCCGGCTCCTCCGCAACGATCTTCCAGGCGCGGGAGCCCGAAAGGATGTACATCTCGCCATCAAAGTCCTCGCCGAACGAGGTGATGTTAGAAAGCGAAAGCGGGCCTTCGGGGTCAAGTTCGTCCTGACGCTCCATGAAATCCAAGACGTTGGTGCCGTCGTAGCGGAGGCTCCAGATCCTGTTCGAGCAGAAGTCTGCGTAGAAGTACGTGCCCTGGAGGCTCGGAATCGCTGCACCGCGGTAGATCTTGCCGCCGGTGATGCTGCAGCCTTGGCCGTGGTTGTACTCGATGATCGGATCGAGGAGCGTCGGATCGGTGCAGGAGCAGCCGCTGAGGTTCGTGCAGCGGGTGCCTTCCTTGCAGCGCCAACCGAGGTTGAGGCCGCCGACGCCGGCGGGGATGAAGTCGACTTCCTCGCGGGCGTTCTGGCCCACGTCGGCAATCCACATGTCGCCCGTCATACGGTCGAAGCTGAAGCGCCACGGGTTCCGCACGCCAAGGTGCCAGATCTCGTCGCGGACGGTCGACGTGCCGACGAAGGGGTTGTCGGCCGGAATGAACGGGGCCGGAATGTCGATGTCGAAGCGCAGCATCTTGCCGAGCAGCTGGGTGCCGTCCTGGCTACGACCGTTCGGGTCGTTGCCCGAGCCGCCGTCGCCCATGCCGACGTAGAGCATGCCGTCCGGACCAAAGCGCACTGCGCCGCCGTTGTGGTTGCTGAAGTCCTGGGGGATCACGATGACGTTCTGCACGAACCCCGGGTTGGCCACGTTCGGGTTCGCCGAGACGGAAAGCTCAGCGATCCGCGTCGCGCCCGAGTTGTTCGTGAAGTTCACGAAGAAGCGGCCGTTGTTCTGGTAGTCCGGGTGGAACGCAAGGCCGAGAAGCCCGCGCTCGCCGCAGCACGAAACGTTGGCGTCGATGTCGAGGAACGGCGTCGCCAGAAGGACACCGTTCTCGACAACGCGGATCACGCCGCGCTGCTCGACAATGAAGACGCGCGTCGGGTCACCCGGGGCGAACGTGAGGTCCGTGGGGCTCGAGAGGCCGGAAACAAAGAGTTCGGTCGTCAGCGGTGCCTGCGCAGCCGCGGCCGGGGCGCTGGCCCAGGAAAGCAACGTGGCGGCCAGGCCGACGAGGAGTGAAGAGCGATGCATGAAGTTGAATCGAGTGGGTAGAGAGAGTGCCCGGAGGGCCGGGCGAGTGCGCCCGAGGGGCGATATCAGACCTCTAAAAGTCTATCGCGCCCTACTCCGAGGCGAAGGGGATGGTCCGTCGGTTCCGTCGAATTGGCTCTCTTACTGGCCGGTCCGCTCCGTAGGTTCAGGGGCCCACCGATCCCATGACTGAGCCTTTATCAAGACACACACCTGCGCTGAGCGGCCGCAGGCGATACTCCAAGCCCTTTGCAGCGGGACGCGCCGAGGGAATCACGGGGCTCCTGTCCCTTAATGCGACAGTTTGTGCGGTCGTGCTATGTCTCGTGTCGGGGGGCGTCAGCGCCTGCGGCTCGGATTCAGCGGATGGGGCTCGGTATCCCCACGTGCTGCTCATCAGTCTGGACACCACCCGGGCCGATCATCTCGGCGCCTACGGGAACACCGAGGTGAAGACCCCTGCCCTCGACGCGCTGGCGGCCGAAGGGACGGTCTTCACTGCCTGCATGGCGCCAGCCGCAACGACGCTGGCCTCCCACACGAGCCTGTTGACGGGGACGTACCCGCTGAGCCACGGGGTGCGCCGTAACGGCTACTTCGTGGGGCAAGACAACGTGCTCTTGGCCGAGCGCCTGCGCGACGCGGGCTTCTACTGCGCCGCCGTTCTTGGCTCGTCGGCCCTGACGGCGAAGTCGGAGCTCAACCAAGGGTTCGATCACTTCGACGATGACTTCTCCCTGGAGGTCGAGTCCGGCGGGCGCGACCAGGACCAGCGGACGTCGGCTGAAGTCTCCCAGGCGGTTCTCGATCACGTGGATAGCGTGCTCGGACGCCAAGGGACCGAGGAGGAGTTCCCCGATCAGATGTTTCTGCTCGCGCACTACTTTGATCCCCACGCTCCGTACGCACCGAGCCCGTCCCTTGCGCAGCGCTACGGTGCATCCCTGGGGGTCGGTGACTTCGATGACATTGAGTCGGCCGTGGTGGCCCAGCAGCGCCGCGTGCTCGGGGAGGGGGCCGACGACCTCGGGCAACAGGCGGTCATTCAGCGCGGTCTGAGCGAGGCGCTCGTGCGGAACGCTCCCGGCGTCGCGACGAGGACCGGGCGGGATCTAGCCAAGCTCTACGCCGGCGAGGTGACGGCAACGGACGACGCTATCGGAACGCTTCTCGCGGGTCTCGCCAGTCGCGGCATCCTGGACAACACGTTGGTCATCGTGACCGCGGACCACGGCGAGACTTTCTGGGAGCACGGGAACTTCTGGAACCATGGGCTTTGGGTCTCGCAAACGGATGTGCATGTGCCGTTGATCATGAGGTTCCCGGGAGGCCGGGGGGCCGGCCGGCGAGTGGACGCGCCCGTGTCGGGGGTGGACGTGATGCCTACGCTCCTCGCGGCGCTTGGCTTAGACCCTGCCGCTGCGGCGGAAACTCCAGCCCGCGGTCGCAGCCTGCTGCCCGCCATCGACGGGCGCCCGCTCGTGGACCGCGCCGTGTTCTCGGAGGCCACTCAGCCCGGCCCGTCTTTGGAGAAGGGCACTGCGGATGGACCGCTGCCGTGGGGCAACGCGCGCAAACCCCAGGCGGTTCGCCTCGGAGACTGGAAGCTCGTAGACGCTCCGTACCTAGGGATCCAGCAGCTCTTCCACCTTGGCCAGGACCCCGGGGAACGCCACGACTACCTAGCGGCCGGAGCCCTAGCGCCGGATGCCCGAGCCGCCTTCGACGACCTGAAGCTCGCACTGCAGCGCTGGCGTGCTGCGGCCGCTCCGAAGGCATCCACCTACGACGACTCGCAGACGGACGTCCTGCGCTCGATGGGTTACAGCGAGGCGGGTGAGCGCTAGCGTAGATACGCGGCCCAACCCTTCCGGAGGGCGAAGCCGGATCTTCCGCACCTATTCGAAGCTGCCGTGGTGCCGGTAGAAGAACCGGTGGACGACGTCGCCATCGCGAATGACCTCGCCGTCGATGAAGTAGAGCGGCAAACGCTGGTCGCCCATCTCCGCCCGCTGTGCGTTCATGGCGAAGCGGATCGCATCACCGCGCTCCACCGGGAATGGGCGCACGGGGAAAAAGGACTGGCGCCAGTGGGTGGGAACCTTCATGGGCGAGCAGGAAAGCTCGACCTTCGGAGCGAGGTCCACCTCGAACCAGCCGCCGAATCCGTGGACGGTTCCGTCCCTTTCAACGGGCATGGTCACCGCCGAGGTGAAGAAGAAGTCGTCCGCAGTCGCCGTATCAAGATTGAGATCCAGCACGATCTGCGGCGGGCCCACCAGGGAGGCGGGCTTCAGGTCACACGCGGCCGTGAGGAAGCTCTGCACCTCGGCCTCCACCAGCCTCGAGTAGTCGAGCCCGTAAACCGGACGCTCCCACAGGCCAATTCCGAGGTCCTGGTGCACGTGGGAGTCATCGATCGGGGCGACGGCGAGCCGGAGGTGCTGGGGGAGCATGTGGCCCCCTTTCTTCATCCAGCGATCACGGGCGCCGATGACGGACTCAAACATGAGCTCGGCCAGGCCGAAGAAACCCATCCATTCGGAGACGATCAGGTCGTAGTCGCCTGCGAGGTCGAGGTCCTCGGCCCGGCCGCGGTGGAACGTGATCTTGTTGCCGAAGCCATTGTCTTCGGCCACGTCGCGAGCTAGCTCGATGATGGCCGAGGAGTCGACGGCGTCGACGTGGGCGGCCCCGGCCCGGGCCGCGAACATCGAGAGAATTCCCGTTCCCGTGCCCACGTCCAGCACCCGCTTGCCCTTGGCCACGGACTCGATCGCCCGTCGATAGGCGTCTGTCCGGGCGTGGTCCTGAATCATCAGGCGGTGGACCCCAGGGTCCGCGTAACTGGCGAAGTAGTCGTGATCGCTTGCGTAGCCGTCGCTCATGCGCGAAGAGTGCCAAGCCTGGCCGCGGACGGCGTCACAATTCGGTCCGATGATCGCTCCACTTGCGGACGAGGCGGTTGAGATCGCGGTCGAGCGGTTCCTATGCTGGACCCATGGGGGCAAACAACGCATTCGGAGGCCAGGGCAGCGGCCCTGGAGACCTCGACCCAGGCACGCCGCTGACCGTCGCGGAGGCGGCCAATGCGGCGGGTGTGGGGTCCCAGGAGATCGAGGATGGGATGGCGGATGGGACGCTGCTGTTTGAGACAGAGCGCCGTGGGGGGCAGGAGCTCCCCGTGATCCGCCTCATGGATCTCGCGGACGCGTATCCCGCGCTGCGGCCTACCCCGGTGGGCAAGGCGGATCGGGAGGTCGCGTCGGCGCAGCTTTTCTCGGTGGAGGAGGCCGATGAGGCCCAGCCAGAGTCCCCGCGAGAGGCCAAGCCAGGGTCCCAGGTCCCGTCAGAGAGCGGCGCGCTGGCCGAGGCAGTGCGGGCCTCAGGCGCCGACCGGAACGCCCTGATCCATCTATGCGAGGACTTGGAGACTCGACTCGACCTGGCTGAGCGCGAGCGCCAAGCCAGCACGGCAAGCTTGCTGATGGCGCAGCGCCGGGTCCTCGATCTGGAGAGTCAGCGGCAGCGGCGACCGATGGCCATGGCGGCAGCGGCAACCCTCGGCCTGTTCGGCCTGACGCTCGCCTTTCTCGCCTTCCGACTCCCGGGGACCGTGAGTGCAGCGGCGCGGGAAGAAGTCCGCGGCCTTGAGCTGCGCGTGGCTGAGGATGCCAAGAGGCACGCCACCGCGCTGCAGGCGACTCTGGCCGCAGCTCGAACGGAGCAGCAACAACGCGCGGATACCAGGAAGGCACAGTACGAAGCGCAGATCAAGGCCATGGAGCAGCGCCTCGAGGAGTCACGCAGGCTGCACGCGGCCGAGCTGGCAAGGGTGGCCGATTCCGCGCGCCAGCAGGCAAGTGACGAACGAGCAGCTGCCGCAGCCCTGCGAGCCCAGGAGGCTCAGCAGCGCCGCGCTGAACTGAGAGCCTGGGAGGAGCGAATCCAAGGGGCCGAGCTGGCCACGGTGGCCGCACGCGAGGCTCTCAAATTAGAGCGGGTCTTGAACGGCGCCGATCGTGCGGCGTTCCGGAGCGAGCTCGACGAGGCGCTGACCCGCCACAACGACGCCCTGGAGACCGCCATGGAGCGCATGCAGAAGCTGGAGGGCCCGACGACGTTCTTGCCGTTCGGCACCCTGGGAAACAGCAAGCCAGCGCCCGCTCCCTGGTGGAAACGCGCGCTGGACAATTTGAATCAGTAGGTCCCAGCAAGCAGGGGCCGTCGGTAGCAGCCCTCAGGGTGCGAACGTGATGTTCACTCCGTCGGTGGTATTCGACGTCGGGACGCCGCCGCTCTGGTCGCGGTACCAGTACTGGAAGTTCCAGCTGTCGCCGATGTCAAAGCTGTTGGCGCCCGGTAGGTTGCCGTAGGGCATCGGAAGAGACACCTGACCGGCGCCGCCGGAGCTCTGCACGAAGTTCGAAAGACGGAAGAGGCTACCACTCAGGCAGAGGTTGCCGGAGCTGCCGCCAAACAGGGGCACGAAGCCTTGGTCCTGTGCGAAGAGGAAGTAGCCAAGGGAGTTCTGTGGCAGTGCCGAGCCAGTCAGCGCGAGGTTGCCGGAGCTGATGCTCGTGGTGCCACTCGTTCCGATAGCGGCCGAAATACCGGTCGAGTTGGGCTCGGCCGTGCAGTAGGAGGCGGGCGTAGGAGTGTTGTAGTTGGCTTCCACCAGACCCAGGAGGTTGACGGTTCCGCTCAGTCCTGACACGGGGTCGCTGAGGTCAAAGGGCAGGTCGAGCGGGGCCGACAGGGAGATCGAGGTTCCGGCGGCGGTGGCGGTGCCGCTGACCAGCTGGGGGTCGGTGTCGGATCCCGTCAGATCGGTGCTCGTCGTCGCCCCGGCGAGCGGCACGATGGTGACAAGGCCCGAGAGCACGATCGCCTCCATCGTGCCGGTGAAGCCGCCGCTTGGATCCACGGCTAGGGCCGGGGAGCTCAGGGCGAGCCGCAGGTTGGTGATGCTGATCTCTGCGAGGGCGGGGAGGAAGGGAAGCGGGTTGGGAATGATCGCGTTGATATCGGGGCTGACGAGGGCGTTCCCGGTGGGGATGAACTGGATCGAAGCGATCGCCGACCCAGGGGAGCCGCCGAGCAACGCGTCCACGGTGCCAACCAGACCAAAGGTGTTCGGGTTGCCGACGATCGGACCCACCGAGGTCGTGCCGGTGTAGGTGAACTGCGACGCGGCGTTGTCGATCGTGAGGGGCAGGGTGGTTCCCTGGGCGGCTGCGATGCCGGCCAAGAGAAGCGAGCCTGCGGCCATGGTGAAGGAGCGGTTCATGGTGCGATGGCGGGTTGCGCCTTGATCTTGAGAGAGGGGAGAGAGAGTGAGGCCACAGTCGTTTCGTCCAAGGTTCCGCTACGGAGCGAAAGGCTGGAAACCCATTCGACGGACGTTTGACCCCGGGGCACTAGACCTGAGCCTATCGGATGCGATAGGGAATCGTAATTCGGGTCACATCCTGGACTCAATTCTCGAGCGCTGCGCGCGCGCGGGCTGCTGGGAAGTCCACTCTCATTGGATTGTGCCCTGGAAAGAGACTGCCTCGATTCGCTACACATGGGTGATGCCTAGCTCAGGTCCCCTCTCTGAATCCACCCCCGGGCCCGATGGCCCGCCGGAGCCTGTGTGGTTGACGGCGGGAGAAGCAGCCGATGCGGCCCATGCCACCCACGCGCAGGTGGCCGGCTGGGTTGCCAGCCAAGAGCTCTCAGCCCGCAAGGGATGGCGCGGTGGGGCGGAGATCCAGCTAGTCCTGCTGTCGGACCTCGAGTCGTTGGTGCCCCGGGTCGACTTGGACAGGGTGCGCGGTTCACTCGTGGAACGAGGGGTCTTCACGGGTCCGCGGCGAGTGGTCCTTGGGGGCTTTAGCGCCTCGGAGAAGGGGGCCAGCGAGGATTCCGCGCCGTCCCCCGCCGCCGTGGTCCGCCCGGCCTATCAAGTCCGGGAGGAGGATCGCGTTTGGGCCTCGGAGCTGGACGGCGAGGTTCGGCGTCTTCGGGAGGTCATTCGCACCATCCGAGCGGACCACGAATCACTGGAGGAGCACCTGGATGGGCAGCGTCAGGCTCCGCCCCATGCGGTGCCTGCGGCTGGGTCCGATGAGGCAGGGTCCGATGAGGCAGGGCCTGATGAAGCAGGGCCTGCCCCCGCAGTGACGGACCAGCCTGCCCGTTCCCCAGAGTCAAGCTCTTGGTTCACGTCGGGTGCCCTGCTGGCCGTTGCGTGCGGCGTAGTGCTCGGCATGATCGGCGCAGCGATTTTCCTGCCGGGCGAGAAGACCATGGCCGCCGAGAGTCGAGGCTTGCCGCTGGCCGATGCCGCGATCGAGGAGGATGCGCCAGCGACGCGGAAGGAGCCGGCCGCTACGGAGGCTGAAGCAGCGATGGCGGTACTCGCCCTGGACACAATGGAGGGCAAAACGGCTCCGGCTTCGGGTCGCCCCGTTGAGTCGGCCGCGACCTCAGCTTCCATCGATAGTGGTTTGATCCCAGCGGCGGTGCGCACCGCCAAATTCAACGGCCAGGTCACCGTTTCCCCAGGGACTCCCGACGCGACAGGCAACTTCTTCGAGCACGGCTTCTCCGATCGAAAGGCCCCTGTCTTCACGGATGTGACGGCTTCTACGGAGTTCGCGGGCGCCGCGCCAACAAACCTCGATCCGTCCGTCGCCTCGA
>CAYQKK010000003.1:61809-74731 GCA_964417955.1 uncultured Planctomycetaceae bacterium
CAAAGGCAGGATCCCCAAAGGTTGGCGCCGCCGGCAGGAGCGGCCTTCTCGGCACCTGTACCCGTGGAGGCCAGCGCGCCCATAGCCCGCTCCGAAGCGACCATGGTCGAGCAGCCTGAGATGCTCGTGGAACTGCCGCCGCTCAAGCCGCGCGCACGCAGCGTGAAGCCAAACTCCCTGGGGGCCCCCAAGCGCCTTCGGGTGCCGATGACCCTTGCGGAGCTTGATCGTTCGCTGTTTGCGCGGAGGTCCGCCCTCTTGAGTGACTGCGCGTACACGCAGTACGTCCTCGCTGATCCATCCGCGAAAGGGCCAAGCGGCGCGCTGGTTCTGGGCCCCTGCTTTGGCCCGACGCGAGAAGGACAAGAAGGCATCGTTGCGACGCCCGGGACCCATCGGGTAGGGAACGTGGCGTGCTGCCGTCACCATGCCTTCGTGGAGCGCATGACGGCCGCGGCTCTGGACGAAGCCGCCCGGGTCGGTCTCCGAACCGAGGCCAAAGCGGCCCTGCGTGAAGGGGTGCTCCCGCCGCTCTTTCGACTCCGCGCCAGTCGAGCGGCCACACGATTCTTGCGCGAAGAAACGCGCGGTTGGACCAGCGCGGGCCTCGACGGCGTAGCGGGGACTGCCAGCACAAAGGACTCGGTCCACGACTGGAAGCTGTCGGAGAACCAGCCAGGGGACGGCACCGTTCGCGTCGAGCTGACTTCCTGGATCCAGCCCGTCGTTCCGTTCAATGGCCGCCCTGACGCTTCGAATTCCGCGGGCTCTGGTCTCAAGGCCTTCCACATGACGATCCTCGTTCAGGCCGCGCCCGACGGCGATGTTCTGGAGAGCTTCGAGTGGTTCGTGGACTGATCCGGAGCCTCTCCATCGCTGCGCTCGTGCTCGCCGGGATCGTTGCCATGCACCGCGGAGTGACGGAGCGGGCACGTGCGGAGCCCCAGGGCCAGGTGGCCTTGACCGTGCACTCGTCGACGGGCGTCGGGACGGCCGGAGCCATAGGTTCCCCTGGGCAAGTGGAGCTAAGGTCCCCAGAGCGCGTGCAGGTGCTCGGCCCAGCGCTCTCACGGACCGGTCAAGGCCAGTTCCATCTCGGGGTGGGCCTCCTGTCGGCGTCCCTTGCCCTGGCGATGTTGGGGGTGGTTCGAGGGAATCCTGGCCGCTTGTCCAAAGCCGTTCGCCTCGGCTGCTTGGTTCCTGCAGCCTGGTCCCTGGTGCGCATGATCTTGGATGGGGGACCCCAGTCCCAAACCGGTGCCGCTGCCATCGAGAACCTCACCACCCTCTCGCCGGTCTTCGTTCTGTCGATTCTCCTAAGCCTCAGCTTCGGAAGCGGGCGCACCGCTACGCCCGCTCGAACTCAGCCCTGATTTTGTCCATGGCCTCGGCTTCGAGCTCGGTGGGTGGGCTCTCAAACGCGCGTGCGTTCTCGTCTACTTCTTTGGCGTTGGCGCAGCCGACGAGGGTCGTCGAGACCCACGGGTGCTGGGCGGCAAACTCAAGGGCGAGACGCGGCAAGTCCGCGCCTGCCTCGGCCGCGATCTCGAAGGCGCGCTCCGCGGCACGACCCTCGGGATGATCGGCGGCCACGGCGTTCTGAACCCGCAGCGGGTCCGCGAGGAGGCCCATGTGCAGCGGCGACGCGTTGATGACGGCCACTCCGCGCTCTTGTGCGTCGGGAATCACCTTCTTGGCCAGGTCTGAGTTCGCGAGGTCCAGTCGAGCGTACGACAGAATCGCGTCCACGGGAAAGGTGATGACGATCTCTCGCAGCAGCTCGAGCGAATCACCGGAGGCTCCAATGTAGCGGACGTCGCCGCGCTCGCGGGCGCTCACCAAGGCGGGAAGGGTGATGTCGAGCAAGCGCTTGGGGTCGGCGGCCTCGACGTCGTGGACTTGGTAGAGGTCGATACGGTCGGTCTTGAGACGGCGGAGGCTGTCCTCAAGCTGCCCACGCACCGCCTTCTCGCTCGTGTCAAACGGCTTCCCGTCGAGGGGCGTGCAGCGAGTGGAAAGGAATAGCTGGTCCCGGAAGCCCGGGGTCACTCGGCCAAGCATCGTCTCCGAGTGCTGCCGGAGTTCGCGGGGGGCGGCGTCGACCAGGGTGATGCCGACGCTTCTGGCCGCTTCCAGGGTCGCCTCCCAGTTGCCATGGTCCCCAAGACGTGCGAGCGGGCCGCAGCCGAGCCCGAAGGCGGACACGTTTTCGCCAAGGGCTCCGAGCGGTCGCTCGTGCACGCGAAAACTGTCCATGGCATCTGGCTCAGGTACTTGGGCTTGTCCCATGGGCCCCACTTCGCCAGTTGGAGACCGCGAGCGCAAGGGCTAGCACGAGCCCAGACCCCAGCAAGCGTCCGCCGTCGAACGGCTCGGAGAACGGGGGACTCAGGGCCACGAGCACCGCCAGGGGGACCTTGAGGTTGTTGAGGACGGCGAGGGTACCGACGTTCACCGCTAGGGCGCCACGGTTCCAAAGGTAGAAGGCGAGCCCGGAGGGAATGAGTCCGAGGTAGAGGACGGTGCCCATCTGCGACGCAGTGAGATCGAGGTCGGCGGTTCCCACGTGAGCGGCGGCCCAGGGTCCTGCCACGGCAAAGGCGCCGAGGTAGAGCCAGCCAAAATCGCGCACCGAGTCGGCGGCGCTTGCGTCCGGAGCGCCGCGGTAGAGTCTGCGATAGAGAATCTGCCCAAGGGCCCAGGCGGCGTTGGCTCCTGCCACGAGGGCGAAGCCCCGCATGGGAATGGTCGCCAAGCTCCCAGAATCTGGCCAGCGCAGCACGAGGGCGGCCACCACGGCGATGAGCGCGCCCAGCAAGTGCTGGGCCGCCACACGTCGGGCAAGCGCCGCCTCAAACAGAACCACGAAGATCGGTGTAGTCACCGTGAGCAGCGCCACCTCGAAGCCTGCCAGATGCTCGTAGCTTCGCATCACCAGGACGTACATCAGGCCGAACTGCACCGCGCCGATAAGCGCCAGCTTGCCGGGTCGCCCTCGGGCGCGATGATCGCTCGCGTCGCGGCGCCGCAGTAAGACGGGCAAGAAAATCAGCGCCGCGAGCCCGAGGCGCGCGGCGCTAAGCAGATCCGGGTGGATGCCGCTCGACTTGATCAAGGCGAAGGACACCGACCACAGGAGCGAGGCCAGGATCAGGAGGGGCAAACTAGATGATCTCGTACTGACCCGGCATCGGGATCGGGTAAAGGCCATTGGCGTCGGGCTTGGAGAGCGGTGCGGTGTCGAAGGTCAGCTTCGCCACATCGGTCCCCGGTGCCAGCACGCGCTTGGAGTTGAGGGCTTGCTCCCACGTGATCTCCTGTCCGCTGTAGGTGCACATGCGGCCGAGGATTGAGGTCAGCGTCGCGTGGGCGCCGTTGACCGCCTCGTTGTGCTCCTTGCCGGTGCGGATCGCATCGAACAGGACGTCGTGCTCAATCTGGTAGGGGTCGCCGCCTTCGCCTTCGTAGCGCCACTTGGAACCGTCGTAGCCCTCAATGCGTGCGCTGCCAAAGTTGACGGTGCCCTCCGAACCCTCCGCGAACTCGTTCACTGTGGCCTTGGTGCCGGGGTGGTGACGGCACTGGCTGATCATCTTCGCGCCGCTCGCGTAGGTGTATTCCACCGCGTGGTGGTCGTAGATCTCACCGAACTTCTCACCCGTGCGCACGAGTCGCCCGCCCATGCCAGCGGCCTTGACGGGCACGCCGCCCATGGCCCAGTTGCCCACGTCGAGGTTGTGGATGTGCTGCTCGACAATGTGGTCGCCGCAGAGCCAGTTGAAGTAGTACCAGTTGCGCATTTGGTAGGTCATTTCACTCTGACCCTCTTTGCGCGGCTTGACCCAGACCCCAGCGCTGTTCCAGTAGACGCGCGCCATGACCGGACGACCGATGGCTCCGTCTTCGACGGCGGCGATGGCCGCCTTGTACTTAGGGCTGTGGTGGCGCTGGAGGCCAACGCCGACGCAGAGCTTCTGCTCCTTGGCGGAACGAGCGGCCTCAAGGACGGCGCGTACTCCTGGGCCGTCAACGGCGACCGGCTTCTCCATGAACACGTGCTTGCCCTTCGCGACGGCGTACTCGAAGTGCGCCGGGCGGAATCCGGGCGGCGTCGCCATGACGACGACGTCGACGTCCTCGTCGATGGCCTTCTGGAACGCGTCGAAGCCAACGTGCATCCGCTCCTTGGGCACATCCACGTTGTCCGGGTGTCGCTTCGTGAGCTCGCCCAGCGCGCCCTGCATGCGATCGTCGAAGGCGTCGGCCATCGTGACCAGTCGGGCGTTGCCCGCCGCTTTCAGAGCCTGGGATGCCGCGCCCGTTCCACGGCCGCCGCACCCGATCAGCGCGATGCGCAGCTCGGCGTCGCCGGCGGCGCCTCTCTCTTGCCCAAAGGCTGTGGGGAGGACGGAGGCCGCCGCGGCAGCGCTAGCGCCTTTCAGGAGACTGCGGCGACGCAGGTTGGGGTGGTTGGGCTGAGTCATAGGACGTTCTGGAGGAGAGGGAGAGGGAGGAGGGTTAGCGCTCGCCGGAGCGCTGGCGATCTTGGATGACTTCGATCTCTTCGAGATTCGCGTCGTGGTACTTCGGCCACTCCTCGAAGGGTGGCGGAGTGAGCGGACGTACCAGCCGAATGCCGAGCCACTGGGCGTCCGTGTGATACCAGATGCTCTTCGGCAGCTGAGGGTCCTGGGACTTCCAGTTGCGGTTGGAACCGCGGCGCGCCGCTGATCGCAGCCGATCGGGGTCGTCGTCCCAGTGGCC
The DNA here is from genome assembly GCA_964417955.1 of uncultured Planctomycetaceae bacterium. Classification (GTDB taxonomy): domain Bacteria; phylum Planctomycetota; class UBA1135; order UBA1135; genus Saltatorellus. Next base: position 66,574 of record CAYQKK010000003.1, read on the forward strand.
GCCGCGGGCGACTCGGGGGTAGAGCTCGGTGGGCCAGTTGAGGGGATCCAGCACGGGCTCGGTCGGAGCCTTGCCGTCCACAAGAAGATGCTCGTAGCCGTTGTCGGTGAAAGCGTCGAGGCACCACTCGCAGACGTTGCCGCTCATGTCGTAGAGCCCGAAGGCGTTGGGCTTGAGCTTGCCCGGCGGCTGGTATTGTCCGTCGCAGTTGTCGAACCACCACGCGAAGTCATTGACGGACTCCGAGTCGAAGTAGTGGGGGCTCTGGGTGCCCGCGCGCGCTGCGTACTCCCACTCCGCCTCCGTGGGAAGGCGATAGAAGCGGCCCGTCTTCATGGACAGCCACTTGGTGTACTGCTTGGCCGCGAACTGAGTCATGGAGATCGCCGGATAGCCGTCGGTGCCCATGTCGAAGTCCATGGGGACGTAGGGCGGCGTCGGTCGGCTAACGGCGTCGGCCCAGGCATCTTGGGCTTCGGCCGTACCTTCGCTCTTCGCTCGGCGCCGCTTGTCGAGGCTGTCCATGAAGACGCTGTACTCGTTCCAGCGGACCTCGTGGGTGCCCATCCAAAAAGCGGAGACCTTCACCGGAATCTGCGGCCCCTCCCAGTCCTTGCGGTCCGCCTCGTCGGCGGGGCTTCCCATGAGGAACGTGCCCTCTGGGATCGGCGTCATCGTGAAAGTGACATCCGTGCCGGTGATGAGTTCCGCGTAGGGCCTGAGTTCACCGCCCGGTCCAGGCTCAGAGTTCTCGACCTTGGTGGCGGGAGGCGCCGTGGCCGGCGCGGTTGGATAGACGGAGCTGTCTTCCTTGGGAGGCTCTTGGGCGGGTTCTTGTGTCTGCGCCCAGGCGGCTGTGCTGACGAGAAGGGCCGCGCAGGCCAGATGCGCCTTGGTGGCAGCGGAGCGGGCCGCTAGGGGGAGGGATGTCATAGGTGTTCGACTACGGTGACGGCGGATGGTTGCCGTGGCCCCATTGTAGGGGGACATGAGCCGATCGCCATGCTCCTCTTTGGACACGCTGGCGTCCTGTCCCCGGATGCTCCGCTTTGTATGCAATGGGTGTCCAGCGCCTGCACGGCAGAAAGGGCATCGAGGCCGCGGTCAGCGGGTGCCCTGGGGGATCGTCAGGGTGACTTCTGTGACTTCTCCAGATCGGATCTCCACGCGACTGCGGGCAATCCGTCCGCCGCGCATGCGTGCGACAAGTTCGTAGTTCCCGACGGGCAGCATCTCTGAGGATTGGGTCGCGCCGAGGACCCACTGGTGGGTGAGGCTTGGATAGCCGAATAGCTGCATCGTTCGATAGACGGGCTCAGGCGTACGCGCGGGTCCAGCGAGCTCAAGACGCGCCAATTTCGCGACGTTCTCGAGAGACTCTTCTGCGTGTTCCATCTGACCGTAGACGGGCTCCTCAGCGAGAACTGCGGCGCGGTCCTCGGGAAGCACGACGCCGTTGACGGTGATCTTGAGGAAGCCGCCCACGGGGAGCCTGAGGGTCACGTCGAGGTTCTCTCCCCTCTTCAGCTCGACGGTTCTCTCGGTACGACCAAAGACTCGGCCCAAGAACAGCTGCCCATGGTAAGAATCGACCACCGGAACTCCCTCTGCCACGAGTCGGTACTGACCGATGGGCACGTTGAAAGAATGCGGACCTCGTCCACTCTGCTCGTCTTGCGCCAGCACGACTACCCCGGAGTCGAGACGCTCAAGATACAGGTCGAATTCAGGTGAGTGAACCGCACCTTCCGGGATGGCGCTGCGGTCGCTTTCCAGAGTGACCTTGGCTCTGCCGGTGACGACTGCCTCTCGGCCATGGAACGTGACCTCGACTCGTCCGCTAGCAGTCGGCACGTGCACGCGCTGTGGCTCTCCATCAAAGTTGCCGCCGAGTACGGCGATCCAATACTCTCCACCGGAGGAGTCGAGTTCAAAAACGGCTTCGTCGCCTCGGATGACTCCGCCGCCGAGCGGTCGACGACCAGACACCGTGTCTGTCGGCCCTTCCTCGCAGCGCAGCACCTGGATCCGTGGAGACTTAGGCCAAGCCCGAAGACCGCGGGATCTGTACGGAGAGACACACTCGAGCTCGCTCCCGCTGAGCTGTGCTCCCGTCGGGGCGAAAAGCTGTACTGCCAGGTAGGGTCGCTTGTGCTCTATCGTGAGCAGCTGCCCTTCTGGCTGGACCGGCGCCTTGGTGAGCAGCCCAGAGTTCGTCTGCCCCTTGCGTGCCGTTCGGACTACGTACGGCGCATTGCGCAGTCCCATGACGCGAAAGGCCCCGTTCTCCTTGGTTGTGACGGTTGTCCACGCGCGGCCCCCTCCCTCAACGAGGCTGTCTGACTTCTGAAACTCCGGGACAGCTGACGGGGCGTTCTCTAGGAAGAGACTGGCGATGCCCACGTGAAGCTCGACCCCGGCTGCGGGTCGACCGGTCTCATCGATCAGCCGGCCGCGTAGGGACCCTGAGCCCTCAAGGTTCATCGTCAGACCGTTGAGAGGTGAGCGCCAATCCCGGGGGGGCAGCTTCGAGACGGCCACGCCGCTGCGAGGGAGCTCCGCGTAGAGATAGTCCACCGGTGGATCGTCTACATGAAGCTCGAAGCGTCCGTCGGTGAGCGGGTCCATCTGGCCGCAGGAAATCAGACTCCGGGAGCCCAGTCGATGGCCCCACCTTTTGGCCACCACTCGAGCGGGACATGGCTCACCGTCCTGGTTCACGGTTCGCCCTCGGATGGTGGCCCCGAGCTGAGCGGGAAGGCTGAAACTCCATGAGCCCGGGACCCCACTCGTCTTCCGGGCGGCAACAGTTCTTTGCTGAAACCCCGGGCTGGTGACGCGTGCCCGAAGTGTTGCCGGACGTACCGAGGGGACAGCAGCACTCGAGAGCTCTTCGATGGAGATTGGGGCGGAGTCGCCTGTCGTCGTCGAGCCTCGGTAGAGCACGCGCTCTTTCCCGCTCTCCTCATAGATCTCGAAGTCGATATTGGGCAGAAGGGGAGTCTTCTCGCCGAACCACTGCCTTCGTGCTGCAACGTGGATGCCGCCCTTGGAAGATATGTCCGCGGCGGCCTCGATCTGGCTGCGTTCCGGTGGATGCGATTCTGGCTGTACGGTCTCCTGGGCTGGATGGCAGCTCGAGATCGAAAGAGCCGGAAAAGTGATCAGAACAGCTGCGCTGGATACTTGAGCCAGGTGGGCACTGACCGCCGACATTCGCGCCCTGCGTGATCTTGCCGCTGCGGTACCCATCCTGTCCATGGCTCCCATAGGGACGTCCTACGGGTAGGTGACGCAATCGGTAGGCAAGATCGAGAGTTTGTTCCAACTCCGGAAGGGACAAGGTTTCAGGGGCCGAGTAGGGGGAGACCCGTGTGACGCAACGGACTGTGACCTCGTGTCGGTGATGAAATACACAGCTGGCGGATAAGGTCCGAGGACTCGCTCGCATGCCGTCTCAGTCTCTAGCCATCAGAAGGAACTATGCTCGCAAATCTTCTCGCTATCGCAGCCCTGCAGTCGTCGCCGCCGCTCTACTTCGAGCCCGTCTTCGATACCACCGTCATCGCCGCAGCGGATCGTCTTGACGATCCAACCGACATCGTGGCCTTTCCAGGTGACGACCGAATTTTCGCCACCCAGGAGAGGGGCAAAGTGCGGATCATTCAAGGGGATCAACTGCTGCAGCAGCCCTTCGTCGACCTTGTGTCCCTTCCCGGCACGTCGCTCAACCTCAACCTTCTGGGGATTACGCTTCACCCGGCGTTTGACGTGAACGGCTTCGTGTATCTCTGGTACTGGGATCGCGACTCCTCGCCGACGGGCTCCATGAGGCTTGCGCGAATCACGGCCGGCTCGCTCGATCCCAACGTTGCTGACCCCGCCACCTGGGTCGAGCTCCTGAGCGTCCCCGTCGAGGCGGGCATTCACTTTGGCGGACGTATTGCGTTTGGTCCGGACGGGATGTTCTGGATCGGGGTGGGCGACGGCGAGACGACCACGGCCCCGACTTGTAGCTCGCAAGACATGACGCGATTGGCGGGAAAGATGCTTCGCATCGACGTCGACTCCGGGTTTCCCTACGTGGTTCCACCGGACAACCCATTCGTGGGAGTGCCGGGTGTCGCGCCTGAGATCGTGCACAGCGGGCTTCGGCACCCGTGGAAGTGGAGCTTCGACGATGTGACCGGCGACCTGTGGATTGGTGAGATTGGGGGCTCGCTGCGCGAGGAGGTCAACTTCGCCGCGGCGGGGGAGTTTGGGCTGAACTTTGGATGGCCTGCGATGGAGGGGAGTCTCTGTCAGGACAGCAGCGGGTGCCAGGTGTCGACCTTGGCATGCGACGACCCTGCCTACACCGATCCAGTTTTCGAATACCCCCACAATCCAGGCTGTGCCATCACCGGGGGTCTCGTGTATTCCGGCGACGCGGTGCCCTGGCTCAGAGGCTGGTTTCTGTGCGCAGATCTATGCACCAACCAAATGTGGAGGATCCGCAGGACGCCGCTGGGGGACTTCGAGGTCGTAGAGCAGCCTGTTGTGGCGGACTTTCAGTTTCCGTCGGCCTGGAGTTCCGTTGCCTTCGCAGCTGATGGATTCGGTGAACTGCTCTTCTTGGACTACCAGGAGGACGTCGTGAGGCGTTTGCGTGGCGCCTGCGCTGCGGAGCGCACCTGCGACGGCGCCCTGAACGTCACCGGTCTTGACGCCAAAATCCGGTGGATAGGCTCCACCTCTTTAGGAATTAGCGCCGCCACGGTGTACGTGACCGACCTGCCAGCCTTCTCTCCGGCTCTTCTGTTCTACGGTCCGCTGGACGACTTGGTGTCGATGGGCAACGGGAGCCTCTGCGTGGGTGGAACGCTGAGTCGAGCGTCGGTGGACATGGCCGACGGAAGCGGCACGTCCCAGTTCGATCTGGACTTTAGCGTGGCGCCCTTCAGCGCCGGGCCAGGAAGAATCGACCCCGGCTCGACGTGGACGTTCCAGGCTTGGTACCGAGATGTGGGCGGCCCGCTTGGGGCCACGTTCAACTTCTCCGGTGCGACGAGGGTGACGTTCTGCCTGTGAGGCCGCAAAGGGGCTCGGAATAGCTAGAGTGGTGCGATGCGTGTTGTCACGACGTCCCTCGCAGCTGGTCGGCTACTGGTATGCCTTGGTCTGGGTCTCGCTTGGCTGAGCGGGGGCTGCGCTGCCGGCCGAGTCGCTCCTGCGCAGCCGGAGCCTCTCCTTCGCTACGAGCGCGAGCACCCCGCCATGGGCACCCTGTTTCGCCTCGTGTTCTTCGCTCCCTCCGAGGAGATCGCGGATGCAGCTGCGGCCGCGGCCTGGGGCCGGGTGGACGCTTTCGAGCGGGCGGCGAGTGACTACGACGCAGCCAGCGAGGCGAGGAGGCTCGGGGAGACGCCCGAGGTATGGACGCCGGTGGGGGTCGATCTCGCCATGGTGCTGCGGGCGTCGAATACCGCTTGGAAAGGGAGCGGCGGTGCGTTCGACCCGACCGTTGGGAACTGGACCAAGCTCTGGCGGCGGGCGCTGCGCCAGGGTGAATGGCCCAGCGCCGAGCGCTGGGAGGCTGCGGTGCAAGGAGTGGGGTGGCGGCGGCGAGTGGAGCTCCGCGAGGGAGCCCGCGGACTGGAGGCTCGGCTCGCGGCTCCGACGCGGCTTGACTTCGGTGGAATCGCCAAGGGAATCGCGGTCGACGAGGCACTGGCCTACCTCGACGCGGCCGGCATCACGAGTGCGCTGATGGACGGCGGCGGGGATGTGGCGTCGCTTGGCCCACCGCCGGGCGAGCCGGGATGGAAGGTCGAGGTGCGTCCCTTCGGCGAGGCTTCCGGCGGCCCGATTCTGCGATTCGTGCTGACCCGGGGCGCGATTGCTACGTCGGGTGACGCGTACCAAGCAGCTGAGCTTCAGGGGGAAAGGCCCCCTGGCGTGGACCCCATCGACGAGACGAGTTCTTCGCGCTTTGGGCATGTACTCGACGCTCGAACGCTTCAGCCACTGCCGAGTCCGCGCGCGGCGGTCGTGACGGCGGGCACGGCAACGGCAGCGGACGCATGGGCGACCGCGCTTGTCGTCCTTGGGGAGCCGTCTGAGGAGCCTGAGCTTTACGAAGGCCTTGCCGACGGGGTCCGTGCCGGGATGTTCTTCCCATCGTTGGAAGCAGATCCTTGCGTCGGCGACCTGTTCCCGCACGATGGGGTGCGTCTGTCGACGTCTCCTCCCACAAGATCAGAAGAATGAGCCAAATCAATCCGAGCACCCACACGTCATCCAACGCTTCCGGTCAGTCACGTCGCGACGTGCTGCGAGCGGCGGGGGCAGCTACGGCCCTCGGGGCCACGTCGAGCCTGGCGCATGGCGCGGCCCAGGACGCCGCAGACGTGCCGATCTTGAAGGTCGGCCTGATCGGCTGCGGTGGACGCGGCAGCGGCGCGGCAACGAACGCTCTCCGCGCCGACCCCAACGTGCGCCTTGTGGCCATGGGGGACGCTTTCGAAGACCAGCTTGAGAAGTCGCTCAAGAACCTCCAGGCCGTCGAGGACATCAAAGATCAGATCGACGTGCCCCCGGCGAACCGCATCGTTGGTCTCGACTGTCACGAGAAGATCGTCGATATGTGCGACGTGGTGCTCTTCGCTTCGACCCCGCACTTCCGCCCGGCCCAGGTGGAGTACGCCGTCAAGGCGGGCAAGCACATGTTCGTGGAGAAGCCCGTGGCCGTCGACGCGCCGGGCCTGCGCCGCATCTGGCAGGCGTGCAACGACGCCAAGGACAAAAACATCGCCGTGGTGACGGGTCTGTGCTATCGCTACCAGAACGCGAAGCGTGCCACGGTCGAGAAGATCCGCGAGGGCGCGATTGGCAAGATCACCGCGCTGGAGTGCTCCTACGACACGGGCGAACTCTGGTACCGCGAGCCCACGCCTGACTGGACCGAGATGGAGCATCAGGTGCGCAACTGGCTTTACTACACGTGGTGCTCGGGCGACCACGTAGCAGAGCAGGCGATCCACAACCTCGACAAGATGATCTGGGCCATGGACGACAAGCCGCCCATCAAGGTCAAGGCCCAGGGCGGCCGCATCGTGCGTACCGACCCGAAGTTCGGCAACGTCTTCGATCACTTCAACGCGGTCTTCGACTTCGGCGAGAACGTCAAGGGCTTCTTCTCCTGCCGTCAATGGAACGGCGCCGTGCGCGACGTTTCGGATCACATCTACGGCACGAAGGGCACGGCTCACCTCATGACCCACAAGGTCGAGGGCGAGAACCCGTGGCGCTGGCGCACGCCCGAGGGCATGAACGACAACATGTACCAGAACGAACATGACCAGATGTTCGCCTCGATCCGCGCGGGCAAGCCGATCCACGACGGCGATGTGATGTGCCGCGCGACGCTGCTCGCGCTGATGGTGCGCATGTCCGCCTACACCGGCCAGGAGATCAGCTGGAACCAGGCGCTGGAATCCAAAGAGGACCTGACGCCTAAGAGCTACGAGTGGGGCGCCAACGAAGTGCCGCCGGTCGCCCAGCCCGGCATCACGCCGTTCGTCTAGGGAGAGAGCCGCTATTCCCTCGACCGACAACGCTGTGAGGTCTGAGCCGCTCATGACGGAGCGCCGTGTCCAGACGATCTGCCTAGCTGTGCTAGCTACGATCGCGACGGGCGCGGCGCTTCAGGCATTGAGCGACGTGATGATCCCGTTCTCGCTCGCGATCTTCTTTTCGATCGCGTTGGCGCCGGTGGTGGATTTCCTCAGCGCTAAGACGCGGCTGTCGCGAGCCGTTTCCGTCGGGCTGACGATGCTGCTCGGGGCGCTCATGCTCGTGATCCTGGCGGGGGTGGTGGCGGAATCGCTGGACTCGGTCGACGGCGTGAAGAAGGTGCTCGTGAGCAAGGGGCTCATCGATGCCGAAACCGGAGACTTTACGCTCGGGGAGCGGGTGCCGGGCTGGCTAGGAGGCGCCAACGCGGCCGCCAAGATCACCGAGGGGCTGGGCGGACTCGTCCCCAAGGTCGTCGGCGTCCTCGGCAGCCTGCTCTCGCAGGGCATCACGGTTCTGATCTTTGTGATGTTCCTCCTCATCGAGCAGGGACGTCGCACGGGCGGCACCCACGGGGACGGCAACTCGGTGGGCAGCACGGTGG
>CAYQKK010000003.1:74831-94441 GCA_964417955.1 uncultured Planctomycetaceae bacterium
CGGTGGGCAGCACGGTGGACAGCCGAGTGAAGAAGTACATCTCGGTCAAGACGCTCACGTCCGCGGTGACCGGGATCCTGGTGGGGCTTGCGCTTGGGATCGTCGGGGCCCCCGCGGCCATTCTGTTCGGGCTGCTTTCGTTCCTGCTCAACTTCATTCCCACCATCGGTTCGGTGATTGCAGTCCTGCTGCCGCTGCCGGTGCTGTATTTGACGGATGCGCCGGTGCTGACGATGGCGCTTGCGCTCGCGATTCCCGGAGCCATCCAATTCGTGGTGGGCCAAATCTGGGAGAACAAGCTGCTCGGGGACGTGTTCGATCTCCGCGCCTCGGTGGTGCTGCTCGCCCTGGTGTTCTGGGGCAAGATCTGGGGCATCGTGGGGATGCTGCTCGCGACGCCGATCATGGCCGTGCTCAAGACCCTCATGGAGGGCTGGGATGTATCACGGCCTTTGGCGAGGATGATGGGCCAGGCGGGTCCGCCCCTTGAAGTTTGCGCTGCGGTGATCATGCGGGAGGACGGCACGATTCTCATCGCCCGGCGAACTCGACCGGCCGACGTCGCGGGCCTCTGGGAATTCCCAGGGGGCAAGCTAGAGCCGGGTGAAACGGCCTCCGCCTGCTTAGCTCGCGAGCTACATGAAGAGCTCGGCCTGCCCATCACGGTGGGGGAGCGACTCGGTGCGTCGACCCGCGACAACCCATCGCCCCTGCGTCTGACCGCGTACGCTGCCGCGCCCTTGACGGCTGAGTCTGAGCCGAGGCTGAAAGACGGAACCCACGACGAGGTTCGCTGGGTGGAGCGCGAGGAGCTCGCGGCCATGGCGGCCGCGGGGAAGCTAGCCCCGCTAGACGTGCCCCTCGTCTCGAAACTACCGCTTGGCTAACTCGGTGAGCCGCTGGGGGTATAGTCTCCGGCCTCATGCTCACGTTTGAAGAAGCCATGGGGGCTCTTGACGCCCTCGATGTGGGGGCCCGGGCCCATCGGACCGAAACGCTGCCCCTCCGCGATGCCCGAGGCAGGACCCTGGCCGAAGACGTCGCGATCGACCGCGATCAGCCGGGCTTTGATCGGTCGACGATGGACGGTTTCGCCGTGGTGCCGAAGGGTGACGCTCAGACGTTCAGCGTCCGCGGCGTCGTTCTGGCGGGGGCAACGTTCGACGGCAATCTCCAGCCCGGTGAGGCCGTTCGCATCATGACGGGCGCGCCCGCTCCGTCGGGGACGACCGTCGTGCCCATCGAGCGCACGGGCTACGAAGAAGGTGCTCCAACGGTTCTGATCGATCACGTTCCGCAGGCGGGCCGCAACGTCGCGTGGCGCGGAGAAGACGCGCACGCTGGCGACGTCTTGGTAGCCAAAGGGACACGTCTTGGCCCGGCGCATCTCTCGGTGGCGGCGATGGCCGGTGCGACCGAGGCCGTGGTGTTCCAACGTCCGACCGTAGGGGTCGTCACCACCGGGGACGAGGTGGGGGCGTCTGGCGCCGCTGGGATCCGCGACAGCAACGGCCCGCTCCTAGACGGTCTGCTGGAGGCGGTGGGCGCGCGGGTCACGCGCAGGCACGCACGAGACCAGGCCACCGAGCTCGGCGGCGCGTTAGAGGACGCCGTGTCCAGTGCGGACATCGTCGTGACCACGGGTGGCGTCAGCATGGGAACCCACGACCTTGTCCCGTCGATGCTGGATCAGCTCGGATTCGAAACCGTCTTTCACAAGGTCCAGGTCCAGCCTGGGAAACCGGTTCTGGTCGCCTCGCGGGGAGACGGCGCGACGTTCGTCGGATTGCCGGGGAACCCCGTCAGCGTTCTAGCGACGGCGCACCTTTTCCTTTTCCCAGTGCTCGGAAAGTTCCTTGGGGGCTGGGCTCCCCGCTGGATTCAGGCTCCGATGGCCCATGACTACGAACACAAGGGACGGCGTCATCTCTTCCTTCCGGCGTCGCTTCAGGACGAGGGCCTTGTACCCGCCAAGTGGAACGGAAGCGGGGACCTCATCGCGGCCGCCGCAGCCGACGGTCTCGTCGAGCTTCCTGTTGGCGCCGCCTTCCGCGCGGGTGAATCCGTGCGCTTCCTCCCGTACGTTGGTCACTCCATCGGCGAACGCTCCGTCCTTCCACCACGCAGTTAGTGGCACGAACTCCTGAATCACACCACTAGATGAACACACCAGCCAAGATCGGCATCGTGACCGTTTCAGATCGCGCGAGCCGCGGTGAGTACGAGGACCTCGGGGGTCCCGCGATCCATGCGACCTTTGATGAGTACCTTACGAGCCCTTGGGAGGCCATTCCCCGCGTGATCCCGGACGATCAAGCGACCATCGTTGCGACGCTCATTGAGCTCGTTGACGTGGAAGGCTGCGACCTAGTCGTGACGACCGGTGGCACGGGACCTGCGCCGCGGGACGTGACCCCCGAGGCCACGGAGGCTGTGCTTGAGAAGCCGATGCCGGGGTTCGGTGAGCTGATGCGTCAGGTGAGCCTGCAGTACGTCCCGACGGCGATTCTCTCCCGGCAAACAGCCGGTATTCGAGGGAAGGCTCTGATCGTGAATCTCCCGGGCAAGCCGAGCGCGATCCGCCAGTGCCTTGATGCCGTCTTCCCAGCGATCCCTTACTGCCTGGACCTGACTGGCGCAGCGAGGCTGGAGAACGATTCAGAGGTCATTGGGGTTTTCCGCCCGAAGCCCAAGTAGGAAGGCAGCTCTCTTCCTGGGATCGGCTCTGACACCTTGGTCAGGAAGGATGGCCCTTTGATCTGGAGATAGACGTAGATGAAGAGTGTTTGAGAAATGTCGGACGGACTTGCATTGGAACCACCCATTGCGTGTTGAGTGCCCCTAGACTTGTTGCCTCAAAGGCCACGCAGACCGCCGGCCTGTAGACCCTTCGATACCGATGAAAACGAAACTCTTCCTCTCCCTCTCGCTTGCCCTTCCCATGTTCGCCTCCTGTGGCGAAGCCACCGACGCTGCATCAAACGCGGCTGACGGCGCAGCCTCCATGGCAGAGAAAGGCGCGGACGCCCTTGGCGACCTCGACCTCTCCAGCATGACCCCCGACGCCATCAAGGGCAAGGCTACCGAGCTCATGGGCAGCCTCACCGAAGGCCTTGGCGGCATCAAGGACGTCGCTAGCGCCGAGAAGTTCAAGGCTATGGCTGGTCCCATCGTCGACAGCCTCGGCGCCATGAAGGACAAGCTTGGCGCAGCTCTCCCGGGTGCTGACGCACTCAAGGGCGCTCTCTCCAGCTTCAAGCCCGAAGGCGGCATCGGCGACATCGTTGGCCCGATCATCGAGAAGCTCAAAGCCCTCGTTGGCTAGTTAGGCTGCTAGGGTGAGTCCTTCACCCCACGGCAGTTCTATGGAGTATCGTGGGCGGTATGACGTCGCCAAAGATTCGCTTCCTGGGTGCTGCCGGCACCGTGACCGGCTCTCGTTTCCTTGTGGAGACGGGAGCCGCTCGCGTTTTGATCGACTGTGGGCTCTTTCAAGGTCGCAAGCAGGTCCGCAAGCGCAACTGGGCGCCGTTCACGGTCTCCCCCGGTGACATCGACGCCGTGGTGCTGACCCACGCGCACATCGACCACACCGGCTACCTGCCGGCCCTTTGCCGCGACGGCTTTGAGGGCGCGATCCACTGCACGCCCGCTACTGCCGACCTCACCGAGATGCTGATGGAGGACAGCGCGCGGATCCAAGAAGAGGACGCGCGCTACGCCAACCGTAAGAAGTTCACCAAGCACAAGCCGGCGCGGGCGCTCTACTCGGTACAGGACGCAAAAGAGGCGGCCGAACAGCTTCAAACCGCGCGGTTCAATCGCTGGTTTCGCGTGGCCCCGGGCTTCGAGGTGCGCTACCGCCACGCCGGGCACATCATTGGATCCGGCATGGTCGAGATGCGCGTGAGCGCCGACGGGGGAGATCCCGTGCGCGTGCTCTTTTCCGGTGATATCGGCCGCTACGACGCGCCCCTCGTCCCCGATCCCGCTAAGCCCGACGACTGCGACGTTCTCGTCATCGAGTCCACGTACGGCGATCGCAGCCACCCCGAGGTGACCATCGAGGATCAGCTGGAGGAGATCCTGCGCAAGGGCATCCCCCGTGGCGCTACGATCCTCTTTGCCGCCTTCGCGATTGGACGTTCCCAGCAGCTCGTGTACCTGCTTTCCAAGGTCATGGAGCGCATCGGCATGCAGGTGCCCATCCACCTCGACAGTCCGATGGCCGCTGACGCCACCAAGATCTACCGGCGCTACCCCGAGGAGAGCGGCCTCGAGACCGTTGACCTGCGTTCGGGGAACAGCCCCGTGTTTGGGCGCCAGGTGTACCTGCATCGCAAGGCGTCTGAGTCCCGACGACTCAACGATCTCGCGGGTCCAAGGGTCATCATTGCCAGCAGCGGCATGATGACGGGCGGCCGGATTCTGCATCACCTCAAGCGCTGCCTTCCGGACCCGAACAACCTCGTTGTCCTTGGCGGGTATCAGGCCCACGGAACGCGGGGTCGAAGGCTTCAGGACGGAGAGAAGACCATTCGCATTCACGGCAAGGACATCGTGAACAAGGCCGAGACGGCGAAGCTCACCGGGCTTTCCGCCCACGCGGATGCGAACGAGCTCTTGCGCTGGGTCGCCGACCTGCCTGCACCCAAGCGCACGTTCATCGTGCACGGCGACGACGACGCTCGCGAAGCGTTCGCCAAGCGCTTGAAGTCCGAGAAGGGGCACAGCTGCGTCCTGCCGGACCACCTGTCGCTTCACGACTTGGTCGACTAGCGGCGCGTGGGTAGCCGGATGATGTAGATCGCGCCGACGAGGGCGAGCGTCCCCACTAGGGAGGCGAGTAGGGGCTTGCCGCGCAGCGGCACCCACAGGGCAAACATCACAAAGATCGTCATCACCGATATCGCACTGACCTTCACGCGCATGGACACACCTCGCCCCGCGCGGTAGTCGTCGATCAGCGGGCCGAAGGTCTTGTTGCGCAGTAGCCACGCGTAGAGCCGCGGCGAACTGCGGGCGAAACAAGCGGCAGCGAGAAGCAGTAGAGGCGTCGTCGGAAGCCCTGGGACGACGATCCCCACGGCGCCCACAGCGACGAAGAAAAGCCCGCCCACGAGCCAAAGACCGCGCTCCCAAGGGGGCCGGTCCCCCTGGAGCCTGATGGCCTCTTCGCGGCTCGCCTCCCCGGCGTCGTGCGAGTCGCTACTGGAAGCCATCCCGCAGCGCCTTAGCGTCGATGATGGCCTTGCGCAGGTCCATGTCGGGAATGACCTGGGGATCCTGGTCGTAGGCTTCGATCAGCGCGTCCATCGCTTCCCCTTGACGCCCAACGCGGTAGAGCGATAGCCCGTAGTTGTAGCGGGCCCCAGGGGTACCGTCGCCGTTGATGAACAGCTGCTCGTAGAGCTCGATCGCCTTGCTGTGCTCTTCGGCTTTGATCGCCGCCTCGGCCCGCTTGTGGATGACCCATGCCGAGGTGCGAGCGCTCCCTTGGCCCACCCGCATCACGATGACAGCGACTAAGGCCGCCAAGAATGCGGGCGCGAACCAGGGACGGCGTATGCCTAGGAGGAAGCCCATGACGGCGCCCCCAGCGTGGGCGCCGTTGGCCACCGGCATGAACCCCGTCTCCGTGGCGATGATGCAAAGGAGGAACCAGCCCCCGAGGAACTGCATCGTCTTGTTGTCGATGAGCCCGCGGAATCGTGGATCGTGACGGCCCCGTGCCCAGGCGAAGGTGGCGAACCCGTAGACCAGCCCTGAGAGGCCGATGGGGGAGTTGAAGAGAATCAGCTCTGTGCCGCTGGCTGCCAGCGCGGCGAGCAGCGCCAGGCCCACCATTTTGGCCGAGCCGATGCGCGCTTCAATGCCCCGGCCCAGCTGCCAGGTCCAGAGCAGGTTGAAGGCGATGTGAATGAGTCCGCCGTGGGGGAAGATCGTCGTCACGTAACGCCACGGCTCCGTCAGCGCGTCGAGGGGCGTCAGGATGAGATGGTCCAGGCTCCGTCCCGTCTCGCCAGCGATGAAGGCTGCGATGGCCCCAACGCACAGGATCGTCGTCACGGGGTGGCGTTCGGCGTCGTGAATGAGGCTCAAAGGATTCGGCGTCGGATCACAGAGGCTACGGCGAGGGCGAAGACAAAAGCGGCCACCGCCATGGTCCAGTAGGGAGTGGGCCCGGGTGTCTCCTCGGGGGCCGTATCTTGGCTGGTGGCTGCTGGTGTGCTCGGTCCGGCCTCGTCGCTGGCGGGCCGCACCTGAACCCCTGGGCCTTCGACGCGAGCGACTCGGTAAGCGGGTGGGGAGAGCGTCGGGTCAAAGACCGCGAGTGAGGCGGCTGGCAGCTCGTGGAAGCCCACGCTTCGCGCACCGAAAGACACGTCGATCGACGTCGTCCCTCCGCTCCTCGTCAGGGTGCGTCCCAGCTCGATGAAGTCCTCGGAGGCCTCCACCTGTAGATCTCGAGTCTCGAGCAGTGGACCCGGGTGATCACCGGGGGCCTCGACGCGCACGATGACCTTGACGGAGTCACCGAGCCTGACGGAGGACTGGGCACGCTGGGCGCTGAGGCGAAATGCACCCACCGCCCCCGCAAACTCCAATGGGCGACTTTCCTCGGGCAGCCCGAGGACAGTGAGCTCGGCACTCGATCCTAGGGCGTCGGCCGTTTCGCGTTCCACCGGGACTCGGCCCCTGACGAAATCGTCGCGGAAGCTCGCGGCATAGGCGTAGTGGGCACCCGCGCCCGGCAGCTGGATCGCTCCCGCCCGAGGCACCGTGAACCACCTTCGGACGGAGAAGGAGGCGAGTTGACCATTGGGGCTCTCGGAGAGCACTGGCCCCGTTGCTTGGCAGATCTCTCCATCAACCACCACTGTCTTGGACCCTTCGTCCGGCTGGCCGTCGAGGGGCACCAGCCGCCCGGATGGAAGGCCCTCGAAGCCGCTGACCTGCAGCGGAAGGTCGAGGGGCTGGGGGAAAAGCTGGAGCAGATTCTCCCCGAGCCAGGGCTCTGGCACGGTGACCTCAAGGGAAACGGAAATCACCTCGCCCGCGTAGACGGCTCGATCCGGGAGAGCCCACGTGAGGGACACCCCGGCAGGGACTTCAGGAGCCGCTGCAAGCGTCGCCAGTGCAAACGATGAGAAAGCGATGATGGGACCCATAGATCGGAGTGAGACCGTAGCCCATCCGGGGCCTAAGATCGTCACCTAAGCCCTGAACTCCAACCCCTCCCATGCTGCTTTCCTTTTCATCGGTTCTCGCCGCCTCCCTGATTCTCCAGGCCCCGACCACGACGCCGCCGCCGAGCGCCGGTGCCCAAGCCGGGACTCAGCAAGGCGGGCCCGCACCGGGAAGTCGCGAGGCCATGTGGCCAGCTCCGACCGCGGAGGACTGGGCGAAGCCCGTCCCGATCGTGTTCCAGCGCACCTGGGAAGACGCGGTCGCGGTGTCGAAGGACACGGGCAAGCCGCTCCTTGTCTGCGTCAATATGGACGGTGAGATCGCGAGCGAGCACTACGCGGGGATTCGTTACCGGGATCCGGAGATGGCCAAGTTCCATGAGCCGTACGTCAACGTGATCGCTTCGGTGTACAGGCACAACCCAAGGGACTACGACGAGAACGGCGCACGTGTGCTGTGCCCGCGCTTTGGCAGCGTCACCTGCGGCGAGCACATCGCCATGGAGCCCATCGTTTACGGGATGTTCCTCGATCAAACGCGCGTGTCCCCCCGGCACATCGGCGTCGAGCTGGATGGCACCGAGCTCTACGACGTCTTCTACGCCCTCGACGTGAAGTCGGTCTTCGAGACGTTGGCGGAGGGAATCGCGAACCGCGAGGACACGACCAACCCGGACGCTGGTCGGGACCGGTCCCTGGAAGAGCTCGTGCAAAGTCGCGACGTGGTGCATCGGCGTCTGATCGAACAGCAGTTCAAGATGGCCAAGCGCCAGGAGCGCCGCCGCCTGCTCGACATTTCCGAGAAGCTGGGGGCGGGTGCGCCTATCGAGCTTTTGCGCATGGCCCTCTTTGGCCTAGACGTCGACCTAGCCAGTCAGGCGCGCAAGATCCTCAGCCAGCAGCGCTCGGAAGCGGCCATCGATCTGATCGCCGAAGCCCTTGCGGTTCCGATGCCGGAGCAAGACCGCGGATGGCTCCTTGGGGCGCTGGACGCCATGGCCACCGATTTCCCGCGCGCCAAGTCCCTCAGCGTGACGCTGCGCGGCCTTGATGCTGGCCCGATGCACGAGGAGGTTCAGAAGCTAGCGCAGAAGCTCGGCTCGACGCGGGTGGAGGACGCAGCGGTCCAGCGCTACGAGATTGAGGCGCGCCTTGAGCTTGCGAATGCGCTCAAGCCCGAGCCTACGCCAGCTGAGGTTGCCGAGGCTGAGACGGTGAGGGCCGAGGCCATGCTGCGACTCGCGGTGGATCCTTCCTCGGCGGGCCGAGCCAAGGGGGCCGCTAGCGCCAAGCGCTTCACGGAGTTCCGATTCATGGAGGCCAAGGAAGCCGCGGCGGCCGCAGAAGCCGCAACGGCTCCGACCTGGCGAACCCAGGCCGTGCGGGGCCTCGCGGCGTTCTACACCGGCGAGCCCTGGAAGGAGACCATTCAAGCGTCCTTCCGCGGGATGCAGGCCGACTCTCACGCAGCGAGTACGGACGCCGCTACGGGCTGGATCGGTATGGCGCTGATGTCGCTCTTTGCCGACGCAGGCGTTGAGTCCATTCGGGAGGCCGCTCGCGGCGGAGGCGACTGGTCGGCCGATGAGATGGGCGAGGTCAACACGGCCTTCGATCTCCTGAGCCAGCACCCGCTCGGGACAGACGAGCAGGTGAAGAAGCACCATGACTTCCTGATCCGCATGGGCGCCCGTCGTCGGGCATTCGACTCCCTCGATCGCGGACTCAAGCGCTTCCCGGCCAGCTGGGCGCTGCATGCGCGGTTTCGCGAGCGGCTTCTCTACTCACGTGGGGTCGACGGAATGATGGAGACGTACGGCAAGATGGCTGGAGAGCCGGCTGCGACGGCCTCGGATGCTTGGTACGCGGGCTACGCGGCCCTCGTGGGCGGTGAGTTCCGCAGGCGTCGGTCCCAGCCGGAGAAGGCATTGGCCTGCTACGAAGCGGCGAAGGCGCACTTCGACGGGTCGGCTCAGCGCGACCCGAGCACCGCGGACTCAAGCCAGCACTACGGCGCCATGGCGCTCGCAGGAATGGCGCGTGTGAAGTTCGAACAGTCCGACCCGAAGGGCAGCGCCGAGCTGCTCCTCGAGTCCTTTGCGCTGAAGCCCACGGCCTCCAACGCCCTCGATGGGCTGAATGGTTCGGGGGTCACCACGAGCTGGTTGGTGCTGGCCAAGCTCAAGGAGCTCGGGGAGGTCGACGCCGCCGGCGCCCTGCAGGCAGGCCTAGATCGACTCAGGGCCATAGATCCAGCGCTGCTGGCCAAGCCGGACTTCGAGAAGGTTCCAGACACGCCGATCGCCAGGGACCGCGACCGCCGTGGTCGCCGTCGCCGATAGCAGCGCTGAGGGCCTTTACCTCAATGAGACAGCATTTGGGTGCAGTCTTCGTAAGAGGGTGACGAGGGATAGGGTGCGGCGACGCCAAGGTGCGATCCTAGGCGTCTACCTCTCACACCTATAGCGGCCTTAGTGTCTGCACCCTATGACTCGGAATCTCCCTCGCCCGGCCAGGCTGTTCACCCTTAGTGGTTTAGCAGTCCTCGCCGCTGCCTCTACCTTCGCAGCGCCTCTGCAGGACGCCCCGCTTCGCGGTCCCAGCCAAGTGGATCCCCGCTGGCACGCACTTGTCGGAGGGACAGTGATCCCCGAACCCGGCCAGCGGATGGAGAACGCCACCGTTGTCATTCGCGACGGAATGATCCAGTCCATCGAGACGGATGGCGCGGCCCCCGAGGGCGCTCGGGTTTGGGACTGCACCGATCTCATTCTGCACGCGGGCTTCATCGAGTCCCACGTGGGTGTCGAGGCGAACAAGCCCGCGGCCGAGGCTTTCGGTGGCTACTGGCAGTCGGACCTTGTGGTTCCGCAGCGCTCGGCCCTGGATGGCACGCGCCTGGGGGAGGACAAGGCGAAGGAGCTTCGCTCCCTCGGCTTCACCGCGGCTGCCATCGCACCCGAGGACGGGATTCTCCGCGGAACGGCGGCCGTCGTGGCGATTGGTTCTGCAGGATCAGAGATTGAGTCGGCGAGCACCGAGGTGATCGCGGACGAGGTCTACCAGGCCGTGTCCTTCAGCACCGCGGGCTGGGGGTCGGACGGCCTCTTGACCTACCCCACTTCGGAGATGGGGTCGATTGCACTTCTGCGCCAGGCGTTCTCTGATGCCGACCGCTATGAAGAGTGTCTCGCGATCGACGAGGCCAACCCGAACGGCCACGAGCCGCCCCAGCCGAACGAGGCCCTTCAGGCCATCGCAGAAGCTGGCACGGACACGACGGTTCTCTTCGTCAGCCGCAACGAGCTGCAAACCCTGCGCGCGGCGAAGCTGGCGGCCGAGCTTGGCCGCTCGATGCTCGTGATGGGCACGGGCACGGAGTTCCGCCGACTTGAGGCCATCGCAGGCCTCGGGATGCCCATGGTGATCCCCGTGGCCTTCCCCGAGGCCCCCGATGTTTCAACGGCCGAGAAGGCCGCGGGTCAGAGTCTCCGAGTCCTTTGGGGCTGGGAAGAGGCTCCCTCGAACCCCCGGCGCCTCGTGGAGGCCGGTGTCACCATCGCGCTGTCCACCCAAGGGCTGGAGAAGCGCTCGGAGTTTCCAGGCGCGATGCGCAAGGCGATCGAGCGCGGACTCGATTCCGACGAGGCGCTGCGCGCGCTGACGATGACTCCGGCTCGTTTGCTAGGCCTTGACGACCGCCTCGGTCGCTTGGCCCCTGGCATGCTCGCTCACATCGTAGTGCGCGAAGGCGAGCCCTTCGCCAAGGACGGCAAGGTGCGCGACGTTTGGGTCGGCGGTAAGCCGTTCCGCGTCAACAAGGCGACGCTCCCGAGCCTCGACGGGGCCTACGGCTTTTCGATCCCAGCGCTGGGGAGCGCGACCGACGTGACGGGGGAAGTGATCGTGCGCGATCGCAAGACCCTTGAGTTCGTGATCGGTGACAAGACGGTCAAGGCGAAGAAGGTCAAGTACGGCCCTTACCACGTTCACTTCCACCTCGCCGCCGGCGACCTTGAGGACGACGCCGAGGGCTTCTTCGTGGGCTCCGGACTCTTCGAGGGTGAGAAGATCCATGGCACGCTTGCGGCGCCGGATGGCAGCTCGCAGTTCTGGACCGCGGCCCGCACGGGTGACGCGCCAGAGCCCGCCAAAGAGGATAAGAATGAAGACGCGGAGGGAGACGCGAAGGAAGACGCGAAGCCCGGGGATCAAGACGCACCTGACGCGGGAGAGGAGACCGCCGGGGAGGAAGAGACTCCGTCGGACGAGGCGGAGGTGACTGGAGCAGAGGAGCCCGACGCTGAGGAGCCGGAAGAAGAAAAGGCGGACGCGACCGACGAGCCCAAGGGCCCGCCCGAGCTCCGCGAGCTGCCGATCCCGTTCGGCGCTTACGGGCGCATCGGCGCCGCCGAGGTCCGCAATGCGATTTTCCGGGGCGCCACGGTTTGGACCTCAGCCGAGGCTGGCATCGTCGAGGGCGCCGTTGTCGTCATCGAAGACGGCGTCATTCGCTACGTCGGTCCGGAGGAGTTTGCCCCTCAGCTCGACGACCTTGAAGAGGTCGACGCAACCGGCATGCACATCACGCCGGGCCTCATTGACTGCCACAGCCATACCGGGATCAGCGGAGGCGTCAACGAAGTGGGGCGCCGCGTGACGTCCGAGGTGCGCATCGAGGACGTCATCGACCCGGACGACATGAATTTCTACCGCCAGCTGGCGGGCGGGCTGACGGCGGCCAACCAGCTGCACGGTTCCGCCAACGCCATCGGTGGCCAGAACGCGGTGGTGAAGCTCCGCTGGGGCACGCTGTATCCGGACGACATGTTGGCGGAGGGTGCGATGCCTGGCATCAAGTTCGCCCTTGGCGAGAATCCGAAGCGAGTCGCCGCTGGGTCGGATCGTGCGAACGAATATCCCACCACGCGCATGGGGGTCGAGGCACTCATCCGAGATCGACTCATGGCTGGCAAGGAGTACCGTGAAGAGTGGGACCGCTACGAGTCCCTCTCGGAGTACGAGCGCCGCGCGGTGATGCCGCCCAAGGTGAACCTCGAGCTTGAGGCCCTCGGCGAGATCGTGGCGGGGGAGCGCTGGATCCACAGCCACAGCTACCGCCAGGACGAGATTCTGATGCTGGGCCGACTGGCACAGGAGTTCGGCTTCAAGATCGGCACCTTCCAGCACGTGCTCGAAGGCTACAAGGTCGCCGACGCGATCGCGGAATCGGCGGTGGGGGCTTCGACCTTCTCCGACTGGTGGGCCTACAAGTTCGAGGTGATCGACGCGATCCCGCACAACGCGGCGATCATGGCCGAGGTGGGTGTGAACGTATCCATCAACTCGGACAGCGACGAGCATGCGCGGCGCCTCAACACCGAGGCTGCCAAAGCCATGAAGTACGGGGGCATGAGCCCTGAGGAAGCGCTCAAGCTCGTGACTCTCAACCCGGCCATTCAACTGGGGCTGGGCGACCGAACGGGATCGCTGGAGACTGGCAAGGACGCCGACCTGGCGATCTGGTCCGGCAACCCGCTCAGCTACGCGTCGCGCTGCGTCTCCACGTGGGTCGATGGCACCGAACTCTTCAACGCCGCCGAGGACGCGCAGCTGCGCGCCGACGGCGAGGTCGAGCGCCAACGCATCATCCAGAAGATTCTGGCTGAGGGCGGCGGCGCCAAAGAGAAGAAGCGCGGCGGCGGTCCAGGCGGCCCCGGCGCGGAGGACATCTCGAGCATGGAACTCGATGCATTGCGGGACCAGATGGAGGCGCTGTGGCGCTCCGGCGTGGACCCCTCCCTGGCGCGGCCTGGCGTATGCGGCTGCTTTGACATTCTGTTTGAAGAGGCCGCAGCGCGCGCCAAGAGGAACCGCTAGTCATGAACTTTTCTATGCAAGCTATTCGATCGACGACGGCCCTTGCTGCGGTGCTCTTGGGCGCCACCGCAGGTGCCCAGGATCTCATTCCTAAGGCGGGGCCCCAGACGGCTCCGATCCTCATCCAGGGGGCGACCGTTCACACCGTGAGTGGCGACGTTCTGGAGAACTCCGACCTGCTCTTTGATGGCGGGAAGATCACGGGGATCGGGTCCGGGCTCGCTGCGGATGGCGCTGAGATCATCAACGGTGAGGGCAAGCACGTGTTCCCCGGCTTTGTGGCCGCAACGAGCACGGTGGGCCTCACAGAGATCGGCGCGGTGGACATGACCATCGATACCTCTGAGGCGGGCTCGTTGAACCCCGAGGTCTACGCGGCCGTGGCGGTCAACCCCGACTCCTGGCATATCCCCGTAGCCCGCCGCAACGGCGTGCTCGTGGCGGGCGTGTTCCCCCAAGGTGGCCGCGTACCCGGCCGCGTGTCAGCCATGCAAATGGACGGCTGGACCTGGGAAGACATGGCCCTCGAGCGGGACGCAGGTCTCAGCATCTCGTGGCCCTTCATGGGCACCATTTCGCGCCGCTTCCGCCGCTTCCGGGGCGGCAACTCGGATCCCCAGGCGGAAATCGAAAAGGTCGAGGCCCTGTTCGCCGCGGCTGAGGCCTACTTGGCCGCCAAGGACGCGGATCCGAGCATCAAGACGGACAATCGCTTTGCGGCGATGGGACCCGTGCTGCGCGGCGAGAAGCCCGTCTACATTTCGCTTTCAACCCGCGAGCAGGCGGAGTCGGCGCTCACCTGGGCCAAGAAGCGCGACCTCGATCCGGTGATCGTGGGCGGCGGCGATGCCATGGCCTACGTGGATCTCTTGAAGCGCCATGACGTCATGGTGGCCGTGACGGGCACGTTCCGCATGCCGCGGCGCCGGGACCTGTCCTACGCGAGCACGTTCGAGCTTCCGGGGCAGCTGGAGGAGGCGGGCGTTCGCTGGTGCATGGCGAACTCGGATCGTGATAGCTCTAACCTTCGCAATCTGCCCTACGAGGCGGCGGCCGCGGTGCCCTACGGGCTCAGCCCTGAGGCGGCGCTGCGCTCCATTACTCTGTCATCGGCCGAGTTCCTCGGGATCGAAGACCGTGTGGGCTCGTTGGATGTCGGCAAGGACGCCACGCTCCTTGTGACGGACGGCGATCCCATGGAGTTGACCACCGTCATCGAGCGTGCGTTCGTCCAAGGGCGCGATGTCACGCTCACGGACAAGCAGACGGCTTTGGCCAAGAAGTATCGGACCAAGTACAAGCAGAAGGGTCTGATCAAGTAGGGACCGGTCAAGAGTGCGATGACTATGATGGCGCTATGCGCTATCTCACTCTCGCCGCCTTGGCCTGCTCTCTTTCACCTGTTGGCGCCGCGGTGGTACCGTCCACCGAGGCGCCTTCTCCGTTTCCCGGCGTAGCGCTGGAGCGGGCCTTTGGGCAGCTGCGCTTTGAGCGTCCCGTGTATCTCACGGGCGCTGGGGACGGCAGCGGGCGGATCTTTGTGGTGGAGCAAGAAGGCGTCATTCGCGTCTTCGACGCAGAGGAGGACGCGTCGTCCTCCTCGGTGTTTCTGGACATCTCCGAGCACGTCAGTCGTCGCGGGAACGAGGAGGGGCTCTTGGGCCTCGCGTTCCATCCGGACTTCGAGTCCAACGGGGAGTTCTTCGTGCACTTCTCGTCGAAGCGGGACGCCGACGACAAGGGCGTCGCACGCAACGCGATCTCGCGCTTCAATGTCAGCGGTGACGATGCGAGCGTCGCGGAACCCTTCTCAGAGGAGGTGCTGCTGCTACAGCGTCAGCCGTACCGGAACCACAACGGGGGCATGATCGCGTTCGGGCCTGATGGGATGCTTTACGCGTCCTTTGGCGACGGTGGCGCCGCCAATGATCCAGAGGGCAACGGTCAGAAGCTCTCCAGCATGCTGGGCGGCATCATTCGTATCGATGTCGACGCGCAGGGCGAAGGGGTCGACGCCCAAGACGAGGGGCGCGGCTACGCCGTCCCCACGGACAACCCTTTCGTGGACGTCGAGGGAGCACGCCCAGAGCTGTGGGCTATCGGGCTGCGTAACGTGTGGCGCTTCTCTTTCGACCGAGAAACCGGCGAGCTGTTTGCGGGGGAAGTGGGGCAGAACGAGATCGAGGAGGTCGACATCATCGTTCGCGGTGGCAACTACGGGTGGAATCGGTTCGAAGCGGACGCGCTCTTCGCCAAGAAGACCGACCTTATTGCGGGAGAGCACATCGCGCCGATCGCGACGTACCCTCACTCCGAGGGCCTGTCGATTACGGGAGGCTACGTCTATCGGGGCACCGAGCAGGCGTCCCTAGACGGCCTGTACTTGTTCGCCGACTACGTCTCCGGCAACCTGTGGGCAAGCCGCAGGGACGGCGAGAATGGCTACGAGACCGAGCTGGTGCGGCGCACCGGTCGCAGCATCTCCTCCTTCGGCGAGGACGACGACGGAGAGCTCTTCGCCCTGAGCTTTGACGGGGGCATCTATCGCGTCGTGAGCAGCGATAAGCCAGAGTCCTCCTTGGCCGACTGGCCACGGCTGCTCTCGGAAACCGGGCTCTACGCTGATATGAAGACACGGGCGCTGGGTGAACACCTCGTCCCGTACGAGGTCAACGCACCCTTCTGGTCCGATGACGCGCTCAAGGGCCGGTACGTCGAACTACCCGCCGGCACGCAGCTCGGCTTCCGTGATCACGGTACTTGGGATGTACCCGTGGGAGCTCGCATCGTGAAGACGTTCCATTCTAAGCCCTCGCGCAGGCGCAAGAGCCCCTCGCCCGTGGAGACCCGGGTCATTGAACGCACCGAGGACGGCTGGGAGGCCGGTACCTACGTCTGGAATCGTCGCGGGACGGAGGCCGAGCTGCTTCCCGCTGGAAAGCAGTTTGAACAGTACTCGGATCGCGGTGTCACGACCTGGCACGCCCCCTCCTCGTCGGAGTGCTCCAGCTGCCACGTGGCGGAAGCAGGCTACGTGCTCGGCCTGAATACGGCACAGCTCCACGGCGGCGACCAGATCGCTAAGTGGGTGGAAGCTGGAATCGTTGAGCTGCCCGAGGGAACGGAGTTGGCTGAATTGGCTCAGTTCCATGACCCGTTCGGCGAGGACGGCACCCTCGAGGATCGCGCGCGCACCTACCTCGACGTCAACTGCGCCATGTGTCACCGTCCGGACGGGCCGGGAAACGCGAGCATTGATCTGCGCTACGGCACCGGGTTGGCCGCCACCAAGCTGGTCGGCGAGGCGCCCACCCAGGGCGATCTCGGCGTCGCGGACGCGAGCCTCCTGACCCCCGGGGCGCCCGAGCGATCACTCCTTCTCCACCGAGTTCGCACCCTCGGCACGGGCCGCATGCCCAACATCGGCAGCAACGTGGTCGACGACCGTGCCGTCACGTTGCTGACCGAGTGGATCCAGTCGATGAAGTAGCTCTCCTATCGGTTGTGGGCGTGCCCGTGGTCGTACGCGGCCTCTTCCTCTTCGGTTCGCTGGTCGATGGGGCCGGTGCGCTGGATGGCCTTCCCGAAGAACACGGCGTTCAGTAGGAAGCGTCGGGTGCCGTACCAGACGCCCCGGAATACGGGGTTGTCCACCATGGCGATGACGACCCCTGAGCCCACCCGCTCAGCGCGGATCGCGGGGGTGCCTGCGAAGCGCGCGACGTTCGCGTCGCTCGCAAAGCCGGACATAAGCGGCTCCTCCGTGTAGCGCAGCGGCGTGGCGAAGGGATCGGAGCCCTCCGGCAAGACAGTCTCGAAGTTGCGGAAGACGGGGACCGTGTCGCGGCTGAAGCCGTAGCCCAGGGGATGGGAGCGGTCGAGCGACGCAGAGAAGATCGTTCCGGCTACTCGTTGCTCGGCGCGGAGACCCTCGTAGTCGCCGTAGCTCGGCGGCGTCGGCGCTTCAGGATCAGAGCCCTCGCCTGCCTCGTCCTCAGCCCCGTGGCCGTGCTCGTCATGCTTCTCAGCCTTGCTCAGCATGTGCTCGGTCGCCCAAGACGCCGAACCCTTGGTGCAGATGAGGACTCCACCGGCACGGACCCATGACTGGACCGCGTCGCGGTCGCCGTCGTCCCATCGGGACGTCGCTCCGTTGACGAGCACGAGGTGCGTGAAGGGCTTGAGGTCCCCGGCAGAGATCCCGCGGGCGCGCTCAAGGATGGTGACGGGCAGGCCAACGCGCGTGTCCAGATCGTGCCAGACCTCTCCCGCCTCATAGGCAGAAACGCGTTCACCTACGACGAGGGCCAGCTGCGGTTCCTGAACGAGCACGAAGCTCCCGCTGCCGAGATCGGGACCGCCACCGGTGAGCCCAGAGCTCAGGGGCAGGGGGTCGGCCCAGCCCTCCGCGCGGACGGCCTCGATCGCTTGACGGACGCTCGCGCCCGACATGTCCTGGGAGCGAAGGGGGACAAGGACCGCTCCGGCGTCAAACGCCCGCGGCCCATTCTCCGTGGCTGTCGTAAACGCCTTCGTGGCCACTCGGACATCAAGCCCCGCTTTCTGCAAAGCAGTGACAGCACGCATCGAGTGCATTCCATAGGTGTCAAACGCGTAGGCCACCGTGCTCGCCAGCGGCAGACGCGCGTCTGTCCTCAGCTTCACGGTGTAAAGCGGGTTCCCCGGAGGCACCCCTGTCCAGTCTGCCCGGGACACGGTGGTGAGCGGCACGTCGAAGCTCAGCGGGAAGGCCCAAGACGACACGTCGTAGAAGGTGTTGTCGTCCCAGGAGGTCCGCGTCTCAAAGAGCGCACGGATCAGCCGGTACTGCGGCTGATTGGCTGGCACCTTGAAGGTCAAGTCTGCGGCCGTAGTCCCATCCGGGAGCTGGAAGGCCCCTTGGATAGCCTCCACCTCAATGCTGTGCCGTTCGAGCCGCTGCGCCATCTCCAAGGCCCGCGCGGGATCTTGGTTCTCTCCGAAGAGCCAGCCCCCGGTGTCGCCCTTCTCGGCCTCGGCTAGGGCATCCGAGTAGAACTTTCTCTGGTGCGCGCCTAGGCGGTCCCCGATGGCGCCCACGGCCTCTAGCGTCGTGAGCGAAGTGGTGAACTGGTTGCGGATCGTGAACGGAAACGACAGCTCGCCCCGGGCGGTCTCGATCAGATGCCCGCGGGAGCTGGCCTGTTCGAACAGGATGCCGATCGATCCATGGATGTCTGGATAGGTCGAGCCCTTGCCGTAGTAGAAGTCGTCGAAGCGCTCTTCGGTGAAGTACTCGGAGCCCATGGCGTCGAGAGCCTTCGCGTGATACGTCGAGATCTCGGCCGTGAGCGCGTGGTTGCTTTCCGGCGTCAGCGGATTCCGACGGCTGGGGATTCCGGGCTGGAAGAAGTAGCTCGAGCCGCTTCCCATCTCGTGGTAGTCCGTGAGCACCGTGGGCATCCACCGATGGAATTGCTGCACGCGCCCCCGGGACTCTGGATGGGTCAGAAGCAGCCAGTCGCGGTTGAGATCGAACCAGTAGTGGTTGGTGCGCCCGCCGGGCCACGCCTCGTTGTGATCTCGATGAGCAGACACGCCGCTCAGGTTTTGGCCGCGGTGCATGTTGGCCCAGTGCGCGAAGCGGGCACCGCCATCTGGGTTGATGCAGGGGTCCATGAGAACGACCGTGTTCTCAAGGAACGCTTCGATCTCGGGGCCGGTGGCCGCCGCGAGGTGATACGCGAGGAGCATGGAAGCGTTGCTGGCGCTCGATTCGTTGCCGTGCACGCCATAGCCCATCCAAACGATGTTCGGGCCGTCGTGGGACTCAGCCCCCGATTTCACGGCTGCGATGTGAGCCTTGCGGATGTCTTCGATGCGAGCCTGGTTCGCAGGAGACGTGATGGTGGCCAGGATCAGCGGCCGTGATTCATGGGTGCGGCCGTAGGGCACCCAGGTCATGCGCGGCGACGCCTCGGCGCAGGTCTTGAACCAATCGACGAGCTGATCGTGACGCACGTGCCAAGTGCCGACGGGCCAGCCGAGGACGTCCTCCGGCTTGGGGAACTGGGCGTCGTACGCTTGCCCGTCGGGGAGGTACTGGGCCAGTGTCGGCGGCCAGTGGCTGTCTAGGGTCAGTGGCCTGGCGTCCTGGGGGAGAGGCGCTGTCGTCGCCGCCACAAGTGTGACGAGGGAATGGATCAGAATCATGGGACCAGTGTGCCTTCTCCGCTCGGGCTTTGACGTACGAGCCGCGTTAGCGTCCGCGCCGCACAGCGCGCTTTGGCAGTGCACACGCGGAATCCCGTATCATCGGGCCATGCGCAATCCAAAGATGCTGGGCCCGCTCGCAGCGGCTCTGCCCCTGTTTCTCTGTCCGCCCTCGCACGCCTTGGCCCAACGTCAGCAGCCGCGACCGGCCAAGACAGCCACGGCCGCCGAAGCCGAAGAGCGTGCTGCCCAAGAGGCGGAAGCGGCAGCCCTCGACCTCGAGCTCGTGGCCACGCGGCTGGAGGCCCTCGCCAAAGAAGCGACGATGACGGCGCGGGAAGCCCGCAG
>CAYQKK010000003.1:94541-106677 GCA_964417955.1 uncultured Planctomycetaceae bacterium
GCTGCCCAGCGCACGGCGGACGAGAACAAGGGCTTCTACTTCGCGGTCAAGCGCGCCCAGCACGACGCGGGGCCACCCAAGGAGCTCCGCCGCGAGACCATGACGTTCAACCCTGGCATGGCCCCAGACATGGCGGACCTTGAGATCCGCGCCAAGTGGCAGTGGGGGATCAACATCGCGCGTGGCGGCGGGTCGTTCCAGGGCGAAGAGGGCAAGCGACTGACCAAGACCGGCCACGTCGATTACGCGCGGCTTCTGATTGGTCCCGACAAAGAGACGGCTGAGCACGGCGGGATGAAGTGGGGAATGCGCCGCTACAACCTGGGTGACTCGACGGTGGTGGACTGCGACTTCGAGAACATCCCGCTTGAGCACGGGAGCTACGACAACCTCTCGGGCCACGGTCTGTATCGCGGCAACACCTACCATCACCTCGGCGGACAGGCCATTCAGATTGCTCACAGGGACAAGGCCTACGAGCAATACAAGGCCGACAACCTGTCGTTTACAGGGAAGCCGATCGTGATCGTTGACGACTGCCATGCGGTGGACTGCGGCGAGCATTCCAGCAAGTCGGGGTTCACCTGGACGTTCTTCGACTACGGGACCCACGAGAACCCGTCGACGATCATCCTACGTAACTCGACGTCCGTGCATGCCTGGGATTTCATTCGGACCCCGGGTGGGCAGGCACGCGTGGAGAGCTCGCACTCCCAGGCGACTCGCGCGCCGGGCGGCATGGTGGTAACGCAGTACCAGCACTCCAAGGATCAGAAGCAGGGCGAGCAGACGACGTACGCCTGCGAGTACGTGGTCATTGACAACTGCCTCTTCGATCACACCCAAAACAACAATCCAATCGTGGCGATCCGCGGCGCCGAGACGATCCTCATCGAGGACTCGTGTTTCATCTCGAGGGGAGGGCGCGGCAGGTTTGTCGACATCGACGACCTAGAGGGGCGACCGAGCGGGCGTGTGATCATTGAGAACTGTGTGTCCCCTAAGGGCGCGGAGGTCTTCCTGCGCGTCGGACGGAAGAACGTCATGTCCATGCACTGTCCAGGTCAGCGCATCGAGCTAGATCTAGCGACGATGAAGCGAACCGTTGGCGAACCCATCGACGATGCGGTGACGATCCTTCAAAGTCCACTGCGCGACCGCTCGCCCGCCTCTGGCATCACAGCGCAGCCGGCAGGACACGAGGACGACATCAATGCCTTCAAGAAGCGGATGGAGAGCCAGCGTCAGGCTGGCGATCAGGCGCGGTAAGAGTGGAGGGGCGAGAGCCCTCAGCAGAGCTCATCCGCGAGCCGCTGCAGAAACAGCCCCACGTCGGTCACGATTCCCACCGTCTGCGATGAGCCGCGATCGCTCAGCTTCGTCACGACGGCTGGGTTGATGTCGACGCAGACCACGTTGACCCAGGAGGGCAGCATGTTGCCCACGCCGATGGAGTGCAGCATCGTGCTGAGCATCAGCACAAGCCCGGCTCCTTCGAGCTCCTTGCCGTAGAGCTCTTGGGCCTTGACGAGATCCATCTCGGTGTCCGGCAAAGGTCCGTCGTCGCGAATGGAACCTGCGAGCACGAAGCCCACGTCGTTCTTGACGAGGGTGTACATCAGGCCGCTTGTGAGGACCCCTTGGTTCACGGCCTCGGCGATGGAGCCCGCGTGGTTGATGCGGTTGATGGCCCGCATGTGATTCTTGTGGCCCTCTTCCACGGGGAAGCCCTTCTTGAGGCTGACCCCGAGCGACGTGCCGAAGAAGCAGTTCTCGATGTCGTGGACGGCGATGGCGTTGCCGGACAGCAGCACGTCAATCCAGCCCCCCTCAACCAGTCGGCTGAAGGGTTCGATCCCGCCGGTGTGGACGACGACCGGTCCCGCCACGACGACAACGCGCTCGCCCTTCTCGCGCACTTCGCGGATCAGCTTGATGACCTTTTGAATGCTGGTCTCCACCCGGCGTTCCGAACTGATGTCGTTGTTCATGAAGGCGAAGGTCTGCTTCTTGCGGCCAGGCTGATCCACCATCACGCGGACTCCGCTGGCCCCGCACGCAACCTTCGCGCCCTTCTTGACATCGCGGAGCTTGACGCAGACGGGCTGATCTCCCTCGAGAACAACCACCGCATCCATACGCTGCTTGGCCACGTCGACCCAGCCACCGTCGATGCGCACCTGGGTTTGGTGGTTGGTGGTGGAGTAGAAATCCTCCGGTACACAGGCATCCTTAGGCACAAGCTCCCAGCGTGCGTCACGCCCAGCCTCGACCTCACATCCATAGGGGACGATGCCGTCGATGACTCGCTCGAGGGTCTCCTCGTCGGGAGCTGTCACCTTCATGCGGACGAAGGACTCGTCCTCGCTTCGCTTGCCAATGTCGAACTGAAGGACCTCATGGGTGGCGCCTCGCTCTGCAATCACGTCGAAGACGCGGTCGAGGATCTGGGTGTCAATGAGGTGGCCCTTGGCGGTGATGGTTTCGTGGAACATGCTGGATGGTGCGATTCGGGTTGGCGGTGCCATGGTCGCCGAATTCATCGAATCCTCCAAGACAAGTCCATGTAGTCTTGCGGCGACGGCCTCGTCGGGGGATCCTCGGCCCCTATGCTGAACTGGAATTTACGGCCACGGGCCGTTGGCTCGACGTCGCTCGGCGCTCTCGCCCTCCTTGCCGCCTCTTGCGTGACCCAGACGGGGCCGATTGAGGTCCTCGCGGAGCTCAAGACGCGTCCAGCGAATCCCGCCGTCACCTTGGACGGGCGTATTCTCTTCAGCCAGCATCCGCTGGACGACCCCGAGCTCAAGGTGGTTGAGCTAACCGAAGAGGGCGAGGTGATTCCCTTCCCATCGCTTAGCTGGTCGCGGGACCGACTGGGCGCTGTGATTGGTCTGGAGGCGAGGTCCAACGGGCTC
This sequence comes from uncultured Planctomycetaceae bacterium, assembly GCA_964417955.1. Lineage (GTDB taxonomy): Bacteria > Planctomycetota > UBA1135 > UBA1135 > Saltatorellus. The sequence goes on from CAYQKK010000003.1 coordinate 97,460, forward strand.
GTCTGGATCCTGGACATGGGCGGCGGTGGGATCAGCCCGAAGCTCGTGGCCTGGGACGCGGTGAACAACTCGTTGGCGCACCAGATCCAGATTCCAGACTCCGTCCGGGTGCCGTCCTCTTTCCTGCAGGACATGGCAATTCTGGAGCGCTATGGAGTGGTGGTCATCGCAGACATGACGCTGCCGGGCCCTTTCGCGACCCCCGAGCCCGCATTTGTGGTGGTCGACATTGAAACGGGCCGTTCCTGGCGGGTGCTCCAGGGGGATCCAAGCTTCATGCCGACCGTGGGGGAGATTCACGTCGAGGGGACGCGCCTGGAGGCCCTCACCGATGGCGGTGATGTTCGGCCCCATCGGATGGGGCTCAACGCCATCTCTGCTGATCCAGCGCAGGACTGGCTGTACTACGGCTCGGTGAGTGGCGATCGCGTCCACCGAATCCCCGGCGCTGCGCTCGCCAATCAGGATTTGACGGCGGAAGAGCTGCGGGAGTCCATCGAGGACTACGCAGCGAAGCCTCCTAGCGATGGCTTTCGGGTCGATGGGCAGGGCCGCGTGTTCGTCACCGACCTCGAGGGCAACGGAGTCGGCATCGCGACGCCTGATGGCTACGAGTTGGTGGAGTCCGATGCCATACGACTGCGATGGCCTGACGGGTTGGCCTTTGACCGCACGGGAGCCGTGATCGTGACGGCCAATCAGCTACACCGCCATCCGGAGCTGAACGGTGGCGAGGATGAGTCTGACCCTCCCTACGCCATCCTCCGCTTGAATCGGCTGAGGGCTCTCAAATAGGCCCAGAGCACCGGGCGCCTCTAAATCTTTATCAAGAGATTCCGCACAGAGTCCCATGCGTTGGTCTAGGCTCCTCGCGTAACAGGCCAGATTCGGCCTAGCCGGCGCACAGCAGGGCTCTCCAGGTAAACTGGCGAGGAGCCGCGCCGAACCAAAGATACCAATCGTTCCCGTGGCTGTTGTATGGGTGGCGATACCTCGCCTTGGCTGAAAAGATGCCGAGCGTGCGAGGACCGTGCCCCCAACAACCCAATGAGCCAGAGAGCGCCCCGACGGACCCAACGGTCCGCCCAGGAGCCGAACTCTGGACGCGCAGAGCGTAGGAACGAGGCCCCCTCAGGGTCCCAGTCCAAGCGTAGCCCGTCCGGATTCGACTCGTTTTCCCTTCGTCACGAGCTGACCCAAGCCTTGGACGAGATGGGGTTCACCGAACCTCGCCCGATCCAAGTGAAGGGTGTCCCGCCTGCCCTCAAGGGCCGGGACGTCCTTGGCCTGGCCCAGACCGGCACCGGCAAGACCGCGGCCTTCGTGCTACCGATTCTGAACCGGCTCCTGCTCGATCGACGCCCCGGTCTACGCGTCCTGGTGGTCACGCCGACGCGTGAGCTGAGCATGCAGGTCCACGACGAGTTCGAGCGACTCGCGCAATTCACGCCGCTGTCCTCCACGTCGATCTTCGGCGGCGTACCCATCAATCGACAGATCAAGGCACTGCGCGCCAAGCCCGATATCGTCGTGGCTTGCCCAGGGCGTCTGCTCGATCTCCTGAGCCAGCGCGTTCTGCGGCTGGATGAGGTCGAGGTACTGGTTCTGGACGAGGCCGACCACATGTTTGACATGGGCTTTTTGCCCGATGTCAGGCGTATTCTCAAGGCCCTCCCGGCGCGTCGACAGAACCTGATGTTCTCCGCGACGATGGCGAAGGAGATCCGGCGCTTGGCGGACGAGGTCCTTTACAAGCCCGCCGTGGTAGAGCTCGCCAACACGCGTCCAGCCGAGACGATTCAGCACCAGCTGGTCCCCCTCGTCGAGACGGACAAGCCCGGCGTGCTCGAGGAGCTCTTCTCGGGAGACGACTTCCACTCTGCCATCGTGTTCACCCGGACGAAGCACCGGGCGAAGCGCTTGGCCAAGAAACTCGACGCACGCGGCCATGCCGCCGTCGCCCTTCAGGGGAACATGTCCCAGCCCCAGCGCGAGCGCGCGCTGAAGGGGTTCAAGGACGGAACCTACAACGTCATGGTGGCGACGGACATCGCTGCGCGCGGTCTCGACATCGCGGGCGTCAGCCACGTCATCAACTACGACGTGCCCATGACCCCGGACGCGTACACCCATCGTATCGGTCGGACCGGGCGTTCCGAGCAAACCGGGTCCGCGTTCACCTTTGTGACCGCTGCCGACGGCAAGCAGGTGCGGGATATCGAGCGACGTCTCGGCACCAAGATTGAGCGCATCCGTTTGGATGGGCTGGAGCTTGAAGAGGCGGATGCAGCTAGCCTTGACCGCGAACGTGGTCAGCGCGGCGGAGGCGGCCCCCGCGGGCGCGGTCGGCGAGGCGGGAGCTCGCGACGCGGCGGAGGTCCGCGCCGAGGCGGTGGACGAGGTCGTCCTTCCCAGGGCGGTGTCTCTGGCGGGGGCTCAGGGGGAGGCACAGCGAAGGCTCGCCCGGCGCGCTCAGGATCTGGGGGAGTTGCGCCTAAGGCAACCGCTCCTAAGACAGGCGGGGCGCCGAAGGCCTCCCCAAAGACGAACGCACGCCCAGCCTCCCCATTCGGGTCGGGCGTGAACAGTGGCGGATCAGCGCGCGGCGGAAGCCGTAGGCGCCGCCGGTAACAACCAGTGATTTTGGGCGCGATGTAACGCGCCCTCGGTACCGCGCCTCCTCCGGCACAGAGCTTCCAAAAGGCTCAGGCCACGGCGCATAGGGAAAAACTAGATGAGCAATATGCACGTGAGCAACAGTGAGTCGGTCGGTGATACCAGGGATCTAGAGCACGGCCAGCCGAGCGCCAACAGGATCTCGGACGAGGAGTTGAACTCGATCCACGACGTGGAGGCCTCCCACGGGGACGCTGCGGATGAAGTCGGAGCGCCTGGGAATGGCGGCGACACCTCAGCCGATCCGTTCCAAGGCGTTCCCAACGAGCTGCGGGTGTCGCTTGAGCGGCGCGGTTTCGAGTCGCTGACGTCGGTGCAGGAGGCGGTGGCTGCCGCCGACGCCACCGGTCGCGACCTTCAGATCTCGTCACAGACCGGCTCCGGCAAGACGGTGGCCCTTGGCATTGTCTTGGCCACGGGCGCACTGCTCGAGGAGCGAGTGGCGCAAGGCCCGGAAGCCCTCGTGATCGTCCCCACCCGCGAGCTCGCCAACCAGGTCTCCGAAGAACTCGGCTGGCTCTTCTCGGAGCTCCAGGGGACCCACGTCACTTCGGTGACGGGGGGCACGCCCATCTTCAAGGATCGTCAGACCCTCAACCGGCGGCCACGCGTCCTTGTGGGCACACCCGGACGCCTTCTGGATCACGTGCGCTCTGGCGCACTCGACCTCAGCGGCGCGCGCGAGATCGTGCTCGATGAGGCGGATCAGATGCTCGACATGGGCTTCAAGGAAGATCTGGAGGCCATTCTCGACGCGACGGCGGAGAACCGCCGGACGCACCTCGTTTCAGCCACCTTCCCCGACGGCATCGGTCGCCTCGCGCGCCAATACCAGAACGAACCGCTGGTCATCGAGGGTACGGCCCTCGGCGAGGCCAACGTGGACATTGATCATGTGGGTCACCTGATCAACGGCGGCGATCGCTACGCGGCGCTCGTGAACATTTTGCTCCTCAGTGGCGGCGTCAAGACTCTGGTCTTCGTGGAGCGTCGCGCGGACACGATGGAGCTGGCTATGCGCCTTGAGGGCGACGGATTCGCCGCCCTCCCCATCAGTGGTGATCTTGCCCAGAGCCAGCGCGAGCGTACCCTCGCCGCCTTCCGCGATGGGCGAGCCACGATCCTAGTGGCCACCGACGTGGCCGCCCGCGGCTTGGATGTGCCGGACGTGCAGCTGGTGGTGCAGACCGCTCCACCCATTGACGCGGAGATCTACACGCACCGCAGCGGCCGCACCGGGCGCGCTGGGCAGAAGGGCACATGCGTTCTCTTCGCGCCGCCCCGTGGCCGCCGCAAGGTCGAGCGACTCCTGAGCTACGCCGCCGTGGATATTCAGTGGCGCGACGTCCCCGGCGCGCAGGAAGTCCAGGAGATGGTCGACGCACGCGCGAAGGAGGAGACCTTCTCCAAGGTGGACGCCATTCTAGAGAAGGGCGTCTCGAAGAAGCACCGTGCCACGGCTGCGGATCTCGTTCAATCCCGAGATCCACTCGACGTGATCGCCGCGCTGCTCGCACGCCTTGCCCCGGTAAGCCGGGCCCAGAAGGTGCAGTCAGAGGGCGGTCACGGTGGACACGGCGACCAAGGCGGCGGCAAGGTGCGCGCCAGCGAGATGGGCAACGTCCGCTTCTTCATCAACTACGGCCTCAACCAAGGCGCGACGCCGGGACGCCTTCTGGCTTCACTCTGCCGTCGCGGCGAAGTTGAGGGCCACATGATCGGCGCGATTGCGATTCATCCCAACGCCAGTACGTTCGATGTGGACGGCTCTGTAGCGGCTCGCTTCGAAGAGCTCACCGCGCGCCGCGACCCGCGTGATACTCAGACCTTCATCCGCCGTGACCGAGGTCCCAGCGGCGGCAGGGAAGGGGGCGCCCGCCGCGGCGGCGGACGTCGGGGCGGACCGAGGCGCGGCGGCTATGCTCGCCGTGGTGGGGGCGGTGGGTACGCCCGCCGTAGCCGACGCTGATTCGGCATGGGTCCGGTAGCGTCTCTACTGGTCTCCCTCGCGGGGGCGCTAGGCACCTCGCAAGGGCCTGAGCTGCCCCCCGAGCAGCCGTTCGTAGCGGTCTACTCCGTGGACGCGTTGGGGGCGACGCCCGACGTGGACTCGGACGACGATACACCGGGCATTCAGGCGGCCATCGACGCAGCTATCGACTTTGCCAACGTGAGCGGGCAGACGTCGATCGTTCAGTTCAGCGGAGGGAGCGAGTACCTCCTGAAGACGGGCAAGCGAGGCCGGGGTCACCTGGACCTCAGCTGCGCGAGCGGAGCGGGTCAAGTGGTCCTCGAGGGGAATGGCGCCACCATCGTCGTGGAGACCCCGCGGCTCGGTGTGTTCTTCGCCGAGCAGTCGAAGGCCATCACCATCGAGGGCCTGCGCATCGACCTCGGCGTCCATCCTTACATGGGCGGGACGGTCACGTCGGTAGACGGCGCCGCGCGCAGGGTCGTCGCTCAACCGTTCCCCGGAGCGACTGCCTTGGCGAGCTTCCCAGGCTACTCCGACGAGTGGGGATGGCTTCATGACCCGGAGGTGCTCCATCGCCCAAAGGCTGGGGCGGCAAGCAGCTTCAAGGCGGTGAGTCGGACACAAGATCGACCGGATGGCCCCGTGCGATTCACGATGGGTCCTTCTGTTCGCCTGGCGGATTTCGAGGTGGGGGACGTGATCTCTTTCCACTACCGGCGCGGGAACAACTTCCGATTTCAGCAGTGTGAGGACATCGAGGTCAACGGCGTGATCTCCTTCGGCGCCGGCCTCTTTTTTGTCGCCACGAGCCACGTGTCGGGCCTTCGGGTAACGGACAGCGCGGTGCTGGTGAAGCCGGGCCAGGTACAGGCCACCAATGGAGACGGCATCCATCTGAAGTACTGCCGCGACGTCGATATCGAAGGCTGCTACTTTGAGGGACTGAGTGATGACGGGATCAATGTGACCGGCACCTTCGGGTTTCGGATCGAGCGGTGCACGTTCGCCAACAAGCGTCGACATGCGATCGCACTCGATACCGATGTCGCGAAGTATCGATCTCGACGCGGCACCATTGCGAACTCCGTGGCCTACTTCAACGGCGGCTCGTTTCTTCAGCATGACGGCGGCGACTACTCCGGCGTCGTGGTGCAAGGAAACCAGACGAGCAGCAACAACCTAACCCCGTCCGTCTCGAAGGTGCGGAGAGCGACTCGGCTCGTGTCTGCGGATACGCACCGTGTGCTGACATGGTCGGACTCCGGGGCCGTCGTGCTTATGGAGAACGCTGCCCGAGTCGATGGGGGTCATCCGCTTTGGAGTTGGATCGACGTACCCACGCCGCGTGGTGCGCGGTGCCGCATTCAGGGCCACGTGGTCGAGGGGCCTCAGCCGTGGAGCTATCTATCGGGTCGCGGCTCGATTCGGATGGCGGTTTCCGAGCGCGCAGCGCCACGGCATGATCCCACCCAGGCTCTGATCGATGACCAGCTTTGGATTCCCGAGCGTGCCGGTGACGGGAAGATCTGGCTGCGCCATGAGCGGACTGGGCAGTATCTGGCCGCGGACCCAGCCAGCGAGGATGCGTTGGCGTGGACGGCTCACCGCGAAGATGCCCTGGAGTGGCTTCGGTTTCACCTCTGAGATCGACCTTGGCGACGGCTACTTCTGATCGCTCGATGCCTGGGCCGCGACCGCCTCGACCTCTCGCCAGACGCGAAGCGTGTTGCCTGACCAGAGCTTGCGGATGTCATCCGCGCTATAGCCACGCTTGAACAGCTCGGCGGTCACGTTGAAGGTCTCGGCGGCAGTGTTCCAGCCCTCGACGCCGCCACCACCGTCGAAGTCGGAGCTGATGCCCACGTGGTTGATGCCAATCTTCTCTACGGCATAGTCGATGTGGTTGACGAAGTCCTGGACGTTTGCGGGCTTGTTCTGTGCGTCGAAGGCGCGCATCAGGTCGCGGAGCTTGCTCATCTTTGCCCGTTGCTCGGGGGTGTCGGCTGCGGGTTGGATCCCGCGACCGGCTGGAAGCCCCAGTTCCTTGCGCGTGGCGATGAGGTAATCGCGTCGGCCGTTGTCGCCTCTGACGTAGGAGCGGAAGGCAACGCACTGGACAACGCCGCCGTTAGCCTTCAGCGCTAGGAGCTCTTCATCGCTGAGGTTGCGGCCGTGGTCAAAGACTCCGTCTACGCCGGAGTGGGACGCGATGACCGGGGCCTTCGAGTGGGCGATGGCCTGCAGCGTCGTGGTCTTGGCAGCGTGGGAGATGTCGACCATGATTCCGACGCGGTTCATCTCTTCAATCGCCTTGCGACCTAGCTCGGACAGACCGCCGTGGAGAGGCTTGTCGGCCGGCGTATGGGAGTCCCCAAGCTGGCTGTGCCGGTTGTGCACGATGCCCATGTAGCGGGCGCCCTTCTTGTGGAACTCCTCAATCGCCGCTAGATCGGTGCCCATGGCATAGCCGTTCTCAATGCCAATGCAGGCGATCAGCTTTCCCTGGGCGTCGGCGGCCTCGACGGCGTCCGCGCTGGTGGCCAAGGCGATTTCGTCCGGGAACCGCTCGGCCATTCGGTGGATCGCATCGAACTTGGCGAGCGCTTGTTCGCGCGCGAGCGCGTACCCGTCCGCATCGAGCTCGCCTTGACCGACGTAGACGATGAAGAAGGCTGCGTCGAGGCCGCCCCTGCGCATCTTCGGAAAGTCCACTTGGCTCGTCCCGTCGACCGTTGGCTCGTTCTTCTTGTAGAGCCGAACGCCGTCTGCATCCCCTGCGTCGAAAAGGGCCTTGAGCGCGGGGTCCGCAAGGCGGTCCGAGATGTCCTTGTGGGTATCGAGGGTGAGCACACTCCGGTGGATCTCACGGGCTGCCTGCGTCTCGGACGACTCGGCGCCCGCGGCGGGTTGGCCCTCTTGATCCGAGGGAGCGGCGGAGCTGGAAAGGGCCGTCAGCAGGACGGCGAGCGGAAGGCAGTGCTGAATCTCCATGCCTCCGAGCATAGATGATGTGTGGAGAAAGACGACCCAATAAGAAACCCCCGATGCCGCAGTGGCACCGGGGGTTTCGTGGTCATCAGTCGGCCCGTTAGACGAGCCTGGGGGTGGTGTTTACCAGCCGCCGCCGCCACCGCGGCCGCCGCCGCCACCGCCGCGGGGTTGACGCTCTTGCGCCTCGCTGACCTTGATGTTGCGGCCGTCAAGCATCGCACCGTCGAGGGAGTCAATCACGGTCTGAGCTTCCTCGGGGGAGCCCATTTCGATGAAGCCGAAGCCGCGCGGCTTGCCGGTTTCGCGGTCGGACACGATGTGCACGTCCTTAACGGTACGACCGTCTTCGGAGAACAATTCGCGGAGGGTCTGGTCTGTCGTGTCCCAGGAGAGGTTGCCGACAAAGAGTCGAGTACCCATTAGGTAGTTTCTTTCGGTGGCCAGCGCGCCAGGGCCTACCACGGAATGGGGCTCGGAACACGGAACATCCGTCTTGCTAGATTCAGAGAAGTGAGCTGACCAGCTGTTGGCCAGCGCGTGCTGAGACCCTCACGAACTCACGTTCGAGACGATGCTCTGCAGTAAGGCTGCATCGTAAGGGGCTGGCGGTCGGAAAGGGGCAGAGGAAGTGCGCATCCACTTCGGAAACCGTAAATAGTCGTCTGGGGCGCTACCATCGGCGCCATGCTGCTCGACCTCGCTTGCCTTGCCGTTCTTGTGGGTTGCCCTGGTCCGATCCCTCCTCCGTTGTCGCTGGAACCAGTTCAGGAGGTTCTGCAGGAGGAGACTATGACCCTCGACGATGGTCGACGGGTGGTGTACGAGGTCCGTGGGGGCGCGGCTTCCGAGGAGGTCCGCCACGGGTCATGGCGGGTGCTGAGGGCCGGCTCGGACGCAGGATCCCGCGATTGGCTGGTCTCTGGTGAGTACGAGGGAGGCGTCAGGGATGGATCTTGGCGCTACCGGTATGACTCTGGAGAGCTGGCCGCGAGCGGGAAGTACCGCGCAGGGCAGCGCAAGGGCCGCTGGAAGTTCCTCTGGCCCAACGGCTCGACAGCGGCCACTGGGGTCTTCAAGGACGGGGAGCCCACGGGCAAATGGGAGTTCTCCAACCCCCTCGACCCGACCGGGGACAAGCGATCCATGTCGATCGAAGCCCTCCACGGCGAGTCTCCAGGGGCTGGGTGCACCTACTCCGGCTACCTAGCGGATGGTGAGCCCATCGGCTGGTGGCGCCTCACGCGCTCCGATGGGTCGCTCCTCTTCGAGGGGGCCTTCGACCCATTCGGGGGGCTGCGGGCCAAGTCCTTCCGCCATGCGGGCGGGCTGCCTGATCCGGTGTTCTTCGCCGAACTGCGGGACACCGTCCACCCCCACGATTTCCTTTTCCGGCCACTGGACGAGCTGGGCCTGACGGCCGGAGAGCCGCTCCCGGCGCCCCTGGACGTGGCGGGCAGCGTGGCGAGCCTCGCCGGTCTGTGGCCCAAGGACGCTGAATTCGCGGAGGCGACGCCCACCAAGCTCGTGCCCATGCCGGCGGGGGCAAGGGTCATCAGCTACGCGCCCGGAGCCGTCG
>CAYQKK010000003.1:106777-134732 GCA_964417955.1 uncultured Planctomycetaceae bacterium
CTCGTGCCCATGCCGGCGGGGGCAAGGGTCATCAGCTACGCGCCCGGAGCCGTCGCCCGAACCTTCGATCTTCGCTCTCCATCCCACGTGCGCTTGGGGATCGCGCGGGGAATCAAGGCCTTGGCCGCCCTGGACTGGAGCGATGCCAAGGCGGTTCAGTCAGGCCTAGCGGTCGTTCAAGAGGTCCTTGCTCCGGGCCTCGGGTATCCAGAGCTCGACTTCGCGTTCACCGGTTCAGGGCCCCAGCCTGAGCGCAACGGGCTCGCCATTCTGCGTGCGCACTCACTCCTCACGATTCTTCGGCACGACGCTGACTTCTGGCTGATCGATGCCGCCCTTGAGACGACGGCGCCCGGTGAAGGCCTGCGGACCGCGCCGATCACCAGCCTCGATCCGCGCCAATGGCTCTCCGCCGCCGACGCGAAAGCGCCGCGAGAGAAGACGAAGAAGGAGCCGGCCAAGCGGCGCGGGAAAGCTCGGTCCCGCAAGAAGGGAAGGGACGGAGAGGCCAGCGAGATAGCACAGGCAGTGGAGTCGGGTCTCCAGTGGCTGACCGGTGCGCAGCAGGCGGATGGCAGCTGGGCGGCTGGCACGCTGCGTACGGACGGCCGCCCGGGATCGGAGCGCCACGTCGAGGGGCTCGGGCACGATGTGGGTGTGACAGCACTGGCCGTCTTGGCGTTGGCTCGCGATCCCCTCACCAAGGGCAACGAAGAACGAATGACCGCGCTTCGGAAGGGTCTGCGCTTCATTCTCGGCAAGCGAAAGCCCAAGCGCGGTCTTATGTACAACGACTTCGAGGTGGAAGGCGACAAGGGACAGATCCTTCAGGGGATCTCCTACGGCTGGGTCTATGACCATGCCGTCGCTATCCAAGCCCTCGCGGAAAGCCGACATTTGGTGCAGTCGCACCGCGTAGATCTTGGACTCGAAGATGGGATCCGAGTCCTCTACGGTGGCAAGAACCCCTACGGCGGGTGGCGCTATGCGTTCCCCGCCAATGGCGACAGCGACGTGTCCGTGGTCTTTTGGGTGATGCGGGCGCTTCTAGCAGCGGAGAGCGCTGGGTATCCGATGGAGGAGTCCACGAAAGAGCACATTCTGCAGCTCATCAACGAAATGACGGACGATGACTCCGGTCGGACGGGGTACGTCGAGCGAGGCAGCCCGAGCGCTCGCGTGCCCGGGGGCAACATCGCCAAGTATCCCAACAACCTGTGTGAGACCCTCACGGCTGAGGCTGTGGCCCTGCGACAATGGCTGGGCGAGTCGAACGACGAGGCGGTTCAGAAGAGCGCGGAGCTCATGCTGCGTTCACTGCCTCACTGGACGGAGGACGGGACGAGCGCCGACTACTGCTACTGGCTAGCGGGTACCGAAGCGATGGGGCTGCTGGGCGGAGCCCACGAGCGGGCCTGGAATGCGGCGCTACTTCCGGTTCTTTTGGAGGCGCAGCGTGCCGGCGCCGACGGCCATGGGTCCTGGGATCCCATAGGGCCATGGGGTTATGTGGGAGGACGAACCTACGCGACGGCCAGCGCGATCCTCGCCCTCCAGCTCTTGAAACCCTGACTTCCTGAAACCAACGCGTCCGCTGATCGGTCCTTCAGGGCGTATGCCTCACTCTTCGCCCAACGCCCAGTTTCCCGTCGTCAAGCTGTCACCCCAGCCGCGATTCCCTACCGCCCTACTTCCAGCAGGACCTCAAGGGTCTCCGAGGTCGGGCGAAGGCAGCTATCACGGTTGCAGGCCTGGTAGGACACCACAACCGGCACCGTGAGAGTGCCCTCGGTGCCGGGGTCCACCCGGAGATCGATCGAGAACACAGCGTCTCCCTCGTACTGGGTGACGCCGGGTTCCTGGCCGCTCGGACGGGCCTTGGGAAGAATCCATGAGCCCACAGCCTGGACGTCTTCGGTTGGGTCCAGCTCCACCCGGCAGCTGCGGTAGGGGGAATCTTCCGGCAGCCCTGCATAGACGTGCCAGCCCGGGGACATCGCGAGTCGAACCGTCAGGGTGGTCGTCTGACCCGGCTCAACCCTTGCGTCTGCAACCCGTGCATCGACGGTGATTCGTTGCCAGTCTTCGCGCGGAAGGGGCTCACTTCCCAAGTGTGCGCCACGCGCAGCGGCCGCCGGGTCGGATGAGTAGAATCGGAATCCCCCGACGTCAGAGAAGAACAGCGTGTCTCGAACGGCCGGTAGCCAACGGGCCCACGACGTGGAGTCGGTGTAGGTTTCCCCTGTGTACCTGCGTAGCAGGGCCAAGGCGCGATCTGCCTCGCCAGCGCCTTCGCTTTTGAGCATCTCCACGGCTCGGTCAAGTAGCTCCACCTGTCGATTGGGGATGCCAAGGGCCTTGGCATCTGGGTCGACTCGGAAGGAGTAGCTGCCCTCGTCGAACACGAGGTAGTCCATGTTCTCGGCGTAGTACTCCGCGTAGGGAGAGACGGACTCGGTCCCATACTTCTCGACGAGGTCAGCCGGGAACAGGTAGGCGAAGGTCGAGGCCACCACCTTCGTGTACGGGTCGACAACGACTGGACCCTGGGCCACCACGGCCTTCTCTTCTGAGGTGAGCTCTCCTTCCTCCGCCTTGGCGATGAGCTCATCGCGCCTAGCGTTGCTGAGTTTCGCCTGCTCCTTCATCGAGGCATGCAGCTCGTCGATGCTCCCCGCATGGTGCAGGAAATCAAACACCGTCTCCCGCGCCATGCCGGCGCGTTGGACGAGGAGCGGCGCTTCGTCAAAGGGCGCAATGTAGGCGATGGCGTTGAGGAATGCGGCCTGCCCGGCCTCGGTCATCTGGCTGGGGCTGCCCGCGAAGCCCCAATGGAAGAACGGACCCTGGCGTCCCAGCGCAACGGCGTTTGGCCCCTTGGTGTTGATGCCGCTGGCGATGACCTCGGCGTCTGGGGAGTCCGTGAACCCCCAGCCGGAAGAGACCACGCCCGGACTCCAAGCGGGGTTCTCGATGAAGCTGGCCCGGTCGACCCGCCACGTGGGAAGCGAGGTGCCTGCGGTAAGGCCGGACCAGACTCTCACGTAGTTCTGGGGCACCGGCGTTTCATCGAAGCTGAGGTCTACCGTGAAGGGACCCTGGAAGATCGCGTGTTCCGGCACCACCCCGTGGGCCGAGTGACTGAGGCACATTCAGAGCCAGTCGATCTTGGGATTGAGCGTCGCGACCGCGTTCACCCCCGCGCCGTGCATCAGGAGGCTGGCCCGACGAAAGCTCTTCGGAAGAGTGGGGGGCTTCGGCAGTCCGATCGTGCCCACGGTGGGTCGGACCTCTGCATCGAAGATGACGACGTCCCAGCCATCTGCGTCGGAAGGGGTGAAATCCGAGTAGGAAGCGACGCCTACGCGTGAGACGTGCGACGTTAAGAACTCGACGAAGTCGGCCCGCCGTTCTCCGTCAGGTCGCCCCGTTACCAGCACGGACAAGTTGAGCTTGTCAGAAGCGGCCTCCTGGGCTGGCGTCCCATAAGCGGGTACCCCTAGGGCAAAGGCAAGTAGTAGTGAGAGAGCGTTGTGAGTCTTCATGCTAGTTGTCGGAGCTGAGCGAGGAGGCTTGCACGATACCGAGGTCGGAAGACGCGCATCCCGAGCAGGTGGAATTCACCCGTCCATAGGACGGACTTCGCGGGCGCCGTCGCCCGAGCCGGTGAGCGCCAAACGACCGGCCTTTAGGTCTAGGGCGGCCTCCCCAAAGATCTGGCGCCGCCAGCCGCCCAGCGCCTCCACGTCAGGCTCATCCTCAGCCGCCATGCGCTCAAGATCAGCTCGGTTCGCAATCATCGTGGTGGCGACGCCGTTGGCGTCGGCTCGGAGCCGCAAGAGAGCCTGGAGAAGCGCCACGAGCGAATCGTGACCGGGCCCAGGGGCCGGGCCGCGCTCCTTGATGACGGGCCAGTCTTCCTCTGGCAGCTCCAACGCTGCCGCAACGGTGCGTAGCAGCGCTCGACCATCCGCACCGCGGGCTACGTGTTCCTTCAACCCGCGGACTCGCGCGAGGGCCGCGGCGTCCTTGGGCAGGTGCTGGGCGATCTCCGCTAGTGCCTCATCACGTAGAAGCCAGCCACGTGGAATGTCTCGCTCCATGGCCTGGGTTTCGCGCCACGCTGCAAGCTCACGCAAAACGGCAAGCTGCTGGGAACTAGGCCTGCGAATCTTCACTCGCCGATAGGCTTCCTCCGGCCGTGTTACGTAGCGGTCGGGATCCAACAGAGCCGCCATCTCCTCTTCAACCCACGCAGTGCGACCCTGGGCATCTAGCTCGCTAACGAGGCGCTCGTAGACCTGGCACAGGTGAGTCACGTCGCCCAGCGCATACTCCAGCTGCCGGTCACTCAACGGCCGAATGGACCAGTCGACGGCCTGCGATGCCTTGTCGACTTTGACTCCCAACATCGAATCGACAAGCACCGCATAGCCCGGCTGGTGGCCGAAGCCGCAGACGGAAGCGGCAATCTGGGTGTCGAAGACCGGACCGGGCACGTGCCCCATCCCCTGCAGGAAAATGCCGAGGTCCTGAACCGCCGAGTGCAGCACCTTGACGGAGGACTCGTTGGCCAGCAGCTCTTTGAGCGGAGTGAAGTCGAGGTCAGGCGCGAGGGGGTCGATGGCCGCTGCGTGCTCGCCCCACGCCACCTGAACCAGACAAAGCCGCGCGTGGTAGGTCTTCTCGCGCATGAACTCTGTGTCGACGGCCAAGTAGGGCGCGCCGCGGAGTCGATCGCAGAATTCAATCAGTCGGTCGTTGTCAGTGATGAGCATCGTCCCGAGACTCTACGCAAATGCAAGACCATCCACCTCACCCGAACGAATCCTTGCTCCACTCGTTCTACGACGCATTCTCTCATGGAAACTGGCGGACGATGGGGGACGCCTATTCGGACAGCGCGCGATTCAGTGATCCAATCTTCCCTGATCTGGCAGCGCCTCAGGCACGGGCGATGTGGCGCATGCTGCTGGAGCGCGGCAGCGACCTAGAGCTGTCGTATGGCGGCATCTCCGCCGACGAGCACAGGGGGGCCGCGCGTTGGGAGGCCGTCTACACGTTCTCCGCTACTGGACGGAAGGTCCACAACGTGATCGAGTCAGCCTTCGTCTTCGAGGAGGGCCGAATCGTGCAGCACACGGATCAGTTCGACTTTTGGCGCTGGACAAGAATGGCGCTCGGGCTGAAGGGGACCCTTCTAGGTTGGACGCCACTCGTACGCAACAAAGTGCAGAGCATGGCAGCGCGCCAACTTCAGCGCGCTCAACAGGGCTGAATTCCAGCTTCCTTTCGCGGGACGTCGTCTGAAGCTGCGGCGGAAGTTCTTTCTTGAAGGACCCCAGAGCCCCAGGGAACTTCCTCAAGTTCGATAGGCCTGATCGGCGATCCCATGCATAGAAACCCGCTTAGGCGCACGCTATGAAAGGAATCATCTTCAAGCACTTCGAATCATTCGTGGTGGACAGTTTTGGTGAGGAGGTCTTTGAGGAAGTCCTCGAAGCTACGGAGCTCGCCACCGCCGGACCCTTTGTGGGGCCGGATACATACCCCGACGAGGATCTCTTTGCACTGGTTGGCACCGCCATCGGGATGCTGGACATCTCGCTGGCGGATGCGCTCTACGCATTCGGCACGTACTTGTTCGACAGGCTCTCGGCGGCCGCCCCGATGTTCGTGGAGTCATCAGGAAGCCTCAGGGAGTTCCTCCTCACGATCCACTCGGTCATCCACGTGGAGGTGCGCAAGCTCTTCCCTGGCGCGGTGACGCCCCATTTCTCCTACGACGAACTGGACGGAAAGCAGCTCGCGATGCACTACTCGTCGCCGCGGAAGCTCTGTCCACTGGTGCGCGGGCTTCTCGACGGGGCCGCAAAGAGCTTCGGGGAGTCCATTGAGGTGTCCGAGTCCGCTTGCATGCACGACGGAGCCGATGCCTGCACCTTCGTGCTGACCTTCCACGGATCGGTTGAGCTCGCGGCATGACCCTCAGTCGAGAAGTCATCCTCGAGCGTCAACTCAAGCGCGCGAAGAAGGAGATCAACGCGCTTGAGTCGATCATCGAGGATCGCTCCCGGTCACTCTTCATTGCCCAAGAAGAGCTGCAGGAGACCGTGGACTTTCTGACCCTCGTGCTGGAGAAGCTCGAGACGGCCGTTGTCGTGACAGACCTTGACGGGGTCATCTTGCGGTTGAACCGAGCGGGGCTTGAGCTCCTTGGGTACGCCTCGGAAGAGCAAGCCGTTGGGCAGACGCTGCTTCAGCATCTTGGGGCAGCCCGTGAGGACACACTTCATGTGCGTGACCTCGTGGGCGACCAAGTGGAACTCACCGTCGCCGCTACGGACGGGGATCGGCATCAGGCGCTGTGCCACGGGGCTCTCCTAGAGGGTGAAGAAGGACGCACTCCTGGCTTCGTCATCGTCGCCACGAACATCGACGAGAAGAAGCAGCTGGAGATCGATTTGCAGCACGCCAAGAAGCTGGAGTCGGTGGGTCAGCTCGCTGCGGGCGTGGCCCACGAGATCAATACGCCCATTCAGTTCGTGGGAGACAGCCTCGCGTTCTTGACGGAAGCGATGGAGGACTACCAGTCGCTTCAGGATGCTCATCAGGCCGTCATCAAGGTGGCAGTGAAGCAGGGGATTGCCACCGAAGAGATTGGCGCGATACGAAAGGTCGCCGACGACATCGACCTAGAATTCTTGCTTGAGGAGGTTCCGGATGCGCTTCGCCGGGCCCAAGATGGCATCGGGCGGGTGGCCACCATCGTCAGGGCCATGAAGGAGTTTGCCCACCCCGGTACCACCGAGCGTGCGCCTCTGGATATCAACCGCGTCATCGAAACGACGCTCACCGTAGCGAAGAGCGAGTTCAAGTACGTCGCCGAACTCGAGATGGATCTGGCCGCCATTCCCCACGTTCGGTGCATTGCCGGGGACCTCAACCAGGTCATCTTGAACCTAGCGGTCAACGCCGCTCACGCGGTTCAGGAGCGCCTTGAGACAGACCCGGCGCCGGGCTCCATACGAGTCGTGTCTTTCCAGGACGGAGAGTCGGTTGTGATCGAGGTGCATGACAACGGTCACGGGGTTCCAGAGGAACTCCGCGACAAGATTTTCGACCCCTTCTTCACCACGAAAGAGGTTGGCAAGGGAACGGGTCAAGGGCTCGCCCTAGCCCATCGAATCGTCGTCGATCGACACGGTGGTGAACTACGCCTTCTTTCCAATGAGCAAGATGGGGCGACGTTCCAGATTCGCCTTCCTATCGATGAGAGGTCTCAGCGTGACGCCGCCTGAGAAACGGCGGCTCGTCTTTGTCGACGATGAGACCCAAGTGCTGAGTGCCCTTCGGGCCGCTCTGCGCCGTGAGCGAAAGCGCTGGGACATGCGCTTCTTCTCTAGCGGCGTAGAGGCCTTAGCTGCCCTTGTCGATGAACCGGCCGAGGTGATTGTCACCGACATGCGGATGCCGGGGATGAACGGGGCGGAATTCCTAGCGCGGGTGACGGAGCTGCTGCCCCATTCTGTGCGCTTGGTCCTTTCTGGAGAAGCCGCAGAGAGCCTGACGGTGAGCGCCATTCCCTACGCCCATCAGTGGATTAGCAAGCCAACGGAATCCTCCGAGCTGGTCAACATTATCGAGCGAGCCCTGACGACGAGGGACCTGACTCACTCTGGGCGCGCCTACCAGATCGTGACCTCGGTTGCGAAGCTCCCTGTCCTTCCGCAGGTCTATCAGGCCCTCTCTGCGGCCCTCGCCGAGGCAGAAGTCTGCTTGGATCGCGTGTGTGAGCTCGTTCAGCGCCAGCCGAGCGTCAGTGCGCGCGTGCTCCAAATGTCGAACTCTGCCTTCTTTGGACTGCCTCGGCGCATCGACAGCATCCGAGAGGCCGTTAGCTACCTTGGGCTAGACACGATCAAGCAGCTGGTTTTCGCCGCCGAGGTGATCTGCGAGCTGGGCCCAGAAGACGGCAGCTTCCCGATGGACGCGTTTCTCCAGCGCGCCACGGCCACGTCAACTTTGGCGGCGCAGCTGATGACGGAGGCTGGCATGGACGGTCAGTCGGCCGCCTCGGCGGGGCTCCTTCACGATATCGGCAGACTCGTGCTGATCCAGTCGGGAGAGCAAGGCAAGGAGTACGCGCGCCAGTGCAAGGGCCAGCCTGAGGAGGTTTGGTTGGAGGAGGAGCAGAGGATCTTCGGCGCGGGCCACGCTGAGGTGGGCGGCGCATTGCTCGGTGTCTGGGGGCTTCCCCATGATCTAGTGGAGGCGGTTGCCTACCACCACAACCCCGACCCTCTGTGCAGCTCTGAGATGAGTGCTGCGATCGCCGTGCACATTGCCCAGGCGATTGTGCGACAGGAGCAGTCCCGCCTCGCGGCCCCCTCACAGGTTTCGAGCGCAGCACCGATCAGCGAGGCCGCCCTTGCCCTCGTTGAGTCGTCAGCACTTCAACAACTGACGAGCGCCGCCCAATCAGCGCTCAGTCCAGAGGCTGCCGCCTAAGACACATCATCACCCTCCCTAGAATTCGTCAGACTGACCCATGCAAGATCGCAGCCCCCAGAACACCGACTCGCCCCTGCGCGTGCTTCTCGTTGATGACGAGCCAGATCTCACCCGAGGCCTCAAGACGGGGCTGCGCAAGACGAAATGGGCCATCGACACAGCCGATGGGGGAGAAGCCGCGCTCGAAATGCTGCGCGAGAACGGCTACGACGTGGTGGTCTCCGACGAGCGGATGCCGGGTATGCAAGGCAGTGACCTGCTGACCTTGGTGAAGAAAGAATTCCCAGCGACACTGCGGATCACGCTTTCTGGACAGGCGAGCCTCGAGCGTGCTGTCCACGCGATCAACGCCGCAGAGATTCACCGCTACCTCCTCAAGCCTTGTCCTCCGTCCGAGGTTCAGGCGACCATCGAAGAGCTGCTTGAGAAGCGCGACGAACTCGACGACCTTTCCACCGCTAGGGCTGCAGATGAAGCAAGGGAGTTTGAAGCGCTGACCGGGATCTTCGAAGAGGCGATGGATCAGATGTGGATGAGCTACCAGCCCATCTGGACGGGCGAGTCCGAGATCTACGGCTATGAGGCTTTGCTGAGGACAGACTCGGAGGCCGTTCTGGGCCCACAGCACTTCTTCGAGATGGCTGAGTCACTCGATCGGTCGCTCGAGCTGGGACGAGTCATCCGGGACATGGTAGGCGAAGAAATCTCTAGAGCCGCTACCTGCGCGAAGATCTTCGTTAACGTCAACCCAGACCACCTTGCAGATGAGTCGCTCTACTGTGCGTCCGCTCCTCTTTCGAAGCATGCGGATCGAGTCGTGATTGAGATCACGGAGCGCAGCGCTCTGAGCTCAGACGACGACCTCGTGGCTTCACTTGCACGCTTGTCGGATCTTGGCTTTGACATTGCCGTCGATGACCTTGGCGCCGGGTACTCTGGTCTCAACACCTTTTCGATGCTGAGTCCGGCTATCGTGAAACTCGACATGGAGATGATCCGCAACATCGACCGTGCTCCGACGAAGCAGGCCGTCGTCGGGGCTATGGCCGAGCTCTGCAAGTGGCTGGAGATCAAGTCCATTGCCGAGGGGATCGAGACAGAGGCTGAGTATCTCACGGCCAAATCCCTTGGGTGCAGCCTTTTCCAGGGCTACCTACTTGGAGAGCCTGAGCGCGGTTTGTCTCATGATGTGGATCGCTGGGACGGGGTGGGTCCGGGTAAATCGGCAGCGTAGGGATTGCGGGTGGGAGAGAGGCCACCGCCTCCGCGGCTTGCTCGTTGAGGCCCCGCAAAGTTCAATAGGGAACGTCCGTTGTTTCGGATTACCAGGGTTGCCCAGTATTCTTGGCAGCCCTGAGTCGTCTCCCCACTGATCTCAACCCGATCCCTATGTCAGCCAAGGCCCCCCTCGTTCTGCTCGTCGCGTGCTTCGTCTCAAGCTGCTCTCTTGTGGGTCCCGGAGCCAGCGCTGTGGCTCGGCCGATCGCGAGCTCGGTGATGAGTCCAAGCGTGAGTGTTGCCGCACCAGTGGCCAGCGCTGCGGCCGTGCCGATGTTCCCAACTTCGTCAGCACCTCTCGAACCGGCGCCGGCGCTTGTTCGGCAACGCAGCGTTGGCGTTGAACGGCAAAACCTCAACCTCATCATTGGCGAGAAGAAGCTGTCGGACAGCGCTTGGGATCCGAACGACGGTCAGCAGGTCTACGGGTTGCTCTTCGACTACTACCGCGTTGATGAGTTTCTGGGACTTGACGCTGGTCTGATGTACTCAACGGACGACTCTGAGATGGGCATCGGGCAGACAACCGAGCTCTTCATTGGCGCTCGGAAGACCTTCGCGTTCGAGGAGATCTATCACCCCTACGTTGCGCTGGGAGTCACCTACGTGTGGGCGACCAATGGAGCCGATGCCGGACCCATCGGATTGCCCAACTTCGTGGTGGCTGACCAAGGCGAGTCCGCGGGTTTCTATCTTCGCGGCGGGATCTACGCCACACTTGCGGAGCATTTCAACGTCGGCCTCGATGTCCGCACGGTTCAGGGAACGAGCCTTGGGGGCGAAATCACCGACGACGCGGACGGTGTGCAGATCTCCGCAACGCTTGGCTGGGGTTTCTAGGCCTGAAATAAGCGCTAAGAGTCGTCTGCGGGAAGGGTAAGCGAGCAGCGGAAGCCAATGAGCTCTGGCGCCGTTGGCTTCTTCCCTGCGTAGTTACGCGCGGCCGAGCGACAGTCCCAGCCCGGCGTCTCCCACGAGCCACCTCGGATCACGTGGGTCTTACCGGGGCCAGTGTGGACTGGATCGGAGCCCTTGTGGGTCCGGTAGGCCTTCGCGGCATAGATGTCGCGGCACCACTCGAAAACGTTGCCGTGCATGTGATAGAGACCCCACGAGTTCGGCTGAATGAGCTTCTCGTCGGAACCGTCGGCGCGGACAGTCCGTCGGCGGTTCAGGCTCTTGCCCCGTGGATACGAGGACGCCCCGAGGAAGTTGACGCTCTCGCCGCGGATGGTCGATCCAAAAGAGATGGGGGTCTGTGTGCCAGCTCGGCAGGCATACTCCCACTGCGCCTCGGTGGGGAGCTCGCACTGGATGCTCTCGCAGAATGCCGTCGCGGCTTGCCAGTTCACGCGCTCCACTGGAAGCTCCGCTCCCCGGAACTTAGACGGCGAGTCCCCCGTGACCCGACGGTACTGCTCCTGGGTGGTTTCCGTCTCTGCTAGGTAGAAGGGGCGCGTCAGCGTGACCATGTGCTGCCGCTCTTCGTCTCGCCTGTCGGTTTCGTTCTTAGGCGAGCCCATAGCGAAGCTCCCGGCTGGAATCAACCGAAAGACGATGCCGCTCCTTGGTTCCTTGGCGCGGGAAGCCCAGCGGCCTGAATCCGCAGGCTCCATCGCCGTCCATCCATCCGGAACGTCGCGCCCGATGGTCACGTCAGCGGAGGGAGCGGCCGGCTCTGGCTCGGCTTCCGGCTCCGTAACTTCAGGGTCGGGAGTCACTGTGCCGGGAACCGCTATGTCGGGAGTCACCGCTGGAATCACCACCGGGGGCGGCTCTGGCGCCACCGCGACGAGGTCCAGCGAGAACGGCGCGCTGTTACCAGCCGTATCCACGGCCAGGCCGCTCACGCTCCAGGGCCCCGCCACCGCCGGGGCTTGGAGCGAGAACCCGATGCGCGGGAACGCGTTGTCTAATGTGCGTTCGGTTCCGCCGACCGTGTAGCTGCGCAAGTCTTCGTCGAAGGTCAGCCGAAACTCGACGTTTGCGCTGGTCTCGACCGCACTTCCAGTGGCTGGGGAGGAAGGCAGCCGCTGCGGCGGCGTCGTGTCTCTGAAGACGGAAATCCCCAGACGGGTGCGACGACCGGTGAGATCCTCTGCTCGAATCAGCGCTCCGTGCTCGCCGTCAACGGGCAACGGAAGCACCGCCGAGTACACGGAGGCGTCGGCCTCGGAGGGGGTCACGGGGACTCCGCCGATCAGGACTTGCTTTAGATGGGCCTCGGTAACCCGCACCTTCACCTCGGTCGACGACGTGTTCAGCCTCACTGCACTCGCGGTCGGCGTAAGGAGCTCGACTTCTGGATCCCGAGAGTCCTGAACGACTTCGAGGTCCAGCGGGACGGCACCGGGGTAGGCGATGCGAAGGCGTGAAGCCTGGTTGATCGGTAGCGCGATCGACGCATGGAAGAGACCCGTCCTGATGATCTCCGAGGCAACGAGCTGGCCATTACAGGACACTTCGGGCGGAATGCCGTCAACGTGGTCGGTGACTGTCCCCCGTAGGAACAGCGTCGGCTGACCGCAGTAGTGGACGCCGTCGATTAGCTCAAGGTCGTTGAGACTGACGACGGGAATGGCGGCAGCAACTTGGGGAACGACGACGTCAAGGCTCTTGCTGGGAACGTCCTCTTCATGCTCTCCCTCAGCCTCGTTGAGTGGCTCCGCCGCTGGGACTCCAGCCGCCGAGTCAGCTGTCGCTTCAGCCGACTGATCAGCCGGCAGATCAGATTGGAGATCAGCTGTCGCCTCAGCCGGCGCTTCAGGTGGCCTCTCTACAGGTTCAACCTGAGCCTCGCCTTGGGCTTCGTCTTGCTCTGCCAAGCCCGCAACAGGTTCGGCCGAACTCCCAGCCTGAACCCCATCGGTCGGCCGAGTGGGAGCTTCGTCTCCACCGAGGAGAAAGCGTCCTGCCACGAGTCCCACTGCGAGCACCGCAAGGGCGGCCAGGTATGGGAAGGCCCTCGGCCGCGACTCTTCATCCGGTGCCGTCAGCACCGTGGGCTCGAAACCATCGGGCCGCGCATCGAAGTTCAGGGTGTCCGCAAGTACGGCCGGTCCAGGCGTAGGAGTGACTTCCATCTCCCGCTGAATCCCCACGAGCAGCTCTGGCGTCGGACGCTCTAGAAGGGGCGTCGTGTCATCAGGTGACGCATCCGCCGCCCTGAGCGTCGCCGACGCATTCCCTACGAGCGGGCGCAAAGCTGCGGCAAGCTCCGCAGCGTCGCGATAGCGCTCACCCGGTTCCCGCGCCACGCACTTATGAAGAATGGCCACGAGCTCAGGTGAAGCGTCCGCGCACCGCAAAAGCACGTCAGGAAACGGCTTCTGGCAGGTGGCCGTGTACGCCTGCTGCTGCCCCTGGCCCTCGATAGCGTCCGCACCAACAAGCAAGAAGTACAGCGTGGCTCCAAGGGACCAGACGTCCGCTGGGGGGCCGAGGTCCTCACCGTCCTCCCACTGTTCGGGCGCCATGTAACGGGGCGTGCCGATGACGCCCACCGTATTGACCATGGCTGTCTCGTCGGTCTGCAGCGCCTTGGCGATCCCAAGATCTGCGAGCTTCACCTCGCCCGCACGGGAAATCAGGATGTTGTCAGGCTTGATGTCACGGTGAACAACTCGATTGCGATCGCCGTGGGCTTGGGCAAGTGCGTCGGCCGTCCCGAGGAGGATGGCTGCCGCCTGGTCATTCGACTGGGGCCCGAGACGCGCGACGCGCTCGCGTGCGCTCTCCCCGTGCACGAGCTCCATGACCAAGTAGTGCAGCCCATAGGCCTGCCGGTAGTCGTAGATGCGCACCAGGTTCGGGTGCGTGATCTTGGCTGCGAGGTTGGCCTCTCTCTGGAAGCGCTCGACGAACTGCGCGCCGTGATGACCTAAGGCAGGACTCAGGCACTTGACCGCGACGTCAATCCCCAGGTGCATGTGGTAGCCGCTGTAGACCGCGCCCATCCCGCCCTGTCCGATCTTCTGACAAAGCACGACAGGCGGGAGCACGTGCCAACCCCTTACGAGAGGCACGGAATCCAGCAGGGGATCGTTTTCGCGGGTCGCAGACATGAAAGATGCGCGCGCGATAGTACTCGATGAGCGCCCAGGGCTGCCTGAATCCCAAGCCCTGGCCTGCCCAAGAGGTGCTGAAAGTTGGACTTTGCCATTGGGTGCGGGGCGAAATCTTCCGAGGAGACAGTTCCTCGTCTTCCGACGTGGCACGTCCTACACCCAGGATCTTCGAGTCGAAACCATGAAGCCGTTCCTTACGTCCGCCGTCCTCATTCTCCTCCTCTCTGCGGCTAGTTCCTGCTCTGCGGTAACGACGAGGGCCTACTCCAACGGCACGGTGGCTTCCGCCAACGTTGAGTACACGTTTGAGTCGCCCCAGGTCTTCAAGTCGGGGCGCGGTATTCGCTACTTCGTGTCCGTCCAGGGCGCTCCCTCGTGGGAGAAAGTGTCGATTCCTTCACTTCAGACCCAGGGCATGGGGCGGACGGCCGAGCGTGAACGCGCGAAGCTCGTCCTGACGGTGGACGTCATGCCGCTCGAGTTCACTAGCGGCGTTTCGATGCCCGTGGAAGGGGGATTCACGCCAGCTCTTGAGGTCAAGGCCTGGTACCAACTCCGCTACGACAACGTCGATGGGGAAGAAGTTTCCGGCGGAAGCGGCGAGCACGTTGAGCGCATACCAGAGCCGAATGGAACCGTCTTCGCCGTCGCCGAAGAGGCTGAGGCGGCCAACCGTTTTGACCCTCAATCCCTCGACGACCCTGCGCTTCGAGAGCTTCAGACCTCCGCGCTGAAGACTGCTTTGAAGAGCGCCGACGCCCTCGGCGAGCGCCTCTTCTCGCGCCAAGCGATCACCGTGAGCGTACCGGTTGTTCAGCACGCCGCTGGCGTCGAGCTAGAAGCGGCGTTTGACGCGCTCCTCGCCGCGGAGTCGGACGACGATTTCTTGGCCGCCGAAGCGCTCTACCAAAGTGCGAACAGCGCACTGGACGAGCGCCAAGCGCCAGCCAATGCAACGTCGCGCTACGGCATCCTGTGCGGCTTGGCCGTCTGCCGACTCATGGTCGATGACTTCGTCGGTGCATGGGACCTGTCGACACAGGCTCTACGCTTGGAGCCCGACGGTGAAGAGGCGGTCGCCATTCGCGCCGGCATCTACCAAGAGGAACTTCGTACCGGGCTGCGGACCATTCCAACGCAAGATCGTAAGTGGATGGACCAGCATTTTTCGCCTGCTCCCTAGCCTACGGAGAAACCCTAGAGGGAGTGTTGGTGGTGGGACGATCACTTAGGGGCTGAGCCTCCGCGTGGTCCCTGTGCGCGGCGGACGGTTCCCACTCCTCGTCATAGCTCGCCCCGCACCACGCATGCCCGCGTCCCAGACTCCGCTTCAGACGAATTCCATCGAAGAGGCCTCGGCTAATCTCGCGGCGATCTCCCGCGTGATGGCGGTGATTGAGTTCGACCTCGACGGCATCATCTTGGCCGCGAATGAGAACTTCCTCGCCACCCTGGGATGCACGTCGGAGGAGATCGTCGGCATGCACCACCGCAACCTCCTCTTTCCAGAGGACGCGGATGCGCCGGCCTATGCGAAGCTGTGGGGCGACATGAAGTCTGGAGTGTTCTTCTCTGGGCGAATTCGGCGGAGGACGCCCTCCGGCAGGGAAGTCTGGCTCCAAGCCTCCTACAACCCGATCCTTGATTCGGACGGCAGGCCTGTCAAGGTCGTGAAGTTTGCGACGGAAGTCACGGTGCAGGTACAGGAAGAACAAGCCCAGCTGGCATTCATCGAGGACGCAACGCGCGTCCTGAATGAGATGTCCAAGGGCAATATGAAGGCTCGCATGCAGGGCGGTCACACCGGTGCACTTGCGGGCGTGAGCGATTGCGTCGACAAGGTGGCGAGCAATGTGGCCGAAGCCATTCTCTCGATGCTCGACAGCTGTTCGCCCCTCGCCTCCGCGGCCGAAGAGCTCAGCGCCACCAGCCTCGAGCTGAGCAAGAACTCTGAGCAGGCGAATCAGCAGGCCGCAAGCGTGTCGACTTCCACCCAGACGGTAGCGCGCCACATCGACTCGGTGGCAGCGGGCTCCGAGCAGCTAAGCATGAGCACGCGCGAGATCGCCCGAACCGCTGCCAACGCCGCCGTGATGGCAGCGGGCGCAGTCGACGCAGTCACGAGCACCACCGCGACCATCTCCCAGCTCGGTGCTAGTAGCCAGGAGATCGGTAAGGTGATCAAGGTCATCACGTCGATCGCTCAGCAAACCAACTTGCTCGCACTGAACGCGACGATTGAGGCGGCCCGCGCGGGCGACGCCGGCAAAGGGTTCGCCGTGGTGGCCAACGAAGTCAAAGAGCTCGCCAAGGAGACGGGTCGAGCCACCGAGGAAATCGGCTGCAAGATCGAGGCCATCCAGGGAGCCACCTCGGAGTCCGTCGCCTCCATCGAGGGCATCTCGAAGATCATCGACGAAATCAACGAGACGCAAAGCACCATAGCGGCTGCCGTAGAAGAGCAAACCGCCACGACCAACGAAATGGCCCGCAGCGCCGTTGACGCCAACGTGCAGGCCCACGGCATCGTGTCTAGCATCAATGAAGTCGTCGAAGCCTCGGGTGAGACCTCCGCAGGCGCGGGCGGAATCGAGCTAGCATCGGGCGAGCTCGCGCGCATGGCCGCGTGCATGAATCAGGTCGTGGCGAAGTTCCAGGTCTAGCGGCGAGTCTCCCGCAGCGCCCAGGCGTACTCCGCCGCGATCGGCGCATCGGTGTCTGACTCAAGGTCAACCCACGCGCGGAGGGGCCAGTGCGGGTCCCGCAACAGTTCGCGTCCCATAAGGACGAGATCGGCACGTCCATCGGCGATGATGGAGTCGGCCTGGGCGGCCTCGGTGATCAGCCCAACGGCGCCGGACAAGATGCCAGCGTCCTTGCGGATGCCCTCCGCGAACGGCACCTGGTACCCAGGGCCTACGGGGATGTCGGCGTTGCGCGTAGCGCCGCCCGTCGAGCAGTCGATCAGGTCGACCCCTTCGTCCTTGATCATGCGGGCCGCCCGCACGGAGTCCTCTAGGGTCCACCCGCCTTCCACCCAGTCGGTGCATGAGAAGCGGACGAACAGCGGCGTCTCTTCGGGCAGAACAGCACGAACGGCGCGCACGCTCTCCATCAGGAATCGAACGCGGTTCTCAAACGGGCCGCCGTACTCATCGGCTCGCTCGTTCATCAGCGGCGATAGAAAGCTGTGCCCAAGGTAGCCGTGGGCGAAGTGGAGCTCGATCACCTTAAAGCCCGCTGCAATGGAGCGCTGGGCGGCCTCGGCGAAGGACTCGACCACGCCACGGATCTCGGCGGATGATAGCTCGTGGGGGACAGGCCCATCCGAGCGATAGCGCTTGGCCGAGGGTCCCACCGGCTTCCAGCCGCCGTCCTCGATCGGCACGTACTGACCACGCTTGGGGTGGAAGGGCCGGTGCCGCGATCCCTTGACCCCTGCATGGGCTAGTTGGATTCCGGGAACCGACCCGTGGGCTGAGACGAACTCCGTCACGCGCCGTAGCGCTGGAATATGCTCGTCCTTCCAGATCCCGAGGCAGTTTGGAGTGATGCGCCCCTCAGGTACCACACCCGTTGCCTCGGCGATCAATAACCCTGTGCCGCCTACCGCACGCGCCGCGTGATGGGCGAGGTGCCAGTCCGTCGAAAAGCCATCCTCGCTCGAGTACTGGCACATCGGCGACATGGCGATCCGATTGCGCAGCGTCACGCCACGAATCTTCAACGGCGAGAATAGCCGCGCCTCGTCGGGCCTGCGCATTCTGAGGGATGTGGCGCTACTGGCCGCAGGCTGGGTGGCGGCTGTACCGGTCGCCGCCGTGAGCCCAGCAGCGAGTGCTGACTGGAAGAAGTGTCGTCGATTCATGGTTCTACGGTTGAGTTAGCTTTGCGCGGCGCGAGCGTTCGGCGCCGAGACTGAGGGCGAGGCCCGCCATGACGATGGCGATGGGTGCGACCGTCAGAGACAGTGCCGTCATCGTCCCGAGGGCCAAGGCACCGAGCGCAGCGCTTACGCCCGCACCCGCCGTGTCACCGGCGCGGTACACGAACGTGTCGATCAGGCTCTTCGCCTTGTACGTTTCATCGCGGCCAACAACGGTGAAGAGTGTCTCCCGCGCCGGCCGAAGGATGGCGTACTTGCCAGCGCGGAAGATGGCCTGAATGACGGTGATGGCGCCAAGCATCGAGGCCGCCGACCAAGCCGACACCTCGCCGTAGGCCAGCAGTCCATAGCCGCCCAAGACCACAACCGGAAGCAGCGCCAGCGTCCAGCCGACCCCTAGCCAGCGCATCAGTCGCGCCGTGATGAGAAGCTGGACCACGAGGGTCGCGGCCTGGGTCCAAAAGTCAATGCTGGCAAACGCCCCAACACGACCGGTCTCCGAGTTCTCTGCAGCGAGCACGAGCTCGTTCTGTGTGAAGTAGAGGAACGTCGCCAAGACCGCAAGCAGGGCAATGTACGAAGCGATGAAGAGCAGGTAGCGTGAGCTCATCGCCAGCCGCATGCCGTCCATCGCCTCCTTCATGGCGCTGCGCCTCGCCTGGGCTGGCGCGATGCCGGCGCGGCTTGGACGGATCCGGCTCATCACAACCGACGCCACGCCCGCTAGACCGACGAAGGCCGCCGACACCCGCATCATCTGGGGAGCGGTCAGCTTGATCTCGAGGTTGAAGAGCTCCTTGTCGAACAGCTCGAACGGATAGCCCGAAACCGCCCAAGCCGCCGCCGAGCCCAGCAGAGCCCCGAGTGTTCCGCCCACCGCGATGGTGGGGAACACGCGCCGCGAGTCCTCGGGGCCGAAGCTGTCGGCCATCAGCGACCAGAACAGCCCCGTCATGAACAGGTTCATGACGCTCAGCCAAACGAAGAAGATGCGCCCCGACCAAACACTGGGCTCTGCGTCCCCAGTGGATGCGCGCCAGGCCGCAAGCCCAAGCAGCATCAAGACGATGGACCCGTAGGCGACGGGCAGGAACACGCGCCGGTCGAAGCGCCCCACAAGCCATGAGAAGACGGGGTTGAGCGCCAGCGAGACGACCATCGTCGCGACAAAGAGCGAGTAAAGGGTCGACATCCCACGCTCCACGCCGAAGGCATCCCTCACGGGACGGATGAAGAAGTAACCGCAGAGGATGCAGAAGAACATCGCTCCGGCCAACAGGACCGGTGCAAGCTCGCCTGGTCTCAGGCTGAAGAGCGACAGCAGCGCGCCGCCCTCTCGCGGGGGCCCCGCCTTCGGGTCCGTCTCGTTGGGGATGGGGGACACGCCTAGTAGCCCGCAGCCTTATCGACGACGTTCAGCAATGGCTCGCCCGCGCCAAAGCGGCGCAGATTCTCTTCCAGGAGCGCTTCTCGACGCTCGCCGGTCAACGCCGCGCGGCTCGCTACGTGGGGAGTGATGACGACGTTCGGCAAGTTCCAGAGACGATGGCCCGGAGTGAGAGGCTCGGGCTCGGTGACGTCGAGACCTGCGCCCGCGAGCTGGCCAGACTCAAGAGCCGCAACCAGCGCGTCCGTGTCGACCACCTTGCCCCGGGCAATATTGATGAGGTAGGCCCCTCGCTTCATCAGTCCCAGCGTGCGAGCGTCGATCATGCCCTCGGTCTCTTCGGTGAGAGGGACGCAGAGGACGACCACATCGGCGAGGGGAAGCAGCGCGTCTAGGTCAGCGCCGGTTCCTTGGCGGTCGACGTAGGCAGGGGGGGCCTTACGGCTTCGACGGGTCGCGAGCACCTCCATGTCAAACCCCTTGGCGCGCCGCGCAACTTCGCTTCCAATGCCGCCAAGACCGACTACCAGCATGGTTCTGCCGCTAAGGGCAATGGCCTCACGGCCGCTCCCGCCTCGGTTCCACTCGCCGCGCCGGCTCGGGTCCTGGTGGTAGCCGATGTCGCGGGTGAGCGTCAGCAGCATCCCAAACACGTGCTCGGCGATCGCAGGACCGTGAATACCCTGCATGTTGGTGACGACGATCTCGTCGCGCGTTCGAATCCCGTCGCGCTCTAATAGCCAAGCCACCCCGGCAGAGGGGGACTGCGCCCACACGAGCTGGTCCGCAGCGGCCAAGAACTCCGGCGTGCAGTGCCGCCCGTCCGCACCGTGCGCCCCAGGTGCAAGGCGCAGGGCCTCCTCCGCCGACGCGGGGACGACGCATCGAACGTTGGGCAGGGCAGCGTTGAGCTCTAGGACCTTCGCGGGCTCCATCGAGCGTGCCAGGAACAGGAGCTCTCCTTCGATCTGATCGGCGTCTAGGGCAACGCGTGCCCCGTCGAGGGAGCCCACAGAAGGGACAGCGGCAGGGCTCGTCGCAGAATCAAACCGAGCGGCGCACCCCCCAAGAAGGCACACCCCGGCGGACAGGATGGCGCATGCGTGTAGCTGAATGAGATGCCGTCGGAAGATCATGGCGACAGGCTACCCGCTACCTACGGCCCTTAGAACGGCACTTGGCTGCGGAATTTCTTGAGTCGAGGTAGGTTGGAGGGGCAGCATAGCCCCACGCCTCCTCTTCACCCTGCTCTCCCATGAATCTGATAGTCCCGGCTCTCCTCGCCACGTTCACCTCTCTCGCCACGGCCCAGACGACCTTCACGGATGTCACCGTGGCGTCGGGACTCTTGGATTCGACCGATGCGATCTACGATCAAGGAATGCACGGCGGCGCCGCGGCGGGCGACTTCAATGGCGACGGGTACCCGGACCTCTACGTTCTGGGGCTTCGACGCCGTCCTGATCGCCTCTACATCAACCAGGGCGACGGTACGTTCGTGAACGAAGCCCGAGACTGGGGCCTGACGCTTCGGCATCGCGGCGCAGGCGTAGCGACCGGCGACTTCAACAATGATGGTCGACTCGACATCTTCATCACCAGTTGGGGATTCAACGGCTCCACGGTCGGCCGGCACAAGCTGCTGCGGAACGATGGCGGCTCCTTCACGGACATCGCGGTATCGGCCGGCGTGAATATGACGAGCCCTTCCATCGCCGATGGTTTCGGCGCGACGTTTGGCGACTACGACTTGGACGGCGACCTCGACCTCTTCGTCGCTGGTTGGACGCTGCTTCCAGCGCCCTCCCTCGGAAACAAGCTCTTCCGCAACAATGGCGATGAGACGTTTACGGAGGTGACGGCCGCGGCCGGACTCGTCGTGGATACCGTCGGCGGCTTCTCCCCAACGTTCGTCGACATGAACGGCGATCGCTACCCCGAGCTCCTGCTCGTGGGCGACTTCCGGACGAGTCAGTACTACGCGAACGACGGGGACGGGACGTTTACGGACATGACAGCTGCCTCGAACACGAGCCAGGAAAGCAACGGCATGGGCAGCGCCATCGGCGACTTCGATAACGATGGCCGCTTTGACTGGTACGTCACGTCCATCTTCCAAAGCGCTAACACGCCGATCGACGGCAACAAGCTTTACTTCAACCGAGGCAACCACCAGTTCCGCGAGGCCGCCTACAGCTGCGGCGTGGACGATGGCTTCTGGGGTTGGGGCGCTGCGGCGGCCGACTTCGATAACGACGGCTGGCTGGATATCGCTGAGACCAACGGACGCCAGACGGGCATCTACAACCTGAGGCCTGCACGTCTCTTCATGAACGACGGCGGCGGCCGGTCTTTCACCGAGATGTCCGCTACAGCAGGTCTCGATCCCGTGACCACGAACGGGCTCGGCCTCATTCAGCTCGACTACGACCTCGACGGGGATCAAGACCTCGTCTTCACCACAGCGCACCTCACCGAGCTGCGACTCATGCGCAACGACCAAGCCACGGGCAACCACTGGCTGCGCGTGTCCCTCGATACCACCGGGTCGCCTGGCCTTGCGCCCAACGGCTTTGGCGCCAAGGTCAGCGTTCGCACCGGCGCCGTTTGGACCCACCGCGTGCTCGACATGGGCTCGGGCTACCTGTGTACCCATGAGCCTGCGCTGCACTTCGGTCTCGGCGCAGCGGATGTGATCGACGAGCTTCTGGTTGCCTGGCCGGACGGAACGACCACGCGCTTGGCCAGCACTCCGTGCGATCAAGCCATCGTCGTCGGAAGCAACTGAATCCCCTTGGACCCCGCCTCGCTGGTCCGGCAGGTTGGAGGTCATGATTCGAATCGCTGTGATGGTCACAGCGGCGGCCCTTCTTGCGGGCTGCCGCTCGACGCCGCCCCTTGCGCCGACCGTACTCCCCGAGCCCGACCGAGAGTTCCGGGCCGCATGGGTGGCGACGGTGTCGAACATCGACTGGCCGTCAAAGCCCGGTCTTCCCGCCGGCCAGCAGAAGGCGGAAGCCGTCGCGATGCTCGACCGCTTGGTGGAGCTCAACATGAACGCGGTGGTGCTCCAGGTGCGACCACACTGCGACGCTCTCTACGAGTCCTCTCTCGAACCTTGGTCGGCCTATCTCTCGGGTGAAGAGGGCGCCCCGCCCTCGCCGCGCTTCGATCCGCTGTCATTCTGGATCGAAGAGGCCCATGTTCAGGGTCTCGAACTCCACGCGTGGTTCAACCCATACCGCGCGGCACACCCCAGCCGGCCGGGCGTTCCAGCGAGCAGCTCGATCCTGAACCAGCGTCCGGACCTGTCGGTCACCCTCGGATCGCGCGGGTACGCCTGGCTCGATCCCGCACTCCCCGAGGTCCAGGAACACTCGCTGGCGGTGGTGCTCGATGTTGTGAACCGCTACGACATTGATGGCGTCCACTTCGACGACTACTTTTATCCGTACCCGAGCTACCACGACGGCGAGGATTTCCCCGACGACGCCAGCTGGGCTTCCTACGTCGCCGAGGGTGGTCGACTCGCACGGGGCGACTGGCGTAGAGCAGCCGTTGATCAATTCGTAGAGACGGTCTATCGCGGCATCAAGGACGCCAAGCCCTGGGTGGAGTTCGGGATCAGTCCCTTCGGCATCTGGCGCCCCGACCACCCAATGGGCATTCAGGGCCTCGATCAATACGCCGTGCTCTTTGCGGACGCGAAGAAGTGGCTTGAGGAGGGCTGGGTCGACTACTTTACGCCGCAGCTCTATTGGCCCATCGCTAGAACCGCGCAGAGCTTTCCCCGGCTACTCGCTTGGTGGGGGGACCAGAACCAGATGGGACGACACATCTGGCCGGGTCTGGCGATCAGCCGCATGAAGGGCGAAGCAGGTGCGAAGGAGCTCGCCGGAGAGATCCTCATCGAGCGCACGCTGCAAGCAGGCTCGCCAGGAGTTTGCTTCTTCAGCATGCGCCATCTGATGGGTGACGACTCCGCGCTCGGTGATAGGCTGCTCGAAGACCTGTTCACCGATCCAGCCCTCATTCCGGAGTCCGCGTGGCTCAAAGCAAAGCGGCCCTTGCCCCCGACGGTGACCGTTCGAGGCGACTCCGCTTCCTTTGCACCGGCGAACCCGACTGAGGTCGTTCGCCATTGGATCGTTCAGTGGAAGAGTGGAGACAGCTGGCAGACCAAGATCTTGCCCGGAGAAGTGTCGCGCATGGAATGGTCCGCGGCTCCTTCCGAAATGGCTGTTCGCGCCGTCGGGCGGTCGAGAGTCCTGGGTCTGCCCACGTTCATGTCCTTTGGGTCCATTCAGGTTGAGCGGTGATACGATCGAGGTTTCTTCGCTGGGCACGATGCTCGGTAGGTGACTCGATAGCCCAGCCAAGCCCAGAACCGCGGCCCCCAAGTCCCATGAATCAAGCAGCCCAAGATCCGACCCGCCGTGCCTTTCTTCAGTTCGCTGCAGCCAGCGTGGTCGGCGCCGGCCTCGCGCCGCGTGCCATCGCGGGCGGGACCGTGTCGACCACTCCGCCGCCCACCCTCCGCTGGGGTGTCGTAGGCACCGGCAACATCGCCCAGGCCATGGCACGCGCCATCAAGGCAGCTGACGCCGCCGAGCTCGTTGCGGTTTCAAGTCGACGCATGGAATCCGCGCAGGCCTACGCCGAGCAACACGGCGCAGCGCACGCCTTCGACTCCTGGGCAGAGATGGCGCAGTCAGACAAGGTGGACGCCATCTACGTCGCCACCCCAACCAGCGTGCGGGAAGAGATCTGCATCGCGGCGGCGCGTGGCGGCAAGCACGTGTTGGGGGAGAAGCCCTTCGCCAGTCTCGCCTCGGTCAACCGGATCCTTGCCGCGACCCGTGAGAACGATGTCGCCTTCATGGATGGCACACACTTCGCTCACCACCCGCGGACCAAGGAGCTCCAGGCACGGCGCGACGGCTGGATTGGCTCGCCGACCGTCCTCGACTCCACCTGCGCCTTCAATCTCAAGGACCGCTCGAACATCCGTTACAACACCGCGCTTGAGCCCATGGGCGCCATTGGCGACGTCGGCTGGTACAACATGCGCGCCGCGGTCGAGTGCCTGCCGGATGGGCTCATTCTAGAGGGCGTGCACTCTGTCCTGCGCCGTGATGGGGAAACGGGGGCTGTCGCGGGCGGAACAGGTGAACTGCGCTTTGAGGGTGGAGTCCGCTCCACTTGGAGCTGCGGCTTCGATGCGGAGGGCTCTTCCATGCGAGTCCATATCGAGGGGGCGGACGGCGAAGTCGAGATGCCGGGGTTCCTCTTTCAGGACAAGGACAACTCAGCGCGACTCGTGGTCAAGCGGCCTGATGCAGAGCCAGAGACCCACCGCATCCCCTCGGACAAGCCGGGCTCAGCGCTCATGTTCGAGGACATGTCCGCGGCCGCTGCCGACAAGTCTCTCCGCCTTCATTGGGCGAGGCGGACCCGTCGGACACAGGCCCTCCTGGACGCAATCTGGCACGTGGGCCTCGCGGCGGAGACGCGAGGGGAGTAGCCGCAGCGACTGGGCCCTGAGCAGACCCCAAGGTCGGCGTCGCACGCTAAAAGGGGGCGGGCTGCCCTAGAGATCTTCCAGGCAACCGGCTTTGGAGCATTTCTCAGAATTGTGGGCGATTGGCGGGCGAGGTGGCAGTTGAGGACGTGGGTAGGAGCACCTTCCGCCCGTCCCCAATCGTCCCTATTCCATGCGGCGCTCGAGGCGCCTTCCTGCCATGAAATTGTCTGCTCACGGCGTTGCGATAACGTCATCTCTCCTCTGCCTTGCATCCGTTCAGGCACAGAGCCAGACCCAAGGGTCCGGCGCGCCCTCTGCACCCGCCGCTCACGACGACTCGAACAAGACGGGCGCCGCCGTCGCTCCGGTGGTGCGGTCCTCGGCTCTGCCGATGGAGGTGGCTCCTTCCTCAAGCCCGCAGCCCAAGCCCTTTAAGACGGGCGACTTGCCCATCGACAATGCGCTTCAAGGTGAGACGCGGCTCGAGCAGCTGCTCACGGCGCCCCTCGTTGCGTTCGAAGGTGACGAAGCCATCGTCCGTGGCCGTGGCTACAAGATGAGCGCCTCCTCTGCTGGCTTCCTCTACAGCCCCGTGGTCGGCAACCGGGCTGACTCGAGTCTTGGCCTTTCACTGCGCAGCGTCACCCGTGGCGGTGACAGCCTGCCCCTCGCGCCGAAGCCCACCCTCCGGGACGTCTCTGGCCAGATCGAAGTAGATCGCGGCACTGTCGTCGAGGCCTACGACTACGCGATGGAGAGCGTCGAGCAGAAGTTCCGCTTCGACCAACTCGATGGCTCTGGCGATCTCGTCGTCACGATGGACGTGGAGACTTCGCTCTCAATGTCCCAGGGGCCGGAAGGCCTCCGGTTCATCGGCAACGCAGCGCAGATTGACTACAGCGAAGCCTTCGTGTTCGACGCCACCGGCGAGCGGGTTTCCATCAAGACCGAGTGGTCTGCGGAGTCGATCACGCTGACGGTTCCAGCCAGCTACCTCAGTGGGGCGACGCTCCCGGTCACGATCGATCCGGTCTTGAACTCGTTCGCGTTCGACGGCGGCGTCGTGGACGACTCTGAGCCCGATCTCGCCTTCGATCGAGATGAGAACCGGTACCTCGTCGTCTTTCAGGACTACGTGAGCGCCACGGATACGGACCTTTACTACTTTGCCGTCGAGTCGAGCGGAACCATCGACGCCGCGAGTTTCGGCTCCCTTGCCATCGGCTCGGCGTTCTCCCATGCGAAGCCTGCGGTGGCTGTCAACGACGCGGCCAACCAGTTTTTGGTAGTGGCCGAGACGCTTCCGTCTGCGGCAGCAAACCGCCAGATCGAGGGTTTCCTCGTCGATGTCACGCCTGCGTCAGCGACGGGGCACACGCCTGGATCAGCCTTCGTTATCAACGACACTCCAGGCACCTTCGACTGCTTCAACGCGGATGTCGCGGGCAACACCTTCGGCGCGTCGAACGCATTCAGCTACCTCGTGACCTGGACCCGCACGTTCAACGCAACGGACAACGACGTGCACGGAAGAATGGTCGACAGCCTCGGCAATCTCAGTACTGCACGCATCAACATCGAGAACTCGGGCGCCAACAACGATATTCAGTGCTCAGTGTCATCTTCGATCGGCGATTCGACGACCGCCGGTAACTACTACAACGTCGTCTGGGTTCGCGATACCGATGACAGCGGTCAGGGTTCGGTCTGGGCACGCCGTATCTACTTCGATGGCACCTTCGGCGGTCCTTTCCCGACGTCTCCGTTTGCAGTGAACAACCTCACGAACTGCGTGAACCCCGTGACGACCTCCGCATCGCTGGTTGACCTCGAGGTGACCGGTGATCGCTACTTCGTCGTTGCTTACCCGCGCGTGTTCAACGCGACGGTTGGCCTTCAGTCCAGCATCTACTCGTCGGTCACGACCTTCCTGGACGTGAGTGGCCCATCCCAGAGCATCACCGCGATGGAGGACATCGAAACCGAGGAAGACCAGATCGAGGCAGCCATTGCGTCGGACGGCGTGGGCTTCATGCTGGCCTACGCTGAACGATTCAGCACCAACGACTACGACCAGTACATGGTGTCGGGCGGCGTTCAAGATCGCCAGGCCAACGGTTTCGTCACGACCCTTTCGGAGCGTCATCAGAACGCTTCATTCAGCTCAGCGACCGAGCGCGGGGCTGCGATTGCGTCCCAGTACGACGGCAACGAGCGCGGGACTGGAGCCGAAGACGACGCATGCATCGTGTGGACTGAGGGCGGTGATCCCACGAGCTCGCGCATCGAAGGCGTGACGGTGGATCTCCTCAACAACCTTCCGACCTTCACCGACCGTCCGATTGGAACGCAGTACTGCTCGGCTGAGCTCAACCAGAGCGGCAACCGTGGCTGGATCAGCGCCATGGCCGCGGACCAAAGCATCGGAAACACGAAGCGTCTCGTCGCGATCGATCTCACTGTCAATGCCTTCGGCTATCTCTTGGCCGGGCGGGACCCGATCTTCGTCGCTAACCCCGGCGGTGCCGCTGGCAACCTCTGCGTCGGTGGCGGCGGTCGCTATGTCGACCAGATCGCCAGTTCGGGCACCAACGGACGGATTGTGACGACGGTGAATCCCTCGAGCGTGCCCCAGCCCAACGGCTTCGTCAGCGTCGTGGCGGGCGAGACGTGGTACTTCCAGCTCTGGAGCCGCGACATCCAGGGCGGTATGGCGACCTCGAACTTCACGAACGCCGTGCGGGTCACCTTCACCCCCTGATCGACCGTGATACGCGGGGCCCCCATGGGGCCCAGCAACGTTCAATCCGGCCGCGCCCGCGGCGGATCTCCGCCGGGGGCGCGGCCATTTTTGGGTGAGCACTGCCTGAAGGGACCGCGAGCGCCCTCGGCTTCGCCGATTTTGACCTCGTGTGCTACCTTCGGGGCGCAGTCGCGATTTCCGCGCGTCTCGCCTCTTCCCAACTCACTCGCACTCGTCAAGCCATGCGACACTCACTCAAACTCGCCTGCCTGGTCATCACCGCCGTTTGTCCTTCAGTGGACATACGGGTGTGACCCCTGATGGACGCGTGGTCGTTGGCATTCGTCGGTGGAATGCGCGGTTCGCGACGTACATGCTCGATCCAAACGGAGCCGGGCTTTGGACCACGGTTCACTTTCCGCTGGTGGATGGCTCCGTCGAGTCCATTGGTGTGGCGGAGTCTGGGCGAGCCGTTCTCTCGGTCTTTGAATCTCTAGGGTCTTTCCAGAGTCAAACTCGTCTTGTCGCCACGGACCCAGCAGGCGCGACGGAGTGG
>CAYQKK010000004.1:0-74189 GCA_964417955.1 uncultured Planctomycetaceae bacterium
ACGGTGCGGGCCCTCGATACCAATTTGCTGCGGCGCGCAGGAGAGATCGAACAGGAGATGCCTGTCGAGAAGTGCTTGGAAGGGCCGCTACACTTCGCTCGAAGTCCGGGAGAGTCGTGGTCGACAGCGACTGCAAGACGACGTACCCGGGGTTCCTGAAAGAGGTCTTTAGAGGGCGGGGTCTCAATCACATCACCACCCCTGGCAGCGACCCGCGGGATGGAAAGTCTGCGGTCGCTGCCAGACTTTGAGCGCAACCGGTTCAGGCCGGCTCGGTAGTTCGTGTCATGAACCTAATTCCCAAGGCAAACATCACGCTCGTTCTCGCTGCATGCGGCCTCTTCCTCGCCCCTGATTCCGCGGCCCAGACGAATGTCTGGCTTGAAGAAGACACCACGCCGACCTACGACCTGGTCAGGGCCATGGCCTCGGACAGTGCTGGCTGCGTCTTCCAGGCATCCTCATTTGCTCCCGACCCATTCAGTCTAGTCGACGCAAGAGTGACGCGGCGCACCGCGGGCAGCGAGCTCTCCTAGACGCGCACGATCGACTCAGGCGTGCAGGCCATTCCTGAGGCCCTCGCTTCCAACGGGTCGGGAGGGGTCTTTGTAGTCGGAACAGCGAACGGAGATGTGGGCGGACCCAACCAGGGGATTGCCGACGTCTGGATCGCACACTACAGCGCACTGGGCAACCGCTTGTGGATCCTGCAGTTCGGTAGCGAGATGGTTGATCGCCCGACAGCTGCGGCTCCAGACGGTTTTGGAGGTGTCTACGTCGCTGGCATTACGGAAGGTTCGCTCCCTGGCCCAAAACAGGGCGATAGGGACGGGTGGATCGCCCGCTACGACGCCAGTGGCCGACAGCTCTGGATCACGCAGTTCGGAAGCTCTGAGTACGACTCCGTAACAGACGCAACGGTCGACAGCGACGGCGGAGTCATCCTCTGCGGCAACACCAGCGGGGATCTCGCTGCGCCGAACGCTGGGATCGGAGACCCATTCGTTGTCCGTTTCGATCCCAGTGGGGCGATGTCATGGGCGAGCCAGTTCGGTAGTGCGGACCAGGATCTATTCGGTTCCGTGGCGGCAGATGCGGCAGGCGGCGCCTATGTCGCCGGGCATACGCAGGGCACACTGACCGGGCCGAGCGCCGGGGGCTTTGACGTCTGGTTCGCCCACTACGACGCGGTCGGCACGCAGACATTCCTGCGCCAGCTAGGAACCCCTGGAGACGATCTCCTTCGGGTGGCGATCCCGGACGCCTCGGGCGGGCTCTTCTTGACGGGTTCCACCCAGGGAGATCTAGGCACCGGAGGGCAGAGCGCGGGTACCAACTGGCTCGGGCACTTCGACTCCTCGGGCAACGAGATCTGGTTGTCCCAGTTCGGCATTGAGAGGCAGTTGGCCGCCCTGGACGGCGCGCCGAATGAGAAGGGCGGTGTCTACCTTGGGGGTTTCGTCGGTCTGTCGCCAGGCCCGGCCAACACGTGGACTGGCCGCTTCGACGACATCGCAACGGAGACGTATTGCTCGCCCGCCGTCGCAAATTCCACGGGCACCGAAGGCAAGGTGAGCGCGTCGGGCAGCGGCGTCGTCGCCATGGGAGATCTAGTGCTCCGCGCTGACGACCTGCCACCCAGCTCCTTCGGCTACTTCCTCAACTCCCTCACGCGCGACATGGTGGTCGTGGCGGGAAGCCCTGGGGTTCTCTGCCTCGGCGCACCGGTCGGGCGCTTCACCGGGCTTGGAGAAGTTCAGAACTCAGGCGGTGCTGGGATGCTCTCCCTTGCGATCGACCTAACTTCGATCGCGCAGCCGAACGGTGCTGTCACAGTTCAGCCCGGGGATACCTGGCACTTCCAAGCATGGCACCGAGATCTGGTGGGTGGCACTGCGAGCTCAAACTTCACGAACGGTCTGAGCGTCATGTTCCAATCGGTGGGCGCCCCGCGGCGCTTCCATCTAATCTCGGGTACGCGCTCGCGCGCCCGAGAGTCCGATGGAAGCGCCGTCGCCAGCACTAGCTCTGCTCGAAAGTAACGAAGACAGTGCTTGAGTCCGTAACCTCGTCGATGACCAGCGTTGCGGTGCCCGTGCCAACGCCCGTCGCCGCCCCACCAGGCGAACTAAGCTCGGTGACGGCACCGCCGGTTGCGGTGGCGGTTGCGACGATCGTGACGGAGATCCCCAACGGCAGGTCGAAGGTTTCGCCTTCGCCAAGCTCGACGGGGCCTTCGCCCGTGTCGTAGGTCACTGTTCCGAGTTGCGAACCTGAGATGACCGTGACGTACCGGGCCTTCTCCACCCTGATCGAGTCCAGTCGCGAGCCTTCACTGAGGGCTGCCGCGTTGAACGCTCCGTCTGAATTGCGGAAGTGGCCCAGGAAGGAGTCGTAGCTGGTGACGCCCTCTTGGTCGAACAGCTCGACGCTGTACTCAACTTGATCCGACGTAAGAAAGGGAAGGCCCTTCGCTTGGGGGATCGTCAGCGTCTCCAACGAGGCCGGGAAGTAGACGTCCCAGATGAAGGGCTGTGCGCCCTGCAGGAAACTCTCAGAGACCGACAGACGGGCATGACCCATGTCAAAGCTGTTCGCAGAGGAACCACTCATACTCCAACTCAGGGTCATCGTCTCGGCGTCGAAGGACAGGTCGGAGAGCTGGA
This sequence comes from uncultured Planctomycetaceae bacterium, assembly GCA_964417955.1. Lineage (GTDB taxonomy): Bacteria > Planctomycetota > UBA1135 > UBA1135 > Saltatorellus. Next base: position 2,667 of record CAYQKK010000004.1, read on the forward strand.
CGCTCGGAAGCCCAACGCTGAGGCTCGTCGCCGCCGAGTTGGAGCGCAGCTCGCGTCCGCGCACGGCCATGGTGACCGGGCTCTGGGACTCAAAGCGATGTGCGAAGCGGGTTGCATCATCGGGAGCCACGAACGCGATCGTGCCGGACTCAGCGGATCCGGTGACCCCGCTAGGCTGGCGGTAGAGAAGGCCCTGATAGATGAATCGGCTGCCAACAAATTGGACTTCATCAGTCGCGGTGAAGGGAACCGAGCTCACTGCCTCCGGTGTCAAAGTGACCGAGATATTTTCGCCGTCGATGGAGTTCTCGCTTCCGAAGACACCTGCGAGGATACCCTCCGCCGTTCCCGTGGAGTCGTAGGATGCGACGAGGACTGAGTCAGCGAATCGGCTCCGCGCGGACGTGATAAACGAAGTGGGGCTCTGACTTGCGTCGAACTCTTGGAGCGTTCCCTCAGAGGGATCGCCCACCGAAGCGGCAAGGGTGTCCGCACCCAAAGGGAAGCTAGCGGCCACGCTGTAGGCTCGCGAGGCATGGCGAACGTGGGTCAGGGTCATGCGCCCCGAGGGTACGTTCATGACGGAGGTCATTTCGTCTGCACTGAAGCCAGAGGGGCTCGGAGGGCTCTGCAGCTGACCGAAGGTATCGTGAACACGCTCGGCATCGATGAAGCCAAAGTCCACAGAGTTGTCAGGCCCCGTGAGTTCGACATCGAGGGCCTCGCCCGTCGCAGCATCGTGAAGCACCACGTCGAGGAAGAGGAAGTCATCGCTGTCCCCCGTGCCGGAGAGGAATCGAATCACGGTCGGCTCAAACGAGTAGACGTCGAGATCGGCGGATCCAGAGATGCTCGTACTGCCATTCGCGGTTGCGCTGATCTGAACGGCACCGGAGCCAACAGCCGTGACAAGGCCCGTCGGGGTGACCGTGGCGATGCTCGTGTTCGAACTTTCCCAGCTGAACGCGATCCCCGGGATCGTCTCCTGGTTCGAGTTGCGCGCAATGGCGCTCATTTGAACCGCGACATCAGGCCCAATGGCTTCGGCGTCAGCGGTGACTTCGACTTCCGAGATCGTTGCCGGATCCACCACGGTGATCGCGAAGTCGGCGCTGAGCGTACTGTTCGGCTCGGTCGCCGTAATCGTAACCGGTCCGCCCGCGGTGATAGCGCGGACCAAGCCGGTCGCGTTGACGCTAGCGACTGACTCGTCGCTTGAGGTCCAGTCGAACTGAAAACCTGCGAGGACAAGGCCGTTTGTGTCAAGAGCACTGGCCACAAGGGGCATGCTAGATCCGGCGGCGATTGCGCTCTCGTCTCCCGCAAGGGTGACGGAGACGATCGGCGGCGTGTCGACGGTCACGGTGACCTCGTCGAACGATCCGCCAAAGCTAGCGCGAACCGTTGCGGTGCCGGGGCTGAGTGCGAAGATCTGGCCGGCGGCGCTCACTTCCACGAAGCTGCTGTCAGCAGACCATTCGATGAGGGCGCCATCTACGGCCTGGCCGGCAGCGTCGGTGACGTTCGCAGTGAAGGCTACGTCCGCCCCGGGCAACATGTTCGCCGGAGACTGGGGCGTGATCGCAACGGTCGTCGCTCCGCCGGCTACGTCGGCGGCGGTGGTAAAGCCGACTTCGACCGTTTCACCGAGACGGTTGCCAGCGGCGTCCAGCACGTTTCCGCTGATGCGGAAGCTGCACAGGGTGTCAACGGGAAGCGCCTCGGATGGAACGAATGTCGCGGTGGTCTGTCCGCCTGAGGTCGAAACACCGACATGACCCGCGACCTCTTCGGTACCTGCGAGGACCGTGAGGGTATTGACGTTAAGGCTGCCGGGGCTCATCGGCTCGTCGAACGTCACGCTGATCGCGGCGTTGTCGGCGACACCTGCGTCTTGATCGGACGGAACAGTGCCGGCGACCGTCGGAGCGACGGTGTCGACTGGCGCGGAGACGAGCTCGATGGAGCCCATGTTCGTCTCACTGCCGCACTCGCCCGCGATCGCGCTGCTCTCGCTCGGAAGGAAGCCCGCACCCTGGGCCGGCACGACGGTGACGACCACGTCGAAGCTGCCGAAAGGCAGCGGCACCCCGGCGATCGTGAACTCGCCGAACGAGTCCGTCTCCGTCGTCAAGCCGTTGATAGCGGTGACGAGCGCGCCCTGAACGGCGGCGCCCGTGTCGCTGACGACCTGACCGGCGATGTCGGTGACGCAGAACGTGTCGACGACGACGGCGTGCCATCCGGTCGACGCGAGTCCTTCTCCGACGTCCGAGAGGATGGCGTCGCCGCTGGCGGTGACGCTGGCCGTGCCGGAAAGATCCCAGCTAGCGGTGGCGTAGTCGAGGCTGTAGATCTCCACGCCGGTAGAGCCACCGGGGAACGTGCCGCCGTTGCCAAAGCTGATCTCTGGACGAATGTCGAACGTCGCGCCCGCTGGCTCGATAGCCACAAGCGCGCTGGCGACGATGCCGTCAGGGAGGGCAACGGGGATTTGCTCGGTCGGGACCGGAGTGATAGAGATCGTCGTGTCGGCCGCGTCGACGAACCTCGCGGTCGTGTCCTCAGCAAAGAAGACCGTGACCCCGGCGTTCTCGATGAAGGTCCCGGCTGGGATCACGCCCACATTGGTCCCCATCGTGTCCACGGTGAGACCGAGGGCGCGCTCTGGAAGGAACGCGGGCTTCTGCGCACTCTCTCCGGAGCCGATGTTGCTCGACGGAAGGTGCAGGTTGATCTTGTCGGCGATCGGGTCTCCGTTGGCATCGAAGACACCTTGCCCGCAAAAGTCGATGGTGTACTCACCCGTGGGGAGGTCCTCGATGGTGTAGGTTCCGTTGCTGGACGTCGTCGTGCCGAACGTGCCACCGGGGCCGCTGACAGTCACCTTGACACCACCCACCGGGGTCGGCGAGTTCAGGACGGAGCCAGTGAGGCTGCCCGTGGTAGGAGATGAGCTATCGTCGCTGCTGGTGCAAGCAGTGAAGGCCAGCCCGAGGGCTGCGGTGGACGCAAGGAGCGATGTAACGGACCGGGGAGTGGCCTTTTGCATAGGATCGCGGGGATGGGGTAGGGACGGCGATCAGGACCGGTCAGACCCTCGGACAAGTCCAGACTCGACGCTTCCCGAAGAACCCTTGAGCCCCACGCTGGACACAAGTTCGCACCGAGGGTATTCCCTCCAATGGAGCCCCAACCGTCACTGCCCCCCTCCCTTTCCCAATCCATCACTTGCGCTCGGCCGCACCTTAGTGTACACGTTACACTAACCGACCCCCCGCCATGCCTACGACCCAATCGACAGAGGACCCACGCAGCGTCAAGCGTGGCGCGCACATGAGCGCGGTTGCCCTTGGGCCGGATGGGCCCGCGCTCAAAAACCCCGAGCGCCCGCGGGTCTCAACCCAGGCTGATGTCTTAGTCCAGGTGCAGGCGGCGGGCCTCTGTCGGACCGATCTCTATGTCGCCAGCGGCGAACTCGAAGCGCCCGCCGGCATGATCCTGGGTCACGAGGCTGCGGGTATCGTCTGCACCGACAAGCCTATAGGAGCCCGATCCTCCAGCGGCCTTCGCGCCGGTACGATGGTTGGCATCGACCCCCGCATCCCCTGCGGCACATGCGCGGGCTGCAGCGGCACTCTGAACGCCAAGCCAGGGGATTGTCACCACCCGAAGCAGCTCGGCCTCGACGTGGACGGCCTCTTCGCAGAGTTCGCGGTCCTGCCGGCCCAGTGCCTGCACCCCATCGATGCCCACGTGTCACCCCTGCGCGCCGCGTACTTGGAACCCGTGGCAGCAGCCATGGGAGCTTTGAACGCTGGACTCACTCACGAGGACGTGGGGATCATCGCAGGCAGCGGCCGAATCGCCGAGCTCACCGCTCGCGTGCTTGAATACTCAGGGCTTCCGCGTCCGAGGATTCTCGCGACAGAGAGCCTCGGGGATTCGATCCCATCCGGGACTCTCGACTTCGTGATCGATGCGGGGCTGTCCAGCGACGGAGCGCTCGCTCACATGACCGGCGCCCTCCGCCGCGGCGGTACCCTCGTCCTCAAAAGCCGCGCGGCGAGCCCACGCTCCTTCGTTCCCGCCGACTGGGTTGCGAGGGAGATCAACGTAGCAGCGCGCGCGTACGGAAGCTTCGAGCATGCAGCCCGCGCCGTGGCGGATGAACAGCTGGTCCTAGAAGATCTGTTTGGAGCTCCGCGGCCACTCTCGGAGTTCGAGCAGGTGTTCGCGAGCGCCTGCGACGCCGAGAACGTCAAACAGTTCTTCCAGATCAGTCGAACGCCACGGGTGCACTGATGTGCGGCGTCGTGGCGCTACTTGGCGGCGACCCCGGGCGGCTCGAAGCGCAGGCCGCGTCTGGGCTGCGCGCGCTTCGCCGCCGCGGACCGGACGGAGAGGGCCGCTGGACGAGCCCTGGCCCCCCGACGGCCGTTCTGGGCCATGTGCGTCTAGCGACCTTCGCCCGGGAGAACGGGGCCCAGCCGATCGTGACGCAAGAGGGTTCGATCGCCGTAACGTGCAGCGGAGAGCTCTACGACTACGCGGGCACGCGCCGCGAGTTGGAAGCCAAGGGACACCGCTTCCGAACCGGTAGTGACTGCGAGCTGATCCTCCATCTCTACCGCGAGCACGGTGCCCTCGGGTGCGTCCAGCGCTTGCGTGGCGAGTTCGCGTTCGTGCTTTGGGATGACTCCCTGAAGCGGATGATGGCGGCCCGCGACGGACTCGGCGTGCGGCCGCTATTCTTCGCAGAGCTCCCCTCGGAGAGCGGCAAGCAGCTCATCTTCGCGAGTGAGGCCAAGGGCCTCTTCGCCATGGGAGTTGAGCCGCGTTGGAGTCGCGGCGCCCTCAGCGTCGCTGCCTCTCTGCAGTATCCGCTGGCCGCGGAGTCGCTGTTCGACGGAGTTCATCCCGTCCGCCCGGGGGAGGTGATCCTGCAAAGCTACGGGGAGGCCATGATCCACCACCGCTTGGGAACGAGCAGCGCCCCGTGGAGCGGCTCCTTCGCCGACGCGGTCGAGGCCGTCCGCGCAGAGGTCGAGGACGCCGTGCATCAACGCATGCGAGCCGAAGTTCCCGTCGCTGCGCTCCTCAGCGGCGGTCTTGACTCCACAGTCGTGGCTGCGCTAGCGGCACGAACAAGCCCAGGCATCGCGGCCTACACCGTCAGCTTCGGCGACGACGCGGCCTACGACGAGCGTGCGTTGGCGGCCTCCAGCGCAGAAGCTCTCGGCCTTGACCACCGCGTGGTCGGCTTGAGGGCAGAGACCCTCAGGGCCGCGCTTCCCAAGGCGGTCGCCCACAGCGAGGGGCTCTCCATCAACCACCACGTTGCCGCCAAGTACCTCTTGATGCGCCGCCTGCGCGAAGACGGCTTCGCCGTTGCCCTTACGGGGGAAGGCGCTGACGAGCTCTTCTTTGGCTACGCGCATCTGCGCTCGGACGCTGGCGTGGGCGGGGTGGCATCAAGCAACGCGGCGAGCGCGGGGCTCATGCTGCCTACGGGAGCGAGCCTCGCACAGGACTTGGACCCCGTGCGGGCTGCGCTCGGTTTCCTGCCAACCTGGGTACAAGCGAAAGCAGAGCTCGGCACTCGCTTCCGCTCGCTCCTGCAGCCGGAGTTCCGGGCCGAGCTTGACGCCCATCAGCCCGTCGAGCGTTTTGCGTCCTCTGTCGCGCACCTACGGGGCGAGAGCGACAATCCATCGCTAAGCGCGCGCACCTGGTCCGACCATGCGCTAAGCGGGTACATCCTTGGAACCTTGTCGGACCGTATGGAACTAGCCCACGCGGTGGAAGGACGCCCGGCATTCCTAGATCAACGCGTCGTCGCGCTCGCCCGCTCGCTGCCGACGGAGTTCAAGATCCGTGGACGTGTCGAGAAGGCCGTCCTGCGCGAGGCGGCAAAGGGCTGGATTCCCGAGGATGTTCGCACGCGTGAGAAACACCCATTCCTCGCTCCGCCCATGGGCCTTGACGCCAGCGCAACCAAGGCAGAGACCGATCGCGAAGCGTTCTCCCAAGGATCGATGCTCTCATCGCAGGCGCTGCGCGAGCGCACCTCCAGCCTAGAGAACGCGACGCTGGCGGAACGTGCCGCTTGGGAGCCGGCGATCATGCTTGCGCTATCGCTGGCTTGGCTCCACGACGCCTACGTCGCGAGACAGACCGCAGGGGTTCGATCATGAGCCAAGCCGTCGAGACCTTGACCATGCGCGTGATGGAGCTTGGTATAGGCCGCCCGGGTGATCCTGCGCTACAGGTAGGAAGCGAGGTGGCGAAGACCTACAAGTGGCTCAGGTCTTCGGTCTTGGACTGCGCCTCGTCGATGCACGCCGCCGGTGTATCCCACGGGACGCGCGTGCTCATCGACGCGACGCGCAGCGAGGACTATGTCATTCGTCTGCTAGCGGGCTGGCACCTGGGGGCCTCCATCGTGCCGCTCGCTGCGGGTCTCCCCCATGGCACAGAAGCCGAGATGCTCGCACAGCTCGGACCCGCCGTCGACCTGCGCGGAACCGATTGGATGTTGGGCACCAAGGGCCGTTCAGGCACGTCGCCTGGCCCCGCAACGGTCCACGGTCACGACGAGGCGTACGTTTTCTTCACGTCCGGATCGAGCGGATCCCCCAAGGGCGTTCGCATCGGCCATGGCGGCCTGCCGCACCTCTTCCTGCACCAGGCAGGCGCCTTCCGCGTGACCCCTGGATCGCGCACGTCGTGGATGCTCGCGGGCCACTTCGACGCGTCGATCTCTGACATTGGCGTACCACTCTGGGCGGGTGCCTGCCTTGTGATCTGGCCGGAGAACGTTCGAACGAGCTCTCGGCTCGACTTCGCGGAGGTTCAGAGTCTCACGCACATCGACCTGCCGCCCTCTGCTCTACCTGCACTCGTCGCGCGCGGCTTGCCCTCCACCTTAGAGACGATCATCGTGGGCGGCGAGCCCGCTGCGCCCCTCGCATTGACGGCCGCGGCCAAACTCGTGCGGGTTGTGAACGTCTATGGGCCGACGGAGGCGACCGTCTGCGCAAGCGTAGAAGTGATCGCGCCCGACCGTGACGATGAACGCCCGAGCCTCGGTCGACCGCTGCCGGGAGTCCACTTCGAAGTTCGCGCTGGCGAGCTCCTGATCGGCGGATGGGGCGTCGGCCTCGGCTACCTGACTGGATCCCAGGACGCGTTCCTTCCGTCGACGCCGGAGCAGCCCCGCATGTACCGCACGGGGGACCGCGTCGCGGCCTTGAAGGACGGTACCTATCGCTTCCTTGGGCGCGTCGATCGGCAAGTGCAGCTACGCGGACAGCGGCTTGAGCTCGGCGAAATCGAGCGGGCTCTGCTGCGTGCGCCCAGCGTTGCCGCAGCGGCGGCGATCGTGCACGAAGGCCCAGCCCCGAAGGTCATGGCGTTCATCGAGGGAGACGCTGCGCAGGCTCGGGAGGCCGCGAGCGCGCTACAGGACTGGAAGCGTCCGGCGAACATTCACGCCATCGAAGCCCTTCCGCGCCTCGCCAACGACAAGGTCGATTATTCTGCGCTCGCCCAACTTGCTCACCGTAGCGACGAATCGGTCGGGAGCGAACGCACGGATGCGCTGGCAGCTGCCTGGCGCGTGACGCTGGGTCGTGAAGCCGCGCTGGATAGCGACAACTTTTTCGCCCTTGGGGGCGACTCCGTGACGGCGTTGGAACTCTCGGTGGAGGCAGCCAGGCTCGGCGTCGCACTGGAACCCGAAGCGGTCTTCGAGCACCCGCGACTCGGTGATCTCGCGCGTGCCATGACCCGCGGGATCGCCGTGTCCGAGCTTCGCCGCCGCAGCGACGAGGCCTTCGCTGGGCTGGAGCTTGCCGGCAGCCTTGATAAGTCCAAGCGCGGCGTCCTTCTGACCGGTAGCACCGGGATGCTGGGACTCGAGCTGCTCCGAAGCGGAGAACTCGACGATCGCGAAGTCTACGCTCTCGTGCGCGGGAGAACGGCAGAGCACGGAACTGAGCGGCTTGAACGACTCCTAGGCGAGCCGCTCTCCCCCAACGTTCGCGTGCTGCGCGGTGACCTCGGGCTCCCGTCCCTCGGGCTTGATGCATCAACCATGGAGGAGCTAGGCTCCCGCGTAGGCGAGGTCATCCACGCGGCGGGCGCTGTGGACCTTGTTCGCAGCTACCGTTCACTGAGAGAGGTCCACGTCGTGGGGACGGGTCGCGTGATGGAGCTAGCGGCGCGCCTTGGGGCTCGACTTCATCACGTCTCGACGCTGTCGATCCTCGTGGAGACAGATCTCCCGGGCGGGACGATTCACGAGGGCACGCAGCTCATGCCTCATCGGCGGGTCTTCGGAGGGTATGCGCAAACGAAGTGGGTGGGCGACGACCTTGCCCAGCGCTATCCGCTAGGCGGCAGCGTTCTCAGGCTCGGACTGCTGACGGCCAGTCCAGGACCAAGTGAGCCCTTGGACCAGCTCAGCCGCGTCATCCGCGGAGCGGCGGAGATCGGAGCCTGGCCCATGTCCCGCGACGGGTGTGGGTTCGACGTGACGCCCGTTGAGAACGCAGCGCGGCTCATCGTTCGGTTGATCGATGATCCAGCTGGGAACTCAGCCGGTCCAGTACATCTTGCGTGTCCAGCCCATGCGACGGGTGCAGACCTGCGCCGCGCGATGCAAGCCGAGGGCATCATGCTCACGGGCGCTTCACAATGGCCGCCCCGGATGAATGACTCCATCGCGAGCGTGGACTCAAGCGACCGTGCCGTCGCGATGGCCGCGCTCACCGCCCATGCTGGCGGCGGCGAGCTTGGACTACCCCGAAGCGGCGATCTCTTCCTCGCGACGGACTTCTCCTTCGACTGCACGAGCGTTCGCGTCCGGTACCCAGAGCTGCTTCCGCCCGCCCCGAGCCTCGCGTCCCTTCGCGCACTCGTGCGCACGGCGCTTGGCTCCGGCCAGCGCAAGGAGGTACAGCTATGACCCGCGACGCAACCCGGGGCCTCGTCCTCGGCAAGTTCCTCCCGCCCCACGCTGGGCACCTGCGTCTCGTGCGTTTCGCAGAGGCCATGGTGGATCGCGTGGACGTCGTCGTAGCGACTTCGGAGACTGAGTCGATACCCGGCGCTCTCCGCGTTCCGTGGATGAAACAGCTTTGCCCGTTCGCAACGGTGCACCATCTCGACGAAGAGCTGCCGGCCTACCCCGACGAACACCCGGAATTCTGGGCACTTTGGAGGGCGAGCCTCCTTCGCTGCCTTGGTGATGCTCCCACCCACGTCTTCGCTTCGGAGAGCTACGGCGCGGAGCTCGCGGATGTTCTCGGGGCGAAGTTCGTTCCAATGGCTCGGCCGGGGACCGAGGGCGATGGCCCCCTGGCCATCAGCGGCACGGAGCTACGCCGTGATCCCTGGAACCACTGGGAGCATCTGCCGGCCGTGGTCCGTCCTCACTTCCTTCGTCACATTCACGTCGTGGGTCCAGAGTCAGTGGGCAAGAGCACCCTTTGCGCCGATCTCGCGGCGGAGTTCAATACGGTGTGGGTTCCTGAATACGCGCGTACCTGGCTCACCCGGAGGGGCGCGCCCATGGAGGAGCGCGAGGGTCGAGCACAGCCTGCCGTCTCCCTCGACGACATGATCGAGATCGCGCGCGGTCACACGGCCAGCGTGAGCTCCCTCGCGCAGGCCGCCACGCGGCGTCTCTTCCTCGACACCGACGTCCTGGCGACCAAGCTGTGGTCCAGCGTGCTACTCGGAAGCGTTCCCACCGAGGTCGAGGGGCTCGCCTCTGAAGAGAGGCCCGACCTCACGCTCCTCTTGGACGTCGACGTTCCCTTCGTGCCGGACTCCATCCGCTATTTGCCGGAGGAGCGCCGATCCTTCTTCCAGGCCTACGAGTCACTCCTCCAGTCGGCGGGAAGGCCCTACACAATACTGCGAGGCGGCTGGCAGGAGCGATTCTCCGCGGCCCGCAGCGCCTCCCTTGCCGTTCCCCCGCCGGAGCCACTGTTATGACAAGCGAAACGACTGATGCCGCCGCCGCGAACTGGTGGGTCCCGTTCTACGACGAGCTACTGGCTGAAACTCTGCTTGTGCGTGAGAGCGAGAGCGAGGTGGCGGCCACGCTCGACTTCCTGCAGCGCGTACTGCGGTTGGAGCCGAACCAGGGCGAGCGCGTTCTAGACCAGTGCTGCGGAATCGGTAGCCTGAGCCACCCCTTGGCAGCCCGCGGCTTCACCGTCGTCGGTGTGGATCAGGCGTCCGACTACATCGAGCGCGCCCGCCGAAACGGAGCACATGGCGCGGAGTTCTTCGCAGCCGACGCCGTCGATTTCATCGCGCGCCCGCCGTGCCAGGCTGGCTTCAACTGGTGGACAAGCTACGGCTACGCCCCCACGCGCGAAGTGAATCAAGCGATGCTGAAGGGCGCCTTTCAGAGCCTTATCCCGGGTGCACGCTTCGCCCTCGACACCATGAACCTCGCGGGCGTGCTGCGCAACTTCGAGGAGAGCGTCACGGTCGTCCGCAATACCCCCATGGGCGAGATCACGATGACGCGCGCGAGCCGCGTAGACCTCGAGCAGGGTCGGCTGCTGAAGCGCTGGACCTACGAGACTGAGGGCCGGGAGATCAGCACTCACCACACGTCCTTGATGCTCTCGATGCCCCATGACTTAGCCGCTGATCTGGAGTCCATCGGGTTCAAGGTCGAGGCGTTTTACTCGGGGACGAGCGGGGGCGCACTAACGATTGACGATCCGCGCTGCATCGTCGTCGCCCGCAAGCCATCCGGTGGCCGATCATGACTCGAGCTCTACTCAAGCGCACGCCACGCCAACTGGACGCGGCAGAGATCCAAGCGGGTCTGTACCGTGGCGACATCTTCCATTCCCCTGGGACGGCTGCTGCACGGGAATTATGCGTCGCCGCGATGGAAGCCGTACGCGCCGCGTTCGCGGACGTCGGCGACCCCAGCCAGGCCCAGCACGAGCTCGACAACGCGTCGTTCTTCGCCCGCGTCAAGTCGCTCCGCCGCTCGTTCTACATGGATCCCCAATGGCGATCGCGCGTCGCCGAAGTGGTGACCGCCGCGGGATTCGACCCTGGCCGCACTGCCTTCGACCCACTGAAGCTCCGCGTCGTGCAGAGCGGCGGCGCCAGCGTTCCCGCCGCGAAAGCCGTGTTCCAGGCCCACCGTGACGTGTGGTACTCCCATCCTGCGTGCCTCGTCACCTGGTGGATCGCGCTCCACGACGCCTCGGACGAGGAGACCTTCGTCTTCTACCCGGACGCCTTCGACGCCGAGGTCCCCAACGACAGCGCGGCCTTCCACTACGACGACTGGGTCAAAGAGGGTCCTGATCTGAAGATCGGCTGGCAGGACATCGAGGCTGGACGCACGGCCATCTTCCCCTCGCTCCAAGGGCCCGTTCCAACGGCCCTGTCCCGCGAGGTGAGCTTCCGACCCAAGGCCGGCGACGAGCTTCTCTTCGCTGGCGCGCACCTCCACCGGACGCTGGCCCACAACTCGGGCCGCACACGCTTCAGCGTCGACTTCCGCATCCTCGATACCGTTCATGTGGAAGGCGGCCTGGGTGCTCCGCTGCGGGACGCCCGGTGCACGGGCAGCGCGGCCGGTGACTACCTTAGGTTGGGGTAGGTATGCTCTCGGCCATGACTCGAATCCTTCTCTCCTGGAGCAGCGGCAAAGACAGTGCCCACGCGCTGGCTGTTCTGCGATCGGACCCGGCGGTCGAGGTCGCAGGCCTTTTGACAACGGTCACGGCTGACTACGACCGAGTATCGATGCACGGTGCGCGAAAGGAACTCCTCGAAGCGCAGGCGAGGGCCACGGGGCTACCGCTGCGTACGGTGGAAATCCCGCCGGTCTGCACCAACGATGACTACGAGGTCCTAATGCGGTTCGAGCTGAACCGCGCCGCGGAGGAAGGCATCGAGGCAATCGCCTTCGGGGACCTCTACCTCGAGGACATCCGCGACTACCGACTCGCGCTTCTTGAGGGTACGGGCTTGGCGGCACGATTCCCGCTATGGCAGCGTCCCACCCGGGCCCTCGCAGAAGAGATGCAGTCATCGGGGCTGCGCGCGAAGCTCTGCTGCATTGACCCCAAGGTCTTAGGCGCTTCCTTCGCCGGCCGAGACTGGGACGCCTCGCTGATCCATGACCTGCCCGAGGGCGCCGATCCCTGTGGAGAGAACGGAGAGTTCCACACATTCGTCTACGATGCGCCGGTCTTCGCCGCCCCCATTCCGATCCAGGTGGGAGAGACCGTCGAGCGCGGCGGCTTCGTCTTCGCCGACTTGCTTCCTGGTAAGCGTCCCGATGACGCTGTTGTTGCGCGCCAAGGATAGGGCTCCTCTTCGCTGACCCTCGCGCGCCAGAAGACTGCGACGCGCTATGCCAAGAGGTCCGTCTGGACGCGGCCGTGGACGTCGGTGAGGCGGAAGTCGCGACCCTGGGAGCGGAACGTAAGGCGCTCGTGGTCGATGCCCATCAGGTGCAGGATCGTTGCGTGCAGGTCGTGAATGTCCATGGCCCCAGACACCGGGGCGAACCCGATCTCGTCCGTTTCTCCGTGGGAATAGCCCGCCTTCACGCCGCCGCCGGCCATCCACATCGTGAACGCATCGACGTGGTGGTCACGACCGATGAAGTTGCGCACCTCACCCAGCGGCGTTCGTCCGAACTCGCCACCCCAGATGACGAGCGTGTCTTCTAGGAGTCCGCGCTGCTCTAGATCAAGCACCAGCGCGGCGCTGGCCTGGTCTACCTCTCGACAGCGGTCCTCCAGCGGCTTGCCCAGGTGATTGGTGGGATCGCCGTGGTGGTCCCAGTCTGCGTGGTAGAGCTGGACGAACCGCGACCCGCGCTCGACAAGCCGGCGCGCAAGCAGACAGTTGCGGGCGAACGACGGAGCGCCGTCCTCGACTCCGTACAGCTTGCGCACGGACTCGGGCTCTTGGCTAAGGTCCACAAGGTCAGGCGTACTGGACTGCATGCGGTGAGCCAGTTCGTAGGACTTGATGCGCTCGGCCAGCTGCGGGCGATCCGCGGCGCCCCCTTGGGCATCGGCACCGGCTCGATCTAGAGCGGCTACCGTGCGGAAGAAGTCGGCCTGCTCCGCGCGGTCGACCCCTTCTGGATTGCCCAGGTCGAGCACGGGATCGCCCTTGCCGCGGAACGGAGTTCCGGCAACGCTAGACGGGAGAAAGGCGTTGCCCCACAGCGGGCCTCCACCCCTGGGTCCGCGGGAGCCCGACTGCAACACGACGAACCCAGGCAGGTCCTCCGCTTCGGAGCCGAGACCGTAGAGCGACCACGAACCGCAGCTCGGACGGCCGAACTGCCCAAAGCCTGTGTTCATGAACAGCTTCGCCGGGCCATGGTTGATCTCCTTGCCCTGCACGCCGCGCAGGAAGCTGATCTTGTCGACGATGCCCGCGATATTCGGGAGCAGCTCAGACACAGGCGCCCCCGACTCACCGTGGCGCGAGAACTTGCGACTGGTACCGAGGAGCTTCGCGCGCGCGCCGTCGATGAACGCAAAGCGCTTGCCCGCGGCGAGACTCGGCGGCAGCGTCTTGCCGTCCAGCTTCTGCAGCGCGTCCTTCGGCTCGAACAGCTCGAACTGACTCGGCGCACCCGCCATGAAGAGCCAGATCACGCGTTTCGCCTTCGGCGCGTGGGTCAAATACGAGCGCGCTTCCTGGGCAAAGCCGTCCTGCATGAGGCGGTCGCCGAAGGCGAGCGCGCCGAGTCCGCTCGCGGAAGTCTGGAGGATCTGCCGCAGGGCTTCTCGCCGCGGGATCGCCTGGGAATTCGGTCGCCGCTTCATGGTCGGTGGGTGAACTCAAAGAGGTTGAAAACGACGCGAGCTACCGCGGCGCAGGCGGCCATTTCACCGCGCTGCTCTTCGACGGTGCGTGCGTGCTCGGCGAGCAGTGCGACTTCGTCTTCGGTCGCGTCGCGCCCTAGGGACCAGCGGTACGCCGCGTTAGCGCGCTGACCCAGTGTTCCGTCTGGAAGCTCGCGCAACATCCGCTCCCCCATGGCTTGGGCCGCTTCTACGACGAGCGGATCGTTCGCGAGCGCCAAAGCCTGAAGCGGCCCTGTCGAGACAGTCCTGCGCGTGCAGCTGAAACCAGGTGAGGGCGCATCGAACGTCGAATAGAACGGGAACGGTGACGAGCGCCAGATACGCGTGTAGAGCGACCGGCGGAACCGATCTTCCCCATCACTTGGGGTCCAATTCTTGCGGGACTGCGTGAACGAAAAGACGCCGTCTGGTTGAGGAGGCTGAACCGGACCGCCGCCCACTTTGCGGTGCAGGACGCCGCTAGCCTCCAGCATGCTGTCGCGAAGCACCTCCCCGGAAAGACGCTGGGGCCCGCGATAGGACAAGAGCGCGGCCGATGGATCAAGCTGTGCCTTCGAGGGAGTCACGGCGCTCGACTGGCGATAGGTCTTGGAGAGAAGGATCGTTCGCAGCGTTTGGCGCCGTGACATTCCGTGCTCGACGAAGTCCTGCGCTAGCCACTCCAGAAGTTCAGGATGAGTGGGGCGGATCCCCCTTAGGCCGAAGTCGTTCTCGGACGGCACGATGCCGACGCCGAAGAGCTGCTGCCAGAAGCGATTGACCGTGACGCGGTGCACGAGGGCATTGGCGGGATCCACTAGCCAGCGAGCGAGGTCAAGGCGCGAGGCCATGCCTGCCTCAAGCGCTCCGAAGTGGTTCATCGCCGCGGGCACTCCTGGCAGGACAGGCTCGCGCTGATCGAGGAAGGATCCCCGCTCGAACCGACGCGTGGCGCGAGGAACCGGGCGTTCTTCAAGAACGAGGGTGCTGGGGAGTCGCGGCCTCTCTCCCCGTACCTTTCGAAGCGCTCGCCAGGCTTCGGTCCACATGTCGGAGACAAGCGCCACGCTGGGCCTTGCCGGGGATGGGACAGACGCGGCGAGCCCCATCCGAAACGCCCCGATCGTGTGGTGGGAACCGAACTCTTGGACGAGCTCCACCCGCAGCTCGCGCTCCGCCATGTCGATGGGCTCAGACAGCACAAGCTCGAGCACGTGGGGCGAGTCCAACTCGGGCTTCACAGCCCAGCCGGGCCCGCCGTTGCCTATGACGGACGCGGCTGGATAGGCGCTTCCACCCGACGCCGTCGTGTCCTGCTCGAAGTCCGCGCGCGCGGTCTCTAGGCCGTGGGTGGTCCAGCCCTCCTCACCCTGAGCGCGACTTGCCACGCGCACTTCCTGAAGGACGAAGTTCTTCCCGCCCCTTCCTGGACCGCCATCGCTAAGAACCTCAAGTCGCACAACGCCGACCCGCTGCACGCCCGGAGCTACGCCCTGGAGTACGTAGGTACTGAACACTGGATTCTGGCCCAGCAAGCGGTACGCGCCGCTCAGCTCCGGTCGCAGCTCGGGCCCGTTCGAACCGGTCGCGTGCTCTGGCTGCCACACGGTCCAGCCCGCCGAGTCCGCTTCCCACGCGCGCTCGTACTGCGCTTCCGCCTCAGCTACACGTCGCTCCCACCCGGACGCCTGCGCTTCCTCCTCGTCGTTCCGCGGAACGAGCAGCGTCGGTGCCTGGGATACGCCTCCGTCCGCACTGGAGTTGAAGAACGCAAAGAGCCCGAAGTACTCCGAGTGGGTGATGGGGTCGAACTTGTGCGTGTGGCACTGGGCGCAGCCAACGGAGGAGCCAAGCCAAACGGATCCGGTCGTGTTCGTTCGATCGATGACCGCGTTGATGCGGTTCTCTTCGTCCTTGGCACCTCCCTCTTGATTGACCTGGGTGTTGCGGTGGAAGCCCGTTGCGATGCGCTGGTCGCGGGTCGCATTCGGGAGGAGATCGCCGGCGAGTTGCTCTACGGTGAACTGGTCGAACGGCATGTCCGAGGCGATCGCCCGGACCACCCAGTCACGCCAGGGCCAGATGGAACGCCCGCCGTCGATCGTGTAGCCGTGGCTGTCCGCGTAGCGCGCGAGGTCAAGCCAGTGCCGCGCCCAGTGTTCGCCGAATTCCGTCGACGAAAGCAGAGCGTCCACGTGTGCCGCGTAGGCGCGCTCGGAAGGATCGGCTTCGAAGTCCGCGATCACTGCGGCGCTGGGCGGCAGTCCGACCACGTCGAGGTAGAGGCGCCGCAGGAGGTCCCGAGGGCGCGCTTGGGAGTTGAGCGCCAGGCCGCGCTCAGAGAGTCGCGCTTCGATGAAGCTGTCCACTGACGGCTCCGACTCCGTCCCTTGGGACTCATCGGCGAACGGAGCGTAGGCCCAGTGCGGTTCCCACCCAGCACCAGACTCGATCCATCGGCGCAACACATCGACCTCATCTGAGCGAAGGGCTCGACCAGCGCTGGCTGGCGGCATGTGGTCGAAATCGTCTTCCGATGTGACCCGGTACAGAAGCTCGCTGTCCTCCGGAGACGCGAGGTCAAGCGAGTCAGAATCCGCAAGTCCCGCAGCCGTGTCGAGTCTTACGCCAGCCTCCCGTGAGGCTGGGTCAGGGCCGTGACAGGCAAAGCAGTGCTCACTCAGAATCGTCCGCACATCGCGTGACCAGCTCGGAGGCGAGGTGTCCTGCGCCGGGGCATGGGTCAGAAGGGACGCTCCGAAAAGCGCGCTGATTGCTAAACAGCGGAACACGTCGGGTTCGGACGAAAGGAGGGCCATACGCACAAGCTAGCAGAGAACGAGGTCGGCTAGATCTCCGGGTAGTCGTCGACCGTTTTTTCGTCGCGCACGTCACCGGTGTGCTTGACGCCCATCGGATCGATCACCAAGAGCGTCACCTCTTGCCCTTCTAGGGTCCGAGGGCGATGCCGCATGCCTGCGGGCACGACCACGAGTTCGCCCGGATCGACTCGCACTTCGTTCACTGTTCCGTCAGTGGGATCTTCTAGGTCTAAGATCAGTGTTCCGCCGATCGGCAGGAAGACCTCGTCGTGATCCCGATGATCGTGCCACACGAACTCACCCTGGACTCGCGCAAGAACGAGCTGGTGCCCGTCGAACTGCGCGATCCGGTGAGGTGTCCAGAGAGCCTTGACCTGGGTGAGCTTCTGAAGAAGCGAAATCGGTGCCGGAAATTCTTTCCTCATGGTGACGGGAGAGTAGCACGCAAGAAGCTCGAAGAGACTCTGGCTCAGGACGAGCCAGCGCTTCAGGCGTTTCCTGGAGAACAGGGGGTATCCCGAAGAAGCCGTCATTTCTACCGACTCCGGTGGTCGACACCCTTACCACGGATGGTCACCCACTCCCCAATCCCCGCAGCGGAACTCGCTTACCTCACCATGAGCGATGCGGAGGCTCAGAGCCTCCATTGCCAGCGTAAGCGGCGGCTTTACGTCCGGACCTACGGGTCTCTGCGGACTCTCGCCTTCGGCGCCGTGATCGCCATGGTGGGCGTGCACGAATCAAGGACGGGTGGTGTGATCTGGAACGAGGTGGGCACGTCGTTCGCGGTCATCTGCGCTGTCTACATCCTGGTGACGTGGGTGGCGACCTGGCGCTTCTACGACCCGAGCAAGGGCGACTCGTTCCCCCGCACGTTCCTTGCAACGGACTTCGCATTGGGTGGCTTGGCCATCTTTGCCAGCGGTGGGATCGCGAGCCCCCTGTTCTTCTTCCCCTATATTCGCACCATTGACCAGCTGTTCTATGGCGCGCGTGCGACGGCCACGAGTCTGCTCCTGGCGGCTACCACCCATGTGACAAGCGTCCTCGCTTTCGCAGGCGTCTACGGTGCACCCTTCTCAGAGCAGACGCTGCTAGTCCAAGTCTTGGCGTGCCTCATGCCGGGCGTCTACGCGACACTGATCTCCGGCGCGGTCAACCGAATTCGCGGCCGGTCAAGGACCACCGTGTCGATTGCGCGAACGTTGGTGCGTCAGCTCCAAGCAACAACAGAGCGCCTCGAAGTCGCTCACACAGCAGCAGAGTCAGCGGCCATCGCGAAGGATCAGTTCTTAGCGAACATGAGCCACGAGCTGCGCACGCCCATGAACGGCATCATCGGCATGTCAGAGCTTGCGCTCTCAACGAGGCTGGACGACGAGCCCGCCGAGTACGTTGGAGCAGTCCGTGACTCAGCCAACGCCCTTCTCACGATCGTCAACGACGTCCTTGACCTGTCCCGTTTGGATGCTGGTGGCCTCAGCGTTGAGTCAACTGCCTTCCGACTGGAGGATTGCCTGCGCGATGCGTTGACGGTTACAGCGCCAGCCGCCTTCGCTAAGCAGCTCGACTTTGTCTGTGATATTCACCCCGCGGTACCCGAATGGGTGATGGGCGACAGCGCACGGCTGCGACAAGTCCTGATCAACCTGACTGGAAACGCCACCAAGTTCACGGAAACGGGTCATGTAGGGGTCAGCGTGACCTGCGGTGCTGCCCCAAGTGAGCTGCAGATCGTCGTCGCCGACACTGGCATCGGTGTCCCCGAGGACAAGCTGGCATCGATCTTCTGCGAGTTCACGCAAGCCGAGGAGAGCACAGCTCGCAGGTTCGGCGGCACGGGGCTCGGCCTTTCGATCGCTCGTCGCCTCAGCGAAGCCATGGGTGGCACGCTAAGACTCGAGAGCCAAGTAGGCGTGGGCTCGCAGTTCTTGCTCACGCTCCCGCTCGCGACCCAGGCGAATCGCAACCGTGTGGCTACAGAAGCAGTGACGAGCCCCCCATCGGTCAACCAGCACGTCCATCTGCTCTGTTACAGCGAGGTCGCACAGTCCTCTCTAGTTCAGCAGATCGAACGACTCGGGATCGGTGTCACAGCGCACAGCTCTGCGGGAGCACTCGAGCGTAGCCTGGAAGAGCCCAGTGGAGCTGTGCGAACCGGTGCTCGTCAAGCGGTCATCTTCGTCCCGCCGTTCTCCACTTGGCGACAGCTTGAAGCTGAGGACGTGGCAAGCCGGCTGAGCCACCACGAGTGGCTCATCGTTGCCCAAGCGCGTCCCCATGGGGGCTGGAAGTCGGCTGCGCTCAAGAACGCAAAGCTCATACTGGCACCCGTTGTCGGTCGCGAGCTACGCCGCGGTATCGAGAGCCTCAGCTGCCGCCCTGGGGCCGAGCCGCGGCCAGAGGTTCGGCGGAAGAACTCATCCGTGGCCCTGCGCGCTTCCTTTCCACTCAACGTGCTCCTCGCAGAAGACAACGCCATCAACCAAGCCGTGGCCTCCCGACTGCTAAAGAAATGGGGACACAGCGTCAAAGTGGCCGAGAACGGACAGCGCGCGGTGGAGATGCGCCGCGCCGGCGCCTACCACGTCATTCTTATGGACATGCAGATGCCCATCATGGACGGCCTCACGGCGACCCAAGAAATCCGGCAGTTCGAAGCCGAAGCCAAGCTCAAGCCAGTGCCGATCTTCGCCATGACGGCGAACGCAGGAGATCACATCCGCGAGAGCTGCTTGCAGGCAGGGATGAACGAGTTCATCACGAAGCCCATCGACATGCCGCTTCTCTTCGACCTACTCGAACGGGTCCAGCCTAGACCCCGCGATGAACGGTACGTCGCCTGATCCCTAATCATCGTCCGCGAACTCAGGAAAGGCCTCCGCGAGATCATCCGGAAGTCCACTCAGGACCTCCACCGACTCACCGCTCGTCGGGGACTCGAAGAGCAGCCGGTGACTGTGCAGCGCATGGCGGTTGATCACGAGCTGAGCGCGATCGAAGTCCGTCATCTCTCCAGCGGCGGAGCGCAGGAAGATCTCGCGGTCCGGACCGTAGAGCTTGTCGCCGACGAGGGGCGTTCCGATGGCGGCCATGTGCACGCGGATTTGGTGCTGGCGCCCTGTGTGAATGCGCAGGCGCAAGAGAGCCCTCCCGCCTGACACCGCCAGGGTCTCCCAGTCCGTACGGCAGGGGAGCCCGTCCGCGGCCGTCGTCATCTCGAGTTCGACCGGGGATGTGGTCGAGAGCCGGATCGGGGCGTCGATGGAACCAGCGGCTGGCTCCGGCACACCGTCGACGATGGCGAGGTAGCCCTTCTCCACGAGCCGGTCCTCAAACTGGATGGTCAGGGCAGGGTGCGTCCGCGGACGCTTGGAGACGAGCACGATACCGCTCGTTTCTCGGTCGAGCCGATGGCAGAGGCGCGGCAAGAACTGGCCCGATTCGATCTCGTCCCGATAGCGCAGGTGCACCCGCTGAATGAGCGTGTCGCTCATGTACCGGCCGCTGGGGTGCACTGCCACGAGGGGCGGCTTGTCGACCACAAGGACGTCATCGTCTTCGAACAGCAGCGTTAGCTCGTCTTGGGTCTCTCCGAGGAGCAGCGTTCGATACGAGTCGGGAATCCGGATGAAGACCTGCGTGCCGTGCTGAAGCTTCGCCCCGCTGCGCTTTTCAACCTTGCGAACCCCGGTACCGTTGGGCGCATCGGGGCGCGCTGCATCCAGCTCGACGTAGCCGTCGCGAACGAGGCCCTGCACAGACGAGCGCGAGCGCCACTTCAGGTGATGCCCGAGGAACTTGTCGAGCCGCATCGCAAAGCCCTTGATCGGAACGCGGAACGTGCTCGCGTCCACGAGCAGGCGCACCTCCGTCGGGGCTTCCGTGAGATCACGGTCTTTCTCGAAGATGCCCATGGATGAAGTCGTGAACGCGGCAGCGCGGAGGGAGCAGGCGAATGCGACCGTCTACGACAAGACCGCGCGGCCCCGGATGTACGTCCAGGCTGCGCGGTCAGTTCGTTACCGCAAGCGAGAGTTCAGAACCGGGATCGATCGTGTCGCTCCCGGCGCCTCTCAGCGCTTCTTGGGCGCGCCGCCGGGACGGCGACGACGACGACGGTTCGGGTCGTTCTTGCGGGTAGCCTTCTGCACGGTGCGCAGGCGCTCGCGGCGCTCGCGGCGACGACGATCGGAACGCTTCTCGTGCCAGGTGTTGGCTTTGGCGAGGCGGAAGATGCCGCTGTAGTTGCACTGTCGCTTGAAGCGGCGAAGGGCGGCTTCGAGTGACTCGTTAGAACGGACGGAGACCTTGATCAAGGGAGTGAGCCCGCTAGTGGCGGGGCCTTCAGTGTTGGAGGGGTACGGCTAGGCGCGGTTTCGAGCCGGGAAGGATACGGGGGTTCCAGACATGCCGCAACCAGCGGAATGCCGCTATCCTTGACGAGAGTGAGAGAATTCTCCCACCAGTGCCAGCCGAGGGCCCATGCCTAGTTCCATTTCAGGGGACCCTTCTGCCCAAGGTCAGCCCCCAGGGGGGCCCAGGGGACCGTCAGATAGCGGCGACGAGGTCTTCCAAGGCACCCTCGAGACGGTCACGTATCACGACGAAAAGTCGCTCTACGGGGTCCTGAGGCTGGCTCCGGACGCTGGGTACAAGGCGCCGGACGAAGGGTCGCTCTTCTCGCCGGGCCGCGTCACGGCCGTTGGAAAGATCGCGGACCCGGTCGAGGGGGTCCGGCTGCGCCTCACAGGCCGCTGGGGCCGTCATTCCTCCCACGGGGTCCAGTTCGAGTTCGCGGCCGCTGAAGCCCTGCCCCCGGCCACCGAGGCCGGCCTCGTGCGCTACCTCTCCTCCAAGGTCTTCGAGGGCGTCGGAGCTACCCTCGCCCAGCGCATTGTCGACAAGCTGGGCACGGACGCCCTAGAGCGCATCTCAACCGAGCCGGGGGCCCTTGAGAACATCAAGGGCCTGCGCCCGGACAAGGCCGAGCTACTGAAGGAAACGATCCTGGGTCAGTCCGCGCTGCACGCCGTCTTTGGCTTCCTCGCTCAGATCGGACTGGGCCCGGTGACGGCCCAGGCGGTGGTCGCCAAGCTGGGGGCGGAGTGCGAGGAGGCCGTGCGCGGGAACCCCTTCACCCTGACGCTGGTGCCGAGCGTCGGATTTCTCACGGCCGATCGCGCGGCGAAGCGCCTCGGCCTCGCCCCCGACGACCCGAGGCGACTGCGGGCGGTCACGCGCCACGTGCTCGAGCGCTCGGGCAGCGAGGGTCACACCCATCTGCCGCTCGGCGAGCTCCTCCAGCGCTCCGCCAAGACCCTCGAAGGCGCCGCCCCGGAAGAGGCCTTCGTGCGTGCCCTGGACGAGATGGAAGACGGCCTCCACATCGCCATCGACCGAACGATCCTCGGAGACCCCCTGCCCCTCGACGAGGACAGCCGCGATCCCTTGGATGGCAGCGGGCGCTTCAACGCCGACCTTCCGTGCTATCTGCCGCACATGCACTCCCACGAGAAGCGGCTAGCCCACGGCATCCAGCGGCTACTCAAGGAGCCCGCGCGGCCGCTAGCCACGGAAGAGGCCCTGGGGAAGGCCGCAGAGGCCGCGCAAATCGACCTCCACCCCGACCAACGCGCGGCCGTGCTCGAACTTCTCTCGCGGCCCGTGGCGCTCCTCACCGGCGGACCCGGCGTGGGCAAGACGACGATCGTGCGCTTCGTCGCTTCGCTCGCCGAGGAGAGCGGCGCCAAGGTCCTGCTCGCCTCCCCCACTGGGCGGGCGGCCAAGCGGCTTTCCGAAGCGACCGGACGGCCCGCCAGCACGATCCACCGGCTGCTGAAGTCCGTTCCGGGCCAGACCGGCTTCGAGCACGGCCGCGACAAGCCCCTCGAAGGCGGCCTCTTGATCATCGACGAGGTCTCCATGCTCGACCTCGCCCTCGCGCGGCGGCTCGTCGACGCCGTCGAGGCCCCCACGCGGCTCATCTTCGTGGGGGATCCAGACCAGCTCCCGTCGGTGGGTCCCGGCAACGTCCTCGCGGATTTCCTGTCATCCGGAGAGATACCCGTCGCACGCCTCACCCGTGTCTTCCGCCAGGCGCGGGAAAGCCTGATCGTCACCAACGCGCACCGCGTCCTACACGGTGAGCTCCCCGAACTTCCCGCCAAGGGCGTGCTGGACGCCGACTTCTACTTCTTCCCGGTCGAGGGCAATCCGGAGCGACTCGCCGACCGACTCGTGGACGTGGTGACCGAGCGCATCCCCAAGACCTTTGGGCTCAACTGGGCGGAAGACGTCCAGGTGCTGGCCCCCATGTACAAGGGCCCCGCCGGCGTCGACGCCCTGAATCATCGACTGCGCGAAGCCCTAGGCGCGGGCGGGCGCGAGGTGCTCTACGGAGACCAGCGCTGGCGCACCGGGGACCGCGTCGTGCAAACGCGCAACGACTACGAGCGCGAGGTCTTCAACGGCGACCTCGGGAGGATCCTTCGCGTCGACCAGACCGGCATCGTGACCGTGCAGTTCCCTGATCGCGAGGTCACCTACGAGAAAGGCGCCCTGAACGACCTGCGCGCGGCCTTCGCCATGACGGTGCACCGCAGCCAAGGCGGCGAGTTCCCGGCGATCGTCTTTCCGCTGACCATGCAGCATGCCCACATGCTCCAGCGCAACCTCTTCTACACGGCCATCACGCGGGCGAAGCGGCTTGTGGTGCTGGTGGGCGACCGACGCGCGCTGGCCTCCACGATTGAGCACACGGAACAGCAGGGCCGACTCAGCCTCCTCGCGAGGCGTTTGAACTCTGACGCAGCTCCCATCGGCTAGCTGCGCCCGAGAGGATCAGCGCGCTCCAAATGGCTCGGAGCCGCCCAACTTGCGCTAGGCGGCTCCGATGCTTGCGTCACGGGCAGACGGCAACAAGCCGCCTTCCGCACCTACCTGCGTGAACAGGCAAGACGCGTGTTCTAGAGGTGCAGAAAGAGCGCTACAAGCTATTTCGCCGCCGAATTCGGGCGTTTCAGCGCTTTTCGTTCCTGGTACGTGCAGGCGGGTCTAGGAGGCCGCCCGAAATAGTCCGTGCTTTGCAATAGTGCCCATCGCAGTCCTGTCAAGGCGCTCGAAGCCCCCCGTAGCGAGCTATTCGGGGCTCTTTGAGCAACGCAGGCAGGACTGTGAGGGGCGCTGTTGCAGAGTGCGGACTAGTTCGGGCGGTCTCCGAGGTAGCGCGTTCCCTTGAGGGAAGGTGGCAGGCACTCCATCTCACTTTTAGCGGCCGGATCATCGTGTGCGTAGCGGTAGCCCTTGCCAAATCCAGCCTCTTTCATGAGGCGCGTGGGTGCGTTGCGCAGGTGGAGCGGCACGTCTTCGTTCGCCGTTCTTTGAACGTCCTCGCGCGCGAGGGCAAGACCCTTGTAGACGGCATTGCTCTTGGGTGCGCGCGCGAGATAGACGACAGCCTGCGCCAGCGCAAGGTCGCCCTCGGGAACGCCCAGGCGATCAAACGCCTCGGCCGCGTCGAGGGCGATGCGCAGGGCGAACGGGTCCGCGAGGCCGATGTCCTCCGAGGCGATGCGCACGATTCGGCGCGACAAATAGCGCCGATCCTCACCGCCCTCTAGCATCCGCGCGAGCCAGTAGAGCGCCGCGTTGTCGTCTGAGTTCCTCACGCTCTTGTGAAGCGCGCTGATGAGGTCGTAGTGCTGTTCCCCCGACTTGTCGTAGCGGACCTGCTTGCGCTGCAGCGCCTCGCTCAGGGCGTCATCGTCCACCTGTCCGCCGGCAAGGGATACCGCCGCCACCGTTTCAAGCAGCGTCAAAGAGCGCCGCGCGTCCCCGTCGCTGGAGTGTGCGATGCGCTTGACCTGGTCGTCCGTTAGCTCGATGCGCCCGTTCAGCCCGTGCTCCGCGAGTAACGCATGACGGAGCAACCGCTCGATGTCCTCAACCTCTAAGGGCTCTAGGATGAGAGTTCGACAGCGGGACAGGAGGGCCGCGTTGAGCTCGAACGAGGGGTTCTCGGTGGTGGCGCCGATGAGGAGCACATCTCCGCGCTCGACGAACGGCAAGAACGCATCCTGCTGGGCCTTATTGAAGCGATGGATCTCATCCACGAAGAGCAGAGTCCGCTCCCCGGTTCGCCCGCGGATAGCGCGCGCGTCAGCCATCACGACGCGCATCTCTTTGACGCCCGAAAGCACGGCGGAGAACGGCACAAAGCGGGCGCTGCTCGCGCGGGCCACAAGCCGGGCGAGGGTTGTCTTACCCACCCCTGGCGGTCCCCAGAGAATGAGGCTCTGGGTCACGTCCCCGTCGAGGATGCGCTGCAGGAGCTTCCCGTCGCCGAGGAGATGCGCCTGCCCGAAGACATCACCCGGTGACGTAGGACGCATGCGCTCTGCCAGGGGCGCGTCGGCGGCCGCCGGAGCCAGGTCAGAGACGCCGGGCCCTTCGTCCCGCTCATCCGATCCGAAGAGGTTAGTGCCCATGACCCATAGCGCCCGCCGCCGCGTAGAGGAGCAAAGCGCCCGCGACCGTGACGTTCAGCGACTCGACTTCGCCGCGCATCGGAATGCTCACTCCCTTGCACTCCTGAAGCTCACCCGGAATCGCGCCCGTTTCGGACGTCATCCACAGCACCGTCCGGCTGGTGAACGGATGATCTTGGAGCGCATGGCCGCCGCGCGTAGCCGCCACGCACTGCTCGAATCCCAGCGCACCTAGCTCGGCGACTGCGTCCCCGAGGCTCTCGATCTCCACCACGGGCACACGAAAGAGGCTGCCCATGGATCCACGCAGCGCCTTGGGACCAAAGGGACGCGCGCCGCCCGAGGCGACGACGACACAGGAAACCCCCGCTGCTTCCGCTACGCGCACCAGCGCACCGAGGTTGCCAGGATCCGCGACGCCTGCGACCCCAAGGACGAGGGCGGACCCGTCGCCCACGATGCCTTGAAGGGCGCTGGGCCCTTGGCTGAGCGGGACGCGGAAGATCCCGGCCATCCCTGGCGCCGTCTTCAGGGCGCCGAGGCCGTCCATGAGTGCAGCGACGCAGCCACGAACTTCGCAGCGCTGGGCGAGGTCCTGCACGTCCGCCAGCTGCCCCTCCGCGACCAGGATCAACTCCGGAAAGTGGCCGGCCTCCACCGCATCCCGAATCAGGCGCTCGCCTTCGAGAAGTACGTAGCCCTCTTCCTTTCCGCGTCCCACGCTGCGGGCTCGCTTCAGGACGGAGTTGGTGCGTGAGCGGATGACTTCGGCTTGGCGGTCCACACCGCACAGGATACGGACTACTGTGTGGGCGATGTCGACAGGAGATGAGAACGAGCTGGTCCTTGGGCGAGTGGTGCGCGTAGACGCGAAAGTGGTCCACGTGGACGTGCCGGACCCGATTGCGAGCTTTGGCGAGCCTGAAACGCCCATCGAGACGATCCTCGCGGCGCCCCGCGGCTCCCTTTTCGAGTCGTTGGACGGTCAAAAGAACCCAATCTCCGTGGGTGACCTCGTCCGAGTCAATCCCACCACCGACCCTGCCAGCGTCGAGGAGGTCCTGCCTCGCAGGAACTATCTCGGCCGCGTTGCCTCCTCCCACGATCCCCGCGAGCAGGTCCTCGTCGCCAACGTGGACCAGCTGTTCATGGTGGGTGCCCTCAAGAACCCGGGCTTCTCCAGCAACCGCACCGACCGGATCCTGGCCGCGTGCCGCTGGCACGAGATCCCGGCGATCATCGTGTTCAACAAGGCCGACCTCGACAAGAAGGGCGCGCTGATGGACAAATACCGGAGGACCTACGCGGGGGTGCCCGACCTCGAGATCATCGTGACGTCCGCAGTCGACGGCCGAGGCATCGCCGAGCTCACCGAGCGCCTGAAGGGCCGCGTCTCCGTGCTTTACGGACCGAGCGGCGCGGGCAAGTCGAGCCTCTTGAACGCGATCCAGCCCGGCCTCAACATCAAGGAGGGCAAGATCAGCTCGTACTGGAAGCAAGGGAAGCACACGACCACGTACTCGCGCCTGCACCGCATGGAGCTTGGGGGCTACGTCGTCGACACGCCGGGCATCCGCGTGTTTCGCCCCCACGGGCTGACGCGTAGCCACGTGCGCGACCTTTTCCCAGACTTCGCTGAGCACCAGCGCAAGTGCGAGTACGCGAACTGCACCCACGACCATGAGCCGGGCTGCGCCGTGGCCGACGCGTCTGAGGCGGGACTGATTCCCGACACGCGCTATGCGAGCTATCTCAACCTGCTGGACGAAGTGGATCCCGACGCCGCGTACGATCCGGACGAAGAGCCGGATTTAGGCCTCATCTAGAGCAACCAGCAGGCCGCGACGGTGACGGCGATCGTCGCCCAAACACGCGCGCCGTAGCGCAAGAACCATTGACCGAGGTCGACGCGGCGACTTTGGAACACGAGCGTCAGCGGAACACCCGCCACTGCGCTCGCACCTAGAAGCACGCCCAACGGCTGAGTCATCCAAGCCGCGCGCAGCTCACCGTGCGCCAGGTGGCTCGCAGAAGTGGTGACACCGCAGGTCGGGCACGGTGCTCCTAGCCAGTCGCGGAATTGGCAGACCCCAAGACCCAACTGCTCGTGGGTTCCGTAGCCGCGGGGATCGGGCGTCGTCCAGACCGCGAGCGCGGCAAAGACGAGCAGCAAGACCCAAGGCGTGGCTACGAGGAGGTAGTGGGTGCGCGACATGCCCCGAGAGGGTACCGCGCACAGCCGACTTAGTTGAAGTCGTAGACGTAGCTGAGTCGCGCTTTGTTCACGATCGCGTACGGCATCTTGATGATCTGCTTGAGCTCATCGTCGTCGCGGTGGTTGAAGCCGCGCAGCTCAGGCTCGCGCATCACAAAGAAGCGGCGCGAGGCCGAATCCGTGCACTCGTAGGCGCCAGGACGAATCAGCCCGGCGAGCTCGACGTTCAGGTTGCCGGTGTAGAAGACGCGGACCTTGTCGAGGTCGGGCTCCTTCGCGAGTTCCGCAAGGGGAACGTCTCCAGCCTCATCGAGGTACTCGTGGGCCACGAGCACTTCATCCACATTCATGTGGAGGAGCGGCGTCTGAATCTGATCCCGGCTGCCGAGATCGATCAGCGTGCAGTCACGAACGCGCAGAAAAGTCTTCCGATGCTCGTCCAGGAGCTTGGAGAGCCGCGTGTACTTGTTCTCTACGTTCCCCTTGATAAGGAAAGCGTCCGTGAGGAATAGGTCGGAGCGAATCATGGGGATGTGGGGAGGAGATCGGCCTTTGACCCACATGACCTTGAGCCCCTACGCCAGGGACCGCACCGCACCCACTAGATAAAGTGAACCCGTGACGAAGACCCACCCCCCATCGAGCGAGGAGGCCCTCTCTACGGCGGCTAGAAGCGCACTCTGGGGGTCGTCCTCCGTCACGACCCGTGCATGCGAAATCTTTTCCGCTAGCTCATGCGCCGAAGCATGGACGCCCGTCCCAGGAACGGTGGTCGCGATGAATCCTTCGGCGTGGACCGCGAGGGGCTCCGCTAAGGCCGCGGCGTCCTTCTCGTGGTGCACGGACAGCACCGCCCAGAAAAGACCGGGATAGCGCCCCCGCGCTTCCCCCAGGGCCATGGCCACGGAGTTTGGGACGTGGGCTCCATCCAACACGACGGGTACGCCGCGAATGGTCCGATACTCCATGCGCCCCGGCAGACGCGCGGCTTCGATGGCCGCTTCGTCAAGCGTGTATTCAGCGAGCCCCCGCTCGATCAACGCCGCCAAGACGGCGCGAGCGACGCGAACGTTCTTCTCTTCAAACGTCGCGTCTTTCTCGTCCCAAGCCACCGAATAGCCGGCCACGCCTCGCTCCTGCGCAATTCCCTGCAGCACGGCGCCCGCTTCCGAGCTCGGGTCGACCCCAGAAACGAAGTGACTCCCTGGCTTAACGATCCCACCTTTCTCCGTAGCGATCGCGCCGTGGGTGGACCCGAGAATCTCCGTGTGTTCCAGTGCAATCGTAGTGACCACTGCGACCTCTGGAGCCGGGATGACGTTCGTTGAGTCCAGCCGTCCCCCGAGGCCGACCTCCAGCACGACGTAGCTCACCCCTAGATCCCGAAAGAGGACCAGGGCTGCCGCAGTCATGATGTCGAACCATGAGGCTTCGCCAGCGACGCTGCCCGATGCCTCGGCCGCCTCCACCACATCGAGAACAGTCTCGAGCGCTCCGCCAAGCTCGGACTCTCCCACGCACTGTCCATCGATACGAATGCGCTCGGTGATCGACTCTACGTGGGGCGAACCGTAGGTACCGACCCGCTCGCCTCCCAGCCGTAGCGCGTGGGTCACGAGACTAGACACGGACCCCTTGCCCTTTGAGCCTGCCACGTGAATGAGGCGGTAGCCAAACTGCGGATCGTCCAGTGCCGCCAGGAGCGCAGCCACGGGTTCAAGGTCTACGCGCCAGCCCTTCGAACGATCGCGCCGTTCCCAGTTGATGCGTCCGTTGAGACGCTCAAGCGTGTGAGTGAAAGTGGTCTTTGTCATCCGGCGTTGTAGCGGCGCAGTCAGGCCTCTCAATATGGCCCCATCCCACCTTGATGCAAGTGAAGCCGATCGCGCCGAAAGCGCGTACGGTTTGAGTTGGGCTTCGGCTCCTCGATGGAGGGGATCACCATGAGCGAGCTACAGCACAGAATCAAAGTCTTCGTCTATCGTTTCCACGATACGACACCCAACTACCTTCTCTTGAAGCCAGACCAGGGGTTGGAGGCACTCTGGGGACCGCTGCGGGGCGAGCTTGGCTTCGGTGAGAAGCTGGAGACAGCCATCCGCCGTCAAGTGGCCGAGGACATCGGTGTGCGGAAGCCCGGCCAGCTCATGGATCTTGATATGCCTGGCCGCTGGACGCTTGGCGATGAAGAGGTCATCGAGTGGACCTTCGCGTTTCGCGCAGCCGCAGACATTCCGCCGGAGAAGATCGAAGCCTCGATTGCCCCCACGTGGCCGGGACACCGCTGGACGCACTTCCAGGACGCGTACTCTAGCCTGGGGCTAGAGCCCGACCGTGCAGCAATGATGCGCCTGCACACGAAGGTGCTTGCCGCATAGAGGGCCGATCACCGCAAGGCCCTTCGAGGGAAGGCAACTAGAGGAAGGCCAGCCGCCCGTAGTCGCCGCCCAGTACGGCGGTCGCGTCGGCTTGGAAGAGGCGCTCAATAAGCGTCGCGTAGACCGAGCGAAAGTCCGTGGTGTGCACGAGATCGCCCCCGTCCAGCTCCGTCAAGGAGGGATGTTCGCCGTAGAGACCTCCGTTGACCTTCGCACCGAACACCAGCATCGGTCCAGCCTTGCCGTGATCATGCCCCTTGGAGCCGTTCTCGGCGACGCGCCTGCCGAACTCAGAGAACACAACAACGACTGTGTTCCTGCCGGCTTCGCTGCGTCGGAGATCCTTAAGGAAGGCCCCCACCGCCGAGCTGAGCGTAGACATCTTTCGGCTGTGCCGGCCCAGCTGAGCGGAGTGCGTATCGTAGCCGCCGTCTAAGACGGAGAAGACGCGCGTTCCGACGCCGCCAGAGATCAACGCGGCCACATCGCGAAGAGACCCAGAGAGGGCGCTCGTCGGGTACTCCACGTCCGTCTGGTAGGTTCCCGCGGCGCGCCTGACGCGCTCGGAGGATTCACGGGCGTCGTCGAGGGTCTTCCTGAGAAGCTGGAGCGCTCGATCGCGACCTGCGTTTCGAGGCTCCCCGTTGGCTTGCGCCAGAGCACCGGGCTCCGCCGACGGCTCATGCTCGCAGATGGCCGAGCCTCCCATGGCGTAAACGTCCTGCTCTCCCATCCAGCGGTAGGCCGTTGGCGACGCGACGGCCACTGGCGGATGGGTCGAAGAGAACACCGAATACGGCGCACGGCCGCCGAAGTGCACCACGCTCAAGGGCTCGGCGAGACGTCCCCACGCCTGCGCCGCAAGCTTCCCAATCCAACCGTCACTCGCGGCGCGTCCACGGGTCGAGCCCGTGTGCCAGACCTCCATCGACTTGAAGTGTGAGCGCACCGGGTCGGGGTAACCGCAGCCTTCGACGATGCTCAGACGTCCCGCGTCGTACTCGGCGCGAAAGGCCCCGAGCATCGGATGAAACGCGCGATAGTCGTCGATCTTGAGGAGCTTCGATCGATCAGGAATGGTGGTCTTGCGCTGGCTTCCCAGCCCGTCGTCCCCATGGGGAACGATCGTAGAGAGACCGTCGTTGCCGCCCGAAAGCTGAATCAAGACCAGCTGCCTGCCTTCGGGTGCGTTCGCCCCGGCCTCAGGAGTCCCGGCCCCAAGAGCGCCTGCGGCGAGGCTGGGCATGAAGAGCCCACCGGCGCCGGCTTGCAGCACGCTGCGCCTGGAGAGGCCTTCAGCCCCACCGTGGAAGTTGGATCGCTTGGTCATCAGTGAAGCTGGGCCTCTGGCAGGGACAGGATGAAGTGACAGAGTTCACGCAGAATGGGCTCGCTCGCTTTGACCCGAGTGAGGAATCCACCCGCGTCTTCACCCGCGGCAAGGCGCAGGTCGTGGAGGCGCTGCTCTAGCATTCCCAGCGCCTCCGCTGGCGGCTCCACGGCGAGAAGCCGATCTGCAAGCGCCGCAACGATCGCCGAATTGGTGTCTTCGCTCGTCTCGCGCAACCACCGGAAGATGGCGCGCCGCGGCTTGAACTTCGCGTCCTTGAGCACGCGGGTCAGCCGGCTCATTTCGTCGCGCTTCGCCTGCCCTGCGCCTGCGGCCTCCATGGCTCCATCGGACATCTCCACCATCGCGCCCTCTTCCTCAAGCTCGTCCATGAACGACGCGATGTCCCTGCGAACCGACTTTCGATCGATGCGGCCAAGCATGGCGCCCGCAACGTTGCCGCGCTGCATGAACGATGCCGTTGAGATCCAGCTAACCCCTTCTTCCCAGCCCTTCACGTTGGGCGGCCGAAACAGGTCTTGACCAAGAACAGCTGCGGCTTCGACCAAGAAGATGGGTGGTATCCCCCCGCCGAGGCGGACGGTACTGCCCACGACGAAGTCCACGGGGGACGCGATGCGCGCGCCGATCACGTCGTCCGAGTAGAACTCGGGATCCAAGAGGAGCGTGCGCATGAAGTGGGCGATGTCGTACCCGGTGGAGCGGAGCTTCCCTGCGTAGTCGTCGACGCGCTCCGAATCCGGATCCGCGCCCTCAAGGTACTCGAGGAGGCTCTTCGCGATGAACGTTGCACAGGCGGGCTGGGCCACGAGGATCGTCGCCAAGTCTGCGGGCCCGTGCTCACCCTCGACGCCCAGGATCGCCTTCACACCGTCGTCGTGATGGCGCGACTGAAACCTGTAGTGCATATGGTTGCGGTCGCGCCGCACGCCGGCCCCCGTCAAGGCACGGGCCGCGTCTTTGACGTCCAACTCGCTGTAGCCGCTTCCTTGGCCTAGGCTGAACAGCTCCATGACCTCGCGCGCGAGGTTCTCGTTGGGCTTCCCCTTGCGATTCTTGTCGCCATTCAGATACACGAGCATCGCTGGGTCGCGCAGCATCGCTCGTAAAAGCCCCTCGTAGCTCCCCAGTGCGCCGCGCCTAAGCGTCGCGTGTTGGTGCGCGATCGCTTCAGGATCCCGGACCGTCGTGTACGACGTGGTGAAGACCCCGTGCCAGAAAAGCGTCAGGCGATCACGAAGAGGATCCTCCCCCACCGCCATGCGGCGCACCCAGTCGACGCGCAGTCGCCGAAATTCGCGCGTGTGCACCTTCTTGATCTCGTTTCGGTAGACCCGCCGCTCTTCGATAGTGCGCTGCTCGTATTCGACCGCATCGATCCAAGGCGCGCGGTAGACGTAGGGCTTCGCGATCTTCTGACCGTCGAGGGGCCGCGGCAGAAGCAGGTGATCTACGAGCGCCTCGGGCCCCGCTTCCACCCACTGCGCGATTTCCTCGGACCGAATCCCAAACCCCGCACGATTCCAAACGTGTTCGACCTCACGCGGTCCCCACGCCAAAGGAACCTCATCGGAGCCGAGTGTGCCGTGGCCCGAACCCAAGGCTCCCGCCGCTAGGGTCAAAGGACATGCGAGCAAGGCCCACCGGACACAAGAACGCCAGACTGTCGCGCCCCGGCAGAAGGCACCGCCAGCTGCTACGTCGGGCCGATTGGATGATGCTGATAGATCGCTCATGGATAGCTCCGGTGGTTCACCTTACTCCCCAACCGGTGACGCGCCCGTTGGTTCCTTAGAAGCGTCTCGAAACCGGCCCAAGGGCGGTGGGCTGGCGCTAACTTGTGCGGGCCGAGTTCAACCCCTCTTGCCCAAAGCCCCGAGCGATGCCTCAACCAGCCCCCATCGACCTCCCTGCCTTCCTCGATCGCCTACGCGCGGAGGGGGAGCTCGTGGAGGTGGAGGCCGAGGTGGACCCGCGGCTGGAAATGGCGGAGGTGCATCGACGCGTGATCGCGGCGAACGGGCCGGCGGTCCTGTTCAAACGGCCCAAGGGGGCCGCGTTCCCCGCCGTGACGAATCTGTTTGGCACCGCGCGCCGGGTCAAGCTGGCGTTCGGCGACCGGCCGGAGGACATCGTGGCGCGCGTCGCCCGATTGCCCGAGGAGGCACTCCCGCCGACGCCGAAGAACCTGTGGGCCCAGCGCGGGCTCTTTGGCTCACTGGCGAAGGTGGGCCTCAAGCGCAGGCGCAAGGGTCCCGTGCTCGACGTGGTGGAGAAAGCCCCCGACCTTGGACGCCTGCCTGCGCTCACCACTTGGAAGCGCGACGGCGGCCCCTTCGTGACGCTGCCCCTCGTCCTCACCGCGCATCCAGAGACGGACGGGCTCAACCTTGGCATGTACCGGGCGCAGCTGTTCGAGGATGGCGGCGTTGGGATGCACGCGCAGATCGGCAAGGGCGGCGGGTTCCACCTGGCCGAGGCCGAGCGCTTGGGGCAGAGTCTCCCGGTGCATGTGCACGTTGGCGGCCCGCCCGCCATGGTGCTCGCGGCCATCGCGCCCCTGCCGGAGAACGTGCCGGAGGTGCTCCTCGCGAGCCTCGTCCTGGGGGAGCGCCTCGACCTCTGCGGCGCGCAGGATACGAATCTCCCCCTCGTCGCTCGCTCTGAGTTCGTGCTCGCGGGCTCGATTCAACCGGGAGCGCGGCGCCCGGAAGGTCCGTTCGGTGACCACTACGGCTATTACTCGGAGACCCACGACTACCCGTGGTTTCAGTGCGACCGCCTCTACCGCCACAAGAATCCCGTTTGGCCTGCCACCGTTGTTGGCAAGCCGCGCCAGGAGGACTTCTTCATCGGCGACTACCTGCAGGACCTGCTCTTGCCCCTCGCCAAGGTGGCGATGCCTGGAGTCCTCGATCTTTGGAGCTACGGGGAAACCGGCTACCACGCCCTTGCGGGCGCCGTCGTGCGCGAGCGCTACCGCCGCGAAGCCATGGTCTCCGCCTTCCGGATCCTTGGGGAAGGCCAGCTCTCCCTGACCAAGTTCCTCCTCGCGACCGACCGCTCCGTCAACCTGCGCGACTTCAAGGCCACCCTCGTCCACGTACTGGAGCGGGCCAACTTCGCCACCGATCTCTTCGTCCTCTCGAATCTCTCCATGGACTCGCTCGACTACGCGGGCCCGAAGATCAACGAGGGAAGCAAGGGCGTGCTCCTCGGACTCGGGGATCCGATCCGCAAGCTCCCCGCTGAGTTCTCTGGCTCCCCAGCCAAACCTGCCGGCAAGGTGCGCGTCTTCGCCCCCGGAGCCCTCTGCGTCGAAGCGCCCAGCTACGCCGCAGAGCCCGACGCGGCCCAGCGCATCGCACAGGACCCAGCCTTCGAGAGCTGGCCGCTCGTCGTACTGGTCGACAACGCGGACCAAGCGAGTCGCAGCTCGATGAACTTCCTCTGGACGACGTTCACGCGCTTCAACCCCGCGCGCGACATGCACGCCAAGTCCGTCGACCTCGTCCACCATCACCCGGCCTTGACGCCACCGATCGTGATCGACTCACGGATGAAGCCGAACTACCCCGAAGAGCTCTTCTGCGACCAAGAGACCGCGGCAACGGTCGAGCGCCGCTGGTCCGAGTACTTCCCCGGCGGGAAAGTAGAGATGGGCGACTCCGACCGCGGCCACCTGAGTCCTTTGTAGCAAGGAGCTAAGTGCCCCAATTGAAAGTTCACGGGCAGCCCACCCTAACGAACACGCGCGGCTAGGGCAGAGGAGCGAACATACGAGAGTTGCAACACAGACCACGCCGCACATCGCGCTGAAATCGTGATCCTCGTCGTGGCTCAAGTAATACTGGCGGTGGACCAAGACACTTGGACAAGGGCTACTCAGGCGTGATCGCCCCTCCAGAGCATCGATCCCATCGAATCAGTGAGCTGAGCGACGACTTGAATTTCTTGCTAGCTCCCTAACACGTCCAGGGGCCAATACTTGAAGAATAACTGGTCGCGTCGCCCGTACCACTTCGAATCGCACGCACCCAATCCCGTCATCTTCATGAAGCTGTGCATTCAGTGCCTTTCAACCATGTCGAGCCAACGAAGGCAGTCGATACGAGGTACATGGAGATGTATGGAAACCAGGTGCGCACTGGACGAGGACCGGAGCCCCTCATTTGACGTAGTGAAAGGAGGCTTCAACATGCTGACGGCGCAGGGTCCTGAACATGATAGACTCCCGTACAGATTTAGAAACGAGCCGTCACCTCGACATCCAAAGGGCCAAACTTGATGGTCGGTGAAGCTGGATCTCCGCGATGCCAATTGTCCAAGATTCCATCAGAGTTCGAGTCGATTAGATAGATGTGCGACGCACTTCTCTGCTCAACTCGATAGAGATGGTAGACCAGTCCTGCACTCGCGTGAACCAATCCGATGGCGGCCTGCCAGTCCTCAACGGCGAGGTCCGGAACGAGCACAGTGCCTACTTCACCCGAATCTGGAGCAGCCGCGAGAGTCGCGATTTTGTTTTCCAGGTCGAGATGATAGATCTCTGCCTGGCCGCGTACACCCATCAGGTACCGATTATCTTCCGGAGAAAATGCTCGATTCTCAACCAAGAATGAAGGTACCCCTGGGATGCCAAGAGATATCAAACTCCCTTCGAAGAGCTTCTCGATCGATCTCCTCTTGGGAGTCCGCCAGACGCGACGACTGTCACCTGTATCGACATCTGTAACCTCGGTCATCTTTGGAACAGCAGGTCTACCGAAAGTCCATTTCTCTATCGAGAAAACCAATGGATCGAGTTTACTCTGGCCTAGCACGATTGCGTCATCGGTGCCCTCGATCCACTCAAACTCAATCGGCCAGTACCGTGTGGCGAAAATCTCATCCTTGAAGCTATTAGGCAGCTTCTCTCGGAGATCAACAATCTCCAGTGATGGATTGGAGGGATAAGGTGTACGAAAACGAACCACCACGTTGGACTCGTGGGGCTGAGGAACAGCATGGGCACGGTATTCGTTACTGAAAGTTCGCTTCGCAACTCCTCCGCCGTGAAAACCGTACCAAGTCGATGGCGCCGTCGAAGACTGGGCCAAGGAAGGGAGAGATAGAGGCAAGGCGAGAAGAGTAAAGCCAGCTGATAGGAGCATATCTGGTGTTCTGTGTTGAAAAGCGGTCAGCGAAAAATGGGAGAGCCAGGGGGGGGGCGCTGCGTTATTCGACGCAGTTGTCTGGCGTGATGAGTTCAGCAGAGTTGAGGTCGCCGATGTTGCCGCCGTAGTGCTCGCAGACCAGCTTGAGCGTAAAGAAATTGTTCCGCGTGTACCTAAATGTAGCGCAGCTAATGCCCTCCTCCTCGCATTCTTCACGACAGTCGTCACACAGATCCGCTTCAGCACATATCTCCTCAAGAAAGTCCTGAACATCGAGCATGAACAGGTATTGATGGAAGTAGATCGCCGCATGCTGACACTCGTCCACACCGCCCTGGTCATTTCCAGGACTATACACATGCAGCAACTCGTGATAGACGGTAGTAAGAAGCTCACCTGTGGACAAACCGTTCTCGACGATAATATTCACGCCATCGGTCTGAGCGACAATATCAGCTGGAAGCTCGCCGACTCCAATACTACCAGTAAAGGCGTTCGCATTCAGCGGACTCGCGGAGGTAATGAAGTCGAGAATAAGGCCTTGAGTTGCGTCTGGCAGTGCTGGGGCAGATGCGATCACCTGTCCGTCTTGCGTGAGATTCACGACGCCGCCGTTCTGTGGATTTGGACCCGCAGAAGTGGCCGGAGGCACAGCTGATGCTGCAAGGAATGAGAGCAACGTTATCGATAGAATGCGCATTGTGAACTTGGTTTCACTGGACCGGGAAAAGTGGGGTCGGGACCGAGATTACCCCCCCCTATTTGCTGGTTGCAAGGACGCGACTGAAAAAAGGTGGCGCATCAGGGTTTCGTGTGGGTAGCGAGCCGGGGGTAGAGATCGAGGCCGCCGAGATGGAACATGATTGCATCGCGAAAGCGGTCACGGCTGCGGTAGCCATTCGCGCGTCCCTTGAGCTTCTGAATCCGACTGTTGATGCTCTCTGATGCAGCGTTTGACGCGCCGTGCACGACAGCGTTGACAACCCCGATCCAGTAGAGCCGGATGGTCCGAGCGACTCGCTGCACCGGCGCCAGGCCAGTCTCGTCAGCCCACTTGCAGAGCTGTAGCCACGCTTTCTTAGCCCACGTCCTGGACTTGTAGTGCCAGAGCTTGGAGGCCATTTCCTTGATCGCCCATGCTTTCGCAACGTCCAGCGACAGCTGCCTCAGCGCCTTGAATTCGCGCTTCATGCGCTTCGACATCTTGCTCGGACACTTGAGCCAGTGGAACTTGGTCTTCTTCAGCGAGTCGTCTCCCGCCGCGATCAGGACTTTGTTCTCAGCGCGCCGGACCTCGTCAACGGCCCGCCCGAAGAGCTGAGCGACATGGAAGCGATCGAAGCACAGCGTCTCCTCCCAGCTAGGCAACGCGACCGCGGCAACGTTGATGAAGGGATCGTGCATGTCCATCGCAACCACTTCGATGTCAGCGAGCTGCGCCGCGCTCAATCCATCGAAGAACGGCTCAATCGAGGCTTCGCCGCGTCCATCAGCAACGTAGATCACTTTGCTCGTGACCAAGTCAGCGACGCAGCTCACGTACTCGTGCCGCTTCTGAAAGGACGTCTCGTCGATCCCGAGCCACTTAGAGCTGACGTCTCCCCGTCGTTCCAATCCTTGCTTCACCGCACGTGCCTGGATGCCCGCGACCTGATCCCAGCTCAAACCAAGGAGCTTGGCGGCGGCGGTCATCGGCGTGATCAGAAGCAGGTCGATCACATGGCACTCAAACCTGGCAGTGAAGCGCGCGGACGCCTCTGCCCACGGGACTTGGAGCTGTTTGACACCGTGCTCCGAGCACTTCACTCTTGGGACGTCGCAGACAATGCTAGTTTGGTACTCACACAGGTCGAGATGGCGCCAGCGTCGCGAGCGGGAGTCGTAGCCAGGCGAGGGCTCGCTGCACTCAGGGCACTGGAGTTCATCTCCCTGATGACGGACATGAACCTCTACGAGGCTCTCGTCGCTGATCAGCTCAACGTGCATTATCTCCCATGGACTTGGCAGCGACAGGATCTCACGCATTGCCTCTTCGAAGTTCATGCGCCCAGTCTATGGGGCATGTCAGTTCACCCACACGAAACCCTGATGCGCCCGATAACGGGGGGATGAAAAAGGAAACCACGTCACCGAGGGCCCGACGCCATCGATGACACAGTGCACCCAACCGCGCCTCAAGTCCAAGGCCCCAGACGGCCGGGCCTTCACGGCCGCTTTCGACGGCGGCAACATCATCAGCGACGTCGGGATTCCGCTCCTCCGGCTAGTAGATGACCGCTGCAAGATCCTGGAGCGATTCGGGCAGTGCTTCACCGACTACCGCGATCCCAGCCGGATCCAGTTCAGTGCAACCCAGCTCGCCACGCACCGAGTGTTGTCTGTCGCCCTTGGCTACGAGGATCTCAACGATCACGACATCCTGCGCGGCGACCCGTTGCTCGCCGCTGCCGTTGGAGCGGACCAGCGCTCGGGCGCGAAGCTCGCCTCCTCGGCGACGCTCGGGCGCATCGAGAACTCCGCTCTCGGCCTCGCACAGACCGACCGCTACCGAAAGCTGATCTTGAACTTCGAAGAGGTCGATCGGCTTCTGCTCGACCTCTACATCGAGGCGCACGGCGAGCCGCCGAAGGAGGTCGTTCTCGATCTCGATGCGACCGACGCCAAGATCCACAGCAAGCAGGAGGGGCGCTTCTACCACGGCTACTACGACGAGTACTGCTACCTTCCGCTCTACACCTTCGCCGGGGACGATCTGCTTGGAGCGCGCCTTCGTCCCCGAAGCCCTTCGTAGCAGCCAGCCACTAGTTGCTGAACGTCAGGTGGATCGCGTTCGAGAAGTTCGAGTCGATTCCGTCCCGGTACCAGAACTGGAAGTTCCAGGTGGAGGTCAGTGGATCAAGGACCTGAATCGGCGCGATGGTGAAGTCGATCGGGTTCTCGATGCGGCCGGTGGCGTCGGCCATGAAGACCTGGTTCGAGAATCGCCGGATGGGGCCGGCGATGCACAGCGTTCCTTGGGCCACGTCCGTTCGCAGCTGAACCTCGCTGGCCAGCATGAACCCGACGGTGGATGGCGGCAGGCTGTCCACTGCGATGGACATGCGGTTGTCGGCCCGTCGGATGATCCCGTTCAGCCGGAACGTGGCGGGGTTGCCCGTGGAGTTCGGTCGTCCCTGGCAGTACATCATCAGCGCAGCGCGCGCGTACTCCGAAGACATCTCGTTGGGACGGAGTTCGCGCTCGATGATGCTGACTGCTGCCAGCTCGCCGATGCAGCGTGACGTGGCGAACGGGAGGACACCGGGCCCGGCGCTCCCGCCGACCGTTCCGTGCGCGCTAAGGAAAGCCCACGTCCGATCTGTGCCACTGTCCACTCCGGTAGCGAGGACTCGCCCGGCCTCCAGCCCGTTGATGTAGACGATGAGGTTGCCGTCCTCCGCGAGCACCGCGGCCAAGTTCAGGTACGGGACGGTCGTGACGTCCGGCAAGTCGACGGCCAAGCTGCTCGACTCCGAAGAGAACGAGCCACCAACGCGCACAAGAAGATCGTCCAATCGGCCAGGTGCGAGATCGTCGCCCACGATGCCGGCGTCACCGATCGTGAAGGACAGGCCTGCCTCGTCGTCGCCAATGTCCATCACAACGATCTCTTCGGTCAGTCCCTCATCCGGAAGCCGGTACCAGAGAGCCACGGTGAAGGGAGCACCTGGGGCAATGTTGGGCACGAAGCCTTCCAATCGAATGCCGTCGGTATAGTCGCTGAGGCTGATCGCGCGGTGGGGCGTGCTGGGCGTGCCCTGACCAGAGCTATCGATGATCTCCGCGTCGAGGTCCGGGTCGGAATCAACGAATGCGAGGACCAAAGAGTCGAAGGTCTTGCTGCCCCAGGCGACGCCGTGGACCGGCGGGTCAGGCAGGGCAAACTCTGCGCGGAAGCGAGCGGATAGACGCGACGAGTTAGCCCCTGGGCGGCTGTCAGCGAGCACGCTGGCCTTGATGGCGTCTAGCTCTTGCGCCAGCTGCGCTGCTTCGGCCGGGAGGATGTTCGAGAGATCGACGAGTTCACCGGGGTCCACCTCGAGATCGTAGAGCTCGCCAAGCCGGTACTTGTAGCGGCCGCGGCGCACCGCGTTGAAGTCCGACTTGTCCGACAGGTGCACGACGCGCGAAGGATCCGGAGCGCCGCCCTCGAACACCGAGCGCACGTCGACACCATCGAGGGTGATCTTCGGATCAAGGGTCGCTCCCGCCCACCCAGCTAGGGTTGGCATGAGGTCCGCGATGAAGAGCGGCGCCGACTGCACCGCACCCACGGGGACGCGCCCTGGCCAGCTAACGCAGGCCGGAACGCGCACGCCACCTTCCCAAGTGCTGCCCTTGCCAAACGAGAACGGCAGGTTGCTGCCGTCCTGGTACGGGATCCGATCGTGGGTCGCACCGTTGTCGGAGAGGAAGACGATGATCGTGTCGTCGAGCAGATCGAGCGCCGTGAGGTGATCGATGATTGTGCCCACGGACGCGTCGAGCTCTTCGACGGAGTCGCCGTAGTCTCGGCCGTCGGCACTGATCCCTTGGAAGCCTGGGCTCGCGGTCGCGGGCTCGTGGGGTGCCACGAAGGAAACGAAGCACAGGAATGGCTCCATGGCCGCCACGCTTTGATCGATGAAAGCGATCGATCTCTCGGTGACGTCGATGGCGTTGATCGTCAGGTCGGGCTCGTACTCCAGCACGCCACGGCTGCTATCGCCGAGCACGAGCGGGATGCCCGTTGGGCCCCAGAGGATGCCGCGGAAGTCATCGAAGCCCTGGGCCGTCGGCAGCTGCTCGGGTGCGTCCCCAACGTGCCACTTGCCGTACGTCGCTGTGCGGTAACCCACCGTCTTCAAAACCTCGGCGAGGGTGACTTCCTCCGTCGAGAGTCCCTTCGGCGCCCAAGCACCGATGGCGCCCGGCACGCCGATTCGCTGGGAGTACCGACCGGTCAACATCGCGGCGCGGGACGGCGTGCACGTGGGGTGGGCGTAGAACGAGTCGAGCCGCATACCACTGGCGCACAGGTCGTCGATCCGGGGGGTCGCGATCACCTGGCCCCCAAAGGCTCCGACGTCCCCATAGCCAAGGTCGTCCGCCATGATGATGACGACATTGGGCGGCGTCGACCCAGACCCCTCGCCTACGGCCGCTGAAACGGATCCACTGAGGCCGAGGAGCGCCGCCACCAGGAGGGCGATGAGGGAGAGAGACGTGATTTGATTGCGGTCGGACATTCGTGGCAAAGCTCCACCGCCAGCTCATCTGCGTCTCGTTCTGACGCGGCCGTGCAGGAGCCCGCGAAAGTCTGACGCGGTATGCCCTCCTGCGCAGTGGCAGATCGCAATTAGTCCCAAACCAGAACATGGATCACCGTGTAACGGCCCTGGGAACGCGTCCTGGACTCTGCCAAGGCGTTGCGCGAGGCTTGGGCACAGCCTGATAGGCTCTTCAGGTGACGGCTCTACTCCTTCGATCCCCAGCGCGGGCAGCCACGGCTCTCATGGCCCTAGGCTGGGCTAGCACGGCCCTCAGCGCTGCCCAGATGGCGACGCAGATGGCGACGCAGATGGGCACCCAGCCGGCAACCCAGCCGCCTGGGTTGCCGCCTGGCCAATCGAGCCCAGCTGTCACCGAGAGCGAGGCCTCATACTCAGCAGTCCGCTGGACCCTGGGCGACGGTCTACGGGCTCGTTGGGGATCGTTTGAGGCCAGGGTCAGACCACGATTCCACTTCGACTATGTGGACCCTCGCTTTCGAGAAATCCAAGGGGTGACGGGCTCCTCTTTCACGGAGGACACGGACGTCCGACGGGCACGATTGCTGGGAGACTTTGGGTTCCGTGAGAAGTCTTCCCTACGGGACTGGAGCGTCCGGGCGCAGGTCGATTTCGCTGACAGTGACATCCGTTGGCTGGACCTCGCGGGGACGTACGCGGGCCTCCCGACGATCGAAGCCGGCGCGGTCGGTCGCGTTCGTTTCGGCCAGTTCCGTGAGTCCTTTGGACTCGAAGCGATGACGAGCGTTTCGCATCTCGCGTTCATCGAGCGCTCCACCGCGAGCAACGCATTCACGCCCGGTCGATCGCGGGGTGTCGAATGGAGCGAGACCGGCGGCGCGACAGTGCTCCAGGTCGGGGCCTTCCGACGCGCTGACGGTGGGGTCTTTCCGAGCGAGCTTCAGGAGGAAACGGCCTTCACGGCGAGGGCGCTCTGGCAGCGCGGCCGCGACGAACTCGGCGGCATCCAGCTCGTGCAGCTGGGTGCCAGCGTTTCCGTGCGCGACCCGGGGGCCGACCGGTTGCGCTTCGACGCTCGACCCGGCAGCCGCCTCTTCGATCGAATCGTCGACTCTGGCGGCCTCGACGCAGACGGCGCGGTCACGATGGGTCTTGAGGCGCTGACCCAGTGGGGGCAATCCACGCTGGTCACAGAGATCTTCGGAGCCGATGTGCGCGGAGTCTCGAACAGCG
Source organism: uncultured Planctomycetaceae bacterium (assembly GCA_964417955.1). Classification (GTDB taxonomy): domain Bacteria; phylum Planctomycetota; class UBA1135; order UBA1135; genus Saltatorellus. The sequence goes on from CAYQKK010000004.1 coordinate 45,449, forward strand.
CCGGGACGTCTGCTAGCGGCGGCTTCTTGTCCGGGGCGCACGTGGGCTTCACGACCTTTCTGACCAGCGGCCACGCCGCGCGCTGGCATCGACGGCGCGGGGGTCTGCGCAGCGCGGCCGTCGAAGATGCGATTCTCGGCGACGCCCCCACGAGCGGAGCCCTTGAGGCTGCGGTGCGCCTAAGCTGGGTGAACCTCAACAGCGGCCCCGTCCAAGGCGGCCGGTCCGCTGATCTGGAGGCTGGACTCAACTGGTACCTGCAGCCGACGACGCGCTTCATGCTCCACTGGCTAGGAACACGGGCCAGGGGCGCGAACGGGCGCACGGGGTTTGGGCACGCGATCCTGGCTCGAATTCAGGTTCAGCTGTAGCCGGCATCTTCCGAGGGATATAGCCCCACCGAACCCTGCCCGAAGACCGAAGATTGAGGGAATACCAGCCTCTATCGGTCGTAAGACAACCTATGTACGTACACAGCCTACTCGCAACGGCCGCTGTCTCGCTCCTGGGCCTCTTCCAGCCCTCCGCCACCCAGCCTGCTGCCTCGCCCCTTCCCTCCGCCCACGGCGGAGTCATCGTTGCCCTCGGAGTCCTTCGGGACGTCGCTCCGGAGTGCCAGATGGACATCCTGTCGCTGACCGCCGAATCCCTGGCCAAGGGCCGCAAGATGGGCCCCCATGTGGCCCTGAAGATGGACCTTCGGCTGCACAGCACCGACGCTGACGCTGCAGAGAAAGCCATGGATGCCTTCGAAGCCGCGCTCGAGAAGAGGGCCAAGGTCACCGACGCCCCGAGCCTCGGCTACATGGAAGCCGTGGGAGCCCTGACTCGGATGAAGTTCCGGGCGGAGCACCTCAAGGGCTACAAAAATGCCTACCGCACCACCATCAAGGTGAAGCTCCCTGCAGCGGCCATCGGCACCACCACATCCGTTCGCCGGACCTCCAACGCCACCGCGACGGAAGCCTCGTTCAAGAACAGCGTTGGCTCCTACGTTCGGAGCATCGCTGCTAGAAACCACGTGGGACTCGCGCCTCTGTCCCTAGAGACCAAGGGAGGCCGCTGGAACGTGAAATCGAAGCGCACCGGAAAGGACGGCAAGCTCGCACCGGTCACGGTGGTACAAGCGGCCAACTTTCTCTACCTCCTTGAGTCCGAATCCAAGATGGCGGTCGTCACCGAGGTGAACTTCAAGGGCCCCAAGGGCTCAGCCTTCAGCACCTTCTCGGCCCAGCTCGCGGAGCGCAAGTAGTTGACTAACTAGCGCGCTGACCCTCGACCCACTTGTAGCCCACGCCTCGGACGGTGCCGATGACGCCGCCGAGGTCGCCGAGCTTCTTGCGGATCGAGCTGACGTGGACGTCGATGTTGCGGTCGAGGATCACGACTTCGCCGTCGGTCAGGCGCTCGACGAGTTCCTCGCGGGCGTAGACTCGGCCGGGGTGCTTCGCGAGGGTCCACATGAGGCGGAACTCGGAGCGGGTGAGCTCGATGGGCGAACCGTCGACCTCGACCTCGTGGCGCTCGCGGTCGAGGACGATGGGGCCGGACTCGATGCGCGTTTTGGCCTCGACCACGGTGCTGCCGCGCCGGAGGACCGCGCGGATGCGGGCCACCAGCTCGCGCGGGCTGAAGGGCTTGCGGACGTAGTCGTCGGCTCCGAATTCGAGCCCGAGGACCACGTCGCTCTCCTCTCCCTTCGCCGTCAGCATCACCACGGGAATGCCCTTGGTGCCGTCGTCGGACTTCAGTGCCTTGCAGACCTCAAGGCCGTCAAGGCCGGGCAGCATCAGGTCGAGCAGGATCAGGCCGGGGCGGCGACGCTGGGCTTCTGCCAGCCCCTTCTCACCGTTGAGCGCAACCAGAACGGAATAGCCCTCTCGCTCCAGCGTGTACTGGAGCAACTCGACGATATCGGGGTCGTCCTCGACGATGAGTACTGATTCCTTGGACATGGGGTTGAGTCGCTTGGGGGGCGTTGGGATCGGGGAGGACCCTAGGGCTCGATCTTAAAGATCGCGTTGGGGAACGTGAAGGATTGCGCTGCGAGCGCGGTTCAGCTCTCCGCTCCGAACTCATAGAAACCCTCGTCCCGGAGACTCGGCGTCGCATCGGCGGGAAGCAACATAGTTCTGACGGCCCAGAGGTCGCGGAAGATCCGGTACTCAAGGGCCGTTTGATCGAGGTACGCAACCCCGGCGCTGCCGCCCGTTCCTGTGCGGCGCCCGATGACGCGCTCGACCATGCGGGCGTGACGCTGTCGGAAGATCACAAAGGACTGCTCGACCTCGAGCACCGCGGCCATGACCTCGCGCGGCCACGCGAGCAGCGGCAGCTCGCGGTAAGTTTCGAGGAACAGGATGGCTGCACGCACGTGCCCCACGCGCTTCTCTTCGTCCGTGTCACCGGGACGAAGGAACGCCTCGACCCCCGCGCGCTCCTTTTCGTACACCGCGTTCAGGCGAGTTCGTTCTTTGTCGGGCTGGTCGCTGACTCCGTCCGCGACCCCTTGGGCGTGATCGCGGCTGCGGCGCACCACTTGCCCGTGGGCTTCGAGGTAGCGCTCCACAAACCCTTCAGCGTCCGTCTCGAGACCGCCGCCTTCCTTGCGGAGCGCATCGATGGGCGTGCGCGCCAGCCAGGTCTCCAGGGCGGCCTTGAACGTGGGCGTGTCGGCCAGCGTCGCCTCGACCCTCTCAAGCGCGGGGCTCGAACCGCCACCCGGCTTGTGGAGCGCCGTCAAGTGGCTGCCCGGCGGACCAAGCGAAATGCGCTCGGACTCGTCGAGTCCGAACATGATCTCGATCTGCCGCAGCTGGGCACTCTGGAAACCGCTAGCGGGCATGAGCTTGTCCCGGAACGCAAGGTACGCGCGCGTCCCGATGGTCTCGACCACCGCGAAGTGCTCGGTTGCCACGCGGAAGATCGTCGCGATGCGACGCAGGCGCTCGACGACCCCCGACAGCTCTTGCTCGGCGACGCGCCGCGCGGTGAAGAGATCCCGCGCACTCGTAATCTCGCGCAGAATCACCTTGAACCACAGCTCGTAGACCTGGTGGACCGTGACGAAGAGCACTTCTTCGTTGGCGAGCCCCGCGTCGCTCTCCTCAAGCCCGCTCTGGAGCGAGAGAAGCTCTTCTACGTTGATGTAGTCCCAATAGGTCGTCGCTTTAGGTGCCATGCTGGCGGCGAGGATAGCAGGGCCGCGAGCGGCGCATCCTGGAGTTCTCGACTAAGCTTGGGCCATGGCGAGGACGACGACTGGGTGGGTGATCGTAGGGCTCGTGGGCTTGGCTGCCCTGGGGCTCTCGGTGCTGGGCGGGAGCTTCGGCTCACGTTCGTCACAGGCGTTGGCGTCGAAAGATGCCGCCCCGAAGCCCATTGAGATCGGTGCGAGCCTCGACGACTTGGACAGCTCGCTGAAGTTGAGCGCGAGCGCGGCCGAGGTGGGTCAGCGCGACGAGATCATAGGAGAGGTTGGACTCTCCGGGGAAGATCGAGCGACGGTGGAGATCGAGGTTCTGGGCCGTGCCGGTCCGGCCGCGGGCGCACTCATTTTCTTGGCGCAGCGGTTCGATGCTCGAACGCCAAACGATGACGCGGAGAATCAGGCGAACACCGCGAAGCGCGAGTTCATCGCAGACTCCGAAGGCAAGGTCACCCTAGTCGTGGCGCCAGCGGTCCAAGACACGCTGCACTTCACCTGGCCGGGTAGCCAATGGCACCAGCAGCTGACCTGGATGAGTCCGCGGCGGGGCAAGTCCGACAAGCTCAAGGTGCGCTTTCCGTTGGGTTCATCTGACATGCCCATCCACGCGCGTTCCTACCCCTCCGGCCTCGCGATCGAAGGCGCGAGCGTCGCCGTGGGTGCGGCGAGCACCTACACGATCCCGAGAACTGGCAAGACGATTCAGACCGACCGACTGGGCGTCGCCCACGTTCCTGCACTGAGCGGCCCCACGCGAGATCCGTACAAGATCACCGTGCTGGCGGAAGGGCACGCTAGCGCCTCGTTCATGCAGACCGACGAGGAAACGAACGAGCCCACGTCAATGTGGCTCATCAAGAACGCGAAACTCAGCGGCAGGGTTGGCTTGACGCCGGGAGAGAGCTCCGCTGAGGCGGCGCCCAACGCGACGGTTCACCTCGCGCCCCGCTCAGCGCTGCGTGAGGTCAGCTCAGAACATGAGGCTGTCAGCGCGATCCCAGATGAGGTCTTGGAAGCGATGTCAGACGGGAGGCGCCGCACGACCCTTCGCATGCTGGGCCAGAATTCCAAGACAGAGCCCAGCGGCGTGGCGGTGACAAAGGGCCAAGCGCGCGGCTCCGCCCGCGTGGACTTCGAAGGACGCTGGACCCTAGACAAGATCCAGTTCTCGACCCAAGAGGAGCGGCTCAACGACTACGTCCTCGTGCTCGTTTGCCAAGGCCATGGCCGAGTCCTCGCAGAGAACTTGGTCATCGGGCCAGGGGACGAGCTTGTCATCGAGGATACAGCCCTCAAAGGACCGCCCCTCGAAGTCCACTTCACCCTCGCCGACGGGAGTGCGGCGGCAAGCGCAGGCCTTGTCTTGCTGACCGCAGAGTCCCCTACCGGCGGTTCGGTAGTGCGGGCGCGGGGGTCTATTGACGAGCTCGGCCGGCTCTCCCTCCCGAGTTTGGCGCCGGGCAAATGGCGATGGAAGGTGATGGCACCAGCCCTCGCCGGGGGAGTCACCGGCATCCTCACGCACGAGAGCCGCAACCCTTCGGTGAAGTCGTTCCAGCTCGCGGGCCACGCGAGTCTAGAGGGGCGGGTCGTTGGCGACCTAGTCCACCCCGCAACGATCCTCTGGCGCTTCACGGGCGGGAACGGATTCGCCTATCAACGGATTAGCTCCAGAGCCGACGGTCGCTTTAGGCTGCCTCTGCTCCCCGCGAACAGGAGCATCGACCTCGTGGCCTTCAAGAACCGGCCGCTCTTCTCAGACGGCGGCATGGTGGAAGCTCCCGACTGGGGCGCCGACGTGGTGACTCTCCACGTTGGCCCAAAAGGCGTCAAAGGCGTCGTGCTGACCCTGAGCGAGCCGCCGTCCGAGGAGGAGGCGTCCGTTGAGTACCAGAAGAGGCTCCAGGAGGTCCCTGAGCAGCGCACGAGGCGCTAGTCGTCGAAGATCAGCATGGAGCCGGTCCAGTTGCCCCGCGGGAGCCTCAGGGTCTTGCCTTTTCGGAGGGTGCGCTCGAAGACCACGAACTTTGTGTGGCCCCGGTCGGTGTAGCCAAACTCCATCTTCGTTCGCTTCCAGTCGCCCATGTCGACGGGCTCTTGGTTGACGGCGGTCGCGATCAAGACCTTGGTCGTGCGACGGGTGGTGATCTCCAGGGCGGTTCTCGCTCCGCCCGGAAGGCGCGTGAAGCTCTTCCATCGGAGCTTGGTGGGGACGTTTTCTAGGACATACTTGCGGTTGGAGAACGCTCTTTCACCGTTCGCGAGGGAGCCAACTTCAAAGGCGGGGCCTTCGATCGCGAAGGCCCGTGTCTTGTGGAAGCTAGCGCTCGGCAATTCGAGGAGCGGGGCATCGTCCTCGCGCTGTAGATCGCGGAAGTCCTTCCAGCGGTGGAACGTGAGGTAGTTCGCGTCATGGGCATTGTGAGCGCCCCCGTGCTCGTCGTCGTAGGCGGTCCGGGACACCGCGATGAGGTCGTCCCCGTCGAAGTGCCAGTCCGCGTACTGAAAGGCGTGCCGGCCCACGTCCGGGTGGTAGAGCAAGATGGTGCGCACCGTCCAGGATCGAAGGTCACTTGAGTGCAGGAGCGCGAGGGTATTGCGGAGACTCGCCGGGCTCTTCTGGCCTCCGTGGCGGCTCGGGATGATGTTGGCAAGGGTCCAGTAGCCGCCGCCTTCTGGGTCCTTCCGGATCGTGAACTTCTTGGATCCGCCGGGGAGCTCGACGAAGTCCTCGGCCGGATCGAACGTGGCGGCCTTGCCGTCGCGGCTAAGTCGCACGATGGCCGCGCGCTCCGGCAGCTTCGGCGCCGCCACCCTCAGCACGCCCACGACCTTGCCGTTCGGCGCGACGACCGCGTTTCCTTCGAGCCAGCCGCCGAACTTCCCCTTGAGCCACTCCGGATCCCTTGGCAGCGCATTCGACACGGTCCAGGATTCGGCGAGCATGAGGTCTGATTCCACCGGGGCGGAGATCATTCGCGCGCGGTAGCGCTCGCCCCACTTAGAGCCCGTATGGGCGTCCTCAACGGCTCGCCATAGGCGGCCCTCATGGTTCACGATCGGAACCGGCGCTGTGGCCCACTCCCCCTCGGCGATCACGGCCGCTTCGGTCCAAGTCCGGCCGCCATCCTCGGAGGAGCGGATCACGAGGCGCCCGTGGTGACTGTCCGTGCCAAGGGCGAAAACCTTGTCCCAATGGACAAACAGGCTGGTCCAGAAAAAGCCCTCGATGTCCGTGACGTGCTTCCAGGTCTTGCCCCGGTTCTTCGATCGGTAGATCCGTCCGATCGGGCGCTTGTGCTCGTTGCTCTCCGGACCGAACAGATCGTGGGAAGCCAGGTAGTCCCCGTTCGGCAGGACGCACAGGGAAGGTGAGCCGACATAGCGCTTGGACTCTGCCGCGACGTGGTGAATGACCGTTCCAGGGGGAGCTTCCTGTGCCCCTCCGAGGCCCGCCGTACAGAGCAGCAGGATCAGAAGGAGCGTCGCGGTCCGGGAGTGACTCATGCCCCTACTCTACCGGGTCCAGCTTCGCCGCACACCGCGCGCTCAGTCGTCCGGCTGCATGGCCTCCAGCGCTTGCTTCAGGCTCGGTTGCACGAGCCACCGCGTTGCGGTACTCGACGAACTCTCCACCACGATCTCGTAGCGGCTGCTCTCGGTGTAGAACGAGCGTTTGCGGAAACCACGAAGGACGACATCCTCCGATGGATGGCGCACGTACCAGACAGGGCGGTAGGTTCCCGTGCCGGAGACGTACACCGTCCACTCGGTCTCGCCGGGGAGCACAGGGAGTTCCTCGGTCCAAAGCGTACGGCGGTAGCGGAACTCAGGCATCTCCCCTCGGGCGCCTGCCTTGCCGGGCAACCACTCTGGCTTGTCGGCTTCGAGCGCGAGGACGACTCTGGCTCCTTCTGGCGCAGCGGGAAGCGCGGCACCGATCGCCACGCGCACGGGGACACCGCGAACCAGCTTGACCTCATCGGGTAGCGACCGGATCGACAGGTTGGTCGGTCGGTGGCCGGGTGCGATGACTACGACCTCGTCGCTCTCGGACCGAGCGACGAGCGAATCGACGCGCCCCCGTTGGAACGGCAGCGCCTTACCGCCGTAGGCGATGAGTGCACGGGGAGCAGGCGATCCATCTGCGAGGACCACGCTGAAGGCAACGTGCGCGATCTGCTCACGTACATCCCAGGGACTGATTCCATCGGTGACGGTGTCGCTCTGCAGGGAGGGGACGACCCCTTCCTGCTGGGCGAGAGTCTCCTCAGAAGTTCCGTGGTGGAGTGTGAGAGTCACGGCTGCGGGGCGCAGGCCTGCGAGGCGGAACTCGGCGTTCGCGTTCACTAAGCCTTGAAAGTCCGAGTAGGCGCGCTCTTCACGAGTCGCGCCTGGCACCTGAGCGACCAAACGGAGCAGGCTCGGGTCTACGCCTTTGGGTACCAGCAGCCGCCCCTTGAGGTGCCGTTCTTGGTCGAGCACTAGCACCATGTCTTCACTGCCGGCCTGAAAACGAAGGGCGCCGCGATCGATATGGCCCTCGCCGTGAGCGCGGATCGCGTACTCGCCAGGTGGACGGTCCACATTCACAGTGAACTGACCTTCCGCATTGGTGTAGGCGTAGTCGATGCCAGCGTAGTTCCACCCAAAGTCCTCCGGATCCTCGCGCCTGTTGAACTTCTCGTAGAGGCTCACCCAGGCTCCTTCAATCGGCTCGCCGTCGTCACTCAGCACCCGTCCAGCTGCGAAGACCGCAGGCTCGCGAAGAACGATCGTGCCGATGTGTGTGGGCAGCTCGGAACTCGGGACCACCGCATCGAAGCGGCCCGAGAGAGCCTTCTCAGACGCCGAGTCGCCGCTTGCGTCATGCACACGGACAGAGAGAACCCCTGAGAACGACTCGCCTGGGTCAGCGGAGATCCGGTCGAGCGGCATGGCAAATGTCCCATCAGCTCGGAGCCCTGCCCTCCCATCGCCGTCAGGAGTGAACTCAGCCTCAAGCCAATGGGCACTGACGGGTGAGCCGTCAGCTAAGACCACGCGGCCGGTCATTTGGGGCAGCGTTTCTGCCACGACGAGCTTCACCACTCGATGCTCGCCCGCGCGGAGAGGCTCAATGTGCTCGTGGACGCCCGCTAGCACTCCTACGTCGGAGACCTCAACCCGGAGTTTCGTTCTGGCCTGGACATGATGGAACGTCGCCCTCGATTCGCCCGTAATCTGAGCGGAATATCGCAGCCCACGCCGGAAACGCCCAGGCTCGGACGGGCTTGGAAATATGGGTGTGATGTTGAGCCAATCGTGGGCCGTGATAGGTGCGCCATTCCCATCCACCACGCGTACCTCGAGCGAGCCGTAGTCGGGCATCGTCAAGAGCACTGGATCCAAGGGCAACGAAAGCGGGTCGATCGAAACTCGCTTGAGGTCGAGGCCGGGAACATCGAGCCCTACCGTGAACAGACTCGAAGTAACCTCTTCTCCGCGCTCACTCAATCGACTCTGGAGATCCTCCATAAGAGCAAGGCCTGTCGCTGCCTCTGTCCTCGCACGTAGTGGGACAGCGCTCGAACCGACCCCGCGTCTGAACACGGCGACGGGGACGCCGCCGAGTGCGCGGCCGGCTTGGTCTTGAACACGCACGAGAAGGGCTCCAGCAATGGCGACGGACTCCGACTCCTCTTCGACGAGTTCATCGGCGAGCCCTGGGTTCGATGCCACAGTCCTGACCCTATCCCCCACCTGGTCCTCGACCGTTGCGAGCGGGGTCAGATCAACGATCTCATCGGACGCCAATGCGTCGTGCACTGGGGCAACGACGGAAGGCGAGTCCACGCCCCCGTGGAACCAGTACACGGCGAACGCGGCTACGGCGGCGGCTGCCACCGTGACGACAACAGTAGCTTTCATCAGGATCCATCCGGCGAGCGGGATTGGGGTGGCAGCGGCAGCGGCCGTGAACGATTCGCGAGGAAACCCAGCGGCGACGGCCAGCAAGGCGGCAGCGCCGCCGCGCTCCTCGCGCTTCGCCCGCTCTCGTAGGAGGCTGCGTGCACGCGCGAGCTGGGAGCGAACCGTGGCGATCGGCCGATCCTCGCCCTTGGCGATCTCAGCGGCCGTCATGCCCTCCATCCAGCGCAGGAGCGCGACGCGCCGGTAGGGCTGCGGCAGCTCCGAGACCCACAGAGCGAGGCGCTGGCGGACCTCGCTAGCCTCGTCCAGCTCCGCATCGGTGGGCGCCGCTTCGGGCCGAGCCGCAGCGCGTTCCCGGCGCTGACGCCGACTTCCGCTGCGCCACTGCTCCATGGCCAAGTTGCGCATGACGCGCCCCAGCCAGCGCCGACCGGCCGCGCCGGAGGGCGGAGCGCCCCGGGAGGCTGTACTGGATCGCACCCGCAGCCACGTGTCCTGCACTAGGTCCTCCGCCGCCGCCTCGTCTTTCAAGAGCGCACGTGCCAGGTTTCGGACCCAGTCGAGGTTCTCGAGAACGGCGTCGGTGGAGTTGGGTGGGCGCTGCATAGCTTGGGGCTCTACCTCCAGATGCCGCAGTCATGGGCGACGATGCAAGCGTCTCGAACTTCTTGGCGAAATCTCGCTCGAGGGGGCTCCCGGGCCACTGGAGAAGCCCCTTTTTGGCCGTGTGATATCCTCCACAGTCTATCCCCAGCACCTCTCGCACTTCGCATGAGAGCCGCTCGCCCTAGGCACAACGCCTCTCAAATCACTCGCAAGCATCCATGGCCTTCGCCAACCGCCGCCCCTATCGTCGCTTCCAACTCATCTCGATCTCGACGGCCGCACTGCTCTCGACGAACGCCCTAGCCCAGCTAGACTCGACGCCGCAGTCCATCCTGCCTGACCTTCGCTACTCGACTCCGATCGACCTCGACGACGACGGGCGCGACGAGGTAGTGGGCGTCTCCCACGTGAGCAATGAACTGGTTGCGTACTCCCTAGAAAACGACGGCTCCGTCTCGTTCACACGGACGCTGGCCGAGGTCGGCGCTCAGTCGACGTTCACGATCCACCGCTGGGATCTCCAGCTGGCTGACATCAACGGAGATGGCTTCGGGGACCTCCTCGGACCCGATCTCGACGTGCTTCGTGTCTTCTACGGACGCGCCGACTCCACGCTCGAAGAGAGCGTTGAGATTCAGCCCATCACCTTCCGAGAAGACGTGGTGCCCATGGACCTCGATGCGGACGGGGATCTCGACCTCGTTCTGTACCCGCCGGCGACCAACGTGGGCGCCTCTGGGCCGAGGCCGATCCAATGGACGGAGAACCTAGGCGATGGGACGCTTGTTGCCCGCGGCCCGCTCATCACCGGGGCTGACGATTACCAGCTGCTGGATCCCATCGATGTCGACGGCGACGGAGACATCGATCTGGTGGGCTTCCGCGGCCTGAACCGTGTTCCGGTGATCGTCCGCAACCTTGGGACGACACTGCAAGCTGAGGCGCTTCCCGGCGGCCTCGAGCGAGCTTTTGCCTCGCAGCCAGGCGACGTGGACGGTGACGGCGACGTGGATCTCTTGGTGCTGCGCGCTAACCCCACGAGCGCGTTCAGCGAGGAGATCGACCTCTACCGCAACGACGCTGGTGTGTTCCAAGCGCCCACCGTCGTGCTCGTGGAGCCGGACGGCTTTCGCTTCGACCTCGCGCTTGCGAACATCGACGGAACGGGCCCCAACGAGCTGATCGGCATCGTCACCGAGGCAGGCGTCAGGGTCTCGATCCGCGTCTACCCGTGGACGAGTCAAGGCGTGTACGGCCCCGCCGCCGATGAGATCGATGTGGCCGAGGAAAACTCGTTCCGCGCGACGCTCACCATCGGCAGCTTCGATGGCGACGATCGGGACGACCTCTTCCTGCGTTGGCTGGAGCTCACGAACCCGAGCTTCGACGAGCGCTTCAGCCCCCGCATCTTCCGCGGTAGCCAAGCCTCAGGAGCCCCCGCGTTTACGGAGCCAACGCTCTTGACCGAGCGAGTCTCCAACCCCTTCTTCGCCGCTGACCTCGACGGCGATCGGGTTCTGGACCTCATTCAGTCGGCGGGAAGCCAGCTTCTGTGGCGGCGCGGCATTCCGGGCTCCGCCCGTTTCCGGTCTCCCGAGACCATTCCCGTCGCTGGATCGGTTGAGTTCGTTGAAGACCTCGACGGTGACGGCCTGCCAGAGGTCGTATTGACCCGGGAGGAAGCCGGTGGAACCGTCGAGCTCGTAGTCCTTGGGAACCTTGGTGGAGGAGTCCTCGGCGCGCCCAGCGTCATAGCAGCAGGTCTCCCCGTCCAGCCCGGCGCGAGCGGCTTCACCCCCACCTTCGAGGCCCAGGACTTTGATTCGGACGGCGACCTGGACATCATTCCATCGAGGTTCTCGCAGGACCTCTCATGGTTCGAGAATCGGGGCACCTTGGACTTCGCCCCCCCCGCTGCGATCGCCATCACGCCGTCGTTGCCCTTCAACATCCTTCAAGCCGCGGACCTCAACGGCGACGATATCCTCGACTACCTTGAACTCGACTTTGTGGTCTTCGGAGATTCCACCCTGAGCTGGTTCGAAGGTCTCGGAGGCGGCGCATTCGCCCCGAGCCAAGCGGTGCTGACCTCGCCAGACTCAAGCCCCAAGCTGGCGGACGTGAACGAGGACGGCATCCTCGACATCGTCTACGTGGACTCGAACAGCACCTTCGTCATCGTTGGCGGTCCAGCGGGTCCCGGTACGGGCGCCGCAGGCGGTGCTCCGGTTTTGCTGATCAACGGAGCTGGCGTCTCGGGCGCGGGCGACCTCCAGCTCGTCGACATTGACAACGATGGTTCAACGGACCTCGTGCAGGCGAGTCGTGATCTCGTCACGGTCGCCGACCCGCTTGCGTTCCCGCGGCTCGGTCCGCTCTCTTTCGCAAGCACGCCGATTACGATCGCGCCCCAACCGATTCGACTGCTTGACTTCGGAGGTGACGGCGACCTCGATGGCTTCAGCCACGTGGACCTATTCGACGTTGTCTTCGAGAACCTCTCACTCGGGGAAAGCGGCATGGGCTACTGCGGTCCGGCGGTCGTCAACAGCTCGGGTAGCGCGGCGTCCTTGTCGGCGCTTGGCACGAGCCAGGTCCAGAACAACGAGCTGAGCCTCCGCGTGGACGATGCACCCGCGGGCACATTCGGGTTCTTCCTCGCGAGCCTGGTAAGCCAGCCAGCGGCCTCCGTTCCCGGCTCCGCGGGCCGGCTCTGCCTCGGCGGCCAAATCGGGCGCTACGTGGGCCCGGGCCAAATCCAGTCCGCAAGCGCGACCGGCACCTTCCAGCTCGCCCTCGACCTGAATGGTATTCCGACGCCTAACGGCCCCACCGCTGCGCTGCCGGGAGCCACTTGGTTCTTCCAAGCGTGGTTCCGCGACACGGCTCCGGCAGGGCCGACGTCGAACTTCACGAACGGCGTCGAGGTCAACTTTCTCTAGCCGGCGTCTCTACGTCGCTGGCGCGGACCGCTGGACGACGCCCAGGGCGACGCCGGCGGCCACCGCCAATCCCATGAGAAGGTAGCCGGGCATTCCGTCTCCGTAGAGGAGATGCCCGGTGCCGAGCAGCGCTCCGTAGACGGCAACGCACCCGAGGAACATAGAAAGGAGGCCGCGGGGCACCGGCCACGGTTCGCCGGCGCCTTCGGCTGGGTGGAAATCACACCACCCTGGACCGCCTGGCCGCACCGTGTCAACGAAGCGCTGGAGGGTCGCGCGGTCTTCCTTCGGAGTCACGAAGGCTGCGCCCAGCCAGAGGAGCGTTGTCGCGACCGCGCCGCCCGCCAGCTTGACGTGGTCGGCCAAAGGCTCGCCGAAGAGCCACTCGTCCCCGAACGTCGTGACGCCAGCAATGACGAGGGATCCCACCATCGCGACGATCTCGGTCCAAGCGTTAATGCGCCACCAGAACCAGCGGAGGATGTAGAGGCCTCCCGTTCCGGCCCCGAGGAGCAAGAGCAGCGTGAAGGCTTGCCCCGCGTCGGTCAGCATCAGGCCGAGGCCGCTACCGAGGAGCAGCGACAGTGCCGTTGCGGCGCGGCCGACGCGCACGAGCTCGTAGTCCGAAGCATGGGGACGCACGAAGCGTCCCCAGACGTCGTTGACGAGGTAGCTCGCGCCAAGGTTGAGCTGGGTGCTCATGGTGCTCATGAACGCAGCCATCAAAGAAGCCGTCACGAGTCCTAGGAGGCCAGGGGGCAGCAGGCTCAGCATCGCGGGGTAGGCGAGGTCGTCGCCGACCTTGTCCACCGGGATCTCCGGGAACGCCGCGCTGATGTCCGCCACGGTCGGGAAGACGATCAGCGACGCAAGCGCCACGAGGATCCATGGCCAAGGGCGCAGCGCGTAGTGCGCCACGTTGTAGAGCAGCGTCGCCCCCACCGAGTGGCCCTCGGTCTTGCCAGAGAAGATTCGCTGGGCCACGTAGCCGCCGCCGCCGGGCTCGGAGCCCGGATAGTAGGCCGCCCACCACTGCACCGCGACGGGCACAAGCAGCAGCGGCACCCACACTTCGCTGTTGCCGAAGTCGGGCAGCATCGCCGTCTTCGGGGCCACCAGCGGGTGCTCTAAAAGCCCCGACAATCCGCCGACTTCTGGCAGCCGCAGGATCACGATCGCGGCCCACACCGAACCGACCATGGCCAAGATGAACTGCACGAAGTCCGTGAGGATCACGGCCCGCAGTCCACCGAGGCCGCTGTAGGCCAGCGTGATCGCACCAGCGACGAGCAGCGTTAGCCATCCGTCCCAGCCGAGCAAGATCCCGCCCAGTTTGATAGCCGCCAAGCTAACGGCGGCCATCACGACCACGTTGAACACGAGGCCCAGATAGATCGCTCGGAAGCCGCGCAGAAACGCGGCGGGCTTGCCGCCGTAACGAAGCTCGTAGAACTCCATGTCCGTCAGGACGCCGCTGCGCCGCCAGAGCCGCGCGTAGATGAACACCGTCAGCATCCCCGTGAGCAAGAACGCCCACCAGGCCCAGTTGCCGCTCACTCCGTTTTTGCGCACGAGGTCCGTGACGAGGTTCGGCGTGTCCGCCGAGAAGGTCGTCGCGACCATGCTGACCCCGAGGAGCCACCAAGGCATGTTGCGCCCCGCTAGGAAGAAGCTGCTGGGGCTATCGGAGGCGCGGCGGGAGGCGTAGAGGCCAACGCCAAGAGCGAGGGCGAAGTACGCGGCGATGATGGACCAGTCGAGGGGGGAGAGTTGCACGACGGCGAGGATAGCGTTTTCTTCCGCCGCCAGCCCCGCTGCTCGGGGCATCCGAATCACGCCAAACGGGCTCTAACGCTTCCCACTCTGGGCATTGACCTTCCAGTCGTAGTCGAGGTACTTCACGTCGATGTCTCCTGCAGCCGCCCGGAGTGCGTTCGCAATCCCTTCGTCCTTGACGTGGTCCGCAATCCAACGAGCCACCGCTGCGTCCTTCTTGCCGAAGTCCTCCTTGAACCAATCGAAGATCTTGGAGACGCGGATCTTGCCGCCGGATGGCGACACCTGATTGCGCGTGGGGTCTGACAGCCAGACGCCGACCTGATCCTCGAGCTGATCGTCTAGTCCCTCCGCGCTAAACGCCGTCGCACGCAGGGGCGGGCACCCCATCGACGCGCAGTTGATCGCCGCGTGGACGCGGGCGTCCTTGAAGACCGGTCGAAGGAGCTCATGCTCGATCTCGTCGAGCGTCAGCTTCTTATTCTTCCCCTCTGGGTCGAAGGCGGGCATCGGAATGAACTTCTTCTCCCACGGGGATGAAAAGAACCCTCCGAGATCCTTGATGCTCTTCACCGGTCCTTCGTCGCGAATGAGCTGGATCGTGTACGCGTTGTAGGCGTTGATCCAAAACGCGAAGCGCTGGTCGCGGCTCCACGTAGCGTGCTGCGCTGGGGTGGTTCGAGCGAGCTGGGCCAGGTAGGCGTCGAGGGCCTTCGGCTTGGCGCGCAGGCCCGCATAGTCGATCAGCCCGCCCTTGAGCGCGACATCGTAGACGGACGTGAGCCCCGCGTGGGTGTGATCGAATTCAGGTGCCTGCACAGGGTGGGCAAGGGGCGCGGGCGAAGCGGCTGCCAACGTGATAGCGGACGCCAGAGCCGCTGCAATCTGGATGAGTTTCTTCATGTCTAGAGACGCATCTATCCCGCGCCAAGAGGGGGTTCGACGCGGGCGTCACTCTGTGACCGGATGGGCGCAATGAGTGGACCTGGTGGCCCCAAATGAGGAACAGATAGACGGGAATCCCACCGCTCCCGTCGTAGGGTAAGGTTGCGGGCGTGAACCCACTGGCGCCCAAGGCTCGAATCTGGATCGACGCACCATGACACCGCTTGAGGCCCTCGGCTGGGCCGGCAACGGTTTCTACTTCTCGCGCTTCTTCGTGCAGTGGTGGCAGTCCGAGCGCGCGGGCAAGAGCGTCGCGCCGCCCATTTTTTGGTGGCTGTCCGTAGCCGGCGCCGCCACCCTCGGGACTTACGCCTACTACTCGGCGGACTCGCCGCTCTTTGTGGGCTACGCCATCACGTTCGTGATCTACGTCCGGAACGTGATGATCGCCTACATGGGTGAACGCGCGGGCCGCATCGGGACGATCCCGTCGGTGATCTTGGGCCTATTGGCGTCCGTTCTGATGCTGCAGTTCGGCACCGCTCCTAGCGATGTCGAAAGCGCATCGCGCCCATGGCTGATCGCCGCCTTCATCGGACAGGCCTTCTTCAGCATGCGCTTCGTCATCCAGTGGTACGCCACGGAGCGTGCCGGCCGAGCCTACTTCCCGCGCTCCTTCTGGTGGTTCAGCCTGATCGGTAACGTCCTGCTGCTCGCGTACGCGATTCGGCGCGGCGATCCCATTTTCATCGCCGGCTTCGCGGCCGGGCCCTTCGTGCAGATCCGCAACCTCATGCTGCCGAGCGGTGAGCCTGAAGTAGATCCAGAAGTAGATCCAGAAGAGGAATCAGAGCCGCATACAGACAGAGCCGCGTCAGGCACCTGAGCGGATACGCTCGACCTCTTCGTGCACGAAGTCCGCACTCAGCTGGCCTAAGCCAATAGCACGGGCGGCCCTTAGAGCATCGGCTTCTGCGATGCCCTCGTCAGCTGCCAGATGAATCGCATAGATCACCGAGGCTCGCGTTCCGTCCTCGTCGATAAGAAGCAAGCGGCGCCGATTCGGGGCATTGAGGACCCGGCGAACCTCGTCGACGGCGTCGGCGGAGATTTGATCCGCCGACGTGCCCTCAATCGTAAGCAAGGTAAGGCCTGCGCCCTCGACGGCCGCAGCCAATGGCTGAGAAGCCCGGGCTCGCGGCGAACGCAAGTCGACAACAAGGTCAACGCCGCGACGGGCGGCAAGCTCGAGGTCTGAACCGAGCTCGGCCGCGGGCGGCATCCCGCCAAGCCAGTCGCCTTCGCAGGTCATGGCGCACCGAAAGCTCCCCAGCCGGGCCGATGAGAGCCTTGGACCCACCGAAACCTTGGAGCGCACACCGGGACCGCTACACGACGTGACAAAGCAGGGAACAAGGCCTGCGGCCACGAGGAGCACGAACGAGACCGCCTGCCGCGCTGCGGCGCTGGGGCGATCGAAGACTCGAATAAGAGGACGCACGGCGGGGACGATTGGGCGAGGTGAAAATCAGGGCAGAGGGGACGGAATCGCGGGAAGCACGATGGAATCCCCTGGGGGGCAGGGGATCATAGGGGTCTCGCCCGGAAGGGCAACCCGCCCGGGCCCTCCAAAGCACTCCGCACCCGTCGAATACGTCATGAACGCTTCCAAGCAGCTTCCTCTGGTCCAAGAACAGCGCCTCTACGCGGCGGATGCCTCCCAAGGCGCGGTGCTCCTCGACTTCCACCCCGCTTTCGGGTCTGCGTCCAACGCCATCAGCAGCCTCGCTCCCGGCGTCTATGAGGGGCTGCGGACTTTCGATCGGAACAAGTTCTTCGGCCTCCGAACCCACCTCGATCGCCTCAAGGACTCGGCGGCTGGCTTCCGCGTGCCGCTGGCGTTTGATGAAGACGCACTCGTTGAGGCTCTCGACGCCGTGGCCCAAGACGCCACACAGGCCTTCGATGCGGAGGCGCGCATCCGAGTCGACATCTGCGGGGGCCCCGCGACGGCCTTCGGGCACGGGTCCAACATTCTTCTAGGCGCTTCGCCGTACCGCGGCCTGCCGGAGGACGTCGCCAAGAACGGCGCGTACCTCCACACCGCGCGTGGGCTGGCCCGGCCCGACCCAGCCGTGAAGACCTCGAACTTCATCCCGCTGCGTGAAGCTTGGATTGCAGCCCACGGCGATCCCGCCGCCTACGAGCACCTGATGCTGAGCACAGAGGGCGAAGTGCTGGAAGGCACCCAAAGCAACATCTGCCTCGTGCGTGATGGCGCCGTCTACGCGGCGCCAAGCGGGGTTCTCCCGGGTGTAACCCAGCGCACGGTGCTCGCACTCGCACGGGAGAGCGGCGTAGAGGTCCGCGAAGAATTCGTTCCCTTCCGTGATCTGAAGGACTTCCAAGAGGCCTTCATGACTACGTCCGTGCGCAGTGTCGTGCCGATCTCTCGCATCGACGAACATCGGCTCGCGGTGCCCGGGCCTGTGACGGCCAAGCTAGGCGCGCTCTACGATGAGTACAGCGCAGCCGACGCCGTGCCTGCGCGCGACAACCGGAAGGCCAAACGCTAGGCATCGTGATGGGCCCTGCGGCAGCCGAGGAGCAGCGCAACCCATCCAGCCATCAACAACAGGCCGCCGATGGGCGTGATCGCGCCGAACCAGCGTGGAGCCCCGAGGGCCATCGCGTAGAGCGTCCCCGAGAACACGGTCACGCCGAGCCCCATGCACCATGTTAGCGCCGTACTCCCGCGCCCGAGTAGCGCACACGCGACGCCACCGGCGGCGAGCGCCACGGCATGCACCAGGTGATAGGCCGCGGCCGTCTTCCACCAGCCCATGCGCTCTAACGCGAATTCAGCGTCCAGAGCGCCCGACTGAAACGTGCCTTCTAGGCCGTGGGCACCGAAGGCACCCAGGCCGACCCCAAGAAATCCAAGGACGGCCGCGACTCGGACTGGGACACGGATGCGGTCTAGTGCGGGAGAATCAGCGTTCATGGGGTGTCGTTTCGGGATCGGCGGGATCGAAAAGTAGACCTCGGTGGGGATTCCGAAGCCAGCCCCCGTGGGCGGGGTAGGTTTCATTGAACGCGTTCGGCCCCGCACAGCCGCCGGTTCGAAGAGGCCACAACCCGCACCGCATGATCATTCTAACCGCACTCGCTCTCGTCAGCCCCCTGGCCCTCCCGCAACTCGCTGGAACTGGAGAAGTCACGCAAGAGAGCTTGGGCGGCGCATTCGTGTCTTCCGTAACACCACCCCTGACCGGTGGCCTCGTCAACGGCCGCATGCTGGAGATCACGCTCAACCTGCCCAGCCAGACTTGGCAGGAACGCTTCGTGCTTGGCATCCCGGCCAACATGCAGAGCCCCGCCCCGGTGCTCACGTTGTTCCATGGCTACGGCGAAGAGCCCGTCAACGTGCTGCAGAACACGACGCTCGCCCAGGAGGCAATGGACCGCGGTTGGCTCGTGTTCATTCCAATGGGCGCCCATCAGTTCAACTACGGCATCGACTACGCCCAAGAGAACATCGAGCTCGCCTTCACCTTCATGGCGTCGCGACTTCCCGTCGACATGGATCGCATCTACGGCGTGGGCTTCTCCATGGGTGGAGGCGCCGCTGCCAGCTACGCCGCGCGTCACCTTGACCCCAACGGCCTGCAGTTCGCGGCCATCGTCAACCACACGGGAACGACGTCGCTCCGCGCGACTTACCAAACGACGAACGACTTCAACCTGTTCGAGAGCCCGCTCATGTTCGGGGGCACCCCGGACGCCCAGCCCTTCCGCTACTCGCGCAGCTCGACCATCGACATGGATGCCATCGCGGGAACGGTGGATCTGCGCGGCGCGCTCAGTTCGAATCTCAGCCATATCCCGGTGCGACACTGGTACGCCACGATGGATGCCAACGCATCCATCATCGAGCAGACGATCGCCCTCGATCAAGCGATGCAGCAGAACGGCGCCGACACCGGCCTCATCCCGCGCTCCTTTGCTATTCACTCCTGGTCGACCCTCGACAATCCAGCGGTCTTGGACTGGTTAGGAGCCCAGCGCCTGTCCCGCCCGACCGCCGGCGACGTCCTACGCACCATCGCCGACCGTGACGGCGCCTGGCACGACCTTGAGATCAAACAATCGACGGCTGAGGCGCTGACCCCGATCCTCTGGACGGTGCAGCCCCAGGCCAATGCCTTCTACGCAATCGAAACGGAGAACCTCGCCGAGGTCGCGATCGACGCAGCGGACATCGGCCTCGACACGGACGCCCTGATGCGCGTGATCTTCCAGACTAAGGACACTGGGACCACAGACATTGTCCTCCGCGGAATCCACCAGAGCCCGTCGGCGGTCGTGCGCCGCGGCGTCTCTCCGTCGAACTGGACGTACGATCCTGCATCCAGCACCCTCACCCTGCACGAGCTCGGCGGCACCGCAGGATGGGGCGCCTGGGCCATCCGGCCGTAGTCGCGCAGGAGTTTCACTCACACCCGGAGCACACGGTCGTAGCATGGGGCCATGAAGGCTTCCCACCTCGCGCTCGTAACGCTCCTCCTCGGTCTCGGTCTTGGCTTCGCTGCCGGGACCGTTTTTTCATCTAACCCTGTGGCTGCGGCCGCTCCCGCCACCATCGCGGTCGACCGATCCGGCGGCGACACCTCTGGCGGCGTGCCCGGTGAAGCGAACGCTTCACTCCCCAGCGTCAGCCCCCTTGCCTCAGCTGGCACGACTTCCACCACAAGCGCCTCGTCGGCGCCAAGTCCCGAGGCCAAGCGGGTGGCCCGAGAGTCCATCCAAATCGCAAGCAGCTCCGCGGCCGCAGCGAAGTCCGCGGACCCGTCCCGGTGGACCCACAAGATTGAGGGAACGGTGATCGACCAGGACGGGCAGCCGATGGCTGGAGTTCAGATCGTGTCCTTGAACCGCCCCGGCAGCTCATGGCAAGGGGTGATCAAGGGCAAACAGACCACAGAGATCGGCCGCGCCTGGGACGGCATTCCTGACATGCAGGAGAGCATGGCCAAGAATGCGGAGATGATGCTGGAGAACGAGCGCAACCATCGCACCGCAACGAGCGATGCAGCCGGCCGCTTTACCCTGACCGGACTCCGCGAAGGCCTCCACGGGATCACTGCCCACGCGGACGGGTTTGCGTTCTCACCCCAAACAAACCACACGGGGCAAGAGTGCTCCTTCATCGGTGAGCCTGTCCTCGAGCTCGAGCTGGACGTTCGCTTACCCGATGGCTCTCAACCGGAGTCCGCGGTCGTGTTCATCGGCGAGCAGAAGTTCGGCAACGGGCTCGCGTGGACCCCGGAGGAGTCGCGACTGCGCCTCAAGGAGGCCGCGTTCGAACTCGCGGTGCGCAGCGGATCCGTCCAGCGCCTCGGCTGGCGCAACATGGCCTCCGACTACTCGTCAGAGCAGCGGCCCATGAACCTAGAGTCCGAGGGACCTGGGCCCCACGTGGTTCAGCTGAGCATGAATCAGATCCTGCGCGTAGAGCTGGAGGACGCATCCGAACTCGTGCCGAGGCTGCCTGTTTGGATGAAGGTCACCTCGGCCGCAGGTATGCAGGCGTCGGACGAGGCCGAGATCGACTGGAGCGCTGACCACCACAGCGCACTCGTCCGCTCGGCGTCGGGCCTCTTCCAGATCACAGATCTACCCACCGGCCCCTACTGGATCGCCGCGGGCCGAGGCGAAGGAAACAGCGTCCCTGAATTCACGGGCAGGATCACCGCGGGCGTTGGCGTCACCGAGGAAACCGTCACCCTCGACGAAGTTGACCTCTCCCAATTCGTCATCTGCCACTGCGTTCGCTCAGAGGGTGGACCCGTTGCCGATGTATCGTTCAAAGTCACCACCACGGGTGGACGCTTCAGCAGGCCCACCAACGTCAAGGCACTGAAGCGCGGACGCGGGGAGTACTGGCTGCCAAGGGAGTCGCTCGTCGCCAAAGCCAGCGCCGACGCGTCGGCCCAGGCCGTTCAGCCCGAACTCTCCGCGA
The DNA here is from genome assembly GCA_964417955.1 of uncultured Planctomycetaceae bacterium. GTDB lineage: Bacteria > Planctomycetota > UBA1135 > UBA1135 > Saltatorellus. The sequence continues at coordinate 66,801 of CAYQKK010000004.1, forward strand.
AGAGTGAGATCGACGGCGAGGTCATGGTGCCCATCGATCCAGACGCCGACGAGATCACCGTTGAGTTTCTTCCTGGATGCACCCTCCACTTGGAGATCGCAGGGGACCTGAGCGCCGGCTTTTCGGTGCACATGAATCGACTCGACGCAAGCGGCAAGCCGACAGAGCAGTTCATTACGACGATGACGGGCGGCATCAAGAAAGTCCCCGAGAGCGGCCAGCTCTCCATCATGGCCCTCCAGCCCGGAAAGTACGAGGTCGACCTCTACGAGACCGGACACGGGGGCGACTCCGTTTCCTTCAGATCGAGGGGCGATCGGGTCATGTCGGAAGAGCTTGAAATCGTTCGACCAGAGACCACCCTGCGCATGGTCGCTCCGACGATGCACAAGGTCACCGTCCATGCCCCGGACGTGGCCACCGGAGAGTCGTTCCGGCTGACGCCCAAGAGTGGCACGGGAGATGCTCTCTTCAGCGTTGGGCTTCGCGTCAAGCTAGGAGCAGATTCGCTCGCGACCTTCGAGCGAGTTCCGGCAGGCGAATACACGCTCAACGGTCCGCGGCCCACGAAGCCCATGGAAATCTCTGTTCCCACCGGCGAGATCCAGTGGGTGGCGGACGTGGTCGACTCTGCGCTTGTCACCTCGGTGGAGGCCGATGGAGCTGCCTACCAGGCTGGACTGAGAAAGGGGGATCTCGTGGTCGCGATCGACGGGAAGCCGGTGAAGAGTCGCGTGCGATCGAGCACGCTTGGCAAGGACGCCCAGGAGAAGAGCGTGCGTCTGACCGTTCGTCGGGACGGGGCATCCGTCGACGTGACCATCGGGCCGCTGGGCATGACGGACGGCAAGCCGCGCCCGATCGGCTGTCGCCTGACGAGCCATCAGCTGACGGCCGACGAGCGATAACACCGCGTCCGCTACCGCAGGATGGCCAGGACGGTGCGGTCGATGCGGTCGCACCAGCGCTCCTTGTAGGGCGCGAGCATCCCGAGATCGTAGCGCGTCACGCCCTCTTCTTCCGCACGACGCAGGTGGAGCATTTGGAGCGCGGTCCCGAGCCCGAGGGGCCGCGCCTCCTCCACGAAACTCATCTGGTACCCGCGGTAGTGCACCCCGCGCGTGAAGCCGAAGTGGTAGGCGAGATCTTCGCCGTCGCGCACGGCGAAGCTCAGGCGTAGCTCGCCGGAAGCGTGCACGTCGCGGAGCAGGCTCGAGTAGAAGTCGCGGTACATCGGAATCGTAAAGATGTCGTCGCCGTCACGCGCCTTATAGGAGCGCTCCTGCACGTGGAGGATTCGCTCGAAAGACTCTTCGGGGGAGACGCCCTGCCCATCGACGATCTCAACGTTCGATGGGAGCGATGCCCGCGACACCGAGCGGCGGAAGTTGCGGGTCCGACGGGCGAGCCACCCGTCGAGCCCGCCCACCCCGAGGTCGATGATGCAGGACTCCGTGCCCTCTTGTTCTGCATAGCCTCCCCCACTTGAGGCGCCGCTGAGCATGGCGTGAAGCTCGCCGCCCTTGGGAAGGCCACCGAGCAGAATCGCGCGGAGCTTCTTCGCGTGCTCGCGGACCACGGCGGCGAGGAGCTGCAGCGCCGCCACAGGCTCCCCCACGAGCGGACATGCAAACATCCAAGCGCTTTCGAACGGTACGTAGACGTGGGGCGTAGAAAACTCTACAAGCGCCAACCAGGCGCGATCAGAGCGATAGATCAGGTGGCGGCGCATATCCACCTCGCCGGGCTCGACACCCATCGAGCCGTGGGCGCTGAGCTGCCAAGGGGACAGACTGCAGCTACCCATGGCGCGCCCCGAGCCCGCGGCCATGGCGTCGAACTCATGCCGCAAGGCGACGAACTGGGCGTAGTCGAGCCGCTCCATGGGCTGAGTATGGGCATAGGGCTCAGCGTGGGCTGCGGCAGGGCCCGCATTTCCGAGGAGTTCGCGTCGGATTCGGGCTCTCGGGGGTCGGCTCGAAGGGCCCTTTCCCACTAACCTCTCCCCTCCGCTGAGCCCACGAGGGACAGCTACACCGGCCCCCACTCGAGCACCGACGCGCACCTCCCATGTCTTCCGCCAAGATCACCTGGACCAAGATCGACGAGGCCCCCGCCCTCGCCACCCACAGCCTCCTCCCTGTTCTCCAGGCCTTCACGAAGGGCACGGACGTGGAGATCACCACGGCGGACATCTCACTGGCCGGTCGCATCCTCGCGAACTTCCCGGAAGGCTTGACCGCAGACCAGAAGATCCCGGACGAGCTGCAGCGCCTCGGCGCGCTTGCGAAGACGCCGGACGCCAACATCATCAAGCTGCCGAACATCAGCGCGTCGATCCCCCAGCTGCAGGACGCCATCGAGGAGCTCCAGGGCCAGGGCTACAAGGTTCCGTCCTATCCTGAGGAGCCAAAGACCGACGAGGAGAAGGCGCTGCAGAAGCGCTTCGCCGTCGTGCTCGGTTCCGCGGTGAACCCGGTGCTCCGCGAGGGCAACTCCGATCGTCGCCCGGCCGGTTCCGTGAAGGCGTTCGCGCAGAAGCACCCTCACCGGATGATGAAGGACTGGCCCACGTCCGGGTCCAAGTCGCGCGTCGCGCACATGACGGACGGCGACTTCTTCGGCAGCGAGCAATCCACGACCCTGGGAGCCGCGACGACCGCACGCATCGAGTTCACGCCGAAGGGCGGCGAGACGGTGGTGCTCAAGGACGGCATTGCACTTCTTGAGGGCGAGGTCATCGACGCCGCCGCCATGAGCGTGGCGAAGCTGCGCGAGTACTTCGCCAAGGAGATCGCCCAGGCCAAGGACGATGGCGTGCTCCTTTCCCTGCACCTGAAGGCCACCATGATGAAGGTGTCCGACCCGGCCATGTTTGGGCACTGCGTGTCGGTGTACTTCAAGGACGCGCTGGACAAGCACGCGGCAGACCTCGGCGAAATCGGCGCCAACGTCGCGAATGGCCTGAGCGATGTGCTCGAGAAACTCGATCGCCTGCCCGACGCGAAGCGCAAGGAGATCGAAGCGGACATCGAGGCCTGCTACGAAACGGGCCCGGCGCTCGCGATGGTCGACTCCCGCAAGGGCATCACCAACCTGCACGTTCCCAACAACGTCATCATCGACGCCTCGATGCCCGTCGTCGTTCGGGACGGCGGCAAGATGTGGAACCGAGCCGACGAGCTCCAGGACACCGCCTGCCTCATCCCCGACCGCAGCTACGCAACGCTCTTCCAGGCGGTGATCGAGGACTGCCAGAAGCACGGCCAGTTCGACCCGTCCACCATGGGCAACGTGGCGAACGTGGGCCTCATGGCGAAGAAGGCCGAGGAGTACGGAAGCCACGACAAGACGTTCTTCGCGGCGTCCGAGGGCACGATGCGCGTCGTGGATGCCGACGGCGCCAAGCTGCTGGAGCACTCCGTGGGCGAAGGCGACATCTTCCGCATGTGCCAGACGAAGGACGAAGCGATCCGCGACTGGGTGAAGCTCGGCGTCACGCGGGCGCGCGCCACGGGCTCGCCGGCCATCTTCTGGCTCGACGCAGATCGCGGCCACGACGCGGAGCTTCTGAAGAAGGTGCACGCGTACCTGCCCGATCACGACACGGCCGGCCTCGACGTGCAGATGATGAAGCCCGTCGACGCCATGGCCTTCTCCCTGGCGCGCGTTCGCAAGGGCGAGAACACCATCTCGGTCACGGGCAACGTCCTCCGCGACTACCTGACCGACCTCTTCCCGATCCTCGAACTCGGAACGAGCGCCCGCATGCTCTCGATCGTGCCGCTCCTCCAAGGCGGCGGGCTGTTTGAGACCGGCGCCGGGGGCTCGGCTCCAAAGCACGTGGAGCAGTTCATTGGCGAAGGTCACCTTCGTTGGGATTCCCTCGGCGAGTACTGCGCGATCGTTCCGTCACTGGAGAAGGCGGCGGAGATGTCGGACAACCCGCGCGCGGCGCTTCTCGCCCGGACCCTCGACGGGGCCATCGGCGAGTACCTCGAGAACTCACGGTCGCCTTCACGCAAGGTGGGCGAGATCGACAACCGCGGCTCGGCCTTCTACCTGACGATGTACTGGGCCCAGGCCTTGGCCGAGCAGTCCGATGACGCCGAGATGAAGGCGCGCTTCACGCCCGTGGCGAAGGCGCTCACCGAAGGCGAGCAGACGATCAACGCTGAACTCCTGGCCGCCCAAGGGAGCCCCGTCGATCTCGGCGGGTACTTCCATCCGAATGAAGAAGCGATGGCGCGCGCGATGCGTCCCAGCGCGACCTTCAACGGGATCATCGACGGCATGGCGTGAGATCATCCGGCGAGCGCCCGAAAAAAGACGTCACAGAAAACCGCGCAACCCGAACGGAACTTGCGCGCGTTGGACAACGTCCAATGGGTGTAACAAAGAGGGGCTGCGAAGCCCGGGGAACGTTCTCCCATCGATCATGCAGGACTGATTGAGGGATGCAGAACTCCACGGGTGGGCGGCCGTTGAATGACATGCGAACCCTGGGTGAGTGCTTCGAACGAGAAGCCACTCAGCGAGGGAGAGCGCGACGGGAAGGTCGAAGTCATGGGAAGCAACGGGCGTCCCGGCCCCTCTTATTTCTCCCGCCGGGAAGGACGGTGCCGGGTGATGGGAAACTGCGACGGCTCCTCATCACCCAGCCCCTACGAGAAGGAGTTGCAACTCCGAGGGAAGTCGGAGCTGAAACCGAGAGTGCGGGAAGCAACCCTCTCAATCGCGCATGACCTCGGGTCGGTCAATGGGAGTACCGCGAATCCTGGGCCAACATTCCCGGTATATGAGAAATTCCTGAGGGCATTCCCATAAGCACCCTGCGTTGGTGCGACGCCAGCCCATATGGTCTCCAGGAAAACGCACTGAGCGATTCCGAACACCGGACTGTCCTGCTGTGTGGACTCTAGGCGTTACTCAGCGGTAACGGCGCCTCCCCCATCGAGTGGTGTGGACACAGAAAAAGAGGCCGCCCGTGGGTGAGCACGGACGGCCTCGCTTCCGATTCCTGTACTCCCCGGGACGCGGCATCGCTGCCGCTGCGACCAGGGAGACCTTCCTGAACGAACGGCCCTAGTGCTGCCGCTTCTCTAGGTCACCGTCTAATAGCTCACGAATACGTGCTTCGTACGCCTCGGGCGTCATAGCCCGAGCGGAGTCCTCTCCTGGAGATGCGCCCTGGGGCTCAGCGGGGTCTGCACCGCCGAGATCCTCAATAAGAGACTGATAGTAGGCCGTCTGCTGGGCCGCATCGATGTCCTGCGGCTGGGACGCTGGCGGGGCCTTCAGCCCCAGGTCCTTCGCCAGCTTGAAGGCTTCAGCAATCGCGCCCGCGTCCTTTGAGGGGGCGTCGGTCAGTAGATTCGCGAGGCCCTTCGACAGGCGATCGAGCGAGTCGCCGCGGGAGTGATAGGACTGGCGCAGAACTTCGGCGAACTGCGCGCTGAGCGCACCGAGTCGGAACCCTGGGCTCGCGGCTCTGAAGGAGGGCGTGACGATGTTCGCGTAGGTAAACGTGTTCTCAGTCTCAGTGGCCTCTGGGTTGGTAGTTCCAGACTCAGAGGACGCCATTGGATGACCCACCGGCTTCCAGCGCAGCCGCACCTTCGCGAGGGCCGCATCTGCGTCCGCGACGCCCGAGCTGAGCTCGAGCTCGTAGAAGCAGGTCACCTGGTGCCCGGCACCGATCTCCCCCGCGTCGACCGCATCGTTGCGGAAGTCACGGTCGGCGACGGCGCGGTTCTCGTAGCCCAGCTGACGCCAGCGCAACACGGTCTTCCCATCGAACTCCACCTGGATCTTCAGATCCTTCGCGACGGTGACGAAGCCGCTGACGAAGCGCTCGACGATCGCTCGCCTCGCATCCGCCGCGTCGCCCACGTAGTCGCAGACCCCCTGGCCCTTATTCGCAAGCTGCTCTAGGAACAGGTCGTTGTGGTTCGACATGCCGACCCCGATGGTGTTCAAGAACACTCCTTGATCGGCGTACTCCGAGACCTCCTGCGCCAGGCGATCCTGGTCCGTGCTTCCAATGTTGGCGACCCCGTCCGAGAGGAAGATGACGCGCTTCTGCGCGTTCGGTGCCGCGCCGCCGGAGAGGCTCTGCGCGTAGCCAAGCTTGAGCCCTGCCTCCGCGTTCGTACCGCCACCGGGCTGAAGCCCGAAGAGCGCCGTCTCGATCGTGTCCGACGCCGTGGCAGGCGTCGGCGGCAGCACCTCGGTCGCGCTGGAGTTGAAGCCAACAATGCTGAGGGTGTCGCGGCCGTCGAGCTGCGCCACAAGCAAGCGCAGCGCGTGCTTGACCAGCTCGAGCCGATTGTCCGTCTGCATAGAGCCTGACGTGTCGACGACGAAGGTCAGCGCCAGGGGCGGCCGGTCTTCCCGTGCAATGTCCTTGGCCCGAACGCCAACGCGCATGAGCCAGCGATCCTCGCGGCCGCCGAACGGGCTCGGGCTGAGCTCCGCGTGAACCGCGAACGCATCCTCCGTCGGCGCAGCCAGGTCAGGCTTCGCGTAGTTAACGAACTCCTCGGTTCGGATCTGAGCGCGCTGCGGAAGCATCCCTTCGCGAAGCATGCGTCGCGCGAGGGTGAAGCTCGCGGAGTCGACGTCGGCGGCGAAGGTCGAGAGACCGTCGTTCCGGGTCACCACGAAGGGATTGTCTCCCCAGAAGCGGAAGAACATGTCGCGCGGACGCTCATTCGGGCTGCGGGTGAACGTTGACGTACCGCTCGCTGCAGAGCGACTCAACTGCGGCTGTCTCGACTCGAGCTTCACAGGGCGCGGCCGAGGCGATGGCTTTGCCACGTCAGTCATAACGCGCCCCTCCCGGGAGCGAGCACGGGAAGACTCCTTCTTCCTCGCTCCCGGAGCGTCCTTCTCGCCACGCCCCAGAAAGAAGTCATCCGAGCTCGACTCGATGCTGCCGCCGTAGCCCATTGCCTCCATGGACACCGCCGCCTCCGCGTTGCCAGCGCCTACGCCCGGCAGCGAGGATTTGAGGTTCTGTAGCCCGCTCTCGTTAGCGGCCACCTCGAAGTCCTCAGCGATCGGTTCGCTTGCCTGCGCTACGCTCGAGGCTTGCCTCTCCAGCTGGATCGCCAGGTCACCGAGAGAGTCGACGGTGACCAGGAGATCCTGCATGGACGAGTCCGCGGCAGCCGTTTCGCCGAGCGGCGCACTTGGCAGCTCGTCGATCAACTCCGGTTCAAAGGAGCGCTCCCCCTCGGCCATCGCAACCGTGGCTGTGTCTTCGTTGAATCCAGGCTCCCTCGATCTTGTAGCCAGTTCCTGCGCGCCATCCTGGAAGCGTGAATCGACAGCTCCTTCTGGACGCGGCAGCACAAAGACCGCCCCCACAGCGAAGAGCACCGTCGC
>CAYQKK010000004.1:74289-131973 GCA_964417955.1 uncultured Planctomycetaceae bacterium
CTCCTTCTGGACGCGGCAGCACAAAGACCGCCCCCACAGCGAAGAGCACCGTCGCCGCCGCGGCGAACTTCACGCCCGGGACTGAATACCACGGGCGCGGAGCACGGGCTACGGGCTTCAGTTCGAAGTCGGAGCCCGCAGACACGGACTCGCGCGCCGCGCTTTGCAGCTCACCCATCTGCTCAGGGGAGAGAGAGTCAGCCGAGAGCGAACCACTCGCGCTCGTCTCCTCTCCAGTGAAGGCCCCTTGCACGAGCGCAACGGTGGCGTCGAGCTCGACCTTCTGGGCTCGCAGCTCCTCGGAGCCCTCCAGCGCCTTCTCTACCTCGGCTCCTTCGGCGTCCGTGGCTTCCCCAAAGACGTACCGGCAAAGGAGGTCGTACATGCGACCGGCCTCATCCTGCGGGCCTTCTGAATCGTGTGTGTGTTCGTTGTTCATGGCTTGCTCCTGCGTTACGCCTCGAGTAGCGGGCTCAGCTCGGTGGCGAGCGCCTTCATGCCTTGGCTGATCAACCAGCCGACCGTTCCGATCTTCCGCCCCGTGATCGAGGCGATCTCCGCGTAGCTGCGCTCTTCGAGGAGCCGCAGAGTGACCGCTTCGCGCTGGTCGTCGGGGAGTTTCTTCAGGGTGCGCTCGACGGCGCACCGCGTGTCTTTGGCATCCACCGCGGCGAGCGCGGGATCCAACGGGCTGTCGGTTTCGGGCGTGCCGACGCTGGCCTCTCGGTCGCGCCGGCGCGTGTCTGATCTCAGCATGTCTAGGCACCTGTTCCTGGTCACTCGATGGAGCCAGGCGCCCAGTTGGATCGACACGTCGTCGGGGTCCGGTGGGTTTCTGGCGAGCTTGAGAAACACCTCCTGCACGGCGTCGTCCGCCGTGCCTGCACTGCCGCGATTCAAGAGGAGCATCCGCGCATGGCGTAGAAGCGTCCCCTGGAAGCGTTCCACCAGCCGCGTGAAAGCGTCGACGTCCCCGGCGCGGTGGGCGCGCAGGAGCTCGACGTCACTGGGATCCCCTGGATGGGGATGCGGGGGTGTGGATTCAGCCATGTAGTTGGGGTGTCTCAGGGGAACAACGCCGCGGGTACGGAGCTTCTTGGGAGGTTCCAAAGAAACCTCCCAAGATCCGAAGGCAGGGGCATCCTGCCGGTCTGGGGGCCGATCTCATCCGACTTTTCGGTCGGTAGCTCGGGGGCGGGGAGCCGCCGAATGCCGGAATGGCCAGTGGCTCTTCGCAACGGTGGGTTCCTATCCCAACTACAGCACCCACGTCATCGACCTCGACCGAGACAGCACGCGGACGTTGGGACTGCCCGCCCCAGGCTCGAGCGCCCAGGAGGGTGGCAACAAGCCCCCCGCGTTCTCGTTCTCCGCGGACTCCAGCCGCGTGATCACCGCTCAGGCATCGAGCGGCTTTCCGAGGGTCTTCACATCCAACTCCGACGGGACGGGGCTTCAAGAGGTCCTAGTGAACCAGAACAACGTGGAGCGCGTTGGCTGGCTTGGCTCCTCAAGTCGGTTCCTCGTGACCGGGTACGACGACGCCACCGAAGGCAGGGTGCTGGCCATCGTCGAAGAGTCCGGTTCGTTGTCGGCGCCGATGAGATTACGGTGGCCTCGTTCGGAAACACGCCGTTGGCCATTGAGCCTATGGTCATTCCAAACTCACAAGTGGGAGAGCTCGCGTGGTCACCCAGCGGTCGCTTCCTTGTCTATGTGGAAGACGACCCCGATCTCATCCTCCACCCCCTCTTCGGGCTTTGACCCGGTCGTCTTCTCCGAGACTGGGCGCGATGTTCTATGGATGCCGCACCAAGACGGTGGGAATGCTGACGAGCTCTACTCTGCAAGCTTCGACAGCATGGGCGCTCCCGCCGAGAACATCGTGGCCGAGATGCCGATGGGCACGATGCCGCCGATCTCGCAGTTCTGGCTGCGTCGGTAGGACGAACGCTTGGAGTGCGTACAGCGCCGCTCCGCATCGCAGCGGGGCGGCGCTGTTGCCTGCGCGGGCTCTGGGCTCGTGCCCGAAGGCGCTACTTGGACGTGGGCACAAGGGTCTCCGTGAGAACCTCGCTAAGGGCGGGATTGCTCAGGATCCGAGCGATCTCCATGCCATAGGCCGTGGATGCTGCCTCCATCTTCTTCATCTCCTCTGGGTCGATCTCCTTTGGATCGTCGCCCGCCCCTTCGGGTGCGTTCTTGGCGAAGTCGTTGAACTTGACCATCAGCGGCTCAAGCTCGGCCTTGGCGGCCTTGGCGCTATCAGCGTCCTTGACGTCCTTGAGAACCGCGGTGATGTCATCCATGAGCCCCGCCATTTCGCTGGCTTGCGACCCGCCTCCGCAGGCGGTGACTAAGGTGACGGTCAGAACGAGAAGCAGGTGGGAGAAGAGTTTCATTTGAATCAGGCAGTGGGCCAAAAGGAGTGGAACGCAGTCGTTCCGAAGGAGCCGAACCGTAGGTCCGTGCCAGTCTCTAAGGGCGGCCCGGAGCGGCAAACCACGGAGCAAATGCCGACTGTGACAGGCGCGTGACAAGTGGCTCGCCGAGGGACCCGGAATCACCGCCCTCACTGGCCCGGCCGACCCCATCGCTCGGATTCCTAGCGAATGAAGGGTTGATCCTTCCTCGCAGCGCCCCTAACCTCTCCAGCGCAGCGGCTCACCCGCTGACGATGCGATGACCAGGAACCTCTCCCTTCCACTTTGCTCCCTCTCCGGGAACCCCACCGCCGGGTCCCTTGGGAAACACGCTAGCAAAGCGAAATCCGGACCTAGATCCGGTCGGGACCTTCGTCTGCGCTGATCGCCGCGCATAGCCCTCCTTCGCGGAGAGCGCCAAAGACATCCACCCGCCGGATCGCCCATTTGGGCATCCGGCGGGTTTCTTTTTGTTCCGACGCTCACGCGTCTCCCCATCTTCTCCGCGCGCTCTGCGCGCCAATACCGCCATGACACAAACCACCAAATCCACCGCCGCCTGCCCCGTCTGTGAAGCCGCCGTTGTCCTGCCCGCCGACGTCATCAAGGGCGAAGTTCTTGCTTGCGACGACTGCGGCGCCGAGCTTGAAGTGCTCTCGCTCGACCCACTCCGCCTTGCGGAAGCGCCCGAAGTGGCGGAGGACTGGGGTGAATAGCCCGTCGAGACTGGCCCTCGTGACCTCGCGCCTGCGGGTCGAGGAGAAGCTCATCATGCAGGCGCTGCGAGACCGCGGCGCCGAGTTTGAGCAGGTGGATGACGGCGAGCTGTGCCTAGAAGCCACCGGCACCGAGCGCCCCCGCTGGGACGTGGCGTGGAACCGCAGCCTGAGTTTTGGCCGGACGCTTTACGGCGCGAGCCTGCTCGAGCAGCAGGGCACCCTCTGCGTCAACTCCCACGCCGTGGTTCAAACCTGCGGCGACAAGGTCGCAACGACCCTCGCGCTCAATGGAGCGGGCGTGCCGACACCGCGGACGATCGTGGCCTTCACCCAAGAGGCGGCGCTGGAAGCATGCGAAACCCTGGGTTACCCCTGTGTGCTCAAGCCCGTCGTAGGGTCCTGGGGCCGACTGGTGGCACGGCTCGACACGCGATCGGCGGCAGAAGCCGTGCTCGAGGATCGAGCGGTCCTCGGCTCTTGGCAGCACAGCGTGTTCTACGTTCAGGAGTACGTGGAGAAGCCGGGCCGCGACGCTCGCGCGTTCGTCGTGGGCGATGAGTGCATCGCCGCAATCTGGCGCTACTCGGATCATTGGATCACGAACACGGCCCGCGGCGCGAAGACGGCGGCCGCCGAGCCCGACGGAGAGCTCGGAGCCCTCGCGGTCGACGCGGCGAGGGCCATCGGCGGCGGCCTTTTAGCCGTCGACATCCTGGAAACCCCTGGCGGCCTCTCGGTCCTAGAGGTCAATCACTCGGCCGAGTTCCGCAACTCGATTGAGCCCACCGGGGTCGACATCCCGGGCGCGATGGCGGACTGGGTCTTGGGGCGCGTGCGCGAACGTGGCGTCTCCGAGGCGCAAGCCGTGGAGGCCCTCGCATGACTTCGCTCAACGTCTCGATCGTTGGGGCTTCGGGCTACGTCGGAGGCGAGCTCCTGCGCTACCTCATTCCGCACCCCAATGTTCAGGTGCGGCAGGTGACCTCCGAGTCCAACGCCGGGCGCCCCGTGCGCACAGTCCACCCGCATCTGCGCGGCTGGTCGGATCTACGCTTTGACGCGCTGGATTCCCTGAACCCCTGCGACCTACTGATCGTGGCCCTGCCCCACGGCCAGCTCGCACGCCGCATCGACGAACTCGCCGGTCTCGCTCCGAAGATCATCGACTGCTCCGCGGACTTTCGACTCGAAGACGCGCAGGAGTACGAGAGGGTGTACGGCGAGGCGCACCCGGCCCCGGAATGGCTGGCTCGGTTTCAATACGGCCTTCCCGAGGCGCACCGCAGCCAGCTAGCCGGTGCGTTTTTTGTGAGCGGCGTTGGGTGCAACGCCACGGCTTCGAACTTGGCGCTCCTGCCCCTCGTTCGCGCTGGAATCGTGGACGAGGAGCGCCCCGTTGTTGTCGATCTCAAGGTCGGATCGTCCGAAGCCGGCCGCAGCGCGACGCGCGGATCTCACCACCCAGAGCGCGCGGGCGTCGTCCGCAGCTTTGCTCCGACGGGGCATCGGCATACCGCCGAGGTTCGGCAGGTGACGGGGCTCAAGGACGTGCACCTTTCGGTGACGAGCGTCGAGCTCGTGCGCGGCGCCCTTGCGACCGCGCACGTTTGGCTGAAGGAGCCCATGACCGACCGCGACCTCTGGCCGGCTTTCCGGGAGTCCTACGGCGGCGATCCCTTCGTGCGCATCGTGCACGACAAGGGCGGTGCGTACCGCCACCCGGAGCCGCGACTCGTCGCAGGTACGAATCACGCGGACGTCGGGTGGGAGCTCGACGAGAGCGGCCAGCGACTGGTCGCTCTCTCTGCCATCGACAACCTCGGCAAGGGCGCAGCGGGTACCGCGGTCCAGTGTCTCAACCTCATGGCGGGCTTGCCGGAAGCCGCCGGTCTCCAGTCCATCGGCCTCCACCCCGCGTAGCCCACGCCATCCCATGCAAGAACCACAAGAAACCAGCCGGCGCACGATCGTCGTCAAGCTAGGCGGAGCCGCGGATGTGAGTCACGCCGCAGCACTCCAAGACATCCACCGTTTGCGCGCCGAAGGTACCTCGGTGGTTGTCGTCCACGGAGGATCCGCAGAGGCCGACCGCCTAGGTCACGATGTGGGATACCCCGCGCGTCGCCTGACCTCGCCGAGCGGGCACGAGAGCCGCCACACCGACCCTCGCACTCTCGAACTGTTCGTCATGGCCACGGCTCTTGTGAACCGCCGCATTGTTGGATCACTGCAAGCCGCTGGCACGAACGCACTCGGGCTCTCTGGACTCGACGGATCACTCCTGCGAGGCCGACGCAAGGGCGCCCTGCGCACGGTGGAGAACGGGCGGGTGCGGGTGGTTCGCGACGACTGGAGCGGGCGTATCGACTCCGTGAATGGAGAGCTCTGCGGAACGCTTCTTGCCGCGGGCCTCACGCCAGTGATCGCTCCGCTCGCGATGACCACCGAGGGTGAGCCGCTCAACGTCGATGGCGATCGAGCCGCTGCGGCCGTGGCCGGTGCGATCGGCGCGTCGGAGCTGGTCTTCTTGACCGGGGCGAACGGCCTCTACCGCTCTTTCCCCGACCCTGATTCGCGCATCGCGCAGGCGAACGTCGGACAATTCGACGAGCTTCTTGGGTTCGCCCAAGGGCGCATGAAGCGCAAGGTCGTCGCGTCGAAAGAGGCCCTCGATGGCGGGGTCGGTCGCGTCAACATTGCCACGGCCGCGGGTCCATCGCCCATCGTGGCGGCACTCGACGGCGAGGGCACAGTCATCACCAACGAGCTTGCGACGGGGGTGGCGCTATGAGCGCACCGGAAACTACGGCTCAGGCGGCCGCCGCCACGGCTGACTGGCGTGAGCTTGAGCTCGCCCACGGCGCAGGCTGTGTACGCCCGGGGCCCGTGACATTTGTGCGCGGAGCCGGCGCGCGGTTGGAGAGCGATCAGGGCGAGCAGTACATCGACGCCACGGCGTCGTACGGAGTCGCCTGCCTTGGGCACGCGCACGCTGAGCTGGGGACAGCGCTCGGCGAGCAAGCGTCGGAGCTTTGGGCGCTGACGCCATCCTACGCGAACGAACGACGCGCGGCCTATTTGGCCGAGTTGACGGGCTCTGTTCCAGCACCTCTCGACCGCGCGTTCCTTTCCAACTCGGGGACAGAGGCCGTCGAAGCGGCCCTGAAAATCGCCCGCTGGTCCACCGGTCGCACGGGGGTCGTTGCTGCAAAGCGCGGCTTCCACGGACGGTCCATGGGGGCGCTGAGCGCGACCGCGGAGCCGAAGTACCGACAACCGTTCGCGCCCCTCGTTCCAGGGTTCAGTCACGTTTCCTACGGGGACGAAGACGCGCTCGCGGAGGCTTTAGATACAGACACCGCCGCCGTCGTGCTCGAAGTCATCCAAGGGGAAGGCGGCGTTCGTCCGGCGCCGCCGGGCTACCTCGCCAGGGTCCGGGAGCTATGCGACCGCAACGGCACGCTCCTCATCTTCGACGAAGTGCAGACCGGCTTCGGGAGGACCGGCAGCCTGTACGGATTCGAAGGCGACGGCGTTCCGCCTGATATCCTCGCCCTCGGCAAGGGCATCGCGGGCGGGTTCCCCATGGGCGCGACGGTGTTTGGCGAGCGCGTGGGCCAGCTGCCCCCTGGCTCCCACGGATCGACGTTCGGCGGAAGTCCGCTTTCGTGCGCGGTCGCCCACAGGACACTTGAGATTCTGCGTCGGGACGGGCTTGCGGAGCGCGCGGCACGACTCGGCAAGACTGCGATGGAGCGACTGGAGCCACTCAAAGAAGCCGGTCGGGTTCGCGACGTGCGCGGACGTGGGCTCATGCTGGGGATCGAGGTGCGTGGACGCGTGGCGCCCATCCGCCAAGCGCTCTTCGAGCGCCGTATTCTGACCCTCGCGGCCGGAGTCAACGTGCTGCGGCTGCTGCCGCCGCTTGTGATCGAGGAGCAGGACTGGGATCGGGTGCTGAACGCCATCGTGGAGGTCGTAGCGTGAGCCTTCCTTTTGACGATGAAGACCTCGTGGCCGTCGCGCACGAGATTGTGGCGACGCCAAGTGTCTCGAGAAACGAAGCCGTGGCAGCCGCTCGACTGGTCGAGCGACTGGGTGAGCGAGGCTTCGAGGCTCACGTTGATGACGCCGGAAACGCCGTCGGCGCCATCGGTGATGGACCGCTGACGATCGCTCTTGTCGGACACATCGATACCGTGCCGGGGCAACCCCGCGTGCGCATTGAAGATGGTGTGCTACACGGGCGCGGGAGCGTCGACGCTAAGGGGCCGCTGGTCACGCTGGCGGCCGGCGCCTGCCGCGCAATCCAAGCGGGCGCGAGGGCCAAGTTCATCGTGGTCGGCTGCGTGGAAGAAGAGGCCGCGTCCTCGAAGGGAGCGCGCCATCTTGCAGCGACCTGGGAAGCGGCACCCGACGCGCTGATCATCGGCGAGCCGAGCGGCGCCCACGGCGTGACCCTCGGCTACAAGGGCTATCTGCGAGGACGCGTCACCGTAGAAACGCCGAGTGCACACGGAGCCCACGACGGCGCGAACGCGCCCGAGGTCGGCTGCGCGACGTGGGCCGAAGTCGAACGTCGCGCCAACGCCTTCGTGCCCGAGGACGCCGCGCTGTTCGACCGACTGATGCCGCGTCTCCTGGGCATCCGCTCGGACCACGACGGCCTCGTGGACCGCGCCACGCTCGAGCTTGCGCTCCGCCTGCCCGAGGAGCTCCCTCCCAAGGCGGCCACAAATTGGCTCCGGGACAGAATCACGTCCGTAGACGCTCGCGCCGCCCTTGAGATCATCGGTGAAGCCCCCGCATGGCGCGGCCCCCGCACCTCCAGCGTAGCTCGCGCCTTCGGCCGAGCCATTCTCGCCACTGGCCACAAACCACGCTTTCAAGTCAAGACCGGCACCGCCGACCTCAATATCCTCGCCCCCACGTGGGGCTGCCCCGCCCTGGCCTACGGCCCCGGCGACGCCGCCCTAGACCACACCCCCCAAGAACAAGTCCCCCTCACCGAACTCCAATCCGGCGCTGCCATCCTCACCAGCGCCCTCACCACCCTCGCCCTCCAGCCCCAAAAGTCCCCCATCTGACGTGTTGGGTTCGCGGGCGTGATTCGGTCCAGGTGCTGACGTAGAGAAAAAGAGAGCGCCCCGATGGGGGGCGCTCTCTTCGCTTCGGTCTCACAGGGACAGGGAGGCCTACTCGTCTTCGCCGATCAAGAGCTTCACCATCGCGCCGATGTCGATCACCGATGGGACCCTTGGGTCGTTGCTGTTCAGCGTGACACTCTCGAAGTCCAGGTTCTCGGCGGCCTGCTGGGCTAGGTAGATGCGGCCACCCTTCGTATCGAGGGCCTTGTTGCGCAACTCGTTGCGAAGTGCCTCGGCCTTCTCGATGGCTAGGGTGCCTTCAGCGATGGAGATCTCGTAGGCAGCGTCGGCGTTGGCTCGCGTTTCCTGGTTGTAGATGTTGGCCTTCGCTCGAACGGCCGCGATCTTGACCTCGTTTTCGGAGCGCGCCGTCTGAATGCGCTTATCCCACTCACCTCGGCGCTCCTTCTCGGCGGCTTCGATCTCGGCCTGCTTCGTCTGCGTGATGGCGGACTGATCCTCCACCGCGCGCTGGGACTCAGCGAGCTCGGTCTTCTGGTAGGTGAGCTGCTTAGCCTGCAGCCGCGCCTCGTAGCCGTCCTGGAAGCGCACCGCGCGGATCAACACCTGGTCCGGCACGCACTGGAACTCAGCCAAGCTCTCTTGGAGCCTCGGCAGGGCTTCCCGCGCCACGCGCAGGCGCGTCTCCGTACTGAAGATCTCCTCGGACGACAGCTGGGCGAGCTCCTCGCGCATGGTCGACTCAACGTTGTCGACGACCCGCGCCTTGTAGATCTCCTTCTTGCGGTCCTTGACGATCTTGTACGCGCTGCCCTCGGAGACCCGGTAGGTCACCGAGAGATCGTAGGTCGCCAGGTTGTTGTCCTTGGTCCGGATCTCTAGGGCCTTCCGGTTCATGCCCAGCTCCGTGCGCTGGCCAATGTCGGCGAAGGTCACGAAGTGCGTGCGGCGGTCGATGCGGTGCCACTCGTGAACACCGGGGATCCGCAGCCTAAAGCCGGTGCCGTAGTCTTGCTCGACCACGCCGTTGCCGAGCAGGTTCTGCTTGACTCCGTACTCCCAGGGATGAATTCGAACGAAGAGCGTCGTCAGGAGAAGCAGGCCGATGAGCAGCACGCCGACAATGCTCAGGAATAGTTTTGCGATGGTGGTCATTTGAACGTGCCTCCGTTGCTGGTGTCGGCTTCCGACGCTGCCTTGCGCTCGTCAGACTGAGTGCTGCCGCTGTGCTCCAAACGCTTGGGCGCGGGGTCGCGGCTGTAAGGGACAAAGGTGAACTGCACGCCGAGGAGCTTCTCGACGAGCGCCTCGCGCACGACAACCTCGCCGCGCTGCTCGAGCGCGAGCGCTCGGCTCTCGATGCCTTCGGCCTCCTTCGTGTATCTAGCCACGAGGCCCGTCGCTTGGGCCTTGAGGCTAACCTCCGTCGCCGTGCCTTCCGCGATGCGCTCGGTGGCGAACGCATCAGCTGACTTCTCGAGACGGATGGCGGATTCCTCTGAGGAGAGCAGCTCCTTCGTCAGCTGGCCGGTCAGCTCCTGCATCTCGACCTCTTTCTCCTTCCGGACCGCCGCAAGGCGCTGCTCGCGCTCCTGCTCGATCTGCTGGACGCGGGCGCGAAGCTCTTCGACTTCCTGGTCGGCTTCCTTCCGCATCTCGATGGCGCGCTCATAGCGCTCATCGAACTGCGGGGTTGGCGTGATGATCCGGACGACTCGGAGCCCGTGGGGGTCGAGGATTTCGTTCATCTTCGCCCGGGCCGCCTCGGGCGCCTGCTTGTAGACAGTCGGGTCCGCGACGTCCACGGCGCTGTAGCGCCCGAACTCGTCCCGCAAAATCGAGCGCGCGTAGGCTTTGATCCACTCTTCCTTGTAGTTGTCCCCCAGTCCGGAGTCCTGGATCAGGAGGTCGGCCTTACCGGGGATCACCTCGTACTGAATCTTCAGCTCGTCGAACCAGAAGTTCGAGCCGTCGATGGCGCGAACCGTCAGGTAGGGCGCTTGGCCGTAGCCCCGATACTCAGGCCCCTTCATCAGGTAGTCCTGGGTCCGGCCGTCCAGCTTGTACACGTCCATGAGGAACGGGATGTAGAACTGGTAGCCGGGATCGCTAACGATCTCCTCGGTGCCGCTGAGGTAGTTCACCCGGACAGCGACTTCGTCTGCCTCGACCTTCTGCACGCCCAGCTTGCCGGAGAGCCCCAGCATCGTGACGAGCACGAGGAGCGCGATGAAAACGCCGCCAGCGATCTTCACCACCTGGGGCGGGTCGTTGAAATCGGAGCCGCCGGGGCGCCGGCCGCTGTTGCCGCCTGAGCGGTTTCCTCCGAAGCCGCTCCAGGCTTTCTTGGCTCCTTCCCAAGGGGGGTCGAACCCTCGGTCCCTGTCGTCGTCCGCGCCGGACGAGCCTTCCACATCGATCGTCTTACTCATATTGGCTTGTGCCTATCCAAGGCTCTAGTGAGCCCAGCTACGCGGGGCCCCTGGGGGCCATTCTGCCTGACTCCCCAAAAGCTCATCGGGTCCCGGAGTGGATCCCAGCTCCTTTGCCGCCAGAATATGGCCATGGAATTCGACCCCAACGCCGCCTCAACCGCAGACAGCGGCCTATTCGGGCTCCCCTGCGGGCCCGGGGAGGCCCTCGTCCACGTTCTCGGGGTGCCCTTCGAGGCCACAACCTCTTACCGAGGTGGTACCGCCCATGGCCCGGCGGCCGTGCTGGCGGCGAGCCGCCAGATCGACCTCTTCGATCTTCGCTTCGGTAAACCCTATGAAGAGGGGATTTGGATGGCCCCCATCGACGGCCGGATGCACGAATGGAACGCGGCGGCCCGCGCGCTGGCTCAGCCCATCATCGAAAAGGGCGGTGCGGACGCCACCGACACAGAGGCCGTCGAGCGTATCGACCGCATCGGGGACGACGTGAACCGGTCGGTCCGAGCGTTCTTCGAAGAGCGGCTCTCAGAGCCTAGCCCGAGAATCCCCGTCCTCATCGGAGGCGATCACTCCACGCCCTTCGGAGCCATCGCGGCGTGCGCGGATCGCTACCCCGGCCTCGGTGTCCTTCAGTTCGACGCCCACGCGGACCTGCGCCCCGCCTTCGAGGGCCTACGCTGGTCGCACGCATCGATCATGCACAACGTGCTCCACGAGATGGGGAACGTGTCGAAGATCGTCCAGGTCGGCATCCGCGACCTCTGCGAGCAGGAACACGACGTGCTCATGGGCGACGCCCCCGTCCATGCGGTCTTCGAGGCCGACCTCTCAGAGGCGCGGCAGACCCGCGACCTCCGCGGGCTCGCGCGACGCACCATCCAGTCTCTCCCGGACGACATCTACATCAGCTTCGATATCGACGGCCTCGACCCTACGCTCTGTCCGAACACGGGGACGCCAGTTCCCGGTGGACTCGCCTGGGATGAGGTGACCGTATGGCTCGAGGAGCTCGCCACGAGCGGCAAGCGCATCGTCGGTCTCGACCTGAACGAGGTCAGCCCCGGCCCGGGCGGCGACCCTGACGGTAAGTCATGGGACGCGATCGTGGGCGCGAGGCTCTTGTATCGGCTCATCGGAGCCGCGCTGCTGACGCAGTGATAGGCGTTGTGGCATGAGGGTCGACCGCTAGATCGTCACTCGATCCGTTTGCAGACGGTCGACGCGCGCCGCGTTCGTCGTCGTGAGATCCACGTCGTCCGGTTAGATCGACGTCGAATTCGCGAGGCTGGCCGAGCACAGAAATGGTGCCGTTCCATTTGCCCGCAACTCGCACTGTGCTGGACTCAGTCTCGGTCGATTGCGTTTTTGGGCCCTCCAGCCACGATGGAGCGCATGTGTGACTCGAACCGAACTGCCTCTCGCGTGATGGTGTGGCTTGCGACCGTTCTTTGCGCCGGGACTGCCCTCGCCGATCTCAATGAACGCCTGCGACTGCGCTCGGTGGATGTGGCTCACCCAGCCGAGCAACTTGATGTTTCCCAGGGCACATGGAGCAGCGGTTCGCTGCAGGACCTCTTCGCTAGCGACCGTGCAGTCGTGGAGTTTGACGCGAGTGCGCAGATGGTCGAATTCAGCGTTCTTGGGACAGGGGCCGCTGAGTCTCCCCTGGCAGTCTCGTTCTCCATCGAGGCGCAGGTGACTGGGCCCTCAGGTCCCGCCCTCCAGTCCATTGCGCTTCGGGATTTTGAGACCATGGCTCTCATTCCGTTAGACGACCGCTGGCTGAGTCCAGGTTCGAGCGTGACAACGTCGGTCTTCGCTCCCCCGAACGTGGGAAGGTTCCTGCAGTTGGGCACGCGTCGGTTGGAGGCACACGTGACGTATCAGTGGGGTGGGACGGGCGGCGCACCTGCCGTGGAGATCGACGCCCTGGGTTGGCAGAGCCGTGTGCGCGCAACGAGGCAAGTCGCTGAGCTCCGCGGCTACGACGCAGCGTCCCTGAACACGAGTCAAGACTGGATCCGGACCGTGTTCGACCTCGGCCCCGACCGCATGCTCGGGACACCAGATGGCGTGCGACTGGAATTCGACGTCGCAGACCCAGGTCCCTTCGACTACACGTTCCGTTCGGAGCTACGCGAGACCAACAACTCGACCTACCCGAGGCCGGGCACGACGCAGGTTTACCGCATGCGATTCGACGTGCTCGAGCTCCCCGACCTCTACGGTCCGGTCACGATCTTCCAGCGCTTCAGTGTCTTCAACGATGGCCCCGACCTTGAGGTCGAGCTCACGGGGGCCAATCAGTTTTCCAACGCAGTTCCTGGGGATCTGCAGGTCGTGGCGTTCGGCAACCGCCTGCGGCTCGGAAAGTTCTTGAAGGCCAAGAACGACCTCGCGGTAGCCATTTACAACGATGCCAACGGCGGGTATCGCGTCTCTTTGAACGGAGAAGTCCTGCACGAGGCCGAGGGACTGGACACGCGGGCGTCCACCCAGGGAAGCTGGACCCAGTTCGGCCTGTACCCCCATGGCCTGCACGACACCCAGAATCGGGCCGACCAGATCGCATCTGGATCGACCCGTGCTGCGTTCCTCTACCAGTCCTACAGCAAGCTGGGTGTGCGCGGCGAGCTCGACCTCCAGACCATCACGACCGTGGATCAGAATTAGTGGTGAGATTCCAGGTTTGGATCACACCACTAGCCAGATAGAGGGAACCCGACGGGAGGCCCATGCCGTCTATGAGCAACAAACTCCTAGATGGCCCCCACGGCTCACGGCCGTACTCTCCCCCACTAGAGCCCCCGGCTCTCTCCCCTATGCGCCTCCCCACTTTCACTGCCCTCCTTCTCACCTCGATGTCGGCGGCGAGCGCCCAGGTCTACTCCTACGACGATGGGAGTACCGAGAACGCGCTCAACCTCGATGGCCTGGCCGAGATCGGTTTCTTGCAGGCCTTCAGTGCCGTGGGAGGCACCGACGGGATCGGCGAGATCAGGGCCGCCCTCGGAACGGCCTTGGCGACCCCGGGTGGCCTCGACGGCAACATGATTCGGGTGGCCATCTGGGATGATCCCAACAACGATGGGAACCCCAGCGATGCAACCCTGCTGTACGAGTCGGCGCCAACCATGGCCACGCAGACCAACAGCGACATCAAGGTCTCCTACCCCGTGAGCCCCGCGGTGACCGTCACCGGCGGCTTCTTCGTGGGCGTCATGACCGACTCCAACCCCGGCGAGTTCCCCGTGGGCTTGGACATTTCGTCAGGTAGCAACGGCGCTGCGTTCTTCATGGGCGATTCCATCGCGATCGACGCAACGAACCTCGCTGCGTCGAGCCTCGCACTTTCGGGCACCGGCAACGCCCAAGTACTTGTGGACGCCGTCGGCGGTGGGTCCACCGGACCGGGCACCGTGTACTGCTCGCCAGCGCCTCTCAACTCAACAGGAGCAGCGGGTGAGATAAGCGCCACGGGATCGACTTCCGTCGCCGACAACGACCTCGTCTTGACCGCCTCGATGCTCCCAGCCTTCTCGTTCGGCTTCTTCATCGACTCCCAGACCCAGGGCTTGGTCATGAACCCCGGCGGCAGCCAAGGCGACCTGTGCCTCGGCGGCACCATCGGCCGCTTCCAGCAGCAGATCCAAAGCTCAGGAGCCCTCGGCACCTTCTCGATCACCGTGGACCTGACGGCCCTGCCTCAACCGAACGGAGCCGTGGTCGCAATGGCAGGCGAGACCTGGAACTTCCAGTGCTGGTACCGCGATGCGAACCCGCAAACGACCAGCAACTTCACTGACGCGATCTCAATCGACTACTAAGGAGTCGTTCCGAGCCCGTTACTCAGAGGCCGACGCGCGTTGCTGATGGAAGTCAGCTGCGCGGCAGCAAGCCGATGTCGTCAACGGCACTCCGCCCCTACGAGCGCTCGAGCCATGAGCGGTCCACTCATTTGCTCAAGTCTGGTGCTAAGGATCGTCAGATCGTGCAGCAGTGCCGTGGCCGTGGCTCTTTCGAGGATGATGCCTGGCTAGTCAGGTGAATTCTCGAAGCGAAGCGCAAGGGCCGCGGACGCGGCGGCGCTGCGCGAAACGCAGTGGTCCGTCGATTCTTAGCGCCTATTTCAGGGCTAGCGGGGTGCCGTTGTTGGAGTGCTGTCGCGCAGGGGATTCCACTGCTTAGTCCCGCACATGAACCACCCCATCGGTACGCGCCGCACGTGCACCACATGGGCTACGCGCGCGACATCGCCAAAGATCTACGCATGGCAAAGCTCACACGGCGAAGCCTAGCCCGGTGCCCCCATGTGTCAGACTTGTTGTCGCTCAACTCGGGCACAGCGTGCGCGACCGCTACCAAGCTCACCGTTCTGCTGTCGCTAAGCGCGCCACGAGCCGCGCTTGCACGTCCGGCCACTCTTCGTCGAGGATCGAGTAGTAGACGCTGTTCCGGATACCGCTTCCCTGGGTGACCATGTGCTTGCGCAGGGTCCCCTCGAAGACCGCTCCTAAGCCCTCGATTGCGCGACGAGATCGCGCGTTGCTCTCGTCAGTCTTGAACTCGACCCGGCGCAAGTCGAGGGTTTCGAAGGCGAAGTGGAGCATCAAGAGCTTTGCCTCTACGTTCGCGCCGGTGCGCCAGTGATCGGGCGCGAGCCAGGTCCAGCCGATCTCTGCACGAAGGTCCTTCATCGCGACCCCCCCGAAGCGCGTGGAGCCAATCGCTGCCCCCGTCTCCTGTAGACGCGTCACAAAGGGAAGCGCGCGACCTTCGGCTTTCTCGTGAAGGGCTGCTTCCACGTAGGCCTGAATGTCGGACACGGTCTGCATCGGGAAGGGGCTCTTCTCCCAAACCCGCGGGTCGAGTCCGATGCTCGCGAGTTCGTCCACATCCCCCATGACCAAGGGAGTGAGTAGGACGCGATCACCGTGAAGGGTTCGATCGGCGTGGTCGCGGATGGAGGGTGTTTCCATGCATGGACGGTATCGGCGAAGAAGACCTCGGAGCGTGCCGCGCGGCTGACGCGGAAAAGATCCGGGGCTACTTCTTCTTGTCCATGCGCTCGCGCGTCGTCACCGAGTAGTCCACGTCGTAGGCATCGTTTGGGATCTCGTGGGGCAGCGTCTTGCCTGCCACCTTGATGTCGATGTCCGTGATCTTCAGCTTGCGGCTCTCTTTCTCGACGAGATAGAAGTAGTTCGCGATGCGGTGACGGTCGTAAGTCTGATCCTTCTCCTGTGGAGTGACCTTGTACGTCGTGTCCTTGTACTGCTTCTTCTTCACCGTCGTCGTCCGTCCCTTGGCCGCGCCGATCTTGACGCCGCCCCACTGGACCTTGGACCCTTGGGCGTGGCCGCGCAGGTACTCGGCGATCGAGCTCTCGTCGGCCGAGCCCTTCACGCCTTCCGTGGCGGAGCGCTCCTTGTACTGGGTGTACTGATACGCCATGCGCTGGATATCTTCGACCGTGTCTTCCACGAGTCCGCCCGGGGCGAGCGCCTCTTCGTAGCGCTTGATCTCGGCGTTCTGATTCCAGGCTCTCCAGCCCAGGAAGATCGAGCCCAGGAGTAGGGCAACGATCATGATGCGAACCATCATTGGACTTCGCCTCCGCAGGTCAGGGGTGCTGTGATGTGAATGGTCATGGAAAGCATCAGTTGGCTGACTGCCCCTGGTTCTTGGCCAGCTTGGAAGTGTCCACGCGAATCGTCTTGCCCTTGAAGCTCAGACCGGCGTCGCCCTCCAAGGGATCGGTGGTCACGTCGTCCACGCCCATGCACCAAGGCTGATCGCGGAGCGCTCGATCGAAAGCGGAGACGTGGTTGGTGGCCTCGTAGGACCCCTTGGCGAAGAACGTCGCGTCGAGCTTGATGCTGATGTGCTCGGGTTCACCGCGCTTCTCGCGTTCGTAGGTGGCGCGCAGCGCACGGAGCGACGGGCGCCACTCGTCGTTGCCGGTCATGACGCCGAGCACAACGGTCATGGCCGCAAACGCCGACGGCGGCAGGGGCACGTCTTGGACGTCGCCAACCTCCTTCTGAAGCTCGAGGTTCTTCTCTCCGATCATGCGCTTGACCACCAAGAGCTCATCGAGCGGCGGCAGGAGATCATCGGGAAGGGGCCCGTTCAGCGTGTAGTAAGGCTTCGCGCGCTCGACGAGATCCCGCGGCACAGGGTTCATGCGCGGGCGACCCTTATTGCCCTTGTTCGGGCTGCCGCCAACGATGAAGTTGTTGGAGCTTGTGAGGTGCGGGAGCACGCCTTGAAGGCTGAGCTTCTCCAGCTTGCGCATCTGCAGGATGTTCATCATCCCGAGGAAGGTCGCGAGCATGAGCGCGGCGAAAGCGACCGGGAACTCAAGGCGCTCCCAGGTTCCGGTGAACCGCAGATCGTCGCGCCGCAGCGAAGCCTTGACCTCGCCGCCTCCAAGCTGGCGGAACGCGCCGCCGTAGCCGGCGACCAGCTGGCCGAAGCCATCCGCTGGCTGACCTGAGTCCTCGTCAAAGCAGTCGAGCACGTACACGGAGACGCCCATGACCTCCGAGCCAATGAGGCCCGGTAGATCCATGCCCGAAACGTAGATCGCCTCGATTTCCTGCGGCGTGCGAGCCGCGGAGATCGTCCGACCGAGCTCGCGACGAATGCGCTTGACGGCCTGCTCGACCCGGCGTGAAGCTTCGATCGGATCGATCGTGCCAATCACATCGGCCTCGATGCTCTCGGTGTCGCCGTCTTCGCTGCCTTCGCCTTCGCCTTCGTCGATCGACCCCAGCTCCAGCTCGCTCGCAAGGTGGGTCATACCGCCAATGTGAATCACGCGGAACTCCTTCACCTCGCCGCCAGCGACGACAACGACGCAGGTCGAGTGCTCGCCCACGTGAACGAGCAGCTGCGCGTCGTCGATGTGGCAGATGTCGGCCGCGAAGGCAGCGTTGACGATGGCGGTCGCTTCGAGCTCGACCTCAAGCGCTTCGAAGCCGGCCTTCTCGCACGCCTGAACGGCGCGCCGGACTTCAGCCTTCGGCACCGCCGAGACGATGAGCTCGGCGCCACTGTCCCCAGAACTGAGGATGTGATAGTCCACGACAACCGAGTCGATGTCGAACTGAGGTAGCTCGCTCTCGATCTCGAACTTCAGGACCTGGTCGATCTTCTGTCGGTCAGAGAACGGCAGCGTAATCCGGCGAAACGCTGCCTGGTCGGTCGCGATGACCGCGGTCACGTTCTCCGCGGGGATACGGTGGTTCTTGGCGGCCTCTTTGAGCTCGCGGGCCACCCCCGTGACGTCCCCCGCCGCGTAGGCGACCGCGTCCTCGGGCGAAAACTCGCCCGTGTAGTACGCAGAGATCTTGTGCCGCTTGGGACTGCCGTCGAGGACGACGAGTTCGAACCGCCGAGGGCCGATGCGTATGCCGCAGGAACGTGCCATGAAGAATGAGGCCGGTAGTTAGCTTTCTGAAGTCAGGACCGAGCGAGGCAGGCACATCTCTTGGAAGTGCTCACGCTGGTCAGGTGGAATGATAGTGTCGCTGATGGTCCTTTGGATCTCGTAAAAGAGTGCCCGCAGTTCAGGTTCCATGGCTTCCCGAGTTTCCGCCGTGTGCCGGCGCTTGATTTCGTTCAGCTTCTGGCTGTGCTGCTCCAGCAGCTGATTGAGCACGGACCGCTCCAAACTAGGGAGGTTGAAGGTGGACTGGATCTCGTCGGCGTAGCCCTCCCAGGCCCCAGGCTCGGCCTGGCGAGAGGAAATGAGGTAGCCCGCGCCTAATCCGGCTAAGAACCAGGTGAGGGCCATCACCGCCGACCAGAAACGGACCCCTTTCACTTGGAACCCTTGGGGACGGCCTGGTGCTTAGACTCCGCGTCGGGTTCGCTCTCCATGGCTCCTATCTCGGGCGTCTCCTTCTGTTTCTCCTCATAGGCGGCGCGCTCGGCCTCGATCTTCCGCAGCCCTTCCTCAAGGGATTCACCCGCCGACAGAGGCTTATCGCCCACGTCCACTCGGCTGTCCTGCGCAAGCATCAGCGTAAACGACACCATCAGCGCAGCGGCCAACGCCGTCATGCCCATCAGGAAGCCCAGGGAGTTGGATTCGGTGGGCGCCTCGGCGCCCACCGAGCGCAGAGGCCGCGGAGCACGCCTCTCTCGCTCTTCGCCCGTGCTGCCTCGGAACGCGTGTAGATCCACCGACCTGACCGCCGACTCAGAGACGGCCAGCTGGGTCACCCGGGCGGCAAAGCCCTCGGGCACTTCGACCCCGGCCAGGCCAGCCTCTCCGGCCAACGGCTCGAACCACTGGCGCAGTCCCGACTCTTCCTGGACGGCCGAGCGGCAGTCATAGCAGTCGATGAGGTGCTGGCGCATCGCGCTTGCCAGAGACTCCGAAGCCTCCCCGTCCACGAACGTAGGAACCAGCTCTATGGCTCGCTCGCAGTCCATCGACGCGTCCATGCGCTCGTCGTAATCGTCTGTGTCCTTCATTTCTTGGCCTTCCTCGCTGACTTCCCGGCTGGCTTCGCAGCTGGCTTCTTTCCCTTGTGGGCGCCGCGAACGCTTTCGCGCGCTTCGGCTTCCTGGCCCGCTGCGAACTCCGGATGGAGCTGCAGGAGCCGCTGTTTGAATCTGGCACGGGCCCGGAAGAGACGTGACTCGACCGTGCCGATCGAGATCTCCAACGTGTCCGCGATGTCCTGGTAGGCCATCTGTTCCAGCTCGCGCATGACGAGCACGGTCCGGAAGATCTCGGGGAGCTCGTCCATCACCGAGCGGGTGATCTCGCCGATCTCCTCGCGCTCAAGTCGCGCATCGGGGCGGATCGAAAGGCGCTCTTGGGTGGCATCAGTGGCTCCGGTGCCGCTGCGTGTCACGAGCTCGGGATCCTCGACGGAGGTCACTGGGTTGCGCCCGCGACGCTTCATCACATCCAGGATCGTGTTCACCCCGATCCGGTAGAGCCACGTGTAGAAAGCTGAGCTGCGCTGGAAGGTCTCCAGGCGGCTGTAGGCCTTCAGGAACGTGTCTTGGACGATGTCCTCGACCTCGGCGGCGTCCCGGGTGTAGTTCCGGACGAGCCCGAAGAGTCGGCGTTGGTAGCGTTCCACCAGCACCTCAAAGGCCTCTGAGTGCCCATCCAGAGTGGCAGAAACGAGATCTGAGTCGTCGGCAGACTGGTAGGCGTCGAGGCTGGACATATGAATGAGGGCTCCCATGGGCGTCAGGAGAGACGCCGGGGGCCCCCAGCCTATTCCCGCGGCAGGGCCGATTCTCCGGCATCGGCGCCCAGATGACCCGTAAGGGTGTGCCCCATGCGCTCCTTCTTCGTACGTAAGTAGCGGATATTGTTGGGGTTAGCCTCTACCTCGAGGGGCACCTGGTCCATGAGCTCGAGCCCGTAGCCGCTCAGACCGTGGATCTTCTTGGGGTTGTTGGTCAGAAGGCTCATCTGGCGAACGCCCAGGTGGAACAGGATCTGGGCCCCAATTCCGTACTCCCTGAGGTCCACGGGGAGCCCGAGGGCCTCGTTGGCCTCGACGGTGTCCAAGCCGGTGTCTTGGAGGTGGTAGGCTTTCAGCTTGTTCGCGAGGCCGATTCCCCTGCCCTCTTGTCGCAGGTAGACCAGAACGCCGCGCTCCTTCGAGGCCAGGATCTCCATCGCCTTGTCGAGCTGCGGACCGCAGTCGCAGCGCTGGGACCCGAAGACATCGCCGGTTAAGCACTCTGAGTGAACGCGCACGTGGACGGTCCCGTCGACCGCGTCAGCCGGCGCCATACCCGTTAGATCTTCCGGAAGACCATGGGTGAGCGCTATGTGCTCCTTGTTGTCGAGCTTCGACCGAAACAGGTGCATCTGGAAGACACCGGCGTCCGTTTGAATCGGAACGGACCGATCGACGAGCGGCTCCACAAGCTGCTCGTGACGGCGCCGGTACTCGATGAGATCGGCGATCGTCGAGATCTTGAGGTCGTGCTTCTCCGCGAAGACCTCGAGCTCTGGCATGCGGGACATGGTCCCGTCGTCGTTCATGATCTCGCAGATCACGCCGGTGGGCGTACCACCCGCCAAACGCGCCAAATCGACCATTCCCTCGGTTTGCCCGCCTCGGACGAGGACGCCGCCGTCCTTCGCTCGCAGGGGGAAAATATGGCCTGGGCGCGCAAGGTCCGAGGCCTTCGCGTCCGGGTTCGCTGCCACCTTGATCGTGTGCGCGCGGTCCGCGGCGCTAATTCCCGTGGTCACCCCGGAGGCAGCCTCGATGGAGATCGTGAAGCCGGTTCCGTGGGCGTTGGTGTTGTTGACCGCCTGCATCCCAAGCTCGAGGCGATCGCAAACCTCCCCCGACATCGGCATGCAGATGAGCCCGCGCCCTTCCTTCGCCATGAAGTTGATGGCCTCCGGTGTCACGGCATCGGCGAGCATCGCCAGGTCGCCTTCGTTTTCGCGGTCGGGGTCGTCCACGAGGATGATCATGCGACCAAGCCGCAGGTCCTCGATGACGTCTTCAATGGGTGAGATCGGCATGAAATCGGTGGGGATCGACGGCTCAGATGGAGCCGTGGGGCAGCATCGTAGGCCCTCCCCGGAAGAGCACCCGGTTCAGATACCCGCCTTCTTGCGCGCAGGCGAAATACCCAAGTGAAAGACCGTGGGCCCCTCGCAGCAGCTCGCAGCCTGGGGTATCCCACGAGCCCTCCTCGGGACGACCGCGTCGGGAGAATTCTCCACACTGGCCCGTTCACCAGGAAAGTTCGAGGGAGTGACCCCCAGCTACCCGCTTCTCCGTGGAGACGTGTGCAACCTTGGGGGAGAAGTGTGAGGAAGTGCGCCTAAACCAATCATGGATATCGACTTAGAGCCGCACAGCCACGCTCCCGCCGATGTGGATAGGATCCTCAGTCGGCCTTAAAGGGATCGTTAGGGCTCCCTGGGAGCGAGGCAGAGCGTCGGGTTTTCCACATCGTGAGACGGGCCTGTCTCACCTAAAGCAACTTCCTGCGTGCGGCTCCACTGGGAAGCCAGGGATAGCCGAAGGGACTGTTACGAAGTCGTAAATGAGCGACCTCGAACCGCCCCCCGGTTCCCTAGCCAGACCTAGATCTCCATGAACGTCATCGCCATTGTCAGCGCCGCAGGCGCCCTCACCTTCCTTTCCATGGGCGTTACGCGCCAGGCAGGTCTTGAAGGTCGATTGGCCACCATGGAAGAGGCGGCCAGCCGATCGAAGGGAGTCGACAAGGACGTATCCGCCGTCGTCGAGATGCAGGCGCGCCTCGACGCTCTCGTGGAGAGTATCGCGGCTCAGCCCTCCAACGTTGAGGCCGTCGAGGCCACCGCGGCCCTCCGGCTGCAGGTCACAACGCTGCGCGCTGACCTTGCCCTGGCCAAGAAGGCACTCACCGCCCAAGAGCAGCAGCTCCAGGCCGTGGATGCTCGCACCTTGGAGCCCAACGAGACAGTGGTCGTCGAGGCCTTGGACGACACCCGCTTGGACGGCATCGTCGAAGCACTCGAAGCCCAGGCCGTTCTGGCAAAGGAGACCCGCGACGAGCTGGACGGGGTGCGCGCCAGAATCGAAAGCGGTACGGAGGTCCGTGACAGCGGCGACGCCTGGTTCGACATGGTCGCGCCCACTGTTCAGCTCGCTGGCGACGCAACGGTGGGCAGCGGAGTGCTCCTGAAGTCTCAGCTGATCGAGGACACCACCGACGAGTACCAAACGCTGCTGCTTACGTCCTGGCACGTCGTCCGCGACATCCGCGCCGACGCCGTCCAGGAAGACGCTCCGATCCCCGTAATGCTGCGCGACGCCCAAGGCGTCAAGCGCCACTTCACGGCGACGCTGGTTGCCTTCGACGTTCCGCTCGACGCCTGCCTGCTTGAGGTCGACTCTGTCGAACGCTTCGATGTTGGAGCAAAGCTGCCCACCCGCGACAGCCTGCAGAGCGCCCGGGTTTTCGACCCGATCGTCGCCGTCGGCTGCCCACTCGGCAACGACCCGATCCCGACCAAGGGGCATCTGTCCGATCTACACCACTCGGTCTCGGCCGAGCGCTTCTGGATGATCTCCGCGCCGACCTACATCGGCAACTCGGGCGGCGGCATCTACTCCGGTAGCGACCACGCGCTACTCGGCATCTTCTCCAAGATCTACACGCACGGCGCCATCCGCCCGACGGTGATCCCTCACATGGGTCTCGTCACGCCGCTCGAGGAGTTCTACGACTGGATCGACGGCGCCCAGGTGGCCGAAGTCGTCGAGTCCGGCGGCGAAGCGACCATCGTACTTCGCTAGTGATCCGCTAGTGCGCGGCCAGGTCTTCTAGTGCTTGAAGTGGCGCACGCCTGAGAAGACCATCGGCACGTTCTTAGCGTTCGCAGCCGCAATGACTTCATCGTCCCGTCGGGATCCGCCCGGCTGGACGATGGCTGTGATTCCTGCGTCGATCGCCGCCTCGACGCCGTCGGGGAAGGGGAAGAACGCGTCGCTGGCCAGCACCGACCCAGCAGCACGATCGCCAGCCTTGTGGGCCGCCAGGCGTACGGAGTCCACGCGGCTCATCTGACCGGCACCAACCCCCACCACCGTGCGTTCCGACGTCAGCACGATCGCGTTGGACTTCACGTGCTTCGCGATTCGGTTCGCAAACGCGAGTTCTTCTAGCTGGGCCGAAGACGCCTTCGCTTCGGACACCCCGTCAAACGCGGTCTCAGCCGTCAGATCGCGATCTTGGACGAGAAAGCCTCCCGTGAGCCGCTTCCACTCCAAGCCGCCCTCTTCGCGCAGGCTCGGCCCGAATGCGCCGCAGCTGAGCAAGCGAACGTTCTTGCCCCACTTCGGCTTCTGCGTGAGGTGCTCGAAGGCGTCGTCGTCGAAATCCGGCGCAACGATCGCTTCGACGAAGCGATTGCCCTCGACGAGGAACTTCGCCGACGCCAAATCCACGGGGCGGGTGAAGGCCAGGACCGAGCCGAACGCGCTGAGGGAGTCTCCGGACCAAGCGCGTTCAAGGGCCTCTGAAATGGTCGACCCAACGGCGGCACCGCAGGGGTTCGTATGCTTGATCACCGCGACGAAGGGCTCTTCGAACTCAGCGGCGAGCGCGTGGGCCGCGTCCAAGTCCACGAGGTTGTTGAAAGACAGCGCCTTGCCGCTGAGGACTTCCGAATGGGCAACGCACGGTTCCTGCACCGGATCGGTCGAGTAAAAAGCGGCTGCCTGATGCGGGTTCTCGCCGTAGCGGAGATCGAGGACCTTCTTGCCTGCTGATGCGACGGAGTCAGGGAACGGCGACGCATCCTCGGAGGCATCTCCGCGGTCCTGTGCGAAGAGCCAAGAGGCCACCGCTGCGTCGTAAGCGGCCGTGCGAGCAAACGCCTTTTGGGCGAGAACGCGGCGGAACTCCAACGTCATGCCCCCGTCGTGGGACTGCATCTCACCGAGCACTTCGCTGTACTGCTCGGGCTCCGTCACGATCGACACGAACTTGTGGTTCTTGGCGGCCGAACGAACCATGGAGGGCCCACCGATGTCGATCTGCTCGACGCACTCAGCGCGCGTGGAACCTTCCTTCGCGATCGTCTCTTCGAACGGGTACAGGTTCACCACCACGAGATCGATGGGCGAGATCGCATGCTCGTCCATGGCCGCCGCGTGGTCCGTATTGTCGCGCACCGCGAGAATGCCACCGTGGATCATGGGGTGCAGCGTCTTGACGCGCCCATCCATCATCTCGGGGAAGCCTGTATGCGAGCTGACTTCGACAACGGGGATCCCCGCAGCGTCGAGCGCTTTGTAGGTTCCGCCCGTCGAGAGGAGCTCGACGCCGTAGTCGTGCAGCTGACGCGCAAAGTTCTCCAGTCCGGCCTTGTCGGATACGGAAAGGAGCGCGCGGTGAATCGGTCGTGCCATAGGGCGTACCCGAGACTCGTGAGGTAGGTCTCGGAGGAGTTTCAGTCTGAAAAGGGGAGCCGACCATCTTAGCGCAGATTTCAAGAACGGTTGCTATCCGAATTCGCGTCGCAGGCCCGACGGAGCTGAGTCCGCCTGGGAGGTCAGCGGCCCTCGAAACGAGATTCCTAGTGTGAAGGGTTCGTGGATCGCTCGGTCGGGCCTATTCGTTCCTCGACGCCCGGGGACGGTTCCCTATGGTAGAAGTCCGCCAGCCATTGGGCTGGGCATCCAAGAAGCATGCATCGTCGACCCGAGAGCCCATCCCGCAGTACTTCCCCAGGGTCCGTGCTGACCCAGGACACGCTGGTGCTGAACCGAGGCTGGATGGCGATCGCGACGACCCCGGTGCGCCACGCGCTTTCGCTGCTCTTCACGGGCTCGGCGCAGGCGATCGAACCTTCGACGTTCGAAGTCCATGACTTTGAGTCCTGGGTCTCGCTCCCCGTCGAGGAAGGCCAGCCGTCCATCTCGACGGTTCGCATGGCCCTGCGAGTGCCCGAGGTCATCGTCCTCGTGCGCTTCAGCGGCGTCCCGAAGCAGCACCTACCGTTCACGCGTCAGAATCTGCTCCGTCGCGACCACTCGAGGTGCCAGTACTGCGGCCGCCTCCCAGGCCACTCCGAGCTTTCCATCGACCACGTCGTGCCCCGTGCTCGGGGAGGTGAGACGTCCTGGGAGAACTGCGTGCTCGCCTGCGTGCAGTGCAATCGGCGCAAGGGCTCGAAGACGCCCGAGCAGGTCGGCCTGAAGCTCCTCACGCCGCCGCGTGCTCCCCAGTGGTCGCCGATCTTCGAGGTCGCGGGATCCCAGAAGCGCGAAGCGTGGCGCCGGTTTGTGGCGGACAAGCACTTCGGTCAAGCAAACGGAAAGACCGCCAGCTAGCTCCGTATGCTGTGAGCCATGGGACTTCGAGCGAATCCGGTGCGCTTCACGTTGATACCAGCCGTCGCGCTGGCCGCTGCGGGCGTCATGCTCGCGCAGCACTTTGGGGACGTGGACCCCGCGGTGGGCTGGTTTGCGGGCATCAACCTGGGGACCTATCCCACGTGGTGGGTCGACAAGCGCCAAGCCAAGCGTGACGGATTCAGGGTGCCCGAGTGGACGCTGCACGCGCTGTCGGCCCTCGGCGGCGGCGTCGCGGCGGTGCTCGCCATGCGAACCCTGCGGCACAAGACGCGCAAGAAGATCTTCAAGGTCGCGCACCCCGCCATGGCGGCCCTAGGTATCGCCGCCCTCGGGTGGTGGCTCATGCGTTAGCGAGGTTGCTGGAGGAGGCTTTTCAGCTCCTCCACCGTCGACACCGGCGCCTTGCAGGTGAAGTTCTGACAGACGTAGGCCGCAGCCCCAGTATGCAGCTCGACCTGAGCAGCCGTGTAGGGAGCCTTCTTGGCGAGGGCTTCCGCGCGCGGGCCCGGCACCTTGACGAGCAGCACGTCGTTCGGGGCGAAACGCTTTCCTAGGAGCCGCAGCATCCCCTTGACCTCGGGATGCTCGGGGTCCCCCACGATCACGATCTCGCGTGACGCAGACTCGACGAAGTCCACCGCTCCTAGTGCATGGGTGTGGGCGCTCAAGCCCCGCTGCATGGATGGGCTGAAGGCTCGGATCGTCTCGATAGCGCGCGCCTCGTAGGCGGTCTCTCCGGTCATACGGGACAGGCGCAGCATCTCTCCCATCATCACCGAATTCCCGGACGGCCGCGCGCCGTCGTAGACCTCTTTCGCGCGCACGATCAGCGCCTCTCCGTCGTCAGGGCTGAGGAAGAAGCCGCCGTTTTCGTCGTCCCAAAAGCGTTGAAGCGCAACGTCCACAAGCTCGCCCGCGAGCTGCAGGTCCGCCGGATCGTAGGAGGCTTCGAAGAGCGCGAGCAAGCCCATCACGGTGAAGGCGTAGTCCTCGAGCATGCCGTCCAGGCCGGCTTCACCTCCGCGCCAGCGCTTGAGAAGTCGACCCTCTTTCGTCAAGAGGTTCTGCCGTAGGAACTCGGCGGCGCGCTGGGCGTAGCCGACCAGCTCATCGTCGCCAAAGGCGCGCCCTGCCTTGGCAAAGGCCGCGATCATCAGTCCGTTCCAGTCGGTGAGGACCTTGTCGTCCTTCAGCGGATGGATGCGCGTTTCCCGTTCCTCGAACATCCGGCGGCGCAGCGGCTCCCACTTGGAGAGTCCTCCCTCCGTCAACGCTGCTTCGAGGTGCGGAATGTTGCGCCCGGTCAGGCGCCCTGTCGCCTCGTCCTTGAAGTTGCCGTCTTCCTTCAAGCGAAAGTGGGAGATGACCCAGTCGGCATCTCCAGGCTCAAGAAGCTCGCGCACTTCGGAGGTCTTCCACAGGTAGAAGAGTCCTTCCTCGCCCTCGCTGTCCGCGTCCTCGGCGGAATAGAAGCCGCCTTCGGGGGAAGTGAGGTCGCGGGCCACGTAGGCCAGGATCTCCCTAGCCGCGCGCTCGAAGAGTGGATCCTTGGTGACCTGCCACGCCTCGACGTAGGCCATCGCGCAGAGGGCTTGGTCGTAGAGCATCTTCTCGAAGTGCGGGGCCAACCACTCCGCATCCGTGGAGTAGCGGTGAATGCCGAGTCCTACGTGGTCGAAGATCCCGCCCTTTCGCCACGCGCGGAGCGTTCGCTGCACCATCTCCAGAGTTGGCTCTTCACCGTGCTTCGCGTACCGGCGCAGGAGGAAGCGCATTTCGTGGGGCACCGGGAACTTTCGGCCGTACCCGAAGCCGCCCCAGACGGAGTCGTAGCGGGAGACGAGGTGCTTTTCGGCTTCCGCCAGCGCCTTCTCATCGAGCATCTCACCCGCGGGGCCGCCGCTCATCTTCGAGAGCTGGGCGGTGATGGTCTCGGCCATTTGGCGTACGCCGTCCCGCTGCTCCGTCCACGCCTTGGAGATATCGGGGATCAGCTGATTCATGCCGGGGCGCTCGCCCACCTGATCCTTTGGGAAGTAGGTGCCCGCGAAGAAAGGCTTCTTGGCGGGCGTCATCACCACGGTCATGGGCCAGCCGCCGCTGCCCGTGCTGGCCTGGGTGAATGACATGTAGAGCTGGTCGATATCGGGCCGTTCTTCACGGTCGACCTTGATGCAAACGAAGGCCTCGTTGAGCAGCTTCGCGACCCCTTCGTCCTCGAAGCTCTCGTGCTCCATGACGTGGCACCAGTGGCACGTGGAGTAGCCGATGGACAGGAACACGGGAACGTCGCGTTCGGCCGCCAGCTTGAACGCCGCCGGCCCCCACTCGTGCCAATCCACAGGATTGCGCGCGTGTTGCAGCAGGTAGGGACTCTTCGAAAAGACGAGCCGGTTGAACTCCTCGCCGCCGTCTGCTGGCAGCTCCGCAATCACCTCCGGAGTGGGGAGCGGCTTGCGCTCGCCCTCCCCGGGGACAAGGAAAGAACCAGACATGACGAGGGCGAGGAGCAGCTTCACTTAGCGGTCAGCTCGGTGAGCTTTTTGATGAGGTACGGGGGCGTCACCACACCGGCATAGCCGTCGAGGAACTTTCCTTCCGCGTCCGCAAACAGCACGAAGGGCAGCATCATTGCGCCTTCTAGCTGCTGGGCGATCTCGACCACTTCTGGTTCGGGATCATCGCAGTCCGAAGCGACGGCGACGAAGTGTTCCTGAAGCAAAGGCGCCACATCAGGGCGCGGAATGACAGCCTGCACGAGGCTGCGGCACTGGCTTCAGAGCTCGCGCCCGAACTCGATGAAGATCCGTTTGCCGTCCTTGGCAGCGGCCGCTTTCGCCTCTGCCATCGAAGTGAACCACTGCAGTGTGCCGCGGTCGTCAAAGTGTGGGTGTGTGGACGTTGTCATGGGAAGAAGGTAAGCCCCCTCGGTCATCTGAGCCAACACTTGCGCGATATCTGCCGCCGCCGAGATCCAGGCCACCGCGCCTCGCTTCGAGAATCCGACCGCTAGCCCTGCATAGGGCCCGCCTCCGTTGACAGCTTCTGGCCATGCAGTATCGTGAAGCAAGGCCGAGCGTTCGCTCGCAGGTCGGCTCCACAACCACCACACATCAGGCAAGAAATGAAGACGCTCACCATTCTCGCATCAGGCGCTGCAGCGTTCTTGCTCATGCCGAGTCCGAGTCTTGCCCAAGGCAGCCTCGGAGAGCTAGCCACCGGCGTACCCAACGGACTCTTTGGGCGGTCCCTCGCCAACGCGGGTGACCTCACGGGCGACGGAATCGATGACCTCGTAGTCGGCGCTCCCCAGGACCCTAGCTCTGGCACGTATGGATCGGTCTACGTCTTCGATGGGGCTGCCACCGGCACCCTCGTCCTCGGTCCACTCGGAATCGGCACCCTCGATGGCTGTACGGTCACCGGCGAGCCAGACCAGTTTGGTTTTTCGGTCGATGGCGGAATGGACATTGATGGTGACACCGTTCCCGACCTCGTGATCGGAGAACCTGGCGCCGGCAACGCCTACGCGCTCTCTGGCGCGAACGGCGCGGATATCCTCGATGGCACGGGAGTGAATCTCTTTTCTTCGTGCGGCAGTCGGCACGGGTTCCAAGTGCGCCTTCTGAATGCCGATGGTGATGGCGCAGCCGATGTTCTCGTGATTGATCGCTCGGAGTTGATTGGCTCGAGCATACGGTTCCGGATTTACAACGGCGCTTGGATCGCGAGTGGAGGAACGACGGGGAACAAGGTGCTGTTCACCCGCACCTCAACCGGGACGGGTGACGGTTACGGTCGAGGGGTCGCCGTCCTCGGGGACATCGACGGCGACGGCCGCGACGAGTTCGCTATCGGAGCAATCGGGTCCGCCTCGGGACTGATCGGTGGCTACGTCGAGGTCTGGTCCTCTGGTACGGCAACGATGCTGACCCGCCTCGACGATCCAGACGGCTCGTCGCAACAGGAACGGTTTGGCAGCTCCGTTGCGAGCGCTGGCGACTTCGACGGCGACGGCATCCCCGACGTTCTGATCGGAGCACCCGCTTGGAACGCGGGGAGCACTTCAGCCGTTGAAGGCCGCCTTGAGGTCGTCTCTGGCGCCTGGATCCGATCGGGGGGTGCCACGGCTCGGACACTTGCCCTCGTGGAGGGGAGCGGCGATGAGCGCCTCGGCAGCACGGTCCAATCGGCTGACCTCAACAACGATGGTCGTCCAGACGTCATCGCCGCATTCGAATTCTCCGTGGGCGGCCACGGCGTTCGCACGATCTCAGGACGGACCGGCTTGGTCATGTACGAAGACGCGTTCCCCCAAGGCAACATCGACGATGGGATCGCCCTCTTGCCTGACGGAGCTGGCATCACGAACGTTGCCATTGGGTTCCCAAACGACAGCGAGGTGGGGCCCAACGCGGGCAAGGTGGTACTGCGTCGAGGTCTCGACTCAGCCGGTGTCCTTGAGACGCCCGGAATGGGTTGCCTATGCGTCGATGCGGCGCCCGCCGGCTGTGAGAACAGCACGGGCCGTGGCGGCCTTCTGGCCGCCGAAGGCGGAACTGTTGGCCTAACCGGAGGATCCTTGACGCTCACGGGGACAGGGATGAGCCGCTCCCAGCCTGCGATCGCATTCTGCGGCCTGCCCGGTCCCGCCGTCTTGCCGTCGGGCAACGGCCTTTTTGGACTCGCGGCATCCCAGCGAGTGGGGATCGGCAAGACGGACGCGAACGGCACGATCGCCCTCACAGGCGACGCGCTCGGTAGCTACCAGACACTGACATTCAGCAGCCTCTCCCCAGGAACAACCGTCCGCTTCCAGCTTGTCTACCGCGACCTGAACTGCGCCTTCCCCACCCAGGGATCGATCAACTGGACCAACGCGTACGAGGTCATCGTTCGCTAGAGTCCCGTCCAAGGTTCGGCAACGCAGCTGCAACGAGAGCACTGCGCATAGCAGGGCCCTGCCATGCCCGAATCAGTCGGGATAGCCTGCCGCTCTCACGCCCGGTGGATTCCTCCACGAGAAAATTCGCGGCCGGACCTTAGGCCAAGACCGCCGCTACCCCTTCTTGAGCTTCAGGAATGCTTCCATGAAGCCGTCGAGGTGGCCGTCCAGGATCTTCTGGACGTTGCTCTCCTCGACGTTGGTGCGGTGGTCTTTCACCATCTGATACGGGTTGAGCACGTAGGAGCGGATCTGACTGCCCCAGGCGATCTCGCCCTTCTCGCCGTAGAGCTTCGCCATTTCGGCGTCGCGCTTGGACTCTTCGAGCGCGAGGAGCTTGGCCTTCAGCAGGCTGTAGGCCGTGGCGCGGTTCTTGTGCTGGCTCCGCTCGTTCTGGCAGCGCACGACGATGCCCGTGGGAAGGTGCGTGAGGCGTACGGCGGACTCCGTCTTGTTCACGTGCTGGCCGCCGGCGCCGCCTGCGCGCATCGTGTCGACTTTGACGTCGGACTCGTCGATCTCGATGTCGATGGAGTCGTCGACGGCGGGCGTCACGTCCACCGAGGCGAACGCCGTTTGACGGCGCGCTTGTGCGTCGAAGGGGCTGATGCGGACAAGGCGGTGCACGCCCGTCTCGGCCTTGAGGTAGCCGAAAGCGTAGGGACCTTCGATCTGCAGGGTGACGCCGCGGATACCGCCCTGATCTTCGGGGCTGAGCTCGACCTCGGTGACCTCGAAGTCCTTGGACTCGGACCAACGGATGAACATGCGCATCAGCATCGACGCCCAGTCGCAGGCATCGATACCGCCAGCGCCGGCACTGATCTGAACGTAGGCGCCGAGGTTGTCGCTGGGGCCGCCGAGCATGACGCGGAACTCCAGCTGGTCGAACGTCTCGGTGAGGCCCTCGAACGTGGAGTCGATCTCGCCGCGCACCTCTTCGAGGTCGCCGCCTTCTTCAGCCATCTCTAGCAGGAGGTCGATCTCATCGAGACCGGCCTCAAGGGCGCGAACGGGCTCTACCGAAGTCCGGAGCGTCTTCAGCTCTTTGACGAGGCGCTGGCTTTGCTCCTGGTCATTCCAGAAGTCAGCGCTCTCTTGGAGTTTCTCGATCTCCTCGAATCGTGACAGCTTGGTGGGGTAGTCAAAGACTCTCCGTCAGCAGGCTGAGCCTGCCGCGGAGCTCCTTGGTGCGGTCTCGAATGTCGTCGGATGTGGTCGCCATGGGGCGCAGAGAATAGAACTCTTCCCCGGACGCCGCCAGAAGGCTCCTAGGAATCGTCGCCGTCGCCTGGGGGATCACGCGGGATGAGTGCCAGCGTCCCCGCTGCCCGATCCCACCGGACCGGCCGGGCCTCAGCCGTCTCCTTGAGGGCCCGATCGAATCGCTTGGCATCCCAGCCTAGCTCTTCACGCACTTCCCCCACCGTTCGCGACCCTCCCCCTAGGAGGCGCGCTTCGAGCATCGCGCCTTCCAAAGCCCTCTGGGCACGGTCATGGGAGACAGAGCGCGCAACCAAGCCTCGTCGCGGCGCGACCGCGAGGGATACCAAGAACACGAGCCCCGCCATCGAGGCCATCGGGCCGTTCGGTGCCAGATCCAACGCCCACCCAAGGCCGAACCCCGAAGTGGCGCTGATCACGGCAAAGACGGCCGCGAGCAGGGTCATCACGCGCAGGTCGTGGGTCCAAAGGTAGGCCGCCGCGGGGGGCGCGATCATCAAAGCTACAACGAGCACCGATCCAGCCGTTTCGAAGGCCGTAACGGTCGTCATAGAAACCAAGGCGAGCCACGCGATGTGAATCCACTGGGGCCGCAAGCCCAGGGTGTCCGCAAGCCCTGAATCGAACGTCATCAGCTTCATCTCTTTGAAGAGGAAGCCCAGGAACGCGGTGACCAGGGTCAGCATCGTGAGCATCGCCCAGAACGGCTTCGGCCCCAGGTCTCGCCCACCGATGACGAGGCGATCGAGGGAGCTCAGCGCGAGGTTCCCATCGATGATGCAGTCGGCGTGGAAGTGAGTGTCCGCCAGCTCTGCATTGGCCAAGAGAATGCCCAGGCTGAAGAGCGCAGGAAAGACGACGCCGAGGGAGGCATCGCCGTCCACAACCCCGGTACGACGAATGAGCTGCACCACCAGAATCATGAGCAGGCCCGTGGCGGCAGCCCCGACGATCAAGAGCGGCGAGCTGCGATCACGCAGCAACACGAACGCGAGGACGATGCCCGGAAGAACCGCGTGGGCCAGTCCCTCCGCAACGAGCGCCTCGCGCTTCAGCACGAGGAACAGCCCGCAAAGAGAGCAGGTCACGGCGGTGAGCGCCGCGATCAAGAGGGTCCAGACGACGATCGCCACTAAAGTCCCTCCGTTTCAGAGGGGTCGAGCCCGAGCGCCGCAGCCGCCCTGCGTCGAGTGCGCGCCCGCGCGATGACGCCGCGACCGGGCGCCACGAGAATCGAAACAAGAAAGATCGCCGTGGCGATGAGCACCACAACTGGGCCGGTAGGCACGCGCAGCTCCGACGCACTGACGAGCGCCCCCGCGAGCCCTGAGAACCCGCCGAAAGCGGCGCTCAGTCCGACCATCGAACCGAGGCGCTTCGTCCACTGGCGTGCGGCGCTCGCGGGCGTCACCAGGAGCGAGATCATCAGCACCACCCCCACGGACTGGATCCCGATCACGATCCCCAGCACGAGCAGCGTCAGCATCAGCGTGTCGATGAGCGTCGTTCTGAGCCCAAGGCTACGCGCGTAGCCGGGGTCGAACGTGAAGAGCTTGAACTCCTTCCAAAAGAGCGCGAGCACCACGGCGCTCACGGACCCCAAGATCACAATCATCGCGAGGTCGGAGCGCGTCATCGCCGCCGCCATTCCAAAGATATAGTCCTCCAGCCCCGCGTGCCCGCGGATGGCAGGGGACTGTCGCTGGACCCAGCGCAGAAGGAACAGCCCTGTGCCGAAGAAGATCGCCAGCATCAACCCGAGGCTGGTGTCCTCCTTGATCGTCGTCCTCGCCTGGATCTCACGCGAGAGGAGCAGCGCACCGACACCCGCGACGATCGCACCGGGGACCAGGACCACGAGGGACTTCGAACCGGTGCCCGTGATTACCCACGACAAGACAAAAGCACCGACGATGCCGAGCAGGCTCGAGTGCGAGACGATGTCTCCCACAAGCCCCTGGCGTCGGAGATAGGCGAACGAGCCCAAGCCGCCACTGACGGCGCCAATCAACGCCGCGCCCACGGCCACGGTGATCAGCGTCGAGTCGAACTCGAAGAGCTGTCCGAGTGCGTCAAGCAGCGCCATCGGCCGGCGCGTTCCGATCTGCCACTATAGCTGCGGGCTCACCCGGCAACGCCGTTCGCACGCGCCCACCGTAGGTCTCTTCCACGCGAGCGCGGGTAAAGACCTCGTCTACCGGTCCGCTAGCGATCACGCGCCTATCGAGCAGCGTGACCGCGTCGAAGTATTCAGGTACCGTCGAAAGGTCATGGTGCACGACGACGATGGTCCGACCCTCGTCGCGCAGGCGCTTAAGCAGCACGACGATCGCGCGCTCGGTCACGGCATCCACACCCGCAAACGGCTCGTCCATCAGGTACAAGGATGCGTTCTGTACGAGCGCCCGCGCGAGGAACACGCGCTGCTGCTGACCGCCGGAGAGCTCCGCGATCTGCCGCGTCTTGAACTCGTCCATCTCGACCATCTTCAGCGCATCAAGCGCCGCAGCGCGTTCCTTCTTCCCGGGCCGACGAAACCACCCGAGGCGGCCATAGGTGCCCATGAGCACGACGTCGAGGACGGTGGCAGGGAAATCCCAGTCCACCGACGAGCGCTGCGGCACGTAGGCGATGTGCCCACGTTCCTGGGCGGGATCTTGGCCGAACACTCGAACGCGCCCGGCGAGCCGCGGCAGCATCCCGAGCAGCCCTTTCAGAAGCGTACTCTTCCCCGCCCCGTTCGGCCCCACGATCGCCATGAGAGTGCCGGTCTCGACGGTGAACGAAGCGTTCCAAACCGCAGGCACCGCGTCGTAGGCCACGCTGAGCGCCGCGATTTCCAGCGCTGGACCAGAAGCGGATCCAGCATCGTCATTCGATCCACTGCCGGACCCGGATGAACGCGGAGCAAAGCGCATCATGAGGCACGCATGGCTTGGATGATCGTCTCGACGTTCGTTCGGAAGGCGCCGAGATACGTGTTGACCGGTGGCGCTTCACCGAGGTCGTCGGAGTACAGCGGCACATCGGCGATGCGCACCGCCCATCCGCGTCCGGCGCAGGCTTCCTCCAACGCTTTCGTGACCTTCGGGTTGGTGATCGACTCAAGGAAAATCACGGGCACCTTGCGCTCGACCACGAAGCCCGACACCGACTGCATGGTCTTGATGTCTGCCTCGGGATCGTTGCCTACGCCAAGAACCGCGACCGTTTCCCAACCGTACTGGCGGGCAAAGTACTGAAAGGCATCGTGCCCACTGACCAAGACGCGCTGGGACTCTGGAATCAGCTGCAGCTGCTCCTGCGCCCACTCGTGGGCCTCGGTGATCTGCGCGCGGTAGTCCGCTCCGTTGGTCGCAAGGAGCTCCGCGTGCTCGGGGAAGAGCTCCGTCAGGTGCGCAGTCAATTCTGCGACACAGGCGCTCCAGCCCGGCAGGTGATTCCAAATGTGCGGATCGAACGGCGCGTCGGGATCAACTTCACCCTCGGGGGTGCCGTCCTCGGTCCAGTCCAGACGCTCCTCTTCGGGGAACGCGGAGGCCATGGCCCAGGCCTTGACGGCGAGGGACTCACGGGCGAGGACGTCGCCGAGCTGAGCCTCCAGGTGGAAGCCGTTGAAAACGATGGCCTGCGCGCGCTCCATGGCGAGAACATCCTTGGTGCTC
Source organism: uncultured Planctomycetaceae bacterium (assembly GCA_964417955.1). Lineage (GTDB taxonomy): Bacteria > Planctomycetota > UBA1135 > UBA1135 > Saltatorellus. The sequence goes on from CAYQKK010000004.1 coordinate 109,670, forward strand.
GCGCCGTAGCTGTGCGGATCCACGCCGGGGCCGCACAGGAGCTTCAGCTCGATGTCCGTGCCCTTCACGAGGGTCAGGAGCGCATCATGGATGTGCCCGGTGGTGGCCACGATGAGCGGCGCGGCCGTGGAGGAACTGGAGCTCCCGCACGCAGCCACGAGGCTTGCCAGCATCAGTCCGGCGAGGGCGATAGGCGCCTGGAGGGTCGCCGAAAGGCTCCTGTAGTTGAGATTGAGTCTCATGGTCAGCGGAAGTCTACTCCGGCCTCGCCCCCGCGAGGCTGAAACCCGCCTTAAATACCGAAGGCCCTGGCGCTGCGCGCCTGGGCCTCCGTTGCGCAACCGGCGGGCCATATCAATGAGGCGGGGAACCGTGGTGGGAAGCCGCCTCGGCCTCCTGCTGCAATGAAAGGGATCGGTGGCTGGACCCTCTCAATTGGAGTCGACCCGAGGGTCTCCCCTCATCTGCCTCACAACGGGCCGGCCTGTGTCCCGGTTCGAGCACCCGCCCAGAGGTGTCCGCTATCCTCCACGCCATGCAAATCGACAAGCCGGTCACCATCGGGCGCTTCATCAAGCGCTACAAGCGCTTCCTGACCGACGTAGAGGCCGACGACGGCGAGGTTCTCACCGCTCACTGCCCCAACACGGGGTCCATGAAGGGCTGTCTAACGGAGGGCGCTCGAGTCGCACTACGAGACAGCCAGGATCCCAAGCGCAAGCTGCGGCTGACGTTCCAGACCGTGGAGGTAGATGGGACGTGGGTCAACGTGGATACCGGCCTACCCAATGCACTCGCCTTTGAGGCGGTCGAGGCCGGGAAGATCCCCGCGCTGACCGGCTACGCAACGCTTCGTCGCGAGGTGAAGTACGGCACCGGCAGCCGTATCGACCTGCTGCTGGAGGACCCAGAGAAAGGGCGCGCGTGGGTCGAAGTGAAGAACACCACGCTGAAGGAGGACGGGCGCGCCAAGTTCCCAGACGCGGTGACGAGTCGCGGCAAGAAGCACCTCGAAGAGCTCGAGAAGGTCGTCGCTGCCGGGGACCGCGGCGTCATGCTGTTCTGCGTTTCGCGGTCCGACGTGGATACGTTCTCGCCGGCCAACGAAATCGACCCTGACTACTGCGATACCCTCCGCCGCGTGGCAAAAGCGGGCGTAGAAGTGCTGGCTTACGCAACGATCGTCACGCCAACCTCCTTTGAGCTTGGGCACCAGCTGAAGGTCGAGCTCGAGTAGCCCGGACCCATCGAAGGGACGAGCCGCTGGCTGTCCCCCCCGTAGTATTCATGACGGGGTACCCTGGGCCCATGAGCACTGTCGACGCGCTGGGATCCCGGGATGAATGTGATCGCAAGGGTTGGGCCCAGCGTTGGGGGGCCTGCCTTCTGCTGGCGACAGCACTCTTCGGCGAGTTAGGTTCAGCCTCCGCGGCGCAGATGCCGCAGGAAGACGTCATCGACGTCCCGGCGATCGAGGATGGCCTCTGCGTGAGCAACCTCTTCCAAGCGAACATGGTGCTGCAGCGGGACAAGGCGATCCGCGTATGGGGCTGGGCGGAGCCCGGCGAGTCCGTGACTGTGACCTTCGGCGATTCCCGAGCCACTGTCACGGCGGAAGCAACAAGGGAATGGCGCGCGGAGCTTGCGCCCATGCCTGCGAACAGCACGCCCCAGTCGATGACAATCGAGGGTTCGACTGCGACGCTCACGTTGGAGAACATCCTCATGGGCGACGTGTGGGTCCTCGGTGGCCAAAGCAACATGGAGTTCGAGCTCGCCAAAGTGGAGAACGGCGAGCTTGAGATTGCGTCCGCGAACTACCCGCTCATTCGGATCTTGACCGTTCCGTTCGCAGAGGGACCCGAGATCGCGCGGGGCTTCCCGCGACTGCATGAGTGGAGCGCTTGGTTCTCGCGCCACTTCCGCAAGGGAGACTGGGACGTTTGCACTCCGGAGATCGCGCGCGAGCTATCGGCGATCGGATACGTGTTCGCCCGTCGAGTGCATATGGCGAGCGGCGTCCCCATCGGAGTGATCGACGCATCGCGCGGCGGAACCTCCGTGGAAACGTGGGTCCCAGCCGAGCGGCTCGCAGAGCTCCAAGACTCAGCGACGCAGGCAAGCCTCGCTGAGTGGAACGCGAAGGTGGAGGCCTGGGACCCGGTGGCAGACCTGAAGAAGCGCCGCGCCGACCGCAAAAGGCGATTGGCGAAGCTCGCTGAGGAAGGGAAGCCCATTCCGCGGAGAGACGTGGTCGAACCCACCGAGCCGCTGCCTGGCCCCAGCGCCGACATGAACTACCCGGGCAATAGCTACGCCGGCATCCTCAGTCCGCTCGTGGGCTTGCCCATCAAGGGCGCGATCTTCCACCAGGGCTACAACAACACCCTCAACGGAATGCTGGGCGTAAGGCTCTACGAAGCCGTCTTCCCAGTGATGATCGAATCGTGGCGGTCCGCGTTCGACGACCCAAAGATGCCCTTCGGCATCGTGTCCCTGTGCACGGACGGATACCCGCAGACGCGGGAGAACTACCTCGAGAAGATGGTCAACGTCGGGATGCACATTCGGGCAGCGCAGTATCAGACGTTCGTGGATCTGAAGGACAGCGGCGACGAGAACATCGGCTTCGCCAGTACGTACGACCTTCGCCGGCGCTGGTACCACCCACAGGTGAAGCTCCCAGCGGGCGAACGCATCGCGCGGTGGGCGCTGGCGACGCAGTACGGTTTCGGTTCCAAGCTCCCGTGGACGCCGCCGCGCCTGCTAGCGCAAGAGGCCAAGGACGGAGCCTTGCATCTGCATCTCGATGCCAAGGTAAGCGACCCTGAAGACGACGCGATTCAAGGCTTCGCCATCGCGGGATCCGATCGACGCTTTCAGCCCGCCGACGTCGCCTACGCCGAGGATGGCTTGAACGATCAAGGTCAGCCGCGCCCCGACCGCACCCGGCTCATCCTGACGAGCCCCCTTGTCGCGGAGCCAATTCACTTCCGCTACGCATGGGGCCGCAACCCCATCGGCAACCTGCAGGTCTCAGGCAACAAGGACCTACCGTTCGCCACGCAGCGCAGCGATGACTGGGATCTCGGGACGGTTCCCGTTGGAGTCCTCGAAGGAGAGGTCGGCCTGCAGCTCACCCGGGCGCAGCAGAACCGGTTGAGAAAAGCGTTTCACTCTGAGGACGTTCGCCGCCAGATCGCGGAGGCCCAGGCGTTTCTCAAGGCGCAATCTGAGACCGAGGAAGAAGACAGGTAAGGAACGTCGTTGGATCCGCTGAAGGCTGGGTGGCTCGCTATCCTTCCCCGCCATGCGCCGGACGATCCTACTGACTGCTCTCACCCTCGCGTCCTGCGGGAATCCACCGGTTGCGCCGTTGCCGCTCGAGACCAGTGACGAAACGCAGGACGTCGAGCGAGAGGACGCGCCGGAGCCCCACAGGATTTCGTTTCTCGCGGGAGCTCGCTCGCTGGGCGACGAGGAGATTTGGGACCCCGTTGCCGAGGAGTTGACCCTAGGCGTGCAGTACTCAACCGTCGGCAGGAGCGGATTCGGCATCGAGTTCGGACTGATCGGCTCCACCGGCTTCAAGGACGAAGTGAGCGCCAACGTCGACGTGACGGGGGCCGTGCTTGAGGGCTTCGTCGGTCTGCGCAAGGAGTTTGACTGGGGCAAGTGGCGCCCCGCCTTTGGCGCAGGCGCTGCGTTGATCGCCGCCGGGATCGACAACGACGCCGGCGGCGGAGTCCTAGACGATCAAGACACCTCCAAAGGCTACTACGCACACGGCGGCCTCTTTTATGACTACGACTCCAGTGCTTTCATCGGTGTCGACGTGCGCGTGCTGACGGGAACGGAACTGGTGTTCGACGCGACCGATGCGGATGCCGACTACCAGCAGATCACGCTGGTCTTAGGCCTGCGCTTCTGAGCTCAAGCTGGCTGCGACCCAGGCCTACTCCGAGGCCGAGCTGACCTCGAGGCTCCCGTCGAGAACCCGCAGCAACTGGGTGCTGCCCGGCTCGACGTTGACCTCCCCATAGGTCGGCGGAGTGACATCGGAGAAGGTCGCCCCCGCGTTATCCGCCTCAAGCTCGCACTTCCAAAGCCAGCGACCCTCGGGCACTTGGACCGCAAACGCCTCCGGCATGCCGCTGGCCAGAGAGGGAATCGCCACAACCGCCCAGTCGTCCGAAGGTGTACGGCGGATCGAGAAGCGCAGATAGCACGAGCGAGCGACGGCCGGTAGCTCGAGCTTTAGGGTGCATGCGCGAACCGGCATGAGATCCACGCGAACGGCTTCGCCAGGCTCGACTTTCGCATCCACCGGCAGCGTGGCCCAGCCAGGCCCCGTCGCCATGATCTGCCAGTCCCCAGGTAGCATTCCACGGAGCTCCATGTGCCCGGTCACCTTGCCGTTCATGTACAGCTCGGGTCGATTGACGAGGCCCGTCTCGAAGGCGGAATTTGGCAAGCGATCTACGCCCTTGTGGCGGAAGATGACGGTGCAACTCTCGTCCCCCCCCGACAGGCTCGACCAGAGGCCATCCGTGTCGAAGACGCACGCCATCGAGCCGGTTCGGACGGGCTGTGCCGCAACCCGCATGGCCCCCCCGTCGTCTGCGGTCGAATCTCCGACGGCGACCCTGTTGATCACGGACGCCCCGCAGTGGGTCATTCCAGAGAGAACCCACTGACCATGGGGAACGTTCTCGAAGGTGCATTCTGCCCCGGTGAAGTTCACAGCGTGAAGGGGTGTGATCGTGCTGGACACGTCAAACGGAACGAGGTGAACGTCCTTCCAGGAGAGCCCTGCACCGAGCTGAGCCACGACGGTCGCAGCCACTCGATCCGGAGCGGGCAATCCAACGACGAGGCGATCCGAATCCCTAGGCGCGACGGCCCGCGCGGAGAGAGTGGGTTGCCCCTGCACGGCACTGGTCACCGTCACGCTTCGGTCCACGCCCAAGGGCAGGTCCCATTGAAAAGAACCATCCGCTGCGGTGACCGTTGTTTCCAACGACCGAATCGTGGCCACAGTGACCTCTGCGCCCGCAACGGGTGCACCGGATTCATCATGGACCTTGCCTTCGAACGTGCCGGAAGGCTTCATCTGCACCACGTAGGAGCTGCCGGTGAGTTCTGTTGGCTCTAGCACAACAATCTCTTCTCGCGCGAACCCCTGCCGGTCGAACGCCAAGAAGAGCGGAAACTCATCGAGCAGATGGCTCGGAACTTCCCAGCTACCCGCAGCATCCGTCGTAGCCACGACAGCGGTTGATAGCGGCGCTTCTCCGCGAACCCTGAAGCGCAACTGGACTCCTGCGATGGGCTGATCGAACCCGTCGACCACGGCCCCCTCCATGCGGAGAGATGTCACCGAGGGCAGGATGAATTCGACATCGAGTCCGCCAGGGTCTTCGATGATGTAGGCCAGCATGCCGCGCGCGTGCCCTTCTTTCTTTGCCGTAAGAACGACCATCAAGCCGGAGTCGCCGTCGCCGCGGCTGAACAGTCCGCCGACCCGCGCGGTCCCTTGGTGATTTGTCACAGCTCCAAACAGGTGCTCGTAAGTAGAGACGATGGGAAAGCCGAACTCATCGGCAACCGGGGACAGCGGCGCCATGAAGCGACTCACGTCTGAGAATGCGGCGACCTTCACCCCTTCCAGTGGGCGGCCGAGCTCATCTTTGGCGGTGACGTCCACTCGGAGCTGGGGATGAAGGACAATCTCGGGCACTTGGCCGGACGCGAGGTCCTCTTCGGTCACGTCGGTCCAACCAATCTCCTCGCCCATGCGAACCATCAAGAGTGGACTTTCGTCGCTCGCTACCAACGAGGTATCGAAGGTGAACTGGCCGTCCGCCTCGGTCCGCGCAATGGGTACGAGCGGGGCCGTTGGAAGCACGAGCTCGGGGCTAGTGCGGAGCGCGAATACCGGAGCTCCCGGCAAGGAAGGGAGCCCGCTCTTCGACCGAACCATGCCCGTGACGGTGCTGGTTGGAGCCGACGCGGCGGGGCTCTCCTCGGCCTCCAGAACGTCAACAGCAAGCGCTACTCGTGAATCCGTCGAGGCATTCACAGGGTCCGAAGGATCCGCAAAGAGACCGTCCTCCTCGGCTATTGCCACGACGCCTGACTTCTCGCCTACGACGCGCGCAGAATCGATATCCACCGGCGCGGCCGGACGCAGCAGCCAAACAGCGCCGCCAATTGCCGCCAAGAACGTCGCCGCCAGCCCGATCCATCCGAACGAAAGACCACCGACGCCGGCAACCGGAAGGCTCTGTCCCGTGCCAGAGACCGCCTTCGGGGCCGTCAGCGCGAGGAGTCCAAGGGACGATCGCTCGCCGAGCTGCTTGCGCACGCGCCGGAGACCACGATGGAGCCGTACTGAGGTAGCGGTTCGACTGAGATTGAGTCGATTCGCGATCTCCTCGATGCCCAGGCCCTCAAGGAGTGCAGCTCTGACCACCCGCTGATTCCCTTCGCTAAGCGTTTGGATCGCCGCCTCGATCTTACGTCGTAGCTCGTGCCGCTCGGATTGCCCGCGTTCTCCGAGAGCCGTCCCGTAGCCCGATTCATCGGTCGTGTCCTCGGAGTAGAAGAGGGAGCGCAAGCGCGCCTGGCGGCGGCGTTCGGCGTTGATCTGCCGTAGCGCAATTCCCCGAACCCAGGGAACGACGGGACGGCCTTCTTCGAACCGATCCTCACCCGCGATGACCGCGAGAAACGTCTCCTGCACCGCATCTTCCGCGCCCTGTTGATCGAGTCCGGCGCGACGTGCGGCGCGCATCAAGGCGGGTGCAAGCTGCGAAAAGACAACCGCAAGATCCTTCGAGGCCTTGGTCTTGCGATACCTTTCGTACTGTTTCTCGAGTGTCTCGGTGGGGCTCATGGGACATGGGGAGAAGGGAGCGGCTACCGTAGTCGACCCGACTTGTGTCGGATCCGATGATATGTCGAAATAGGGTACCTCTGGGTCCGAGAATGCGACGCTGCGCCGACGAACAAGTACGTTAGAGAGACACGTACCAAGGGCCGTGCCTCTGACCGTTAGCGACCTATGTTCTCAGTTAGCATGGCGGGACAAAGTCAGGTTCGTCTTGGCTATCGGCGACCTAACCCGCCCAACATGAACGGGCGACTCGCTGCGCGTGCCCCCGCTTCCCCCGTTGGTTCCATGACGCTCCGTTCAGTTCTCCTAGCTCTCACGTTGACGAACCTCTCCGCCGCATCAAGCGGCGACGACGCCGTTCGCCCACCGAACATCATCGTGGTGCTCGTCGACGATCTCGGATGGGGCGACCTGGGCGCAGACGTGCCGGGGCTGCCAGGGGTTGCGGAGCACCTTACGCCGGCCATTGCGGCGTTCGCTAAGGAGTCGATGACCTGTACGCATGCGTACTCCGCGGCGCCGAACTGCGCACCGAGCCGCGCAAGCCTACAGACCGGGCGCTACACGCCGCGACACGGAGTGCTCACCGTGGGGTCGCCCAAGCGCGGCAAAGCCGAGCACCGAGCGCTCACTCCGCCTTCAAGCCGCAGAGCACTTCCCCTCGAAGAGGTCACTTTAGCCGAGCACTTGAAAGCAGCAGGCTACAGCTCAGCGCACGTGGGGAAGTGGCACCTCGGGGACGATCCCATGGCCCAGGGATACGACGTCAACGTTGGCGGCCAGATGAACGGGCATCCGAAGTCCTACTTTGCGCCGTACAAGAACCCCAGTCTCGCGGACGGACCGGAGGGCGAGTACCTCACGACACGCCTCACCTCGGAGAGCATCGAGCTCCTCGACAAGCTTGAGCCGCCGTTCTTTCTGCACCTCGCGTACTACACGGTGCACACGCCGCTGCAGGCCCCGGAATCGCTCATCTCCGACCGCAAAGCAGCCGGCGCACCTCATCCCCGCTACGCGGCCATGGTGACGGCGCTCGACGGTGAGTTCGCCAGACTCCTAGCGGGCATCAAAGAGCGCGGACTCGACAAGGACACCCTCATCGTCTTCACCTCAGACAACGGCGGCTACGGGCCAGCCACGAACCAGGAGCCACTGCGGGGCTTCAAGGGCACGCTGGACGAGGGTGGCGTACGGGTGCCCTTCATGGTGCGCTGGCCCGGACGGGTCGAGCCGCGGGTGAGCACGGCGCCGATTCATCACGTGGACCTCTTCCCGACGCTGGGCGCCATCGCCTCGGCTCCCCCCACGAACAGGCCCATCGACGGACTCGACCTAAGCGGACACTGGACGGATGCGACGCCGCTGGAGAGCCGCTCGCTAGCGTGGCACTTTCCTTGCTACCTCGAGGGAAAGAGCGACCGATTCGAGCATTGGCGCACCACCCCAGGGGGCTCCATCCTGCTCGATGGCCGCTGGAAGCTAGTGGAGTTCTTCGGGACCCGCGCAGACGGCTCCGCCTGGAAGGAGCTCTACGACCTACGGTCCGACCCGAGGGAAGAAAACGACCTCGCGACGAAGCATCCTGACAAGATCAAGTCGCTAACGCGCGAGCTCGTCACATGGCGCAAGACGGTCCATGCCACGGTTCCGACGATGCGCGATGAAGACTGACGCCGAACGAGCTTCACTCGCCTTCGGGGAGTTCCAACTCCATGGATTCGATCCATAGAGCGATTGAATCTCTCTCGTTCACCGTCATCTGAGAGCGATACAGGTCGAGGTACCGCTCGGCCTCTTGGATGGCTTCGGTCAACAGTCGGATGCGCTCGGGGCCTTCCTTCAGGTTGGCACGACGATGCAGCGCGCCCGCTAGGTTCTGCTGGGCGGGCATACGACTGTGGGACTGGTCTTCATGTTCGGGTGCCGCCAGTACGAACCGCAGTCGACGCTCTGCGTCCACGAGGAGGTCTTCACTGCGCGCACGCGCCTCCGCCGAGTCACCCTGCGCGTCGACCAAGCACAGCTGCGACCAAGCCACCCAGTGCTGCGAGTGCACCTGAGCGTTCTGCTCCGTCTCACCTTCAAAGTACTCCGCGATGGAGATCTCAAGCTCCAAGGCCGTTTCGAGAAGCTCGACCTTGACGGCTTGCCCCTGGGTGTCTGCCATCCGTCGCCAGTTCACGGCCTTGCTGCGCGCAAGTCGGTACCACAAGTAGGAACGAGCGTCGCCCTCAAGCCGAGCGAAGGCTTGGTCATACTCAAGACTGCACACCTCGAAAAGCGAGGCCTTCCGATCATCACTGCGCAGAAGGGCACGCAAGAAGAGCGTTTCGGCGAGCAGCCGCCGTGTCCTCTCCAGTTCCGCGGCCGGCTCTGTGCCGTCCTGTACTCTCAAAGCCTTGCGGAGCCAACTCGCTGCCTCGAAGAGATGCTTGTCATCGAGTATCTCCCATCCGCGAGCGTCGCTGAACGGTACGGATCCAGCGAGTACGAGCACCTCGGCTAGGTCCGCTCTGGCTTGGGCCCACCAGCGCCACTCGGATGCCGAGTAGAGAATGTCCGCCGCTGCGCGATGGTTCTCAATGATCTCCTCAAAGCGAGAGACAATCGACGATTGGCTCAGGTCATCGTCGACCCCCAGCTTCAGCAGCTCGGTCTGGCACGCGGCCAATTCGTTGAGCACGATCCCCCTCTGCGTCGACCACAGGTCCTGGTCCAAGACCTCAAAGGCCGAGCTAAAGGCCTCTTCGGCCGTCAGTAGATCGCTCGCGCTTCCGGCGATGACAGAGGCTTCGCCGATCCGAAACTGAAGATCCGCCCAGACCTCGGGCGCGTTCGCCAGCGATGTGGCGCGGAGCGCCGCCTGGAACGAGTCCACGGCGCCCCCAGGATCCTTCGAAGCAAGCAGACACTGCCCGCGCATCCGAAGGAGCTCGCGCTGCTCTTCCGAGTCCACCGGAACCGCTTCGGGGACCGGAACGGCCCGCTTGAAGTCTCGCTCGGAAAAAGCGACCAGCGCCAGATCGAGAGCCTCTGGATTCGGGCTCTCATTCACGGCTGTCGCAAAAGCGGCGAGCGTTTGCTGAAGCTCGCCTTGGGAAACGGTGGCCTCTTCGGCTACGTGGGCGAGCGCGAGCTCAAACAGTTCGTCCTCGTCCATCTTCCGCCCTTCGTAGCGTGCCTGCAGCCGGTTGTAGGCATCGGCAAGGCCCTGCGCAGCGTCGCGCTGGAGCCTAAGCTCCGTAGCGACCTCCGCCTCGGGTGTGACCCTGTGGACGGTCCCACGGCTGGTCAGCATCGACAAGCCTGAGGCAGCAGCGATGAGGACGGCAAAGAGCGTCGCTGCGCCGAGGGCAAGTCCCCACACCAGCCGGCGCGAGAAGCGAAGGGCATCGCGCAGCGTCGGTCGTTGGGGAGGACTTTGGGATATCGTAGGCATGGGTCATGCGCCGTACGAGCGGCACTGCGCATGCGTTAGGCGCATTCTCTACGCCTCAATCGTCAGACAGTTACGTGATAGCCGTCTGCATCATCGTCGATGGGGTACTGGGGCCCGCCAGGGCCACCGATGGTCTTGGCCCAGGGATCGGGCTGACTGTCCGTCGGCAGGATGAGCGCCTGGCTCACGCGTCCTGCGGCGTGGTAGAAGGCTCCGCGCGTGACCTGGCGCCAGATCGCCGCGAGCTGGGCGATCCCGAGAAATGCCAAGACGTGCCAGCCGTTGGCATCCGCGTAGAAGCGCGTCTCGACCGTACCGTTCCACCATCCGAGGAGGACGACCACGATCAGCACCTCCACGAGCAGCAGCAGGATGAGCGGGCGCATGGTCTGGATCGGATGACGCAGCATGGTGAAGTACGTCGCGATGCCAGCAGCGATCACCGAGCGACTATCGCGCAGCGCGAGGCGGGTCCGGACGTAAATCGCCCAGGCGAGCACCTTGGCAAAGGTGATCGCCGCGAGACCGTCGCGCAGCCAGATCAGATTCGTGTAGAGGCCTTCGGAAGACAGCGTCTCCAGCCGCCCCCAGTCGTGCTTCGGTACATCGAGGATCAGGCCGTAGACAAGGCGCTTCCATGGATCGCCATAGAAGACCCAGCGCACGAGCGCCAGGAGCAGCATCGTCATCAAGGCCACGCGCACGAAGCGACCGAAGTACCGGCCGCCCCCAAAGGCAAAGCGGCGCAGCGTTTGACGATCAGGCTGCTCGAAGGTGATTTGCAGCCAGCCGCCCGCGGCGAAGCAGCCGAACAAGAGCGCGATCAATGCCAAGGCAGCGCCACCGTAGGAGAGACTCGTCTCCATCTGCGAGAGCGTCGCGCTGTGGTCCTGCCGGAAGATCTCCGACATGCTCGTCGTGGGGCTTGAGAGCGTCGAGTGCAGCTCGCGCGCAGCATCGGCGCTCGCGTAGCGGTTCCCCACAATCTTCTGGACCGTCCCCATCACCTGCATCGCGGGAATAGCCGAGAGCAGCAGCAAGAAGAGCCAGCTCGAACCCCACAGCTTATGGCGCAGAAGCGCCGAGCGAATAGAGCGCAGGAAAAGAGCCGAGTCCGGACGACGCAGGTTGTCGTGATCCACGTTGTTTTCGTAGCTAGACATTCGATTAGCCCCCCACCGACATGAACCAATGAAGCAGGCCAGACGCGCGCGTCAACGCGCGCTCTCCCCAGCGTTTCGACGCTAGCTTGTCAGGTTCATCGAACCACTGATTGTTGGCCATGTTCTTGTCGAGGAACCAGAGACGTTCCGGATCGATGACTACGGACTTGATCTTGCGCGGGCTTGGCACGATCGGGAGGCGCCACCAGCGCTTCTCGCCCTGCATCTCGCGCGTCCATTCGAAGGTCTCCTGCTCGCCGGAGTCAAAGGTCACTCGGATCTTGACGGGCAGCAGGAGGTCGCCGCCGCGGCGCAGCAGAACGTCGTAGAGATACGGCTTCTTTGATTCCTCTTCGTCGAGATCCTCGGTGGCCGAGTCCCAGGCGGACGAGTCGCTGTCTTCTTCCTCGGCCGCTGCTTGTTCCGCGGCTTCGGCGAGCGCCTCGGGAGAACATTCAGCGGTCCATGAGCCGTCGTCGCAGAGGAACCATCCCTCCGCTTTCGGCTCGCGCGTCTGCCCAACCTCAAGCTCCCAGTCGACGGTGCCGGTACCGCGGAAGACCTCGTCGAAGTACCACTGGATGTCCGCATCGGCGCCCTCTTGGAAGGCTACGTAGAAGTCTTCGGGGTAGGGGTGGCGGTAGCGCCAATCCTGGGCGAACTTGCGCATGCCGCGCAGGAACGCATCGCGTCCAACGACCGCCTGGAGCGAACGCAGCGCTACCGCGGTGCGCGGGTAGCTGTTCGTGCCATAGCTGCGGCCATCCACGTAGTCCCAGACGTTCGTCTCAATGGGATCGGAGTCTGGGTCGCGCAGGTAGCCGTTGCGATCGCCCCAGCGCTGGTCCGAGTACTGTTCAACGAGGGCCAGCTGCGGCTGGTCACGCCAAAACTGAATCGGCGACGGCACGGCAAGCGGCTTCAAGTTCCAACGCTTGGGGACGAGCCAGCGGTAGTCCTTCGGAACCTCGACCTTCGCCTTCGACAGCGCGAAGTGAATCGGGTTCGGAACCTTCACACTCTGGAGCGTCATGAGCCCGGCTATCCCTGACGATGAAGGCGCCGGCGTCGGCATGGTCCCCCACATCGGAAGCCGCGAATAGGTCGTCGCCGAGCGAGACGGGCCGTACTCACGGAAGAGCGTCTCGCTATCGCTGAACGAGTTGAACCCCTCGTCGAGCCAAGCGGCCTCGGGCTCGTTGTTGCCCACAAGTCCGTACCAGAATTGGTGGCCAGCCTCGTGGACCGTGACACCCTCAGGCGTTCCCATTTGGGCTTTCGTGAACATGCGCGTGCCCGACGTGAAGATCGTTGGGTACTCCATGCCGCCCGCGCCGCGTGCGCCCCAGGCGGGGTCCACTGCGGTGAGCTCGCTGTAGGGATAGCCGCCGTACCAGAGGCCGTAGAAAAAGAGCGTCGCGCAGGTTGCGCGCCAGTGCCTCTCCTTCTGGTCTTCATGCTCGGGCTGGATCATGACGCGCACGAGCACGTCGCGGCCCTTGAGCTCCTCGGCAGAGAGCCCGAGCGCGCGGCTGACCTCCTCCACTTCGCTCGCGTACTTCGCAGCCCACTCGTCCCAGCGGAACATCTCTTCGTGTACGACGTAGTCGGGGTCCGCCGTGAACGCAAAACCGTGCAGGAGCGTCGCACGCTTGGATCCGCGGGCTGCCACGGGATCCACGATGCCGCGGTCGGCTTCCGCCGGCGCCAAGAAGCGCGTGACGGCGCGCCCGTCAGCGACCGCTGGGTCTCCCACCTGGGCGCCCGAACCGGCCACCTTGCCCGCGTACTCCTCGGGCAGGTCGATCGACACGTCGTAGGTCCCGTAATCCGCATAGAACTCGGTGTTCATATGGAACGGGTGGGCGCGCCATCCGCGCTCCCGCTCGTACACCGCGAGCTTCGGGAACCAATGGCTGAGCAACATGAAGTTGCCCTTCGTGCCGGTCCGGCGCCGGACGCGCGGCAGGCGCGACTCCCACTCGATCTCGACCGTCACATCGGATCCCGAAGCAACGGGCGCGGGCAGGTCGACGCTCATGAGCGTCCGATCGAGCGGCGCGGTGGCCCGTGGCACGCGGAAACGGATCGAATCCGTCAAGTCCACGTCCCCCACCTTGATCGAGGTGATCTTCTGCCAGCCGTACCCGCGATCCATGTCGAACCCGCGCAGGAGGCCCTTCGACTCGGTGAGGTGCAGGCTCCGGTTGTTCGCGTAGGCGTTGAGATAGAGGTGGAACCAGAGGTCCGACACGGGCTCGCCCGATCGGTTCTTCCAGGTGAGCGTCAACGAACCCGTCAGGTGCTTCGCAGGCCCGTCGTCCACGTCGGACGCGTCGGCCTCGTCGATCCGCGCACGGATGACGTAGTCGGCCTCGGAAGAGCGGCCATCATCCAGGGAGAGCTCAGCTCCCTGGGATAGACCAAGAGGAGCCATCGCCAGCGCGAGAAGCACCGGCAGGACGGAAGTCAGGAAACGGGGTCGAACGCGCATAGGGACTAGTGTGTCCACCACGCGGCCTAACGGCAATTGGCGTCACCGATCTTGGGATCGGATGAGACGCCCCTTTCGGCTCATACCGGGATCGCCATGACGATCGAGAAAGGTTCGAAGTTGGCAAATGACGCCGAGTGCTGGCGGATCGCCAGGGGCTCTGACTCAAAGCCCGAGATCCAGGGTGCGTCCCCGGCTGCGACCCCCTGGCACCCAAAGAACTGCACGTCCACGGAGCCGTTGATGCGCTTGGATAACGAGGCCCGAAAGGCGCCTGCGATCAGGTTGCCGGCCTCCATGATAGCCTCCTTGTCGCCTTCGTCAGGGGCGGCCTTCGTGCGGTTCTCGGCCACCGTGTCCTGGGGCATCATCAGAAGGGATCCCGAGAGGGTCAGAGCCTCCGGCACAGTCAGCCCGATAAGGCCCATGCGAGCCCGTCCCTTGATCGCAAAGCCGATCCGAAAGACGATGTGAACGTCGTCCCAAATCGGGCGATCATGCTCGATCACGTCCTCAAGGACGGGATCGCCCAGCTGGAACTCGGACAGCAGCGACAGCGAGGCCGCCGCCTCATCGATCAGGAGATCGAGGAGCTCGGTGGTCTCCACGTCGCCCATGAACGGTTGGCCCTGGCCAGGTGAGTCTTCGGTAGCGGCATCCATGGGGTTCTCCGGCGGCCGGGAGTACCCGGGCGCTACGGGGGGGATCGGCACCTAGGGGCGCAAGAATGAACGTCAGCTAGGAATCTCCCCTTGAGGAAGACCCAAATCAGGACCCCTGGGGAGCGTGGGACCCCCCTCTTCCGGAGCCAATCCGGAATTCCTGCATATAGCGACTCATGCTCCCGGGAGATCATCCGATCACTCCCGTGCGGACCGCCTCTCCTGTGCCGGAGGCTCAAGGAGGTCCTATCTGTAGGGGCGCCAAACAGTGCCCCGTTTGCCCCCCCCTGTGTGTCGCTCGCGCCACACGCAACCGCCCGCGAGGGCGGCCCAGCCTGCACCACGAATCTCAAGCCATGGAATTCAACACAAACAAAAAGGTCGACCTGTCGGAGACGCGATTTGCCGAGGTTCGAAGAGCCCGGGAAATGCGCAGCGCAGAGCTCGAGGAGACCATTGAACGAGTCAAGAGCCGCTCCGCCGCAGACGCTGAGGCTCTCGCTCGGATGCAGGCTCCCACTGACTCCATCGAGATCTCCGTCGGGCATGGTGAGGCCGACGAAGCGGGTCGCTCCGAGCGCATCTCTGAGCTCCGCGCCGCCGTCGAAGACGGCTCGCTCTTCAACCAAGAGCGCCTCGAGCGGGCCGCCACGCGCCTGCTCTCCGACCGCCTCTAGCAAGGCCTCTCCAGGCGACAAACCTGGAATAGGCCGCCCGATACGCCCCCCACTTCTGGGGACGCATCGGGCGGCCTTGCTGTTTCCAAGGCCAGCCGCGTAATGTCCGGGGCATGTGGATCCCATTTGTCGCGCTGACCCTCGCTTCCTTCCTTGGCCCCGGCCCCGCCACGATCGAAGAGTCATCGACCTGGGATGACTTCCTGCGCCAGGCGCGCACCGAGCTAGGCGAAGAAGGCGCCGCGGCCGCCAAATTCCTGCGCGCGCATCGGCCCGAGATCGACGCAGAGCTTGCGGACCAAGACCTGCTCCTCGACAACCTGCGGCTGGCGCTCGAGTCGCGGACCGCATTCCCCTGGGGTCCTTCGATCCCCGACGATCTGTTCCTGAACGACGTGCTGCCCTACGCGGTCCTCGACGAGTCCCGTGAGAACTGGCGGCCCGAGCTACTGAAGATCGCGGGCCCACTCGTCAAGGACGCGAAGACGATCGAGGAAGCGGTCCAGGCGATCAACGCTGGGCTCT
The DNA here is from genome assembly GCA_964417955.1 of uncultured Planctomycetaceae bacterium. Lineage (GTDB taxonomy): Bacteria > Planctomycetota > UBA1135 > UBA1135 > Saltatorellus. The sequence goes on from CAYQKK010000004.1 coordinate 125,531, forward strand.
ACAAGGAGATCAACGTCCACTACAACAAGGGACGTAAGAAACCGAACGCAAGCCCCGCAGAGTCGATTGCCCAAGGCAGAGCCACGTGCACGGGGCTGACGATTCTCTACGTCGACGCGTGCCGCTCCGTCGGCATCCCCGCTCGGGCAGCGGGCGTCTTCCGCTGGCACGACGATCGCGGCAATCACACGTGGCCGGAGATCTGGGACGGAGAGCGCTGGCGCTTCACCGGGGCCGACGAGTACAACGCGAAGGGCCTTGACCGCGCATGGTTCCTGAATGACGCGCGCAAGGCAAAGCCGCTTGCGTCCGGAGATGTGGCCCACGCGATCTGGGCGTCGAGCTGGCAGGCCACCGGCCATCACTTTCCGCTGGTTTGGAACCGCGGCTATCGCGGCGTCAACGGAGTCGAGGTAACGGAGCGCTACATCGAGGAAGACGTCCACCAGGGGCAAGCCCCGGTTACGGTCATTGGCGAAGCTGGCGAGACCCTCGGCGAAGAGGCCGCGCAGCGCATCGTTCAAGAGCTTTGGGAGGCGAAGCGCGAAGCGCTCTCGAAGGAGCTGTCCGATGAACTCGAAGCCAAGATCTTCCGCGCGAGCGATCACGAGCTGGCCATCAAGGTGCGCAAGTTCGGGGAAGAGCCCGCAGGCGGCCACAGCCTTTGGATCTCTATGCACGGCGGCGGCGGCGCACCCGCCCGAGTCAACGACCAGCAATGGAACAACCAGATTGGCCTCTACGAGCCGGCTGAGGGCTACTACGTCGCTCCGCGCGCTCCAACGGACACCTGGGATCTGTGGCACCAGCCCCACATCGACGAGCTCTTCGACCGACTGATTCAAGCCTTCGTGGCGTGCCGCGGCGTCAACCCGGATCGCGTCTACCTGATGGGCTACTCCGCCGGAGGCGACGGTGTCTACCAGCTGGCTCCGCGCATGGCGGACCGCTTCGCAGCCGCCGCGATGATGGCGGGGCACCCGGGCGACGCGCAAACGAAGAGCCTTCGCAATCTACCGTTCGCGCTCTACATGGGCGGCGAAGACGGCGCGTACAACCGCAACAAGAAGGCGGGGAACTGGCGCGTACGGCTCGCCCAGCTGCGCGCAGAAGACCCCGAGGGCTACGACCACCGCGTCGTCATCTACCCAGGGAAAGGCCACTGGATGGACGGCGAAGACAAGGAAGCGCTCCCGTGGATGGCGTCGCGCACCCGCAACGTTTGGCCCAAGCGCGTCGTCTGGATCCAGGACAACGTGCGCCACCCGCGCTTCTATTGGCTCGAGGTCAGCCTAGAGGCTGCGAAGACCAAGCAGCAGATCACCGCGTCCGTCGAAGGCCAAGCGATCGAGCTCACCACGGACCCAGTCGCCAAGCACCCCGTCAAAGCCGTCAAGCTGCACCTCCTCGACGAGCTGATCGACCTCGACCATCCGATCACCGTGACGTGGAACGGAACAGAGGTCTTCAGCGGCAAGCCGGAGCGCTCACGCCGCGCGGTCGAGAAGTCCTTTGCGTCTTCACTCAGCCGCGAGCAGTGCGGGACGGCGGTGCTCGAGCTCAAGCTTGACTAGCCGCAAGCGAGGGTGCGCTTTGCCTTCGCGGATACGTCGGTAGATTCAGCGGACGCCTCGGCCTCGGAAGTTGATGTTGCGCGGGGTCCGGGGCGCCGGTGGTAGGGAAGATCTCTTCGTGGCGCGCGACTTCCTGCTGCGCTGCGCGACCTGGCGCCGTGCGTCGTCGAGGATTCGCGCCACGATCACGTTGGTGGGCAGGCTAGAGAGATCGTCGACCCTGCATTTCCCACGAATGACCTCTCGTAAGTAGCTCCATTCGTCGCGTAGGTGAGCCGGCGGTGATGGGCAGTCGAGCTCCCTTGGAAGAGCATCCGGGCTGCGAGCGCTGAGCGCGTCCCCCTTGCCCGCGTGGAGCGATCCCTTCTCGGTGTAGAGGTCCATGGCCTTCACGTCGTGGGTCCAATTCCAGGACGCTTGAATGATCGATGACGCACCGGGGTACTCCAGCACGATCGTCGCATCATCATCCACGTTGGGGTAGACGCTTGGCTTCAAAGTCTGCGCCGCGGCGATCACGCGGGTCGGAGCCGCGCCGTTCATCAGCCAAGTGGAGAGGACGGCCCCGTAGCAGCCGAAGTCCACGAGGGCGCCGCCGCCGTTCGCCTCTGAGGTAGCTAGCCAGTCGGTGAACTCAGGGTAGCAGCCGATTCCGATGGGCCCCTTGTGACCATGCCGGAAGATCAACTTGGAGATCGGAGCCAACTCGCCGCTCTTCACGAGGCGCTCGGCTTCGCGAACAGAGCTGTACCAGCTCGTCTCATAGTTGGTAAGTACAAGCGTCCCGTGCAGCCGTGCCAGCTCAGCCATTCGCTCGGCGTGCTCACGACTGAACGCAAGGGGCTTCTCCACCAGCACGTGCACGCCTAGCGGAGCGCACCGCTCAACGACCTTGACGTGATCGGCGATGGACGTCATCGCGCTGACCGCTTCCGGCTTCGTTACCTCTAGGAGCCCTTCTAGCGTGTCGAAGCGAAGGCTCCGGTCGAGGTCGTGCTTGGTAGCGAGGCGCTCAAAGAGCTCGACGTTGGCTTCAGCGACGCCCACAATCTCGATGTCGTCCCGTCGACTCGCGCTCCACAGAAGCCTCTCTGCGTGCTGGTGAACAAGTCCAGCGAGCGCGATGCGCAGCGGCCCAGACTCTTCGGAAAACCTGGTCGCTCGCGCGTCCGCTCTCCCGACCGCTCCATCATCTGATCCAGTGCGGCCAACGGAGCTAGCGCAGGCGCTAAGCACAAGAAGTGAAGAGGCGATGAGTAGGCGCATAGCGGCGGTTCGTTGACGGACGGGTGGTCGGCAGGGCACGCGCTATCGCGCTCGGGAAGGCGGCACCATTCGCGAAATTGACATTCTCCACATGGCGCTATCGCGAAGTCAACTGCGGTCCGGCACCGCTCCCGGCCATCCGACCGAGGTCAAGAAGCCGCGGTGCACCTCGCCTCCGTCGGCATCGAGGCAGGCGACGACGTGGGATCGAGCTTCGCCTGACGGCCATGTGGAGGCGGCGGTAGCGGCCCACTTGCAGGCCTGCCCTCGACTCCATCGTGTGATCTTGTCGAGCGAGGCATCGACGGGTGCAAACCACTCAGCGCGCGTGAGGAGCGCGTAGGAGTCCGCATCGGGCAGGAGTTCTTCGGCACGGTCCACCTGGCACCACCAGCCGCGCAGGTGGGACGAGTCGACTAGGGTTGGGCTCGGACCTGCGCTCCAGTCGGACGATGCAGGGTAGTAGAGGCGGCCTCGAACGAGCGCAGCACTCTCTAGCGGCTGCCAGGAAGCCAACGCTTCTGCCGCGGCTGCCGTTCCTGCAAGCGGAAGCTGATGGTCCCTCAGACGCTCCATCTTGAGGTGCAGGCGATCCCGCGTCTCCGGCCCCAGATAGCAGCCGCTCGGATCATCGACCAAGCCCGGCACATGCATGTAGAACTTCACCGCTAGCTCCCAGTGGCGGCAAACCGGCCCGTCACGGAACAAGAGATCAAGCTCACCGACCGTTCGCTTCTCCTCGCGGATCACCACGCCACTCACGAGGTCGCGGTGCCCAGCCACGTCGCGCACGAAGAACTCGATGAGGTCTTCAAAGTACGCCCCAAGGCGCGGCCGCTCGGCCCCAAGGCTCCCCGCAACCGCCCGATGGAGCGCCTCGGGCCGAGCGTCGAGCGCCCTAAAGGCCGGAAGCAGCTCGTCCTGATCGAACGCTGGCACGGTGCAGCCATAGCCCTCGTCCATGAGCCCTGGGCTGGTGACGGCCCACCAGAGATCGCGTACGACGCGGTCCTTCATTTGATGCCCGTTCTTTGAGGTTGATCGATGGCTTCGTGCCCCCTGGCTCGCACAAGGCTAAGAGTCGGCGGCGGGACGGTACCACCGGCGCTCGGATGCGCCGTCCACTTTTGCCGTGCGGCGACCCACACTAACTGGAGCTTCTCGGTAGCTGAGCCATCCCGCACGTCGGTTCAAAATCTAGCGTTCACCAGCGGGAGCCAGCGCGCCCACCACGGGTTCTCCGCCACGTGATTTAACAGTCCAATCTGAACGCCGTCCAACATCGTCGCCTGATTGAACAGACCGATAGAGAGACCCGTTTGCGTGCCCGTCACTCGATTCATGCCCCCGACCGCGAGACCCGTCAAGAAGTTGGTCCGGTTGACAAGGGCGCCGGTGATTCCGGTGATCTCGCTGGCCTGGACCTTGTAGCCCGCCAGCATGAGGCCGGTGGCCGAGGAGTAGGACCCTGACTGAAGCGGACCGCCGAACGGGTTCTGGATGCCCGCCGACTCGTTGTCGCCCACCGTGAGTCCGCCGAGGCCTATGCCGGTGAAGCTGCCACCGAAGACCGTCGACAAGCCGCTGATCGCGAGGCCATCGATGTCATGGGCCGCGACCGTCGCTAGGCCGCCGAGGGCGATGCCGGAGATGGCGCCTTGGCTCACGTTGCCTAGGCCCGCGGCGCTGAAGCCACGGGCGTCGCCGAGGGAAACCACGGCGAGGCCTCCGGCCTGAACTCCAGTGCGATCCCCTAGGGTCACGGACCCAAGCCCCGCGACACTGAGCCCCGAAGAGTCCTTCGCCGCCACGTTGGCGATGCCCGCGAGGTGCACGCCGCGCTGGGTGCCGCCCGTGACGACGGCGAGTCCAGACGCACTCAGCCCGCGCGTATCCGAGCCAGCGACTGCTGCCAGCCCACCGATGGAAAGGCCCCGGGCTTCTCCTCCGGCGACGACGGCACCACCGCCCACTTGAAGGCCTCGGAAGGAGTCCTCAGCGGTGGAGTCCAGGACTCCCAACGACACCCCGCGTCCGTTGACCACCCGGCTATTGAGGCCAAGGCCGAGGCCCCGCATATCCTGCACTGAGGGCTTCTTCCACGACCAAGCGCTGACGTTGACTCCGCGTATCTCGTCGACGTCGTGATCGGCAAAGTTCAGGCGCAACCCCGTCCACGTTCGAGGGTTTCCGATAGCGAGCCCGGTGTCCTGGAACCCGACAGGAACATGCCAGTGGCTCGACCCTTCAGAGCTCGGCCCTTCCGTAGCCGAGCTCTGAATCTCGACGGCGATGTTCTCGAGTTCTTGGCGTTCCTCTTCCGACATCGCCCCCTCGCCGGGGGTGATGCAGGCGGCTTGAACGAACGTGAACAGCAGTGCGGCTGAAAGCCGTCCCCTATTGGATGGGGAGTGAGCGGGGGACAATTGGGTCAACATTGGGGCCTCTACGGGCTGTGTCCATTTTCCTTTCGAGCAATCCTGATCAATTGACGCGCCACCGGGAGATGAGCTGACCATCCTTACCGCCCCACGGACGACACGTCGAAGACCAAGGCGAGTCCAGACTCGAGGCTCTTGACTTTGCTGAAGAGCTTGCGATCCTCCGCGGCCTGGTTCTGGGTGTATTGACCGGAGCGAGCGCAGCCCACGGCAAGCATCGAACCATCTGGGGATACGTCCATGTCGAGGACCCCTGTGGAGCCGACCCTGAACGTCTCGATCGTCTCCCCCGTAACCACCGACACGAAGTGCACCAGGCGGCTCGTCTCCCGGCCGTTGCCTTGGGCGGCGAGCACCGGGCGGCCGGGAAGAAAGGCGAGGTTCGCCGCCGGAACGGCCGGGCTCAGGGGCAGGTCGAAACGTGCCTGCTCCTTCGCAGTCGCCACGTCCCAAACGATGACCAAGCCGTCGGCGGAGGCCGACGCGAACAGGGTCTCGTCCGGGCTGTAGGCCATGGCGACAACCTTGGCTTCGTGACCGGTCAGGACGCCCTTCGCGCCGTTCGCTCCGATGGGCCACAGGGCGATGCGGCCTCCGGGAATCGAGGTGGCGTAGGAGTGCTCGCCCGCGATCACTCCTTCGATTCCTTGGGGCACCGCGTGTTCCTTGACGAAAGCACCGGTCTCGCGCTCGAAGAACTTCACCGCCTTGGTGCCGAAGGAGGCGAAGCGGTCCCAGCCCTCGACGTACGCAATGCTCAGGTACCCAGAGCCCTTCGCCTCGAAGAGTGGGTCCTCCGCGTCGCTGGAGGCGTAGGCGCGGCCGCCCTCGCTCAGGCCGACCAGGCCCCGGCTCGGACTCACGTGCAGCTTGCTGTAGGAGCGCGCCGCGGCCGGCGCATCCACGCCGCCACCCGTGGTCAACGACCAGGTCTCCACCACGTCCGACAGCGTCATCAACGTGTCGCCGACGAAGCGAACCTCCTTGACGCTGGAGCCCCGCGCTTTCCCGGCCTCGAAGACCATCATCGGGCTGGTATCCGGAGGCCCTTCCCCCGGCTCGGGACCGCCGCCGCCACAGCCTGGAAGGAGGAGAACGCTTGCGAGGAAGGTTGAGGCCACCGATCGGCGGCCTCGTATGGCGATGGAGGGGGACATGCTCC